>CAXRJI010000034.1:0-105715 GCA_964231105.1 Porticoccaceae bacterium
CCATTCACCCTGCTCTCCTGTGCGATCACAAAAAATACGCGCTGGAAAATTTTGAGACAGCTCCAGTAGCCCTCCGTAAACACCTGTATCCAGATACAGCCAGCGGTGCTTATTTCGAGAAGCGGTTCCAATAACTTGAGACAGCAAGCAGCCTGCCGAACCCACTAAAAATCTCCCAGGCTCTGCCATTATCTGTATATGATCTGGTATCGACTCCAGCGCTTTATTGATAACGGCTCCAATTTCCTCAATGCTTGGCTCTTGACCTGTTAGCTGCAATGGATAGCCTCCACCCAGATTTAATAGTTCTGGCTCAAAACCATGCTGGATTAATTGATTAAACAGCGCCGTGGCTGAGCGAATGCCCGAAACCCAGTTTTCTAGGTTATTACACTGAGAGCCGACATGAAAAGTAACGCCACAGAGTTGCATGTTCAACTCTTTACAACAGGTGATAATATCTTCTATTTCCTGCGGGTTGGCCCCAAACTTGCCAGCTAATGGCCAGGTTGAGCCCTTATTGCTGACCTCAATGCGAATATACAATTTTGCATTAGGTTTAATACTGGCAATCTTTAGGACCTCTTCCACCGAATCCACTGCATACCAGTTAACCCCCTTGCTTGCTGCATACTTAATTGAACTGGGGCATTTGATGGGATTAGAGTAAAAAACTGTTTCCATACTACAATTGAGTTTGATCAGAGCATCAAGCTCAGCTGATGAGGCTATTTCAAAGCAGACGCTCTCGTCTTGAAAAATTTTAAGCACATCAGGATGGGGGTTAGACTTAACCGCAAAATGGGGTCTAACCCGCGGCATGGCTGCTTTGAATCGTCGTGCATTCTCTCTAAGCTTATCTTTTGACATAACCAATAAGGGATGTGAATAGTGTTCACTGTAATCTCGGCAAAAAGCAATCTGCTGCCTTTGATCTTTCTCAACTTTATTCGCAGAAACGAGATTAAACCGATTGGTTAAGTTAGCGGCTAAACTTTTCATAAAATACCACCCCAATTAACAGTGTAATAGCCAATATTTTATTGAATAAAAATGTCATTTTGTATTGTCAAACTTATCAAAATGATTATTATTAATTATCAATTTGACAATAAAATGGGCAAATTGCCATGACAAACCAGCAAAAACTCCTTTTCTTACTTCAAGAAAACAGCCGAAGTACGGTTTCTGAATTAGCCAAGAAACTTAGTTTAAGCCGTGCTACTGTCCAGCAAATGATGAGCAGACTAGAGCATCAGGGAATCATTCAAGGGTATACCGTTAAAATAAATCCTCACTATCAACAAAACCAGGTCAGTGCCTATGTGATGATCTCAATAGTGGCTAAAAAGACCTCGGATATAGTGCGCAAATTAAATAGCCATCCGCAGCTCAATATGCTGTGTAGCATCAGCGGTCAGTACGATTTGATTGCCAAATTAACCGATGAAACTACGGAGGCCTTGGATAGAAGTATCAGCTTTATTGAGCAGATAGAGGGTGTTGAAAAAACCTTAAGTCATATAGTTCTATCAAGAAAGGTGGATAGATAGGCCATAGACTGTTACCTTAAAGACTTGATTAAAGGCTTGATTACAGGCTTGCTATACAGATATGTTATTAAAACTGGGTATTAAGACATAAAAAATGACTATAAATAAAACTCCAAAGCACCCAACACTGATTGATGCACTGATTCCGCTGATCGTTCTAATTGGTCTTTTGGCAACCACTGTATTTGTATTCGACAAAGAGGAAGTGGGCGGCCCCAATATGATGGCACTTATTTTAGCTGCCACTGTGGCAGCGCTTATAGGCATCAAAAATGGTCATACATGGAAAGACATCGAGAAAGGAATGATAGAAACAATCAGTATGTCGCTTCATGCGGTACTTATTTTGCTGATGGTGGGCTCACTTATTGGTAGCTGGATTCTCGCCGGCACTGTCCCCACCATGATCTACTACGGTGTCGACTTTATTGCACCCGACTATTTTTATATGACCTCCTGTCTAGTCTGTGCCCTAGTTGGATTTAGCATTGGAAGCTCATGGACTGTCGCCGGCACACTGGGTATTGGCCTGATGGGCATAGCAGCGGCAATGGATATGTCCCTTGCAATAAGCGCAGGTGCCATTATCTCTGGAGCCTATTTTGGCGATAAGCTATCTCCGTTATCAGATACTACCAATCTGGCCTCGGGCGTTACCGGCACCAACTTATTTAGTCATATACAACATATGCTTTGGACTACAGTGCCTAGTTTTATTATCGCCTTAAGCTTTTTCTATATGCTGGGCATGGGAGATCGTAGTGCTGTAGTGGCAAGCGATATAGTGCTATTACAAAATACCCTTGATAAAACATTTACCATTAACCCCTTTATGCTGGCACCGCTATTCCTACTGCTGTTTATGGCGATTAAAAAATTACCTGCCTTATCCACCTTGATCACAGGCACCGTTGTAGGCTGTCTCTTTGCAATTGCCTTTCAATGGGATGCGGTTGTTTATTTGGCTAACGACAGTGCTCTAAGCCCAATTGGCGCAGCCTTTAAGGGGTTATTTAGCGCCATGTATCTAGGCTACAGTTCCAGTACAGGCAATGAGGCTCTTGACAGTCTTTTATCAAAGGGTGGTATGGGAAGTATGCTTTACACCATTGGCCTAGTGGTTAATGCAATGGCCTTTGGCGGTGCGATGGCCAAAACTGGTCTTTTACAACGCTTGGTGAAGGCAACGTTAAGTCGAGTTAGAACAGCAGGAGGACTTATCAGTGCAACCGTGGGTTCCTGTGTAGGCACCAATATTGCTGCCGCTGATCAATATCTTTCTGTTGTTATACCTGGGCAGATGTTTGTAGAAGAATACAAAGAACGTAACTTAAGCCCACTAAATCTTTCCAGAACCCTCGAAGATTCTGGCACACTCTGTTCAGCACTAATTCCCTGGAATACCTGCGGCGCCTACATGACAGCAACGCTGGGTGTCAGCACCTTTGTGTATGCACCATTTGCAATTTTTAATATCTGTTGCCCAATAATTGCCATTATTTACGGCTATACCCACTTTAAACTGCCCGCGGCAGAGCCTCAGACCTCAGTGTAAGCGCTCCATGGGCCGTCTAGGCAGTTTAATTGCCACATTAAGTCTAAGTGTTATTGCTCAATATAGTTCAGCAGAGACTAGTTTTAACGGACAAAATGCACTTCAGCATATTGCCAATCAAATCGCCTATGGTCCTCGAAGCCCCGATAACCCTCAAGGCAAACAACAGACACTAAACTATATAAAAAAGACACTAGAGCCCCTAACTGACAGCCTAGTAGAGCAGCCTTTTTATTATCAAAAATTGCAAGGTATCAATCTTTGGGCCACTGTGCAGGGTACAGGGGACCAGGCAGCATCAGAACGCATTATGCTTGGCGCTCACTGGGATACTCGACCTCTTCAAGGTAAGAACGTCAATAAAGTTAACTTGGGAGCAAATGATGGCGCTTCTGGCGTTGCAGTACTGCTAGAACTGGCACGCATACTCTCTATTTCACCCCCGGCGGCAAGTGTAGATTTTGTGTTTTTTGATCTAGAAGATATGGGTAATATTAATCGCTTGCCCTTTGCCATTGGTTCAAGGCAATTTGTAAAAACCAATGCCACCTATCAACCCAGCGCCGGCATAATTGTTGATATGGTATGTGATAAATCCCTCTCTATACTGCGTGAAAGGCACTCTCAAAATCGCGCCAAACGTTTAAACAATCAGATATGGCAAATTGCTGGTTCACAACAGGCATCGGCATTTAAAAATCGTAGGGGCATTTTTATTACCGATGATCATCTGCCCTTTTTGGATGCAGGCATTCCAGTGATCGATTTAATTCACTATCCATTCCCCAGTTACTGGCATACATCCCAGGACAGCATTGATAAATGTTCTGCCAGCAGCCTCGAACAGGTGGGCCGAGTAATAGCAGAATTTATTTATTCAAAAACGTAGTACACTTAGCTCTAGATTAGTAGATTTTTGCGTACCAGACCTATGGATACTGAGATTATGGCGCTTAAAATAAAACGACTTAATGGCCCAAGGTTGTTTTCTTCCCTCCTTGTCAGCTTGTTTGTCAGTTTCTTATTTATAGATTTCTCTGCTGCCAGCAGTGAACCCTCAGTGCCTTTAAAGAAATCTATTGTGCAGGACTATAACGCCAGACTTAAAGGCCTATTTGAGGACTTTCATGCCAACCCTGAACTCAGCACCGTAGAATATAAAACAGCTGCAAAATTGGCCAAACAGTTGCGTAGTCATGGCTATGAAGTGACCGAGGGAGTTGGTGGTACTGGGGTTGTAGCCATACTTAAAAACGGCCCTGGTCCACTTGTAATGATGCGCGCAGATATGGACGGTCTTCCCATTAAGGAAAAAACTAAACTTTCTTATGCCTCCAAGGTGGAGCAACTGGATCCTTTTTCTAAAATGCTATCGCCGGTTATGCATGCCTGTGGTCATGATGTTCATATCACTAGTCTGATTGGTACTGCAAAGCAAATGTCAGAGAGAACCGATCAGTGGTCTGGCACACTGATGCTTATAGGACAACCTGCTGAAGAGCGCCTTATTGGTGCTCAGGCAATGATGGAAGATAACCTGTGGCCACGTTTTGGCACACCGGATTATGCACTGGCATTTCATGTTGCTGCCGGCATGCCGGTAGGTACGTTAAATGTGCAGGAAGGATCGCCGTTTGCCGGTGCTGACAGCGTTGATATTATTGTGCACGGTGTAGGTGCCCATGGTGCCTCACCCCATGCTGGCAAAGACCCTATTGTGTTAGCAAGCCAAATTGTTCTGTCTCTGCAGACTTTAATTTCCCGTGAGCTGGCGCCAAAGCAACCAGGTGTAATTACTGTTGGCGCATTTAACTCAGGGAGCAAGCACAATATTATCCCAGAGCAAGCGCACCTCAAGGTGACGGTTAGAAATTCCAACTTAGAAACACGCGAGCTTCTATTAGCTGGTATTGAACGAATTACCAAAAACTTGGGTAGAGCCGCTGGCTTACCCGATGACAAGCTACCCGAAGTTATCTATGGCAGGGAATCAACACCTCCCACAATCAATGACACCCAATTGGTGCAACGCCTACGCACAGTTTGGCAAAAACAATTGGGTGAAAATCGGGTCAATGCCTATACATCTGAAGGTATGGGTGCTGAGGACTTTCCTGCCTTTACCACAGTGCCCAAAATACCTAGTGTCTATTTTGCTGTTGGAGGCTCTAGCCTTGAGGATATTATGGCCGCGCGCAGTGGCACGGGGCCGGCCATCGCCTCACACCACAGCCCCATGTTTAAGATAGAGCCAGAGGCATCAGTTATTACTGGGGTATTTGCAACGGTAACCGCTTTGTTTGATTTGATGCCAGTGCAGACCGATGGCTAGATTAAGCGAGGACTTCGCTTAACGCGTTTAAGCAAAAATCTACATTACTTTTATTGCTGGCATGGCCCATTAGGCCAATGCGCCAAACTTTTCCTGCCAAATTCCCTAAACCAGCGCCAATCTCAAGGTTATAGTTGTCGAGTAGTTGGGCTCTAATCTGCATATCATCGACACCCTGAGGAATAGCTACTGCGTTTAACTGGGGGAGTCGATAGGACTCTGCAACGACAAAATCAATGCCCATGGTTTGTAAACCATCGCGAAGGTACTCATGGTTGCGCTGATGTCGGTCCCAGGCATTTTCAAGACCCTCCTCTTGCACCATAAGTAAGGCCTCATGAAGACCATACAAACCATTGACCGGAGCCGTGTGATGATAAGCACGTTTACCCTCACCACCCCAGTATCCCATCACCAGATTTAAATCGAGAAACCAACTCTGCACAGGTGTTGAGCGTGCGCGTATTTTCTCAGCTGCACGCTCGTTAAAACTTACTGGCGATAGCCCCGGAGGTGCTGACAAACATTTTTGAGACCCCGAATAAATAGCATCAATACCCCACTCATCTACTTTTAATGGGGAGCCAGCCAAACTAGTGACCGCATCAACAAGGGTTAAACAATCGTATTGACGAGCCAAATCAGCCACAGCCTTGGCATCAGATTGGGCACCTGTTGATGTCTCGGCATGCACAAAAGCCACCAGACATGCGTCAGGATGATCTTTCAGTGCACGCTCTAGCTTTTCGCAATCGACCGCTTTACCCCAATCATCTTTGACCATAACCGCTGTACCACCACAGCGCTCAACATTTTCTTTCATGCGCCCACCAAAAACACCATTTTGGCAGACTATTACCTTATCACCTGGTTCAACCAAGTTGACAAAGCAACACTCCATACCCGCTGAACCCGGAGCCGAGACAGCAAAAGTGAGGGCATTTTGAGTTTGAAACACGTACTGAAGTAGCTGTTTAAGCTCGTCCATCATACCGATAAATGACGGATCTAAATGTCCCACCGTAGGTCTGGCCATAGCTTTGAGTACGCGCTCACTGACATCAGAGGGACCCGGGCCCATAAGCGTTCGAGGAGTGGGATTAAATGATGTTATTGCCATAGCAATTGATTCCAGATTTAAACTTAAATTTAGTTATTATCTAGTCAATATCGGCAACGACACCTGATTCTTTTAAGGCATCAATGCGCGCTTGATCTAGTCCTAAACTTTGTAAAATCTCATCGGTATGGGAACCCAATTCTGGTCCTGGCCACTCAGTGCCACCGGGTGAATCTTGAAGCTTAGGCATAAGGGCAGGGATTTTGAGGGGTTCGCCATTTATTTCAACCTGTTCAAATAATTCTCGATATTTGAAATGCTTATCTTGCATCATATCTGAGGCATTATAGACCGGCCCACAGGGCACCCGATGCGCCTCAAGAATATCCATAGCTTCAGCTAGATCTAGTGTTTTGCACCAAGCCTCAAGAGCCTTGTCTATTTCCTTTTCATGGGTTACTCGATCCGCATTGGTCTTATAGCGCTCGCTTTCAGCCATATCATCACGACCAATTGCCTTCATCAATCGCACAAAAATAGAGTCGCCATTACCTCCTATAACCAGATATTTTTTATCGGCACAACGGTAGGTATTAGTGGGAACAATGCCGGTAACAGTGGTACCTGCGGGTTGTCTAACTACACCTGCACCATCGTACTCTGGTATCACCGCCTCAAGAAGATTAAACATCGATTCGTAGAGCGCAACATCAACCACCTGTAACTGTTGCTCCTTGTTAGTTTTATCTCTGGCCTGAAGAGCCATAAGAATTCCAATCACAGCATGTAAGCCGGAGATGCTGTCACCGGTGCTTAAATTTGGCCGTACGGGTATATCTCCAGGGTAACCATTAACATAACGAAAGCCACTAAAAGCCTCACAAACTGAGGCAAACCCTGGCTTCTTAGCATTGGGCCCTGTCTGACCATAACCAGAGATGCGGGCGTAAATTAATCGTGGATTTTGATGACGTAAACTTTCAGGATCTAGACCCCAATCTTCCAAAACTCCAGGGCGAAAGTTTTCTATTACAACATCAGCATCTGTCATCAACTGCTTAACCAACTCCCTTCCCTGCTCCGACTTTAAGTCCAAAGAGATACATTTTTTATTGCGCGCAAGACTGCGCCACCATAGAGAGGTACCATCTTTTAGTTCGCGCCAATTACGTATGGGATCACCACCGGGCGGTTCTATTTTGATCACCTCGGCACCAAAATAGCCAAGCATACAGCCTGCGAAAGGTCCTGCTAGTAACTGACCCAATTCAATGACTTTGAGACCATGCAACGGTTTATTCAAACAATGTTTCCCTCTTAAAAATATTTTTGTAAATTTATTCTAACACCAAAACATCACGTAGGAAGGCTCACTCAATCTAAATAAGATCTTTTAAAGTTATAAGAGTCTTCTGCATTCATGCTAACGTATACTATAAACAGTGAAGGAGTGGTGATACCCAAGCAGGGTATTAATTAGTTTACCTGTGTAGCTAATTGAATCGGGGGTGTTAAAAATGTCCGAACCAATAAACGTCTCTAGCAGCAGATTCGCTCGCATTTTGGTGAGTGCATGTGCGCTTTATAGTTACCTATGGGTAACTTCTCACTCAGTTATGGCCGCCCCCGTTAACGATTATTTAGACGCTATAGAAGCTATTGAAGCTGAAACTAGCACCTACTCAGAGGAATTATCTGACCTTTACCTAAGTCTGGGCCGTGCTCAAGTTGAGCAGGGTGACCTCCAGAGCGCCAAACGGGCTTTTGAACGCGGCATGCAAATCGAACGCATAAATCATGGCCTTTACAGCATAAACCAACGACCTTTTTTGCTATCCCTTGCGGAAACAGAAAGTTACCTAGGTAATTGGAGACAATCACGCAATGCCCTGGATAACCTCTACTCAATTAATTGGCATAACTACGGTGACAATGATCCGCGATTGCTTCCTGTACTGGATGAAATACTAGATTGGTTTATACAAACCTATGATCGCAGATCACCCAATGGCGGCTATGAGAACTTAATTGTCGCCGAACGTGTGGGCGAAACCATTGATAAGATCTTAACGATTAACTCAGATATAGATCCCCTAGAAAAATCCACCAAACATAAGAAACTGGCTGCCCTTCACTATATGATTTCCAAACATATTAGAAAATATGGTGATAAAAATGGCTCTGAGGTAACTTTTACAAGTGGGCAGTCAAGCCTTACTGGCCGAAACTTAACAAGCTCACATCTGCATTTTCAACGGGGTAAACGGGCACTAGAAAAAGTGATTGAATGCCTAGTTGAACAGGATGTAAGTAGTCCCCAGGAGCAGGCCTTAGCTATAGCTAAACTGGGCGATTGGTACTTAATTTTTGGTCAGAGGTATGCTGCGCAAAGAACTTACAAATTAGCGACAGAAACTCTTGTAGGCGCGGATTCCTCAGACAACCCTGACGTTGTGTTATTTGATAAACCAGTGAGGATTAGGTTTGATGTACATGAGATAGTAAATAACCAGAAAGAAACAACAATCGCCAATCAAGAAACTGATAAAAACATGATTGAGATTGGTATGACTGTTTCAAGGTTGGGTGGTCTATCTAATATTGAGGTTATTAACTCGGCTCAAGAGATTACTGATAAACAACTCACAAATATTAAAAGTAATCTGCGCAATATACGTTTTAGACCAAAAGTCGTTGATGGTGAAACCGTAGTGTCTTCTCACAGGGATTACTTTCAAGCAAGTATCTTGGAAAGATAGATGGGCGAGGATAAAGAGCAATGCCAAATAATTTTAAAATCCTGTTAGCACTTGGTCTTGCATTATTTCTAAGCGCCTGCCAAATGCCCTCCTATAGCCCAGTAAGCCTGCCATCGGGTTCATCGGGTTCATCGGGTTCATCGGGGCCAAGTCTACCAAGTGCACCCAGCAGTGGCTCAAGCCAAGGGCCAAATGAAGGATCAAGTGCAGGAACAAGTGAAGGGTCAAGTGCAGGGTCAAGCAGAGAGCCACCAGGCAACTCTAGCGGCTCCTCGGGTGAGACCATCGAAGATTTGGATCAAGCGCTAGATAAATCCCTTGAGGGTTTTGACGATAGCCTAGAGACCAACTCCCAGTCTTCTGGCAATATTGATATTCTCAGCCCAAGCGGTAGCTCAGAGATACAGGCCGATACCTCTGTTGCAACCCTCGACTCTGGAAACAGTGCTGACGATAACTCACTCGTTGAGGAAAATGATAGCCTTGCAGAACGCGCTTCCTCGGGTATGGATAATACCTCCGAACAGAACTCAGCCTCATCGGCCAATAAATCAGGCAATTTGGATAATGGGGATAGAAGCAATAGTTCGGCACAATCGCAAGGTGGGGCATCACAACCTATACCTGTCCCAGAGGACATTGGCGATGGCCAAGGCGACAATATCGTATTACGGCAAATACGTGAAGCCGCCTTGAAAGAGCGCGATCCCGTTTTACGCGAGCGACTGTGGGACGAATATCGAAAGATAAAGGATCAATAAATGATAGGGATACTAGTGCAGATTTTTTTATGGCAAAGGTTTAAGGGTGCTTTTAGGCTGTGCATCAACCTATTATTTCCATTGCTATGGCTATGTTTTAGCGTATCTCAGCCGGTTAATGCCGCTGTGGATAAAATTACCTCTACCACCCTAATCCCACTCAATACGCCTTCTCGAGCTATGCCAGAATCAGCCCTATTGGATATAGGTGTTTCGAGGCTTAACGATGGTCTGGAATTTACCGACGAGGACGATACAGTATTTCCAGAAATACGTTTTGCAGAAGCAACTTATTTCTCCAACCAGCTGGCGAAGATTTTAGAAAAAAGTGGTGCATGGGGTGCAGTGAGAGTTATTCCCAACACAGACATTGTTGTAGACCTCTATATTACTGGCACTATTGTTCAATCTGATGGTGAAACCCTAGATCTAGAGATAAAGGTATTTGATAGTAGCGGTGCAACATGGATATCAAAACAATATAAACAGACAGTCGGTAAATATGCTTACGACAGACGGTTAAAATCTCTTGCCGACCCTTTCCATAACTTATTTGTTCGCATTGCCAACGATTTGCTCGCCTACCGAGAAAAGCTACCGGACCAGAGCGCAGAGAAACTAAGACAATTATCAGAACTTCGTTTTGCTCAACAGTTTGCACCCGAGGCCTTTGAAGCCTATGTTGCAAAGAAACGTGATGGAACACTGACCATTGAGCGCTTGCCCGCTCGTGACGACAGTATCTTAAGACGGGTACAGAAAATTCGTGATCGCGATTATCTCTATATTGATAGCATGCAAGACTATTATGATGAGTTCTCCCAACGCATGCATCTCCCCTATCAGGATTTTCGTCGCGCTTCCTTCGATTCGGTGGTCAAAGCCAGACAGCTAAAGAAAAAGGGGAACAACACACTTATTGCTGGGGTTGGTGCTGTGTTAGCGGGTATTTACGGGCGCTCGCAGGCAACCACTCGCATGACTAACGATGCAGGTATTGCTACAGCGGCCGTGGGTGGCTACGTCATTAAATCTGGTTTAGAGATGAAACAGAAAGCAGCCGCTTACAATGAGTCAGTTGCTGAGATGGGAATCTCTCTAGAAGCTGAAATTGCACCGCGGGTTATAGAACTTGAAGATCAAACCATTACCCTGACAGGCTCTGTGCAAGCTCAGTATTTGCAGTGGCAACAATTACTACAAAAAATCTATCAACAAGAGCGCGGAGGTTTTTAGTTGATCAAGGGGGGCAAGTTAACGAGACAACAGTTACTAATTATAGGCTTGTTACTGGCTGTTGTATTTGTCGTTTTTGTCCTACCCAGTATAGTCACTCAATCAATAGACATTGACTCAGACACTCAGATAATTGCTCCAGTAAACAGTAACGACCTAGCGCCATCAGCGATTGCCGAAAAAACTAGATACCGCCAACAATCCCAGTCGCTACTGGCATTAATTTTATCACTGCGTGACAAGTTACAGAGTCAATCTGTCGACCTATGGGCTCAGGCTCAATTCAAAAATACCATGGCCCTTATTGCTGAGGGTGACGATCAATACAGTTATGGTAAGTATCAACAGTCACTAGAAAGTTATAATCGCGCCTATATTGAGCTTCAAGAACTGGAAATACTAGCAACAGAAAAGCTTGAACAGAGTCTAGCAGAGGCAGAACAAGCCATTAAGCGAGCTGATAACGCTGATATAGACTCAGTTCAAAACGCCGTATTCTTAACACTGGCCATTGCACCACAAGACCCCAGAGTGCAGGATCTTGATAAGCTTGCTGCACAGTTTAGTGATCTTGTTAAAGCTATTTCTCAAGGAAATCAGGCATTTGCAAGGCAGCAATACGAACTTGCCAAAGGCTTCTATCAAACTGCTCTAACATTTATTCCTGAGCACCAAAGAACCAAAGATGCCCTTGGCAAAACCCAAGCAGCTATCGAATTTAATACATTTACCCGCCTTATGAGTGAAGGCTATTCTGCTCTAGACAGGGCTTCTCTAGGGAAGGATTCTCTTGATAAAAGTCCTGCTGAAAACAGCCACTTCGATAAAGCACTCGAAAAGTTTAACCAAGCACAGGCAATTTATAGTCAGGATACCAACTCTAATAATCTACAAAGTCAGCAAGCCATTGCGTCCTTAAAAAGTGTAGAACAAGCGCTTGCTCAACTTAATAATCAGCGCTCTCAATATGCAATATTGCAACAATTAAGAGCAGCTACAGAGTTAGAGAAACAAGAACTGTGGCAACAGGCTGAATTAATTTATCAGAACATATTAAAAGCCGATCCCACACTAGTCGATGTAAAAACACGCTTGATACAAGCCACAGTAAGAGCAAAACTTAATAGGCAAATTGTCTCTGTGCTTGAAGATCCTCTAACACTCGCCGATCAAGGTGTCTATGCCAATGCTCAACAAATGCTTGCGGATGCCCGAGGCATAAAAAGCCCCCAAGTAAAACTTAAAACGCAAATTGAGCAACTCTCCTTGGCCCTAGAGCGTTCAAAAATACCCACTGAAATCGTTTTGCTTTCTGATCAACAAACACAGGTTACAGTTTATCAAGTGGCCAAGCTAGGCGCTTTTCGGGAAAGACGCGTACAATTACTACCGGGTCGATATACCATTGCAGGTAGCCGTAAAGGTTACCGCGATGTTCAAATAGAACTTAAAGTGCTTGGAACCGAAGATATAACTCCTATACAAATCAGTTGTACGGAGAAGATTTAAAGACCCAAATAGCAGGCTAGGATAAAAATGTTAATTGGCACAGCATAAGGCATATAAGACGGCAAAAAATGACGTTAAAAGATAAACAATCGCCACTCGCTGCAACTGACTATGTCCCCATTGATACCAGTCATACCGAGCACAAAGGTGGGCTTTCAACTAGCACACTTATACTAATAATAGTCTCAATTCTGACATTGGGCATCTTGATCTATCAGTGGCTAGCTAGGGCAGTGATTTTTGAATTAGAGCCTACCAATGCTGAAGTTGATATCAGGGGACTGTCGTTTAATATAGGCGGTAATTATCTTCTGCTAGAAGGCACCTACAAAGTAACCCTGTCTGCTCCCGGGTATTTTGCCAGTGACCAATCAATCACAGTAACTGATCAACCTACTCAAACCTTTGACTTTAAGCTTGAGCCTCTTCCTGGCGCACTCAATATCATCAGTGAATTAGAGGCGATCAATGTAACCATTGATAACGATCGAAGCGCCTCAGCACCCGGCTTAATTGAGGGCCTCAGTCGTGGCTCTCATGATTTGGTATTTAGTAAATATCGATACTTCCCATTGTCACAACAGGTCGATGTAGTGGGCTTGGGTAAAACTCAGGATATCAATGTCTCCCTAAAACCTGCTTGGGGACAAATGCGCTTTGATTCAAAACCGCAACAGGCAAATCTATTTGTCGACGATAAACTGGTTGGCAAAACGCCTATAACCACCGAGATTTTGCAAACAGGCAGTACCATTAGAATGGAACTTGCCGGTTATAAAAGTTATCAAGAAGAAGTCACTGTGATAGCCGGTAGCAGCGATAAGCATCCTCAAGTTACTCTAAAGGTTGCCGATGGTACATTGCAAATTAATAGCAAACCTAGCGCAGCCAATGTAACTCTTAACAAGCAATTTATAGGTACCACCCCTCTCACTCAGGATCTAGCACCCAATAGGGAATACCATATCGAACTTTTTAAAGAGGGTTATCTTAAAAGTTCGCGCAAACTCAGCCTGCTACCGCAAAAAACTCAGCAACTGGATATCGTACTTAAACCCAATATAGGCTCTATTGATTTAAACCTTCAGCCCAGTGACGCGAAAATCCTTGTTAATGGACAATCTCAAGGCAAGGGTAATCGCACCCTATCGCTCAGTGCTAAGCCTCATAAAATTACAATCAGCAAACAAGGCTATCAGTCTAAAACCATCACTGTGACGCCTCGACCTGATCAATTGCAATCACTGTCTGTGTCGCTCTTGACTCTTGAAGAAGCCTACTGGGCAACTAGACCAGAAACGATTACTTCGCCGGCAGGCACTACACTAAAACTTTTTAAACCCAATCAAACATTTACTCTGGGCGCTGCCCGCCGTGAGGCGGGTAGACGTGCCAATGAAGTTCAGAAAAATGTCAGTCTAAAAAGACCGTTCTATTTGGCAACCACCGAAATAAGCAACCAACAATTCCGACGTTGGCGCGACCACTACTCTGCAGCCTTAGGCGGTAAAACCCTTGATATGGATAATCAACCCGCAGTCAATCTAAGCTGGCAGGATGCTGCGCTGTATTGCAATTGGCTGAGCGAACAGCAAGGGTTAAATCTCTTCTATCAAGTGACAGATGGTCGTGTATCTGGCTTTAACTGGCAATCTTCTGGCTATCGTTTGCCCACTGAGGCTGAGTGGGCATGGGCAGCTAAAGTATCCTCAGACGGCCAAGTCAAAACCTTCCCTTGGGCATCAAACCTCTATCCACCTGACCGGATCATTGACAACTATGCCGATCAAAGCAGTGTAGGCATAATATCCTTTAGCATTACTAATTATAACGATGGCTATAGCTTATCGGCGCCAGTGGGTAGCTTCCAAGCCAATAAAAAAGGGCTTTTTAATATGAGCGGCAATGTCTCGGAGTGGGTCAATGATTTCTATGATCTAACGCCAAATAGAGGCGAGCCTGTTGAAGACCCCAGGGGTCCGGAGTTAGGAGAGCGTCATGTTATTCGCGGCGCCAGTTGGGCGCTGGGCGCACGCAGCGAACTGCGCCTTTCCTATCGTGATGCGGATATTAAAGGCAGACCAGATCTAGGCTTTAGGATAGCACGCTATGTGGATAGCCCTGGAGCACAGCCATGAGAGCTTTTTTACTATCAATTGTTTTATCAACATCTGTATTAGCTGACGAAGTAGATACAGAAGTAACCGCAGAAGATAGTTTATCTACTGCTAAAAATAGTGAGCAGACTTCCCAAGAAAATGATAAAACTAGCAACAGCGAACAGGATTTTAAACCAGAGCAAGAGATTTCTGAGGACTATCCAATTTCTCTTCCCTCTGATATTTAACTCGAGGTCAAAGGTGCATTATGACTTATAGTCCCTCTAAACGAATAAGTAATGAAATGTTCTTTCAATTGATTGCGCTATTAGTGGCAATCATTATCGTGCATACCCTGTTTGTAACAGTGGTGAGACCCAATGCTGAATTTATTATCAATCAGCACCTTGAAATGGCCGCTGCTGGTGAGGATTATGTGGTACCTCGCTCACTTTTTATTGTAATAAAAGACCTTGAGCAAGAGGCGTGCTTTATATTAATGCTCTGGGCTTTGGCAATTATGGGCTACAAAAGCAGAAATACCACTCGCGAGCGAGCTATGCTTGGGCTTCCATTGATTACGATTTCTGAAGGCTCCAGAGTACTCCCTGAAGATGCAGCTCAATTAGTACGACCCTTGCAATCACTACCTAGTGATCAACAAAACTACCTACTGCCCAGAGCACTACAAACAGCCCTAAGTCGATTTCAGGTCACTGAAAATGTGCAATTTGCCACCCAAGCTGTGGATTCAGTTTGTGAGACAGAAAATGACCGGCTTGATTCCGAATTGTCTATGGTGCGCTATATCACTTGGGCTATTCCTTCCATCGGCTTTATTGGCACCGTTCGCGGCATCGGTGCCGCATTGGGTCAAGCCCACGAAGCAATGCAGGGTAATATTGCGGGTGTGACTAGCAGCCTAGGGGTGGCATTTAACTCGACGTTTGTGGCCTTGCTAATCAGTATGATCGTGATGTTTTTTATGCACCAATTGCAGTTGGCTCAAGAGAGAATTGTTCTCGATTCACAGGCCTATTGCGAGAATAAATTATTGCGCTTTTTAAAGACTCGAAGTCAATAGCGGCAGCATAGCCTGTATGGGGTGAACATGGGTTTAGCGGTACTGCATTTAAATGACCTCAATTTGTTTATTCAAACAGATAAAGGCCAGACTTACTCGGAAGTCGGCTATGCGCTACTTACAGACAAAGGTATCAAAACCGGTGACAGTGCACGGGCCAGCACATGGCTTCAGCCACAAAGGGCTTATAATCAATTTTGGGATCAACTCAACCAAACTCCCTTCCCCGTAAAACACACTTATGCGCGTCATAATGCGGATATTGCCTATGCCCAACTTAAGCATTTGCTGCAATCAGTCAATAATCCAGAACAACTGATACTTGCAATTCCCGGGCATATCAAAGATCAGCAACTGTCGTTATTACTGGGACTGCTAAAAGCTCTAGAGGTAGAGGTAATAGGCACAATTGATAGCGCTGTGGTCGCTGCAAATGCTTATCCCGAAGCACAATATATTGTTGAGCTTCATCTATATCAGACCGTTATCACTGCAATTGATCGCAAACAAAGTGAGATTAAGATAACTGAGCAACGATGCCTACCTGATGTAGGCATCCTATCTCTGCACAATCAAGTTGCAGGGCTAATTAGCCAACAGCTAATTGACCAACATCGCTATGACCCTTTGCATAGCTCAGCAACGGAACAGCAGATTTATGATCTGATTCCCAGTTGGCTGCAAGCCTTGAGTCAGGAGTCAGCGATTAGCGTGCAAATAGAGTCACCTCAGGGAGAGCTCAGCACAGTTATTAAAAAGCAGTTCCTAGCGAAGTTATTTATGCAGCGCCTAGATAGCCTTAGCTCCCACTTAAAGGGAATGCCAGAGAGCGTCTTCTTCTGCCATGATGCCGGCTTTATTCCCAATCTAATCAGTGATTTCAGTGGATGTTGTGTGCTGGATCAATCAATCATATTTAAAAACTGCTTACAATTTGCGCATCAGTTTCCCAAAGATCGTTTAGTGCGCATTACACAGATTTATGCCACGCAGGGCACTGACGACCCTTCAAAGCTGCCACTAAATAAACAGCAGATATCTGCAACACATTTGTTATACAACAATACTGCCTATTCTTTGCACAGGCCTATCAGCATTTCGCGGCAGGAAAAGCAACTGGTCATCAGCTCAAACATAGATAAAACAGCCGATCTAGTGATTGAGCAAAAGGGACATCAATTACAGGCGACCAGTCAGCACGATAAATTAAACGTAATGCTGCCTAGCACCCTCGACCCAGGGCAAAAGCTTCAGATTGATGATCAATTTTTAATCCTTATTGGAGTAAACGATGGCTAGGCGGCGCAATATTGCTCTTAGCTTATCCTTTCTGGATATTATGGCCTGTGGGTTTGGCGCAGTAACTCTGCTATTCCTGATATTGCGTCACAATGATGTTGAAATACCGGTACCAGACCCAAGTCTGCAATCGGAACTAGAATTACTAAAGATGGATATTTACCAAGCTGAGGAAGAAAAAACTCAATTACTCAATAGCCTTGAAGAACTGGAATTACAGTTAGTTGAAGCTCAGGGGCTTTCAAATACGGTAATTACAGAACTTTCGGAGCAAGAGCAAAGCATTCAAAGCGATTCCAATGACCTTGATAAATTGCGCGCTCAAGTGCAGCAGTTAGAAGAAAAAACAGCACAGATGGAAGAGGTAGAATTTGGTGATAAGGTTAGGGAGTTTCTTGGTGATGGCAATCGTCAGTATTTGACCGGACTAAAGTTAGGTGGTGAGCGAGTCCTAATATTAGTCGATGGCTCCGCCAGTATGCTAGCTGATACAGTTGTTAACGTTGTGCGCCGGCGCAATATGGATAATGAGCAGAAAAAGCGCTCTGATAAATGGCAATGGACCCTGCGAACCTTGGAATGGCTTCTGGCACAGCTACCTCCAAGTAGCCGCTTTCAAGTTTATCTATTTAATACCGAGGGTTGGGCCGTTATTGAAGGCTCAGACGGCGAATGGTTGGATGCCGCGGACTCACTGGCTCTTGAAGATACTGTAGAAGCCATACAAAACTATGCACCCAGCGCCGGCACTAGTTTGGTCAACGCATTCTCCCGAATCAGTGACTTTGAATTAGCACCGGATAATATCTTCCTGCTAACTGATGGCCTGCCCACACAGGGACAGTCTTCACCCAGAAAGTATATGATCAGTGGCGAAGAAAGACGAAAGTACTTTAGTGCAGCCATGAAAATCTATCCCAATACTACGCCACTTAATACCATTTTATTTCCAATGGAAGGTGATCCTGAGGCTGCTGCCCTTTTCTGGCAATCGGCTCTAGACACTAAGGGTGCATTTATAGCACCCTCGAGGGATTGGCCATGAGACGCAAACGCCGAGAATGGCAAGAGGCCAGTATTTCTTTTCTTGATGTTATCAGTTGTGGCTTTGGTGCCATTGTATTGCTTCTAGTGATTGCACGGGTGGGTGATCCAATGCTGCTTGAAAAGGCAGAAAAAGCACTTATGGGATCTGTTAGGGCTATGCAACAACAGTTGTTTGAAATACGGGGTGACTATTCAGACATTAATGAGCAATACAAATCCCGCAAACAACAACTTTCAGATATTAATCAGCGAATAGCTCGCCTAAAAGAAAAACTAGCATCAGTCAGCCAACAGTCGCAACAGACCTTCCTATCTGAAGCCCGCGAAAAGGAACAACTGCAATTAGTTCTGCAAGTATTAAGTGAAGAGATGGAGCGCCTGAGTCCGCAATTTACAGATAATCGATTGATTGGTGGCATACCCGCTGACAGCGACTATATTATCTTTGTTATAGACAGCTCGGGTAGCATGCAGGTAGCGGCTTGGGAAAAAGTCAAAATGGAGATGTTGAATATTCTCGATATCTACCCAGAGGTAAAAGGCATACAAATACTCAATGATATGGGTAACTATATGTTCGCTGATTACCGAGGGCAATGGATCCCAGATAGCCCACAAATGCGCGAGACTATAGTTAACACTCTTGAGAGCTGGGCACCCTTTAGCAATTCAAGTCCAGTTGAGGGTATAGAGGCTGCTATAAAAACCTTTTACCGTGCAAATAGAAAAATAAGTATCTATACCCTTGGTGATGACTATCAGGGGCGCTCCATTCGCCGTGTGGTCAAAGCAGTAGACAGCTTAAATAGAGCTAACCGCGGTGCAGAGCGACTAGTGCGCATCCATGCGATCGGTTTTCCCGTACATTTTCCTCCGGGTGGAACACCCAATAGCTCTGCTATCAGATTTGCTGCACTGATGCGTGAATTGAGTTACAACAATGGTGGAACATTTATTGGCTTAAACGGTCTCTAATACAGGTGCATTAATATGATTCGATATCCATATACCTATCTACAGACCTATCTATATAAGTCAGCGCACAGATTGGCACTGGTAATGATGCTATTGCTATTTTTGACAGGGTGCAGTTCCAGTGCCTCGGTTCAAGTTGTCAGTGACTTCCCAAAGGTGCTAGCCAATCCTAAACCAATTAGTGCTGCCATTGTGTTTGATAAAAGCTTTACGGACTTTCAAGCACAGCCAAATAAAAACACGCAACTGGCTATTGGCTCCTCCCAGCAACGACTATTTAAAAATGCCTTTCAGGGTCTGTTTGATCCTGTGCAGTATGTTTCCTCTAAAGAGGATATTGAGGGAGACGTATCATTAATTATTACGCCATCGGTCTGGGAGGTCCAAATCAGCACCCCCTCGCAGAACTATCTCAACGTGTTTGAAGTATGGATAAAGTACAACCTTGATATCCAAAGCGCTGACGGTGAGCAGATAAGTAGCTGGTTTATGCCTGCTTATGGCAAGACACCGGACTCCTTTATGGCCTCAAAAACTACAGCTATTGAGCAGGCAGCGATAACCGCACTGCGAGATGCTGGCGCAAAATTGTTATTGGATTTTTATCGTATTCCTGCAGTCTATGGCTGGGTGTCTAAACAGCCTAATGGGGGTGGTGAATAGTGTGTGCTAAAACCTATCAGTCTCTATTGATTGCGACTACTTCAGTGATGTTATTGCTGCTAGGTGGTTGCGCGGCAACTACAACCATCGACGAATACAGACCCAGTAATGAACCCATAATGCTTTCTGGTAGCGAAAAAGTCGCATTATTGGGGCGCCGTGATGCTGGACACTACGAAACTGATCGTGAGTTTATTAGTTGCATTGGCAATAAGGTCAAGGGAGCTAATATTGAAGTTTTAGAAGAACAAGACTTTATTGATGCCATCTATCCTTGGTTTGAACCACGAACAGCACCCAAGGGATTACCTAGACTAAAAAGACTACTGCAACAACCATTTGTCAAAGATGAAATTGATCGCCAAGGTGTTCGCTACCTAATTTGGCTAGATGGCTCCACAGAAACCCAGGGCAATGCAGGCTCTATAAGCTGTGCCGTAGGACCCGCAGGTGGTGGCTGTTTTGGCTTCGCCAAATGGGACAAGGTCAGCGTCTATGAAGCAGTTGTCTGGGATTTGCAGTTGCTAGAGGAAAAGGGGCGCTTGCGCGTTGATTCTGAAGGGTCCTCTTATTTAATCGGTGCTGTGGCACCAATCCCTCTGCTGACGCCCGTCAAAAGCGATGCCTGTTCAAGTTTAGGTAAGCAGTTAAAAACATTTTTCTCAAACAAATAGGCATTAAACAGAATGTTGATGTTTAACCCCAGCAGATACCTTAGATTGATAGCCCTGCCTCTAGCAATCATGCTGACTACTGTGTCCTCAGTTTGTGTTGCCATTACGGGAGCCGAGATCTACAAAGAAGTCACTACAAGCACGCCTATCTATAAGGATCAAAAACTCGATGCTTACATAAAAAAACTAGGCAATGAAATTATTGCCCAATCAGAGATGGCTGGTGAAACATTTACCTTTACCCTTCTCGATTCGCCCGATTTAAATGCTTTTGCAACCCGAGATAACTATATTTATATCAACCGCGGCTTACTTAACTATGTGAGTAACGAAGCACAGCTGGTATCTGTATTGGCCCATGAAGTGGCCCACATAACCCGTGACCATGTGACTGGGCAAGAAGCTTCAGCAACGGGCGCACAAATACTCTCAACTATTGCTGCAGTGCTCTCTGGAAGCAATGAAGTCTATGAGGCGGGCATGGCGTACGCCAACTCACTTATACGAGGACGTGGTCGCAGCAACGAGTTGGAAGCTGACGAGGTAGGTGCCGAATATATGGCCAAAATGGGTTATGACCCTCAAGAAATGCTCGAGATGCTGGCAATAATGAAGGACTACGAATCGCTGCTGAAAAAACGTGCCAGACTCCGAGGTGCTAGCAAACAGACTTATCACGGCATTTTTGCCACCCATCCACGTAACGATAGCCGCCTGCGCACGGTGGTAACCAAGGCAAAAAAACTACAGTCAGATAATAGCCGAGGCAATGGTGCCGAAATCTATCGGCAACTAACTGACGGCCTTATTTGGGGTGAAAATTTTTTGGCTAAGGAACAAAAGCCCGAAAGATTCTCAAATATGCAACTGCGCATCAGAATGGATTTTCCAAAAGATTGGCAGCAAATACCCAGCGGCATGAATTATCTGGTTAAGGGGCAACCTGAAGATGAGAGCGCCTCGCTAACTCTGCAATCTATTCCACGAACAGCGCAGACACCTGAGGAGTATCTTTATAATTTTCTTAACGTTGAAAAACTGCAAAAGGGCCAGTCAATCACACCTGCGGGCCTCAAGGGTTTTACAGGCATATTACCCGCCACGGAGAGTCGAACGGCCATAAGGATTGCTGTTATTTACTACAAAATGAATGCCTACCTTCTTACTGGCGAGGTAGCTGCTCAAGAGACTTTTGCCGATATGGACAGCTTGTTTATGCAAGCTATCAAGACGTTTAGACCTATATCTAGTCGTGAAATTGCTGGGCAAAAACCAAAAAAAGTCTATTACGTACAAGCCGACGTAAACACCACCTTTGCTGCATTGGCATCCTCATTAAAATTAACGCCAGAGGATGTGGACAATCTGCGCTTAATCAATGGTTTCTATCCTAGTGGCGAACCTAGCGATGGTCAGTGGATTAAGATCTTTAAACGTTGATACCAGTTGTGGAGAGTTAAAAATCAAATTTAAACGAAATATTGCAGCTATCCTCTTTCTTATAGCCACGGTACTGGTTATGGGGACGGTTGATTTGTGGTTTGTTCAGTCAGAGACTGAAGATCTAAGTTGGCACGGAGAGAGCAAGCATCTGCCGGATAAAGAATTGCTTCAAGCGCGAGTCAATCAAGCTCTGTCCGGTACTCACTCCGAAGTTGATCGCTCCATTGGTGCCGATATTGATCGCATTATTGACCCTGAGGCGATGGAAGCAAAGCTTGCTGGGCTAACTAAAACTGTTACCACATCCAGAGAGCCTAGCACTGCGGAGCTAAAATCTTATTTCCAAGACAATCGCGAAAATTACCGTGAGGCTTCCAGATTTGCATTTACCCAATTGATTTTCCCCTTTACCCAATACGGCGGTCTTGCAACCACAAAAGCGCGTGAGGCAAAAAACAACCTTAATGCTAAGGTCGAGGATTTTAGTGGCCTAGAGGTAATCCCAAGGGAAGCCAACTTAACATCTCTAGAGTTAGATGATATCTATGGCCAGGGATTTGGTGATAAGTTGGTATCTCTGTTTATTAATAACCAAGATGCACCACTGCCCTGCTGGAGCGAGCCTATTACCTCAAAAAAAGGCGCGCATATTATGTGTTTTACACAGGTGACACTGGGTGCTATACCAGCACTAGAAACAGTTAAATCACAGGTTACAAACGACTGGCGCTACTGGGTTAGTGAGGAGCAGCCTTGAGCTAGTAAACAGCCCTGAGCTAATAAACAGCCTTGAGCTAGCAAACAGGCCTGAGCCAATAAACATCCCTGAGCTAAAATAATTTCTAATTTGAAGAAGTAAGCTCAGCAAAAAAATGCCGCAATCCATCAGCGCCTGATTGCTCCCATGTTTTGAGAGCTGCGGTGCCAATAATTGCTAAATCGGCATGGCCTCGTAAGAAATCCATATCCTCCTTAGCACTGATACCAAATCCAACGCCCACCGGCACATCAGTATATTTACGACAACGCTCAATCAGCCCTAATACATCATCACCCATATCAGTCTTAGAGCCAGTTACACCCTTACGCGCAACCGCATAGACCATACCGCGACTAGCAGCACCCAACTCTGCCAAGCGTTTATCACTGCTAGTAGGTGTCATAAGGATAATAGGTTCTACTCCCGCCTGTTCCGAAAGCTGATGCAGATTAGCTGATTCTTCTATGGGCAAATCGGGCAAGATATAGCCTACGCCTCCAGCCTCTTTAAGGCGCTTTACAAACACCTCCTCGCCCATCTTAAACACAGTATTGTAATAGCCCATCATCAATAGCTTAAAAGGAAAGCGTTTGCTAGCCTCAGCCATAAACTCAAAGCATTGGTCCACGGTAGTGCCGGACTTAAGCGACTGCTCATTAGCTTTTACAAACAGGGGGCCGTCAGCACTGGGCTCGGAGAATGGGAATTGTAGCTCCACCAAATCCACACCAGCGTCAGCCATAATCTCCAGTTCTTTTAAATTATCTTCAAACGATGGATAGCCACAAACCACGTGGGCCATAACCAGAAGATCCTTTGCTTGTTTACGCTCACTAATATAAGAGGCAAGGCTCATCAGTTTTTCTCCATCCGGTATTGATCCGCCTTACCACCAATAAATTCTTTCCACTTAGCGTCATCCAGGGCATCAGCAATAGTGAAGATATCCTTATCACCACGCCCTGACATATTCACTATGATTATCTGATCCTTGGACATAGTTCGCGCCTCTTTAAGAGCCACCACAAAGCCATGGGTGCTCTCAAGGGCAGGAATTAAACCCTCAGTGCGCATGGTCAATTTAAGGGTCTCTTTTACTTCAGCGTCAGTAGCTGCCTCAAAGCGAACTTTGCCTTGATCGTGCAAATGGGAAAAGATCGGGTTAACACCAATGTAGTCCAAACCAGCGGCAACGGAATGGGTTTCATTCATATTGCCCTGGTCATTTTGTAAGAAGTAGGTCTTGTAGCCTTGGGCTACACCCACACTGGCATCATCATAGGCTAGACGCGCTGAGTGCATATAGGAACCGACACCCTCACCACCAGCTTCACAGCCTATTAACTCAACATTGGGCTCATCAAAAAAACCTTGAAATAGACCCATGGCATTGGAGCCTCCCCCAACACAGGCATAGACGCGATCCGGCAGGCGACCAGTCTGGGCCAAAATTTGCTCTCTAGCCTCCA
The DNA here is from genome assembly GCA_964231105.1 of Porticoccaceae bacterium. GTDB lineage: Bacteria > Pseudomonadota > Gammaproteobacteria > Pseudomonadales > Porticoccaceae > HTCC2207. The sequence goes on from CAXRJI010000034.1 coordinate 24,279, forward strand.
GACCAATAATTGATTGGAACCAGCTCACCATCTCTGGAAATGGATGAGGGCCGCAAGCAGTTCCCAAAATATAGTGGGTATCCGCCATATTAGTCACCCAGTCACGCATACATTCATTGACCGCATCCTTAAGGGTTTTCTGACCGTCCTCGACCGCGACTACCTCGGCACCAAGATTTTCCATCCAAAACACATTGGGACGCTGACGCGCTACATCAACCGCACCCATATAAATTTTGCAGTCAAAGCCAAAGCGCGCCGCCATTGTGGCTGTAGCAAAGCCATGTTGCCCAGCACCAGTTTCAGCGATAACACGTTTCTTTCCCAGACGCTGGGTCAATAGTCCTTGACCCATAACATTGTTAACCTTGTGCGAGCCGGTATGATTAAGGTCATCGCGTTTGGCATAAATCTGCGCACCCCCCAACTCCCGACTGAGGTTCTCAAGATAGGTCAAAGGTGTAGGACGACCCGAATAATTTTGCAGAAGCGCTACGTAGTCCTGCCAAAATTTAGGATCCGCTTTGCATTCACGAAAGCAGGCGAGCAACTCTTCAATTGTTGCATGTAAAATCTCTGGCAGAAAAACGCCGCCGTATTCTCCATAGTAGCCCTCTCGACCATCGGAGAAATCAAAAATATCCATGGGTAGCCTCAGTAAAACGCAGATTTATAGTTAAAAATAAATGAGCGAATAAAATTTTTAAGGGGTCTTGTAATTGGTACTAATAATTGGTGTTGATAAGGTTAATATTTTAGCTAAGTCGCTGTGCTGACACAATAGAAAGCCCTTGCCACAACAGTGTCATGACCAATTTATTCACAATGGTCATTTTTTATACGAAGGTACCAGTGCGACTGGTTTTGGAGCATTTATCCACATGTTTTTCAATGGCTTACCAAGGTTGAGATATATTCACTTTTAAAAAAAACACAATATATAGTGTATTGGTGCTTGCATAACACAAAATGTAGGATAAAATCGGTTTCTGCATCGTATAAAAATAATAACAAAATATATGCGGTGTCGATGTACCAAATTAACGATTAATTCGATGAGAGGGTTAAACAAAGGACGTTGTGCACCTCCAACAGGCGGTCTTTGATCCCAGGTAATCAGGGTAAAGAACAATTAGCAAGTAAGAGCAACCAGATAAGAGTAAGGGCAAGTAATGAGTGCAACCAGACTAAAGACGGTTAAATCAATTAGCAATTCACAAGATATTGAAATGCAGGAAGCGTCCATAGATATATGGGACAAAAAATACCGGTTAAAAGACAAGCAAGATAAACCTGTTGATAAGGATATTCAGGCAACCTACCTTAGAGTCGCTAAGGCCCTGTCTGAGGTGGAGACAAAATCCAAACGCAAGCAGTGGCAAGAAAAATTCCTCTGGGCCCTAGAGCATGGTGCTATTCCCGCTGGGCGCATTATTTCTAATGCTGGCGCTCAAGCCTACAAACCAGCAACGTCAACTATTAACTGCACCGTATCAGGCATTGTTCCAGATTCAATGGTAGGTATTCTGGAGCGCAATCTGGAAGCCGGTTTAACCCTGAAAGCAGGTTGTGGCATTGGTTATGAGTTTTCAACATTACGTCCCAAGGGAGCCTATGTTTCTGGTGCAGGTGCCTATACCTCTGGTCCCCTATCCTTTATGGATATTTACGACAAGATGTGCTTTACCGTATCCTCAGCCGGTGGTCGTCGCGGCGCTCAGATGGCAACGTTTGATGTCAGTCATCCCGATGTTTTTGATTTTGTAAAGGCAAAAAGGGAAGACGGACGTCTGCGTCAATTTAATCTTTCTCTGTTAATAACCGAAGAGTTTATTGATGCTGTGCGCAATGATGGTGACTGGCAATTAACCTTCCCTATCAGTGCCAAAGAAATTGAAGACGGCCTAGACCTCGAAGGTGATAATGTGGTTTGGAAGCCTTTCCCCACCACGGACAATTACGTTACTAATGACAATGGCTTAGTAGCTTGTCGTGTCTATGAAACAATTCGAGCGCAAAAATTGTGGAACGCCATTATGTCTTCCACCTACGATTATGCTGAGCCCGGGTTTATTTTGATCGATCAGGTCAACAAGAGTAATAACAACTGGTTCTGTGAAGATATTCGTGCCACCAATCCCTGTGGTGAACAGCCCCTACCACCCTATGGTAGCTGCCTCTTGGGATCGGTTAACTTGACCAAATTTGTGCGCAATCCATTCACTTCAGAAGCGGAGTTTGACTGGGATCAGTATCGTGAAGTTGTTAAGGTCTTTACCCGCATGTTGGATAACGTGGTAGAGATCAATGGTCTACCACTGGACGGCCAGCGCGATGAAATTCAATATAAGCGCCGTCATGGTATGGGCTTTCTGGGCTTAGGTTCTACCATCACCATGCTATGCATGAAATACGGTGATAAGAATTCTGTCGATTTTACTGAGAAAGTGGCCAAAGAAATGGCTGTTGCAGGTCTTGAGAGCGGCTTAGATTTGGCCCGTGAAAAGGGCCCTGCTCCCATTATGGATGATGAGTTTGAAGTCACAGCGGCGATGCTATTTAAGCAACCCGATCTAGCCAAAGATGGTATTAAAGTAGGCGATAAGCTCAAGGGCAAAGTGCTTATGGGCAAATACAGCCGCTATATGCAAAATATCTCTGAAGTGGCTCCAGAGCTGGTTGACTCTATTATTGAAGAGGGCTGCCGTTTTAGCCATCACAGCTCTATTGCGCCAACAGGAACTATTTCGCTATCGCTAGCCAACAATGTTAGCAATGGCATTGAACCAAGCTTTGCCCATCACTACTCACGCAATGTAATCCGCGAGGGCAAAAAGTCCAAAGAGAAAGTAGATGTATTCTCCTACGAGCTCTTGGCTTATCGATCTATGGTTAACCCCAAGGCTATGCCATTTAGTGAGGCAGAGGATGAGGCTCTACCCGATTACTTTGTCAGCTCTGAAACCATTGAGCCCAATGCTCATGTTGATATTCAGGCAGCCGCACAGAAGTGGGTGGATTCCTCGATATCCAAAACCATTAATGTACCCACTGAGTGTGACTATAATGACTTTAAGGATATCTACCTCTATGCAGCGGAAAAAGGCCTTAAGGGTTGTACCACTTTCCGCTTTAATCCAGAGGCCTTCCAAGGCGTACTGGTTAAAGAGAGTGACCTAGAAAATACCACCTACAGCTTTACTCTTGAAGATGGGTCGACCGTAGACTTTAAAGGTAATGAAGAGGTTGAGTACGATGGTGAAGTGCACACAGCTGCCAACCTGTTTGATGCGCTCAAAGAAGGCTATTACGGTAAGTTTTAATCTTAGCCCAGACAAAGGAAAAGATAAGACAGGAATTGTAAGAGGAACAAAATGACTAAAAAAATCAGCCAAAAAATAGTAGCTTATAAAGTGGGCACTGAAGACCAAGCACCTGAGACTGAGACGTTACAGGCCGATGCGGGCAGTAATATTATTCAGATGCATGAAAAAGTATCTCGGCCTGAGGCACTTGCTGGAAGCACCTATAAAATTAAAACTCCGTTGTCAGACCATGCCTTGTATCTAACCATCAATGATATTGTGCTTAACGAAGGCACTGACCATGAATTACGGCGTCCCTTTGAAGTTTTTATCAATTCAAAGAATATGGATCACTTCCAGTGGATTGTCGCCCTCACCCGTGTTATTTCAGCAGTATTTCGCAAAGGTGGTGACTGTACTTTCTTGGTCGAAGAACTTAAAGCAGTGTTCGACCCCCAGGGTGGTTACTTTAAGTCTGGCGGCAAATTTATGCCCTCTCTAGTGGCTGAAATTGGCTGGGCTATTGAGGATCACCTGCAAAAAATTGGTCTTCTACAGAAGACTGAGATACCTGAGCACCAACAAAAAATTCTCGATGAAAAACGCGCTGAATTTGAAGGCAAAGCTGCCGCACCTGAAGCCTCAGGTGAATTTCCAGCCAATGCCGAGGTATGTGGAAAGTGCAGTGTAAAAGCCACTATATTAATGGATGGTTGTATGACTTGCTTAAACTGCGGTGATTCTAAATGCGGTTAAATCATTAGCAAGTTAATCAAAAAAGCGGCTACTAAGCCGCTTTTTTATTGTCTACATTTTAAGATGTAATTAACCGCTTGATTAGTCAACAGTCTCGCCACGCGCTTGTTTATCGGCGTGATAACTAGAACGCACTAGGGGCCCACAAGCTGCTTGGGTGAAACCAATACTTTCGGCATAGGCCGTGTATTCGGCAAATTCATCAGGATGCACAAAGCGCTCTACGGGTAAGTGATTAACCGAGGGTTGTAAATACTGGCCCACCGTCAGCATATCCACATCATGCTCACGCAAGTCATCCAAGGTTCTCAATAATTCATCCTTGGACTCACCCAATCCAACCATTAAACCTGACTTAGTAGGTACCTCGGGGTTTAATCGCTTGTATTCCTTGAGTAGCTTAAGCGACCACTTATAGTTGGCGCCGGGACGAGCCTCACGGTAAAGACGCGGCACAGTCTCCATATTATGATTAAAAACATCAGGCGCGGTTGCGGTAAGAATTTCTAGGGCTGGCTCCATACGGCCACGGAAATCAGGTACCAAAACTTCAACCTTTAAATGGGGTGATAATTGCCGTGCCTCACGAATACAGTCGGCAAAGTGTTGAGCGCCGCCATCGCGCAAGTCATCACGATCTACTGATGTGATCACCACATAACTAAGACCCATCTCTTTGATGGCCTTCGCAAGGTTACTGGGCTCATCGACATCCAGAGGATTAGGTTTACCATGACCAACATCACAGAAGGGACAGCGCCTTGTACAAATCTCACCCATAATCATAAAGGTTGCCGTACCATGGCTAAAACATTCATGCAGATTTGGGCAGGCGGCCTCCTCGCATACTGTAGCCATTTTATGACCGCGAAGAATATCTTTAATTTGATTCACTCGGGGAGACGGCGATAACCGGATACGCATCCACTCTGGTTTCTTTTTCACCTCGGTGGTGGCAATGACCTTGACTGGTATGCGCTCCACCTTGTCGGCACTGCGCAGTTTTTCACCTTGCTTTAATCTGCGTGTGCGCTTGGGTGGGTTAATCAAGTCTGTCATTATTTTTCCTTCGATTTATACTTTTCTAGGACCCTTAAGTCCTCGTCAAATAGTGCGTCATTATAACCCAGCACCGAGAGTAGGCTGTCAGATAATTTATCGGTGACCTGTTTGATACTGGGTGGCGGATCAATTAGATCTGCCAACTGGGTCATTTCAACATCTAAACCACAGGGATTAATGCGCTGCCACGGCTGCATATCCATTGCGATATTAAAATTAAGCCCGTGATAACTGCATCCTTTTCTAATTCTCAGACCTAAAGATGCAATTTTTTTTCCATCAGTTGTGTAAACGCCTGGCGCATCAGAGCGAGGATTAGCATTAATCTGCCAATAACTCAGAGTATCTACCAAAGCCTGCTCTATTGAAGTCACTAGATCTCTAACTCCAAGCTTGAGACGCTTAATATCTATTAACAGATAGGCCGTAATTTGTCCTGGCCCATGGTAGGTTACGTGACCACCACGGTCCGATTGAATGACCGGTATATCGCCAGGCGCTAAAATATAATTATCCTCACCAGCTTGGCCTTGGGTAAACACCGGATGGTGCTGTAAAAACCATATTTCATCAGCTGTGGAGTCATCTCGCTGTCCAATAAAGCCTTTCATTGCCTCATAGGTATGGGCGTAATCTTGCATACCTAGGTGGCGAATAATAAGAGGTCTATGGTGCTGCTCAAACGTCTCAGAGGTACCCATCACAGCACCATTTTCACCTTAGGGCTGGTTTTAAGATCAGCAAAAATAGCATCTAATTGAGGCTTCCCTGTTGCAGTAATAACAATCGTAATTGATTGCCATCTACCTTTACTGCTGGCACGACTGCTGATATCAGAGGCTTGGTAGCCAGGTGCATGAGTATCCACAGTGCGCAAGATATGTTCCAGCAATTCTGGTGAAGCATCACCCAATACCTTGATAGGGTACTGGCAGGGAAATTCTATTTGCGGCTTTTCCTGTTCGCTCAAGGCAGATCTCTAGGACAATAGTTGTGTAAATAACAACAGAATCCAGTCAAAAAAGCGTGAAAACACACCCGCTAGAGGGATATCTTTTTCCGCCACAAGAGGCGCATTGACCACTATTTCATCATTAAGACTTATTTTAAGGCGCCCTAATTCCCGTCCAGCATAAACTGGTGCTTCAATATTTGTGTCAACCACCACTGTAGTTTGCAGATTCTTTTGCTGCCCCTTTGGAAGGGTAAGGGTTATGTCATCCGCAACGACTAAATTAATAAAATCATCCTGACCATACCAGACAGGCACATTTTCTTTGATATTTTCTCCGGCAGAATAGATATTTAGCGTATCGAAATGCCTAAATCCGTAGGAAAATAACTTTTGCGTTTGTCTGGTTCTGGAGTCATCACTGTTAGCTCCAAGAATCACGGATATTAAGCGCATACCACGGCGTTCCGATGAAGCCACTAGGCAATAACCCGCCTCTTCAGTGTAGCCAGTTTTTAAGCCATCCACGCTTGTATCACGCCACAACAGTCGGTTGCGGTTGGGTTGTTTGATATTGTTGTGCTCATAGTATTTCTTAGAGTATATGCTGTAGTACTTAGGATGATGTTGGATAATTGCGCGCGCTATCAGTGTTAAATCTCTTGCCGATGTGACCATACCTTCGGCGGGTAGCCCTGTAGCATTGGCATAGACTGTATTGGACATACCCATTAACTCAGCCTGAAAATTCATATTGTCGGCAAACACGGTCTCATTGCCACTTATATGCTCTGCTAGGGCGATGGCTGCATCATTGCCTGACTGAATAATAACGCCGTGCATTAGTTCCAGTACTGAGACCTTAGATTTTGCACTCAAAAACATAGTAGAGCCCTCAGTCCTGGCACCACCCAGCCTCCAGGCATTGTCACTAACTAGAACAAGATCGGTCTCTTTTAGGCGCTTTTCTGCTATGGCTTCAGAGGTGATATAGGTGGTCATCATCTTCGCTAAACTAGCAGGAGGCAGTCGCAAGTCTGCATTGTGCTCAACAATCACATGGCCTGTATTAGCATCAACAAGGATCCACGCTTTTGCATTAAGCTTGGGAGGATCTGGAAGAAATTGTGCTGCCAAGGCTGTACCTAATTGAGCGCAACACAATACACATAAAAACGTTTTGAAAAACCATTTCTTTAACATAAAACCTATACCCAAACCGCTAATCTAAACTGCATTTAAAAAGTAGGAGGTATTTTACCACCTGTCACAGTTTATGCCCATTTTTGGCAGCAAAACTTATCCTATAAAATCTATTGCTTAACACTAAATGCGGAAATATTTAGACGCAACTTAAGTTGTTCCTTTGTTGTCTGTAGTTCCCTATCATCTTGCAAAGGTCCCACCCAAACTTTAAAGGCTTGACCCACCTCTGTGACTAATGCCGGAACTGTGACCGCTTGTGCTATTTTGTTGGCAAGTGTTATTGCTGATTGGTGATTTTCAAAAGCCCCTGCTTGCAGGTATCGATCCAAGTTAACAGGCGTATTGTTTTGACTGTTCGCTTTGGGCACCGAGGGTCTAGATACATAACCTGTGGCGGGATTCAGAGCCTCAACAGATACTTTGGCCGTGCCATTAGCGGCAAAACCCAGTTTTAATGCGGCTACATAAGAAAGATCAATAATTCTCGATTCATGAAAAGGACCGCGATCATTTACTCGAACAATCACTGAGCGCCTATTTTCTTGGTTAGTCACTCTGACATAGGTGGGTATGGGCAGGGTTTTATGGGCCGCGGTCATGGCATACATATTGTAAACATCACCATTGGATGTGCGGCGACCATGGAACTTGCTTCCGTACCATGAGGCTATTCCTGTTTCTCTAAACCCTTGGCTAGAATTCAACACATAGTAAGTTTTACCAAACTGCGTATAGGGACTTTTATTACCCGCTTTAGTAATGGGTTCAATTTTTGGAACAGCATCCTTAATGGCACTGATATCAACTGCTTGTCCGGGGCCATCTTTAATTGAAATACTGAGGGTCTGAAGATCACTGCAGGCACTGAGTATCAGAGCACAGAGGATAGAATATCGAGTTTTAGTTTGAGAAAGCAGATTAACAAGTCGTGTTAAAAATGTCGCAACAGATAGACTAGCAGTTTCCAATCGAGTCACAGTAACGCCCTTGAATACTTGTGCTGAGTTGGTACACCGCCATTGCGTATTTTATTCTCGGGTTGTAACGACCGATAACATATAAGTTATGCAACCCTAGCCAATATTCCTCACCATACTTTCCAGTTAGCAGAATTGGAAAGGCCTTATAGTCTTTATTGTAATTGGCAACGGGCTTATAGCCTTTAGCCTCAAGGTCGGCAATAGTCAGTTTGGGTCGGCGCAGTTTATTCAGTTCGTCAGCATTTGGTTTACCTATTACAAGGGTTCTGGTTGCCACTGGCTGACCCTTTTGCCAACCATGCTCAACAAAGTAGTTGGCAACACTGGCGATTACATCATCAGGGTTATTCCAGATATCGGTCAGTCCGTCTTTATCGTAATCAACGGCATAATTGCGATAACTGTTAGGCATAAATTGTCCCCACCCCATTGCACCAGCATAAGAGCCTTTTAAAGACATCGGGTCTTGGTTTTGCTCGCGTGCTAATAAGAATAAGTGCTCTAACTGAGTGGTAAAAAATTTCTTACGTGACTCTCTTTTAACGTTGTAGGTATAGAAATCAAAGGCTAATGTGCTAAGCGCATCGACTACTCTGTGATCACCAGTATTGCGACCATAGTTAGTTTCAATGCCGATAATGCTCACTATAATGGCTGGATCTACGCCATATTCCTGTGCGACATCATTTAGGGTCTGACGGTTGGCTTGCCAAAATTCTATACCGCGCTCAATGCGTAAATCAGTGATAAAGATTTTTCTGTAGTCATACCAAGTTTTAACTTTCTCTGCAGGTCGACTCATGGCATCAACGATAGACTTTTGATAGCGCGCTTGCGCCATCCAATTTTTAATTTGCTGTCGGTCAAAGTTATGTTCATTGACCATACGCTCAATAAAGGAACCTACCTCGGGATGCTTCGAATAGTCAGCAATACTGAAACTGGCGAAGGAAGCTGTAAGCGAAAATAACAGTGAAAGTATTAAATTTTTCAACGTTGAGTCCTAAGTTGTCTGGGTTCAGAGCTAATGGCCATTAGGATACCAAATCCAAAAAAAAGTGTAACAATAGCTGTTCCACCATAGCTAATCAGCGGTAACGGCACGCCAACCACAGGCAGTATGCCTGATACCATGCACATATTCACGAAAACATAGATAAAAAATGTGAGGCTTATGCTTCCAGCAATAAGTCGGCCAAATTGAGACTGCGCATTGACTGCGATCATCATGCACTGCCCTATCAAAATAAGGTAAAGTACAGAGAGCACAACGACGCCTAAGAGCCCAAATTCCTCAGCTAGCACAGCAATAATAAAGTCAGTATGGCTCTCAGGTAAAAAATTTAATTGGGACTGGGTGCCTTGAGTCCACCCTTTACCCTTTAACCCACCAGAACCTATGGCGGTTGTTGATTGAATAATATTCCAACCCGCACCAAATTTATCATCCTCAGGCGATAAAAGGGTTAGTACTCGCTGCTTCTGGTAATCGCGCATAACATATATCCACAATGCCGGTACTGCGGCGATGGCGGCTAAAGCACTAATAATTAAATAACGCTTTCTTAAACCCGCCAGAAACAGCACAAAAAAACCAGAGGCAAAAACCAAAATAGCAGTCCCTAAATCCGGCTGTTGGACAATAGCTAATACGGGCACTAGCACCATAACAAGCGCGACAAATACATGCTTAAATGTTGGCGGTATATAGCGCTTACCCAAGTAGGCAGACACCATCATAGGCACGGCTATTTTTGTTACTTCAGAGGGTTGAAAACGGGTAATCCCCAAATCCAACCAGCGTGTAGCACCTTTGGCTTCCACACCAAACAGCATAACCGCCATAAGCGAGAGAACTGCAATTGTATAGAGTAGAAATGCCCAACGCTCCCAAAAGCGCACTGGAAATTGAGCCGCTACCAACATGCCTAAAAAGCCAACAAACATAATCACTGCTTGGCGTTTTACATAAAAAAGACTTTTTTCACTGGCACTGTAGAGAATAAATAGACCTGCAACACACAATACGAGCAGTGTTAATAAGAGACCAAGATCGATATGAAAACGGTTGGCTGGCTTATCAATTCCTCGGGTATCGAGGCGCCTGACAAAATCGTACTGCTGCATCTGCTAGTTTGCCCCTATTCTTGTATTTCTGAATGCTGGATTTGACCTGTCACCGGCATATTGACTGCCGGACTCTTTAGTCTCCATATAAGCATCAATAACTTGGCGCGCTACAGGTGCCGCCGTTAAACTACCATGCTCTCCATTCTCAACAATAAGTGCAACTGCAATTTGTGGGTCCTCTGCGGGAGCAAAGGCAACAAATAGGGCATGATCCCAATTTCTTTTATCTATTTTTGAGGAATCATATTCTTCCTCTTCATTAATACTAATTACCTGTGCGGTGCCAGTCTTGCCGGCCATTTTATATTTTAAACCTTGGCTGACTCCAACAGCTGTCCCCTTATTGGAATGCACAACATCAACCATAGACTGGTGTACATAGTCCCAGTATCTCTGATCAATTTGAATATCCTCTTCCACTTGCATGTTTTCAACGTCTACACCATTGATCGCTTTTAACAAACGGGGCTTAACCATTTTTCCGCGCGATGCAATGCGCGCTGTCATCACAGCCAACTGCAGGGGTGTGGTAAGCATAAAACCTTGCCCAATACTCATATTGATCGTATCACCATTAAACCAGCCTTCGTTTCGGTATCTTGATTTCCACTGTCTTGTAGGCATGATGCCCTGCTTTTCGCCATAGAGGTCTATGCCAGTTCTTTTGCCCAAACTAAACTTGGTACTCTCATTGGCTAACATATCAATGCCAATTTTTACCCCTATGGTGTAGAAAAACACATCACAGGATTCAATAATTGCTTTAGAGAGATCAACACCAGCGCCGTGTCCACCCCGGTCTGAGTTGTGGTCACGCCAGGGGCGTGAAATACCCTCCATATAAAAATACCCTGGGTCATTAATAGCAAAATCCATATCAAAAATATCATTCTCTAAACCAATCAAGCCAAACAGCGGTTTTAGGGTCGAACCCGGTGGGTACTGGCCACGCAGAGCACGATTAAAGAGAGGCTGATCCAATGAATTGATTAACTTATCGTAGTCACGTTGGCTGATACCTGAAACAAACGGATTAGGATCATAAGTGGGTGTGCTAACCATACTCAGAATACCGCCTGTTTTGACATCCATGGCAACTAGCGCGCCACGCGTATCCTTGAGCGCCTCATGGGCAACCGCCTGAAGATAACTATCAATATACAGGGTAAGATCATCACCTGAGACAGGGTCTGTGCGATCTAAAACACGCATTACTCGACCCCGAGCATTGGTTTCTACTTGCTCAGTCCCCTGACCGCCCAGTAGATTTTTCTCATAGAATTTTTCTAAACCAATTTTGCCAATAAAATCGATCCCTCGGTACTGATTGAGATCTATGATTTGGCGTTCACGCTCATTAATTCGTCCCATATAGCCCACTACATGAGCAAAAAGATCGCCACTAGGATAAAAGCGCGTTAACTGCGCACTTACCTCTGCGCCCACCAGTGCGTGACCATTAACTGCCAGAACAGCCCGTTCTTTTTCGGTTAAATTATATTTTAAGGCAATAGGTTCAAAGGATTTACCCCGCTTAAAGCGCTTCTCAAAGGTTGATAAATCACGCTCAGAGATGGTGATCAATGATCTGATTTGAGTGATTAGTTCATCAACTTTTTGCGTGCGGTCAGCAATAATATTAAGGGTAAAAGTTGGACGGTTGTCCGCCAGAAGAATTCCATTTTTATCAAAAATCAAACCACGAGGAGGAAGGACTGGTCTAATATGTATGCGGTTATTGTTAGAGTTTGTAATGTAGTCCTGATGTCTAACAATCTGCAAATCGAAATAGCGGTATATCATAATTGAAGATAACATCAATACCAAAATAGCAGCCACCAACAATCTTACAACAAAGATTTTACGTTCTGTATGCGGGTCTGATATAGCAGAATCTTGCAACATATTAATAACCTAATTATCTAACTGCGATGATAAGGATGATTAGTATTAATTGTCCATGCCCTGTAAAGTTGTTCCATAACCATAATGCGCACCATAGGATGAGGTAGTGTCAAATCCGAGAGAGACCATCTCATATTGGCGCGCGCCAAACAATCAGTGGATAGTCCGTCTGGTCCACCGATCAGCAGACATAGATTTTGCCCGCTCATTTGCCATTGCTCAAGCTGAATTGCAAGCCCTTCGGTTGATAAAGGCTTACCCAAAACATCTAGAGCAACAACAAAATCATGCTCATGAATGCTCTTAAGAATAGCCCGGCCCTGATTTTGCATTGGCTCAGAGGACGGATTTCTGCCTCTTACATTAACGGGAATCTCAATCAGTTCAACCTTTAGCTCAGATGGCATACGTTTGGCGTACTCCTTAAAACCGCTATCCACCCAATTTGGCATTTTCGTACCAACAGCTAATAGTTTGATCTTCATAAGTGACTAGTCACTTTCACCATCGGGCGAACCCCACAAACTGCTTACCTCTTGGCTCTCTGGCACAGGATCATTGGGCCTAACCGACCACAAGCGCTCAAGATCATAAAATGCACGAGTTGCTGGCAACATGATATGGATAATAATTTCACCAAAATCCACAAGGATCCATTCGGCGGTATTTTCACCCTCTATACCCAGCAAACTATAGCCAGCTGCCTTAGCATCCATCACCACAGCATTTGCCAGCGCCTTGACTTGACGGTTGGAATTACCCGAGGCAACAACCATGGTGTCCATAATGCCAGTTAACTCGCGCACATCAATTAAAGTGATATCAATTGCCTTAATTTCCTCAAGGGCATTGATAACAATTTCTTTTAGGGATTTTGTCATAACAACTATTTACTCATTACTCATACAGGTGGTTAGTTTTTATATAATCGACTACTTTATCAGGAGTCATTGAAGAAATATTTTCGCCACGCTTAATGGTATCGCGAATAGTCGTTGAAGACAGTTCTAACATCATAAGATCACAAAAATAAATACAGCCATTAGCCTTGTTTTGCACCTCATTTATATCGTCACAGCGATAACGTGCAACCCAATGGCCGATATCACCATGCTCTGGCACTGGCCAACCAGGCCTAGGTGATATCGCAATATGGCAGTAATCTAAAAGATCCTGCCAACAGTGCCAAGTATTCAAAGACGACAATACATCCATACCTAAACATAAGAACAGAGGTACCGTATCGCCAACCTCTTGCCTAACCAATTTTAAGGTATCAATGGTGTAGCTCGGCCCAGCCCTATTAAGCTCTAGATCATCCGCTATAAGTAGCGACTGATCGCCCAAGGCCAAGTTCAACATAGCCAAGCGCTGTTTAGCAGTGACATCGGGTTTTGCTCGGTGGGGCGGTGAGCCACAGGGTAGCAAGCGCATCTGCGACACCTGTAACAACTCTGCCATTTCTTCAGCGATTTTTAGATGTCCGAAATGAACCGGATTAAAGGTGCCGCCAAATAGAGCAACCGATGTATTACTGACGGATCTGTCCATCACCCAGAACAACCCACTTTTGGCTGGTAAGGCCCTCTAAACCGACTGGACCTCGCGCATGAATTTTATCGGTAGAAATACCGATTTCGGCACCTAATCCATACTCAAAGCCATCCGCAAAACGCGTAGACGCATTGACCATCACAGAACTCGAGTCCACTTCAGTAATAAACTTTTGCCCGCGATCAGAATCTTCAGTAACGATTGATTCGGTATGCCCAGAGCCATAGCGATTAATATGCGCAATCGCCTCCTCAATACCTGAGACAATTTTTACCGCCAGCACAGGGGCTAAATATTCCTGATACCAATCTTCCTCTGCAGCCTTATTAAGGCCCGATACAATGGCGCAAGATTTAGCACAACCGCGCAACTCAACCTGCTTTTCAGCATAAATTGATGCCAACTCTGGCAATAGGTCTGGGGCTACAGATTGGTCAATTAACAGCGATTCCATGGCATTGCATACCCCATAGCGGTGGGTTTTAGCATTGATTGCAATGGCTACAGCTTTATCTCTATCTGCTTCACCGTCTATATACACATGACAGTTGCCATCTAAGTGCTTAATAACAGGCACCCGAGCATCCGAACTAATGCGTTCGATTAAACTCTTACCGCCACGGGGCACTATGACATCTACATACTCGGTCATGGTAATTAATTCACCCACCGCAGCGCGGTCAGTGGTGGCTACTACCTGCACCGCAGACTCTGGCAGTCCGGCATCAGCCAACCCCTGAGAGATACAGCGGGCAATGGCTTGATTGGACTCAATCGCCTCACTGCCACCGCGCAAAATGGTGGCATTGCCAGACTTTAAACAAAGACTCGCCGCATCAATGGTTACATTGGGTCGCGACTCATAAATAATGCCCACTACACCCAGAGGCACACGCATCTTGCTTAGGTTAATGCCACTAGGTCTTTTGCCCAAATCAGTGAGCTCACCCACTGGATCGGGCAGAGCCACTACTTGAGCTAGACCCTCAATCATGCCATCAATACGCGCATTATTAAGCTCAAGGCGATCCAAAAGCGCCGCATCCAAGCCGCTTGCACGCCCCTTTTCCATATCGATTTGATTGGCCTGTATTAGGCTATCGCGCTGTTGCTCCAAACGCTGGGCAATGGCTTTTAGGGCATTATTTTTGATCTCTGTGGAACTAGCCGCCAAAACGCGCGAGGCTGCCTTGGCAGCACTGCCTAGATCATTCATATACTGTTTAATATTCATGCTTTTATATATAGGTGCTATTTTTGAGCGCCATTATACGATAGCGCTATAGCAAAGTGCTATCGTAGGCATATGGGAGGAAAAGCGCTATCGCAGCAATATGGCAGTATATAGCGGGTAAGGTGAGTTATTTTTAACCAAGCCTCGTATACTTAAAGGTTATTTAATTGAGTTTAAAACCCATGCAAGATGCCGTAGAAAAACTGGTCAGCAATAAAAAATGGTTAGTGCTAACCGGTGCCGGTATCAGTGCCCAATCGGGTGTGCCGACCTACCGCGACAAAAACGGCGTTTGGCAACGCAAACCTCCCGTAACCCACCAGCAATTTATGCAAGATCATCAAGCGCGACAGCGCTTCTGGTCGCGCAATATGGTGGGCTGGCGATTTATGTCTCAAGCTGAACCCAATCATGCCCATCGCGCTCTGGCTGAACTAGAAAAGTGCAATGCGCTAGATCATGTGGTGACGCAGAATGTTGATGGTCTGCACCAGCAGGCGGGCAGTCTTAAGGTAACTGATTTGCATGGACGTATTGATAGGGTTAGCTGTATGGCCTGTGGTGCGTCCCAGTCGAGAAAAGATCTTCAAAACTGGCTGGAACAAAATAATCCAGACTATGTTCAACTATCTGGCCATCTTGGGCCCGATGGCGATGCCGATATTGATGACCTAGATTATTCCCATCTTACGGTGCCCCCCTGTGAAAGATGTGGCGGCATACTTAAACCCGATGCAGTCTTTTATGGCGATTCGGTGCCTAAACAACGCCTTGCCAAGGTAGAGCAGTTAATGCAGAAAGCGCAGGGCTTGGTGGTAGTAGGTTCATCCCTAACGGTATTTTCTGGATACCGTTTTTGCCTGTGGGCACAACAGCAGGGCAAACCGATTGTGATACTTAATGAAGGTCAGACTAGAGCCGATACAATGGCTACTATTAACTACCGCGGGCCTTGTTCACCGGCGTTGCAACTATGGCAGCAAACTGTTGAGAAGCACTAAATTTAACAGCTACCCTAGCTGACGGTTAACCACATCTGCCAATGCCTTTATATGGGTACTGTCGCTATTAAGGCACGGGATATAGTGGTAGGCCTCGCCTCCCGCTTCCATAAAGATCTCTCGACCTTCCATATTGATCTCTTCAATAGTCTCTAAACAATCTGAAGAGAATCCTGGGCAGATCACCGCTAAATGCTTAGTGCCCTGTTCTGGCAATTGCTCAAGAGTTTCGTCTGTGTAGGGTTGAAGCCATGGCTCGCGGCCAAAGCGCGATTGGAAGGTTGTCATCACTTTGTCTTCTGGCAGATTTAACGATTCACGCACCAGCCTTGTGGTCTGATGACAGAAGCAGTGGTAAGGGTCACCGTTTTTAAGATAGCGCTCCGGCGTGCCATGATAGGAAAACATAAACTTATCGGGCTCACCCTGCTCTTTAATATGGCGCTTAATACTCGCGCAAATAGCCTTTATATAGGCTGGGTTTTGGTGATAGCCACCAATAAAATGTAACTCTGGTACCCAGCGCAATTTGGTAAAGCATTGGGCTAGGGCATCAAAAGTCGAGCCTGTGGTAGCACCCGAATATTGGGGGTACAGAGGCAATACGGTGATATTGCGTACATTTTGCTCTGTTAAACTTTTGATTGCGGATTCCATGGAGGGATTGCCATAGCGCATACCCAAAACCACTGGCACATCCTTTTTATACTTCTCTGATAACAACCGCTGAACACCCTCTACCTGAGCGCGACTGTGTACCAGTAGCGGTGAGCCCTCCTCTGTCCATACGCTTCTATACAGTTTGGCTGAACGGCGCGGACGAATACGCAAGATAATTAGATTTAGAATTAGCCACCAAATTAGGCGCGGTATTTCCACCACCCGTGGGTCGCTTAAGAACTCTTTAAGGTAACGGCGCAGCTCTGTTGTCTGCGGCGCATCGGGCGTACCCAGATTACACAGTATTACCCCTTGCTTGGGCGATGGACCTTGGTGGTCATACTCGGTTTGACCTTGATACTTCATAGGGCGGTTTCCAGATAGGGGTAAAGTAGTTAGTTATTCGAAATCCTACTGTAAGAGGTTTACTCGAACAAATGAATTTTTGGTTAATTTATTCTTTTTATGTTTCATATCCTATACTCAGTTACGGTTAGGTCTATAGTTTTTATGAGGTCCTCTTGATTGAGGATTGAGAGTAATAGCCTAATTGAAGAAAAATTCTTATATGATTTTCGTTGCGCAACACGCAACATTTATTATATGATCAAATCAATTAAGCACAAAGGTCTTATGCGCTTCTACAGCACTGGCAGCATCCGTGGTATTCAGCCGCAACATGCAACAAAGTTACGAATGCAATTGGCAGCTTTAGATACCGCTATGGTTATTGAGGATCTGGATATCCCCGGCTATCGACTGCATCAGTTGCAGGGTCAGCGCAAAGGTATCTGGTCAATCACCGTCAATGCTAACTGGCGTCTAACCTTTGCGTTTATTGAGGGTAATGTTTTTCTACTTAATTATGAGGACTATCATTGAGGGCTAACACTGATGACTATGCACAATCCGCCCCACCCGGGTGAATTTATACAGGCAACCTATATGCAACCCTTTGATTTGAGTTGTCGTTATTTGGCTAGGCAACTCAATGTGGCACCCTCTACCCTCAATAGGGTGCTTAAAGCCCAGAGTGGTATCAGCCCAGAGATGGCTTTGCGTCTTTCCAAGGCGTTGGGTCGCACGCCTGAGAGCTGGCTTGCTATGCAACATACTTATGATCTCTGGCAGGCTAAGCAAACCATCGAACTGGATAGCGTCAATAAAGTTAAACTAGATGCCGCTTAATTCTTAGCGAAGTTTTATTAAAGCCTTTAGCGTACTTTGGGCAACTCCCCCCAGCGCGTGGTGTAGGCCGGTGATAGATGTTCACGCTTTATGGCCCATTTCTTTTTGATGCCCTGCCCGGCAAAAAATAAACCGCCCTTATTTTTGCGGTTAACCTGATCCATAAGGGTCATCAGTTTATTGCTTCTATTGTCCCCTTTGGGATGAGTATTAAGCACATCGAATATATCTGGCTGATAGATACCTGACGCATAAAAATCCGAGAGCATTACGCCACATTTAGCGTAGTGATAATCGTCGCGCCATATCTGTCTTAGCAGCTTGACTGCCAGTGCGATTAAATCTCGGGTATTGTCAGTGGCATTCACCAACTCACTGGAAGCGGCATTTGAATACTGAGGTCTATCAGTACTAAATGGGCTGGTGCGAATAAATACCGTCAGCACTTTGGTCTGTTGTCGTTCTTTGCGCAGCTTCTCTCCGGCGCGCACCGTATGCTCACAGACTGCCTCGCGCATCTGATTAAAGGTAGTCACTCGCTGACCAAATGAGCGACTACAGACAATTTGCTTTTTCGCTGCAGGTATTTCTTCAAGGGCTATACAGGACTCGCCATTAAGCTCTCTAACGGTGCGCTCTACTACCACTGAAAATTGCTTTCGAATCAGCTTTTCCGGACTATCGGCCAAATCCAGTGCAGTTCTAACCCCCATAGCATGAAGTCTTTTGCCGAGGCGTCTACCTATGCCCCAGATTTCTTCAACCGGTACCAGTTCCATTAGCCGGCGCTGGCGCTGTGGACTGGTTAGATCCACCACGCCCTGAGTGGCTGGGAATTTTTTCGCCGCATAATTAGCCAGTTTGGCCAATGTCTTGGAGGGCACAATACCGACACAGACGGGAATGCCGATCCACTGGCCAATGGCCTGTTTAATATTTTCGCCATATTGCTGTAGCGGCATAATCGCTTGGGTATTACTTAAGTCGAGAAACGCTTCATCGATTGAATAGATCTCTACGCTGGGCACCATACTTTCCAGTGTATTCATTACCCGCGCGCTCATATCTGCATAGAGTGCAAAGTTAGAGGAGAAGACTTTGATTTTATGGGCGCGAATTTCCTGTTGAATTTTAAACACCGGCACACCCATTTTAATACCTAGCGCTTTGGATTCTTTGGAACGCGCTATCACACAGCCATCATTATTGGATAACACAACCACCGGCCTATGGCGCAAATCGGGTCGAAACAGTTTTTCGCAACTGGCATAAAAGTTATTGCAGTCAACTAATGCGAATACATTACTCATGGAGATTATCTATTTGCGCTGGGTATTGCGAATTACACTGATCACTACCCCAAAGATAGTTAACTCACAGCCCTCGGGGATATCGATGGGTGTGTAGGCAGCGTTTCTGGGTATTAATCGCACACAGGGTTTAAGTTGCAGTTCTTTTACCGTGAGCTCACTGTTAATCTCAGCAATAATAATATCCCCCTGCTTGGCTTTAACTGAGCGGTCGACCACCAGAATATCGTCGGCATAGATACCGGCTTCAATCATGGAATCGCCCTCGACGCGGACAAAAAAAGTCGCATTGGGACGCTTGATACAGAGCTCGTTTAAATCAAGCGTCTGCTCAATATAGTCCTGTGCTGGTGAGGGGAACCCCGCCGAAACGGGCTCCGTAAATAGGGGAATTTTTAGGCATTTCGCCGCTACCACATCGAGAGCGCTAATGCCGCTTAATAGCGAGACACTCATTAAAACCTCAGGGGAAATAAACTGATAACTGTATATTTATACAGTATCTAATAATTTACGGATTTCTACAAGTAAAATTATCTTTTTTACAATCATGGTAAATAATTCTTATGTAGCACTGTGTATTTGATAGAGATTGAAAGATGCACTATCAATTATTCATTGATTGTTTCTCTTAGTAAGATCGGGGAGAATAGCCCCCGTTTTAAATACTCGCTGCATAAATATTCAGGTAAAAGCTAGAAGATTAGAATAGATGTCAAACGCAAAAAGTCCCGATAAGGTCTCACAGAGACGCACCTTCGCCATTATC
This sequence comes from Porticoccaceae bacterium, assembly GCA_964231105.1. Taxonomy (GTDB): domain Bacteria; phylum Pseudomonadota; class Gammaproteobacteria; order Pseudomonadales; family Porticoccaceae; genus HTCC2207. Next base: position 44,291 of record CAXRJI010000034.1, read on the forward strand.
TCTCACCCCGATGCAGGTAAGACCACGATCACAGAAAAGTTACTGCTACTGGGTAATCTGATTCAGGTGGCAGGAACGGTTAAGGGACGCAAGAGCGATCGTCATGCCACCTCTGACTGGATGAGCATGGAAAAAGAGCGGGGAATTTCTGTGACCTCCTCGGTGATGCAGTTTCCCTATAACGACTGTGTGGTCAATTTGCTGGATACCCCAGGTCACGAGGACTTTTCTGAGGATACCTATCGCACATTAACCGCCGTAGACTCATCATTAATGGTGATTGACGGCGCTAAAGGGGTGGAGGACAGAACCATTAAATTAATGGAGGTCTGCCGTCTGCGCGATACGCCGATTATTTCGTTTATCAATAAAATGGACCGCGATATTCGCGACCCTATTGACCTGCTTGATGAAATTGAAGAGGTGCTGAATATTAGCGCAGCACCGATTAATTGGCCCATTGGTATGGGGCGCGGATTTCGCGGTGTTTATAACCTCTATACAGACACTATTCATGTCTATGTTCAGGGCAAGGGCCATACACTGATGGATGATATCCAAATTAAGGGCCTAGACTCAGAAGAAGCGCGCGAGGCACTGGGAGACTTTGCCGACGATGTATTGGAAGAACTGGAGCTAGTCAAAGGTGCAACCCATCAGTTTGATATGGATGAATTTTTAGCCGGACGTCTAACACCGGTATTTTTTGGCACGGCGCTGGGCAACTTTGGGGTACGTGAAATGCTCGATGACTTTGTGCGCTGGGCTCCACAGCCGCAACCTCGAGCGACCCTAGACCGAGAGGTCTCGGCACAGGAAGGTAAATTTAGTGGCTTTGTTTTTAAGATACAGGCCAATATGGACCCTAAACATCGCGACCGTATTGCCTTTTTGCGCATTTGTTCAGGTACCTATACCAAGGGTATGAAGATAAAACATGTGCGCACTGGCAAAGATATGCGAATTGCCGATGCCTTTAGCTTTAAAGCCGGTGAGCGAATCTCAGTTGAAGAAGCAGTGGCCGGCGATATTATTGGCTTGCATAATCATGGTTCGATTCAAATTGGTGATGCTTTTACCGAAGGTGAGTCACTAAAATTTACTGGGATTCCCCACTTTGCGCCGGAGTTATTTAAGCGCATTCGCTTAAAAGATCCGCTTAAAACCAAACAATTACAAAATGGTATTCGTCAGCTTTCAGAGGAAGGCAGTACTCAGGTATTTTTCCCCTTTCGCAATAATGACATTATTGTGGGTGCAGTGGGCCAGCTTCAGTTTGATGTAGTGGCTTTTCGCCTAAAAGAGGAATATGGCGTGGAAGCTATTTATGAGCCTGTTAATGTACAAACAGCGCGCTGGGTTGAATCTGAGGACGATAAAAAACTGACAACTTTTAGGAATAAAGTTGAAGAAAATCTTGCCCTGGACGGCGGTGGTCACCTAACCTATTTGGCGCCCACCCGTGTGAATCTCTCGTTGGCTGAGGAGCGTTATCCAGATATAAGCTTTACTGCCACCCGAGAGCACTAGAACAATTTAAGATCACCAAATATTAAAATAATGGTTATTAATAATCAGTGTGGGGTAGATAATGAGCAGACTAAAACCATTTGAAGAAAACCAATGTCCAGAGCACTTGCGAGCTAATCGCAGCGTCTTAACACGCTGGTTTGGTCGCACGTTTTATGGCCTATTTGGCTGGAAATTGGAGGGCAATATCGTCAATGCGGAGCGTGTATTGATTACTGCTGCACCTCACACCTCCAACTGGGATGCTGTACTGGGATTTGCCGCTATTTTAGGCATAAACGTTCGTCTGCACTGGCTCGGCAAACACAGCATTTTTCTACCGGGACTGCGCTGGTTTATGCGCTGGCTGGGTGGTATTCCCGTCAACCGAAAAAATCCAGAGGCGGTGATGGGTTATGTCAATGACGCAGTATCCAAGCATGAGGGCGTGGTGATTATTGTAGCGCCAGAGGGTACACGTAAAAAAGCCAAAAAATGGAAAACGGGATTCTTACGCATTGCCGAAGCCAATGACTGTGTTATCCAACTGGGTGCGTTGGACTTTCCCAATAAACGTATTGTACTGGGTAAAACCTTTGAGCCCACAGGGGACTACGAAGCTGATATTGAAAGTATTAAACAGTGGTATAAGCAGTTTGAAGGCAAATACCCAGATCAGTTTTAGGCACCCAATAGAAGCGAGTAAAAGCAAATAGAAGCGAGGCAAAACCAAGAGCATGGCACCAGACTTTATTATCACTCTGTTACTGTCATTTGTGGTGATACTTATTGCATTATTCGTGTTTCAGTATGTAAGACCGCCGGTTTATAGAGTCGAAGCAATCAATATCAAACGCTTGCTAGAGTCAGCTCTCAATGGACAGGCCACCGCAACGGATTGGGATATTTTTCTCAGCATGCCCATTCGCCAAGATCCTGAACTAGATCAAATTCGCCTTAAATGTGCTATGTTGGCAAGCACAGAGTTTAGTGAACGGCAGGGACGGATTGTTTTTAGTGAAGCCGCTAAGCAGGAGGTCACTGAGTTTTTGCAACAATTAAATAAAAAAATACAGGTATCGGAATTAGATCATGATTGATAAAACCTCACCTATATCTAAGTTTTTAGTGGTAGCTGCAGCCTTTGTAATTGTGGTTTCTGGTCTAAAGATGGCCTCTTCCTTGGTCGTGCCTTTTCTACTCTCCGTTTTTATTGCAATGATTGTGTCTCCACTATTAGCTCTGCTAAAAAAACGCGGTATACCAGGGGTTGCCGCCATCGCTTTGGTGATTATGTTAATAATGTCTATCGGCCTTATGCTAGGGGCAGTGATTGGCTCGTCTCTGGACAGCTTTAGAGAGGATATGCCTATTTACTCAGCCAAGTTGTCTGCCATGAGCGAATCTCTGCAACAATGGTTGAGCGCTAGAGGTATTGCGATTGATGCAACCCAGTGGCAGAGCAGTTTTGATCCCTCAGCGGTGATGAGCTTGGTAGGCAGTACCTTAGCTTCGTTTGGCAATGTAATGACTAACTCGGTCATGATCTTGCTCACTGTAATTTTTATTCTGGCGGAAAATATAACATTCGGAGAGAAATTAAAGCTGGCGCGCGGCAATGCCAACTCGCAACAATGGCTAAGTAAATTTTCAGACAGTGTTCAAGGCTATCTGGCAATCAAAGCTGCTATTAGCGTTGCCACAGGTCTACTGATATTTATTTGGCTCAGTATTGTAGGTGTTGACTATGCAGTGCTCTGGGGACTGTTGGCATTTCTTTTAAATTTTGTTCCCACGGTAGGCTCATTTATTGCTGCAGTACCCGCCGTTTTACTGGCATTGGTTCAATTGGGTTTGGGCCCTGCGGGTTTGACTCTGGGTGGCTTTGTTGCTGTCAATTTCCTAATGGGCAGTGCTCTGGAGCCGCGCCTCATGGGCAAGGGGCTTGATCTGTCGCCCCTAGTAGTTTTTGTTTCCTTGGTACTTTGGGGTTGGGTGCTGGGGCCTGTCGGTATGTTGTTATCCATACCTCTGACCATCATGATCAAGATCGCCCTTGAAACTCAACCTGATACGCGTTGGATAAGTATTATGTTGGGTGGCGGCAATAGCAAACCAGATTAGGTAGGTTCTGCTTTTCTCTCTTTGCTTGCAAATGCTTGTAAGCAAGAGCCAGCTATTTGTTTTAAAGGCTATTTTGCTGTTAATATCCGCACCTGCAACAGATTAGATCAGTCAATTAATTACTAAAGGGAATTAGTAAATGAAGATCTTTGTATCACTGCCTTGGATGGCATTAATCATCTCCTGCCTTATTTCTGCGATCGCGGCCTCGTCAGAATCGTCCTCGCCCCAAAATGACTTGATTAAATGTAGTCATTTAAAACAGCAGATAGCGAGTCTAAAAGCTAACGACAGACCAGTTTCAAAAGGTTCAAAGAGACAAATTGAAAATTATGTCTTTTCAGGACTGATTGGAAACCAGATCAAAAGCAGCCAAACTCGCAATTCAGCAGACAAGCGATTCAAACACCTAAGCAATCAATATGCGCTGAAGTGTAGCAGGTAGGTATTTATATATTTTTAGCATTGTCTCAAGAGGTCGAGACTGATAAATAAGACTGGTTAGAAATAGACCGTTTGTTACAAGCTAAAAGAGTTGGTGCCCAGGGGCGGAATCGAACCACCGACACGAGGATTTTCAGTCCACTGCTCTACCAACTGAGCTACCTGGGCAAATTGGGAAGGCGCGTATTAAAACGTTTGATTGGCGCTTCGTCAAGGATTATTGCGCTGGGGGAATATATCCATCAGCCTTATCAACTTCTTTACCCTCAAAGAATTTTTCTCGCTGCTCTTCTAGGTAGTTACGCGCTGTTAAATCCATCATATTTAGACGCATTTCATTGATTAAAGTTGTCTGATGGGACACCCACTCGTTCCAAGCCTGCTTTGAAACTGTATTAAATATTTGCTCACCCTTAGGGCCGGGAAAAGGAGGCATATCCAGTCCGGGAAGTTCTTTATTGTATTTGCGACATTGCACAGTTCGCGCCATAGCCAGTTACCTTAAGGGATAATTTTTACCGTAGCCATCGAGAAGCGCCTTTACCGGCGCGGGCATTCCCAATGATAAAGGTTTTTTTGGGTTATACCAACGTTGATCACTGTTATCAGCCACCCTGTCTGAGATTCTTTCAACGTAAACAGCCACTGGCTGATAATCTAAATGAAAATGACTAAAGGTATGGCGCTGTTTTTCTAAAAGCTGACTGCTTACAGACCCAAATCCTAAGCGCTGAGCAAACTCAGGCAACTGGTCTAGGGTTTCAATTTGCGGAAATACCCAGAGGCCACCCCACAACCCCGTTGGTGGATTTTGTTGTAACAGTAGCTCACCTTGCTTATTGCAAATCAATAGAAATATGGTTTCTTTGATGGGTAATTTCTTTTTTGGCTTTTTACCGGGAAAGTCCTGAGGATTGCCCTGTGCATTGGCTAGACAGTCAGTTGCAAGAGGACATTCGCAACAGTTGGGTGAGGTTTTAGTGCATAGGGTCGCACCCAAATCCATCATCGCCTGACTATAGTCGGCCGTATGTGTTTGAGGACTAAAGCTTTCTGCGATTTCCCAAAGCTGGTTATGAACAGAACTCTTGCCCGGCCATCCTGCTACTCCAGCAAATCTGGCCAAAACACGCTTTACATTACCATCGAGAATAGCGGCGGGTTTCTTGAAAGCGATTGAGCGAATAGCGCCAGCAGTAGAACGGCCAATACCCGGCAAATCTGTTAACTGCTCTATATCATCGGGAAACTGTCCATTGTGGGTGGTACAGATAATTTGAGCTGTTTTGTGTAGATTGCGTGCCCGTGCGTAATAACCCAATCCAGTCCAGTGATGCAGTACATTATCCAAAGGCGCAGTAGCCAATTTATCTACCGTTGGAAACGATTGCATAAATCGTTCAAAGTATGGAATAACTGTAGCAACCTGAGTCTGTTGCAACATAATTTCAGAGACCCATACGCGGTAGGGATTAATAGATTGCTGCCAAGGTAAATCTGAACGACCGGAGTGCTTAAACCACCCCAGAACAGCCTGTTGAAAATCTTCAGCAATCATTATTATTTGAGTAAATTGGTATTTTGATTATTTGTTTGTTTGAGTGGTTTGCCCTATTTAGTTGCTGGTCAATTTAGTCGTCTGTCTAGAAGATTTCTCACCGGATTATTCTGACCATTAAGGCCCAAACCCTCGGACACTCGGTCACTCAGCTTATTGACAGCAGATTCCTTTAAAAAGAGCTTTATCAAACTTGCATCTGGCCTGCAGTTTGCTGGCTCACCTAATCTACCCTCACATACAAAGGGCAAATCACGGTTTTGTAATTTTGCGTTAACAGAACAGCCAGTTTCGCTTGTAGCAGACCCAGCAACCCATAATGTATTGTTAAGCCTATAAACTTGTTCAATTAGGTTTACTGAGCCCTTGCCTGATAGGTCAATATTGCCAGCGCCAGTTTGAAAATTATCAATAATTACACGCCCACCGCTAAGCCTAAAATCAGAGGTTAAATCATTTAACTGCGTGCCCTCAGCCCATTGTTGGTCGCTTTGTTTACCAGACAGCATAGCCACTGCAGAGCACAATGTCTGCTCGATATTAATCTCCTTGTAATAGGGCGATAAAACCTGTAGCTGACCAGTGCCTGAAAGAGATTTAACAATAGGTTGCACCTGATTACCTGAGCCCTGCAGGTTAAACGTCAGATCTAAAAGTCCCTGCATCTTTGGCTGAGACTGAGAGTTATTTTGGGCGACTGAAACTCCCAGTAGTGATTCAAGATTGAGATTATTTATTGATGACTGAATATTAAAATTAGCCTCTTTACCACGCAAATCAAGCGTTGCAGTAGCATCAATCTGACCCTCAAAGGCGTCAGCAGCAAACGAATTTACTTTAAAAACATTGCGGTTTCCGAATAGGTTGATATAGATATTGCTCAGCGCTAAATTATTTAGCTGTAGCTGTCCCAAATGGACTTCCACCTGACTCTTTCCATGCCACAATGCCAGTGGGATTGCCAAAGGCGCAAATAGCGCAGCATTACCATTGCTTGACGTGCCTTTTATAAGATAGGCACTTAAATCCAAGTTATCAGCTGACATCATGGTTGTCATTTTGTAGCGCTGCTCATCAATCAACACATTGATATCAACGGGCTGATTATCAATCACTAATTGTGTTTGGATTTCTGACGTTTGGGTGCGTTCAATACTAAAATTGCTAGTGATACTGACAGACTTAAACGCTTGGGGGTCAACCATCTCAGGCACATACAGGTCTGGAATTAACTGCTGTAGTGTTGCTAACTGCCCCAACAGGTCGAACCCATTTGTTTGCAACTGACCACTGATATAGGCCATTTGCTCTGAGCTATTAATCTCACCCATCAACTTGATATCACCTAGCCTCAAACTAAAATCTGACAAAGAGAAGTCGCTTACTCTTTGTTGGGAAAGGGCCATACCAAGTTCAGTATCGAGATTAAACTTTACTCCCCCAGGAACTTGCAGTGAAATGCTTAGCGGAAATTCTCTGCCATCCAATGCAATATTGCTGGCTTTTAAATTAATATCACTGATTTGTAAGGGCAGTTGATTAGCCCTTGAAATAAATAAACGACCCTTTTCAATTGATAGGCTATTGACCGGCAATTGAGCACTTTCCTCGCTATTAGCTAGCATCGACAGGATACTCACCCCCAACCACAGTTGATCAATTCGTCCTGCTATGGACTGGTCTTTCAAGTTATAGTTAACCTGATTAAGGCGAATACCTAAGGGGAAGAACTGCCACTCTAAATCTCCGTTTAGAGATAACTCCACACCATTTTGATCTGCGATAGTTTCTATATCACCCCTATACTGGTTGGGATCAACTGCAACTGCTATGTAGATAATCCCTAATGCCAACAACGTCAAAAGAGTGAGCACAGAGGTGGTTAGCCATTTAATTATTTTTTTCACTGTATTTACCTGTGATAAGACTGGATCCTTGCTAGCTTAAGTTTAACCCAAACCTAGTTACCCTAAAACTAAAAAACCGCAGTTAACATCAACTGCGGTTTTTTAGCGTTGCTGTTAACTAACTAGCTATTCACTAGCTGTTAACTAGCTTTTGGGACACTAGAAGGAATAGCTAGCCTTTATACCCAGGTTTCTACCAGGTAATGGCACCTCGTCTTTAACAAAAGAGCTATGATTTCTAGCCACTTCGTCAAGAAGGTTTTTACCAAACAGAGACAGGGTTAAGTTTTGCCCAGGACTTAGCTCAACTGTTTTTGACAGATTTAGATTTAACATTTTATACCCATCAGTAGCAGTCTCATGCTCAGCTGTATCATTTTGATCTTGAACATCATTGAGAGACAGTGAGGCTCTTAGCCCATCCTCTACATAGGAAACTTTGTAGAGATTTCTATCGGGAACCATGCGCAGGATATTACTGCCATCGGCAAAGGTACCTGAAACTGAATCCTTGGCAAAAGATAGGGTCAGTTCACCACGCGCTAGCTCAAAGGTCTTACCGATCTCTAGTTCATAGCCATCCAATTCAGCGTCTTGTTGCACATACTCAGCATGAATTAAATCACCATGATCATGGGGATCAACAGCATTGGGGTCTTCATTAGGATGGTCATCGTCATCATCGGGATGCCCCTCGTCATGATCTTCCTCGTCCAATAAGTAGATATAGTTATCGACATCATTTTGGAAGAAGGTTAAGGCGGCGTAGAAACCCTCATTTTCATAGTTAAAGCTCAGATCAATATTATTGGAAGTTTCGGATTGCAAATTAATATTGCCTTCTTCATACCTAGCCGTCGATAGGTGAGGCCCATCCATTAGAAGTTCTACTGCTGTAGGTGCCCTTTCAACACTAGAAAGACCAATATTGATCTTTAACTGATCACTGATATCCGTACTTAGGCTTAAGGCAAAACTGGTGCTGTTGATATCTTTTTCAAAGGACTCCAGTTCACCATCATGATTAAGCGACCCTTTACGGCTGATTTGATCATGCCGAATACCAAAATCAAGATGATACGCATCGAACTCTTTATCAACATAATAACCCAGTGTTAATTCATCACTTTGTGTTGGATTAATAAAGGCTTCTTCACCGATTACAGAGACATCTTCTTTTGCAACGTTAAGCGCTATCTTTTGCGACACTGTGTCATTGCTTAAATCAAATATAGCACGGTATTCCGTAGCATCATTATTAAAGGTTGTTGGGCCCTCTTCAGTATGCCCTTCCTCAGCAATGTGTTGTTCAGTATGGGAATATTCAGAATCACGGTAGTGATAGTCAACTTTTTTCAGCCAACCATTACCCACATTAAATGAACCTCTAAAGCTTAGAACCTCAGACTTTGTATCAGCAAAGATTCTTTCTTCTTCATGATCATCATCCTCTGGATGATCCTCATCTTCTGGGTGATCCTCATCTTCTGGATGGTCACCATCTTCTGGATGATCATCATCCTCGGGATGCTCATCACCATGAAAAGGAATACCATAGAGGCTTTCATTATCAGTATAAGCAAGACCAACAAAACCCCAGTCTCCAGTTTTAGACACGCCCAGACGAGAAAAGTTAAACTCCATATCGGTATTGCTTAGAGAATCGCTTTCTTCCTCGTCGGGGTGATGCCCATCACCCTCTCCCTCATGGCTAATTGCGCCCTCGGGAATATCGTAGTTTTCGAACTGCGAGTCTTTATGGGCAAAACTTAGATTTAGACCACCCACATTATTTTGATAAGAAAGATCATAACCGTCCCCATCATTTACTGATTGGGTTTCCAAGCCAAGTTTAAATGTAGGCTTTTCAAAGTTTTGTTTGGCAATGGTGTTATCTACAATATTAATAATTCCGCCAATACTGCCATTAGAATAAAGTAGCGAGGAGGGACCTCTAACCACTTCTATTTGCTGAATATTATTCATATCAACATCATTGATATGATCTGGACCAAGACCCGAAGCATCTCTAACCACAACACCATTATTAAGAATTTTTACTCGGCTACCAGACATACCCCGAATAATGGGTTGACCCACGGCTGCGCCGTAGTCACTGGTTGATAGACCCACCAAATCACCTAAACTAGCACCCAAACTCTGGGTTGCATCATTGGCAATGGCGCTACCATCAACAATATGCAATGGGTTGGAGATGCTATCTGCTGTAGCATCAATCAATGACGATGTAACAATAATTTCTTCAATATCACCGGCCAATGCGCCAGTCGACAAATGCATAACGCAAGCTGCCAGAGGCAACTTTCTCGCGATAAACTTATTCATAATGTTTCCTCTAAATATATATCTTATGCGCCAATTTCAGGCGCCAATTGACCTCCTTTTAAAAGAGGCTAAACGGATAATCTAGAGGTTTGAGGGGGTGCTCTGGCGAGAAAAGCTGCACGGGGTGCAGAATAAAAAGAACGAGATAATACAACGAGTTCGTTTGAGACAAGCGCTGCATAATCAATGGCTAAGTAATCAGGCGCAACACTGGAACTACTATTTTGCAGAACGGTATAACTACACTGCTCAGCACTAAAACCATAATGCTTAGAATTTTTTGAGTGCTGAGAATCTTCCCCATGATCATGATGCTCTGCGTGCTCGTGATGGCCAGCATGGTCATAATGGGCGGCATATAAGAAGTCACCGGAATGATCATTATGATCATGGGCAACTTCAAGCGTGGTTCCCAGACCCAGCATAAAGCTGAGAAAAACCACAACAGCTAATCTAAAAGATTCTTTGCCTGTATAATTATCACGAAGGGACAATTTTCGCGTGCACCCCAAAAAAATAAGCCGGAAATTGTAGTTTGTTTTAAATTGTAAAATCAAACACTTTTGCGCGTATAATGCGCACCTAAAATTCGTTATTGGAGAATGTAATGACTGAGCGCACCGCAACCGTAACGCGCGATACTTTGGAATCTCAAATTACCGTTACGATTAACCTAGACGGAAGCGGAAAAGCCAATTTAAATACCCCAGTGCCTTTCCTAAATCATATGCTGGATCAAATCGCTCGTCATGGTTTAGTGGACTTGGATATTCAAGCAGCTGGTGATACAGAGATTGATGACCATCACACAGTTGAAGATATAGGTATTACTCTGGGCATGGCCATATCAGAGGCTATTGGCGATAAAAAAGGCCTGACCCGCTATGGTCACGCCTATGTCCCCCTTGATGAAGCACTGTCGCGAGTCGTTATGGATTTCTCAGGACGTCCAGGCCTTATTATGCATGCAGATTTTTTACGCAGCCATGTGGGTGGCTTTGACGTTGATTTAACCAGAGAATTTTTCCAAGGCTTTGTAAATCACAGTTTAGTGACACTGCATATTGATAACTTGCGAGGGGCCAATGCCCACCATCAGGTCGAAACAATTTTTAAGGCCTTTGGTCGTGCTTTGCGTATGGCTATTAATTTAGACCCCCGCATCAGTGGTGTTACTCCCTCTACTAAAGGCACACTTTAAATAAACCTACGACTTAGTAATCAGCATTTAAAGGGGATTTTTAGGATAAAAATCCCCATCTGCTAACTAGATAAACTTTTATGAGCGACTTCCGAAGCCACATAGCCATTGTCGATTATGGAATGGGTAATCTCCATTCAGTTGCCAAAGCACTGGAGCATGTTGCCTGTGGTTCAATAATCACTGTTACCTCTGACGCCAAGGTTGTTGAAGAAGCAGATCGGGTGGTTTTTCCAGGTGTAGGAGCAATTCGTGACTGCATGCATGAAATCAAACAACTCAGGTTACAAGATGTGCTGAGCAAAGCTATTACAGAAAAGCCCGTGCTTGCTATTTGTGTGGGCATGCAGGCTTTAATGAGTCACAGTGAAGAAAATGGCGGTATTGACTGCCTTAACCTATTACCAGGCAATGTAAGATTTTTTGGTAATGATCTAGTGGATGGGCAAGAAAATAAGCTCAAGGTGCCACATATGGGTTGGAATAATGTTTATCAAACTCAAGAGCACCCCCTATGGCAGGGCATTGAGCAGGACAGTCGATTTTACTTTGTGCACAGTTACTATGTGGACGCGGTTAACAATCCTAATCTTGCGGCAACCTGCGGCTATGGACTTGAATTTGCCGCCGCTGTTTGTCAAAAAAATCTCTTTGCTGTGCAGTTTCATCCCGAGAAAAGTGCTAGTGCTGGGCTGCAATTGTTGCGAAACTTTTGTCAATGGTCGGGTTAGCACTAACAAATAATCTTGATAAAGGCATAGACTTCAAAATGGTCTCCCAAGACAATACTGATGCATTAGTTGAACGTCTTAATGCTGAAACGGCAAAAATACGCTGGCATGAACTTCAAAAACATTATGCAGCTGGTAACTTGCTGGGGGCATCTGCGGATAAGGACCTAATTAAGGTCGCTATCGCTTTCCATCAGGACAATACAGACCTGGTCAAAAATTGGCTGGCCAGTGGCTCTCTATTTGAAGTCAGTGATCAGCAAGCGCAACGCTGGTTCGAAAACAATACGGAGTTATGGGCAGTAGTGATACCACCTTTTGTTCTAGTTCAAGAAGTAAAGGGTGAGTAAAAAGCATTGCGACAACAGTTTTTGTGGTGCCTGCTGAAAACCTATGAGTCAATCCACACTTCGCGAACCGGCTCACCAAAATCGTCGTAGATAATCTTCTTTTTAGGTCGCGCTGTAGGCTTTTTAGCGGCGGGAGCCTGTTTGTTTTTCTTTTTACGACTATCAAGCCGAGAGACTACATCGTTTAAGTAGGTTCTGGTTTTTAGCGGAGAGGGGCTGACAAATACAGATTTATTGCGGGGTTGATCGTATGGCTCTGCAGTTTCTCCACGATCACAGCGCTGTATTTCCCCTCCTTTAGAGAGAAATTCCTTGGTTTTACTTTGCAACTCCTTGCGCATCGATTTTTTTGAACGGCCAGTATTCACAGTAATAAAACACACGCAGTTTTAAAAGATTAGTCTATCAAACAATCGTTAGTATGTATGCTTGCAACAGCAGACCCTCTGCTTAGACTACTCACAGGAAAACCTAACTCTCAGATTCAGTGAGTTCAGGCTGAGCAGATTTTATTCCTAGACGGCTGGCAATAGCTCCGGGCAATACTAGTAAAGCCGGTGTCAGTAGAAGGGTCATCACGGTGGACAGCAGTAATCCATTGACCACTGCACTTGCCATAGGCTGCCACCATCCCACCACCATGCTGCCATATTCAATTTTGCGGTTGACTATATCAACACTGTAACCTGATGCTAACGGCAACAATCCCACTACCGTGGTCACAGTTGTTAACATAACCGGTCTAAAGCGTGATTGTGCGGCTCTAAAAGCAGCCTCCGCTGTTGTTATATCGCTTTGACTGCGCCGGATAAAGTTGTAACTATCAATCAAAACAATATTGTTATTGACCACAATACCTGCGAGGGCCACGATACCCACGCCAGTCAAAATGGTGCTAAATACTGATTGGGTGATTAAAAGTCCAAGTAAAACACCAGCGGTTGAGACGACCACTGAAAATAGGATAATTAAAGCCTGATAATAACTATTAAATTGCGCAACTAGCAAAATTAGCATTAACCCCATGGCCAAAAGGAATGCTGTTGATAGGAACTCAGCTGACTCAGCCTGCTCTTCGTTAGCCCCTCTAAATTGAATAGCCACCGAGGGATCCAGAGGCTGGGTTTCCAGCCATTGAGTTATCTGTTTAACTTGATTATCGGTAACATAGCCATCTTGCGAATTAGCAAATATAAATGTCGTTTCGATCATGTCTATGCGCTGTATGGTATCTACGCGAGGTTTGGCCAGACGCTCGCTAAAACTGCCCACCGGCACTGGGCCGTTAAAGGTATTTACCTTCAGGGTATCCAATGACTGCAATGTTCGATATTCAGCGGGATAGCGAACACGAATTTCCAATTCTTTGTCAGCATCATCTGGACGGTATTCGCCAATCATCATGCCATTGGTAACCAATTGTACCATTTGGCCTAGGGTTACCACGTTAACGCCCAGAGTTGCAGCCTGAGCACGGTCTATGGCCATCTCCCACTCGATACCAGCCAAGGGGAGCGTATCTTCAATATCTCTTATACCAACAATATTTTGCCGCATCCAATCACGTATCATGACAACAGTACTTTCTCTTGCTTGCCTGTTATTCGATGAAACCTGTATCTGGATATCCTTACCTACTGGCGGCCCCTCTTGAAGTGCATCGGCAATAATGTACACCCCCGGAATATCACTGGTTATTTCCCTAATTTCAGTAAATATTTCCGTACTACTTTTATCCCGTTGCGCGCGCGGCGTTAGCTCAACCAAAATCAGACTAATTTGATCACGACTGGCATCCATCTGCCCGACTAGCTGACCTCCTTGGCTGGAAGCGTAGACTTGATTTATGCCTTCAAGTGAAGAGAACTTTTGTTCTACTTTTGCAGTAATCTCTCTCTGCTCTTCAATGGACAAATTACCTTGGGCACGAACCACAACCGAACCAAAACGATTTTCAAGTACAGGTATAAACTCCATACCTGCACCAAAGCTACCATAGCCCTTAAAGACCAAGACAAGCAATAATAGAACCAAGCCTGCAACTTTAAGGGGCTTATCAATGGCGGGCCGCAATAGTTTTAGATAAAAATCTAATAGTGGCTGAAACAGGGTTGATGCAGAAATCTCAGATTTTTCATTTTCATCTTGTGAATTTTTTACTGCTGCCTTGCGCGATAAAGTAATACCTAGAATAGGCGCAAAAATCAGTGCATAGACCAATGACCAAGCCAGTACTGAAAATACGGTAACTGGCAGGTAAAACATAAAACTTCCGGAAACACCGGGCCAAAATAACATGGGTAAAAATGCCGCAAGGGTTGTTGCAATGGAGGCAATAACTGGTATACGCATACGTCTTACAGCCAGTAAATAGGCCTCCCGTGCGGATAGGCCTTGGGCTATATTAGTATTGGCGAATTCTACAATTACAATGGAGCCATCAATTAACATCCCCAAAGCAAGAAGTAGCCCAAACATAACCATAAAATTGAGACTGGCACCCATCAGGTTAACAATAATCATCGCGCCAATTAGGCTAAATGGGATACCAAAGCCAACTAGTAGGCCGGAGCGAGTTCCCAGAGTCGCAACAACTAGCACCAGCACCAAAGCCATGGCAGTGAGAATATTTCCCATCAACTCATCAACCATATTCTGGGCATACTCGGAGCTATCCATCATAAAATTGATATTGATATCCCGTGAAAATTGATCGCGATACAGGTCAACCAACTCGCGCACTGCCGCCACAGTCTCAATGGAGTTTGCGTCCAGGCGTTTGCGCACACTAACAGCAATAGCGGGCTCACCATTAATGGTGCTAAATTGGGTTGGATCTTTGAAAGTACGTCTTACTGAGGCCACATCATTAAGAGTTATTGCACCTTGGCTATTGGTGCGAATAGGTAATTCCCGAATATCATCAATAGTCTCAATTAAGGCCGGCACCTTGACCCCAAAACGGCCCTCGGCAGTATCCATTTCTCCCGCGGGTATCAGAAGATTGTTGGTGGCAACAAGATTAACTAATTCATCAGCAGTGATATTGTGAAAGTCGAGCTTGGAAGGCTCTAAAATAACTTCCGCTACCTCATCACGTTGCCCAGAAATATCAGCCTCAAGCACATCAGCTAGACCTTCAAATTTTCGCTGAAAAAACTTAGCTGCTTTATAGAGATCTCTTTCACCAACGCGCTCACCAGAAAATGTCACGACTATATCGGGCTGAGGGCTGGGAGTAAGCTGTTTAACAATAGGCTCTTTGGTTTCGTAGGGAAATTCTGCCTTGGCTCGATCGACAGCCTCACGCACATCGGCTATAACTTTGTCCACATCCAAATCAATATCAAACTCGACAAACACATAGACCACACTTTCGCGGGCGTTAGCAGTAAGTTGCTCAAGACCATCCAGTGTTTTAAGTTCTTTTTCGATTGGCCGAACTAGCAGTCGGGTACCATCTTCTGGTGAGATCCCATCATGGCGAACCGTAATTACCACAGCTGGCACCGTAACATTGGGATTTAATTCAACCGGCATATTGGCTTGCGACATCATGCCCGCAATTAATACCAGTGCCATCAATGATAATGAGGCACGGGATCGGTCGACAAAGGTTCTGAGAAGGCTCATGGTAATTTAATTCTTATTGAGTTGCAGAGGGGGAGAACACCTCTACCAACTCCCCATCGGAAACGTAACTCTGCCCCACCGTAATAAGGGTTACGCTTTCAGGCAAACCCTGCACCCAGATACCCTGCTCTGTCTCTCCAACCATAGTAACGGCAATTTCACTGACCCGGTCGTTTTCATCAACCGCCCGTACTGTTGGCTCACCATTGGCGTCTAGAACAATAAAACTGGCAGATATTAAATGTGCTTTGACAGCAGGCTGTTTAATTTTTAGGCGTCCAGACATACCGGCACGCAGGGTAAAATCTGTGTTGGGTACGGTTGCCTCAATTCGATAACTACGTGTTTTGGCGTCGGCTTCATGGGCAATATAGGTAATTGTTGAGGCTACATCACCGTGGGTAAAGAATTCAGCCACGCCCTGATCACCAAGTTGCAACTTAGCAACATCCACCTCTGACACTTGGGCTATTATTTTGATAGGGTCCAACTCAAGCAATCTCGCACACAGTTGTCCTGTTGAAATAAAGTCCCCTACTTCAACTGGTCTGGCCTCAACAATGCCATCAAACGGTGCTTTTACACTGAGGTTATTTAGATCAATTTGACTTTGTTTAAGACTAAGCTTAGCACTTTGTAAATTGGCATTGGCCTCGGCAATAGCAAATTCTGACTGATAGCCTGCTGTTTTCAGTTGCTGTGCTCCGCGATAGGCAATTTGTGCCTGCTGTAGTTGAGCTGCAGCGCGATCTACCCTTAACTTCCGGTCCTTAGGTTCAATGACGCAGACAGGTTGCCCCTGCTCAACCTTGGATCCACGGCGCCCAGGCACTGCCATTAATTGGCCCGTAACCTGTGCTTTTAATTCAACAACGCGATAGGGCTCAGTGCGTGACTGAAGAGATAATTCAGGGATAAATTCTCGTTGCTGGTACTGACTGGCTTGAACTTTGGTCAAGGTAACCTGCGAGGTCTCAATACTATCTTTTGCAGCAGAATTTATAAAAAGACCACTTAGAAGCCACAGGACAATCAGCGAGGAAATAACAAGGGCAATTCTAATATTAGGGTTCACAAGTAATGCCTCTGTAACAAGATATCTCTCCTTAAATTTATTTATGTTGCGGTACGTCTTGTGCAACGCACTAGTTTACTGTTTTTTGGGTATTTCGACAGTTAAAACATAGACCCTTAATGGTTATTTAACCTATGGCAACCAATAGGGATCCATCGCAGCTTACCTCGCTACATAAAATATAAGCGTTTGGGTACAGTTTATTATAGGTATAGTAATATAAGTTATTAAACAACTGAGCGCTTTTTAATTACGGCTCTAGTTTATTTTTAGACGCTTGGTATAATCGCCCATCTTTTTAATGTAACTCAATGGATCCTATCAATGAGCTTTAGTGATATACCTGCAGGCAATGATCTGCCCAATGATATTAATGTAATTATAGAAATACCGGCTAACCACGACCCTATCAAATACGAAGTGGATAAAGATAGCGATGCTATTTTCGTTGATCGCTTTGTGGCTACGCCAATGTTCTATCCTGCAAACTATGGCTATGTTCCGCAAACTCTATCAGAGGACGGCGATCCACTGGATGTTTTAGTGGTTACACCCTACCCAGTTATGCCTGGTTCTGTAATTCGTAGTCGTGTTATTGGCGTACTTAACATGAGTGACGAGTCTGGTGTAGATGCTAAACTCTTGGCGGTACCCCACAGCAAACTGACTAAACTCTATGATCATGTAAACGAAATCTCTGACCTTGACGAATTACTGGTTAAGCAAATTGTTCACTATTTTGAAAACTACAAGGCATTGGAGCCCGGCAAGTGGGTTAAGGTAGACGGCTGGGATAATGCTGAGGCAGCTAGAGCTGAGGTGACGGCATCAAGAAATCGCTACACTGCTGAATAATGGTCAGCCTGAAGGGCGTCATTGATATATTTATAAACACCTTATCTATAGATTTTTTTGTATAACCTTTTTATGTATCTACAAGAGCAGATTGAAAGACTGCTCTTGTCCTCTTGTCTATGGCGTCCTACAAATAATCTTCATCAATATCAGAAAACATTAGCTCCCGAGATAGCCCATTTTGCTTAAGCATTGAGCGCAACCGCTTTAGACCATCAATTTGGATCTGTCTTACTCTTTCACGTGTTAAGCCAACCTCACGACCTACTTGATCAAGCGTCTCTTGCTGGTGATCCATCAGGCCAAATCTGCGAATCAAAACCTCCTTTTGTTTTTCTGGCAGTTCATTGATCCACAGCGCTAGCTTACCGGAGAGATTATCATCACTCACCAGCCGCTCTGGGCTATTAGTTTGATAATCTGGAATAGTATCTTTTAAAGACTTATCACTTTCACCCACCGAGACATCTAAAGAGCAAATTCTATCATTGAGTTCCAGCATCTTGCTGACTGTTTCTACAGGCTTATCAACCAGTTTAGCCACGTCCTCAGAATTCGGCATATGATCCAAATTTTGAGCTAGCTTCCTGGCCGCACGTTTGTAGGTATTGAGCTCTTTTACCACATGAACAGGTAACCTGATGGTTCGGGTCTGATTCATCAAGGCGCGTTCGATAGTCTGCCTAATCCACCAAGTGGCGTAAGTAGAAAAACGGAAGCCGCGATGCGGATCAAATTTCTCAACCGCTCTCATCAGCCCAAGGTTACCCTCTTCAACTAAATCTAACAGGTCGAGACCACGATTAATGTAGCAACGCGCAATTTTGACAACTAAACGCAGGTTGCTCTCAATCATCTTAAGTCGGGCAGTATTATCACCTTGACGCAAACGGATAGAGTAAGAAACTTCCTCTTCGGCAGATAAAAGGGGTGAATAACCAATTTCCTTCAGATAGAGACTGGTTGCATCTAATGTTTGAGAACTAGATTTGGAATCAAGATTTTTGTTAACTACAGACAGTTCTTCCATGATCTTTGCAACTCCTTTGCAATTTCCTTGGCACACTTGCCGGTATTTGAGCGTAGGTTTCAGAGACTACTGAAACAGTATCTAGATCTAGGTTAAATTGACAAGGTTATGTATAACGGTCAATTTAAATAACGCTCAGGATTTACCGGTTTGCCATCTTTACGTATTTCAAAATACAACCGACCACTGGAACCTAGTGTGGAGATAAAATCTCCATTTTTTACCGTCTGCCCCTCACTAACAAGGATGGTTTGATTGTGGCCGTATGCACTGAGTAAATCACTCGTGTGTTTGATAATAACCAGTTTCCCATAATCACGCAAACCGTCACCAGCATAAACAACCTCCCCACTGGCAACAGGACGAACTGAAGCACCACCTTTTGACTCTAGAGTTATTCCTTTGCGCAGTTCTTTCGGATTAAAGTCTTCAACTACCTTTCCCTGCACCGGGGACTGCCAAGCTAGGGCGCCACCTGCAACTGCAGGTGAGGATGAAGGTTTTGTATCAGTCTCTTTTTGGGATGGCTTTTTAACCATTGTAATTATTTTTCGGCCCACTGTTTGAGCGCCTTGGCTAATTTTTTGAACTGTTGAGTAGGGTTGATTTTGAGGCTCAGATTGAGGATCGAGATGCAAAATTTGTCCCTGCTTAATTATGTAGGGTTGATTGAGCTCATTAATATCAGCAAGTACATCAACTGTTAAATCATAGCGCCATGCAATTGAATAAAGGGTATCACCCTGCTCCACCTGATGTGTTGTTATTTTGATACTGGGAGGTTGCTTTAGACTTGTGATTGATGCCGGGTAGGTTGAACAGGCTTGCACGAGGATTATCATAATCATCAGCGGCAGACTTGTTCGCATTAGGCATCGACCTTTGTGTTATGTTGGATTTTCTGAGTAATAAACTCTACGCCTAGGACAATACATAAACCAGCAAAAAAAGCCAACGCACAACTGAGGGTTTGTGGGTCTTGTTGCACGATCTCTAAATAGCGATTTGGCAATAGGTTTTCAGAGGCTAAAACCAGTGTTTTACCTGAGGCACTCAGTACCGATTCAGTCACATGTCTCCAGGGCCAAATGATCTCCAAACTAGCCACTAGAAATCCGCACATGGTGGCGATCACCCAGGTTTCATAGTGCGCTAACAGCCAAGATAGTAGGCGGCTAAACAACATTAAACCTATCAGTCCACCGAGGCTAAAGGCACTCAGAATATCCAGCTGTACATTGACGAGAGCGTCAATAAAAACCGGATATAACCCCAGTAAAACAAGTATAAATGAACCTGAGATACCCGGAAGAATCATAGCGCAGAGGGCAATGCTACCTGCAAAAAACATGCTCAGAACAGTACCCTCAATTATCACTGCAGGGGCACTTGAGATACAGTAAGCAATAAATAATCCAAGACAGAAGAATGCCCAGTTAGATAAACGACTCAGAGGATAACGGCGCAACATAAAGATAACCGAAGCGACAATAAGACCTATAAAGAATGACCATAGGGGCAGTGGATAATGAGTTAAAAAGAACTTCATCACCCCTGCAAGGGAAAATAAGCTGACAAATATCCCCGAAATCAGAACCAGTAGAAAACTTCCATTGATATGCTGCCACGCGGCGTAAATCCCTTTTTTTCTTAGAATCCTAAGCGCTTCTAAATTAAATGACTTGATACTATTTACCAATTCGACATAGATGCCAGTGATAAATGCAATGGTTCCTGCTGAAACACCAGGCACCAAGTCAACCGCTCCCATAATGAGACCACGCAAAAATAATAACAGAGGACTTTTCATTAACACCTAGCTAAATATGTTTAATTTGCCTGTGAGACACCCCCTAACAGGGGGACAAATTTTACTTTTTCGATAACCTGTTCTTCAAATTTGTTGCTATCTTCCATTCTTTTAACAACCCGCAATTCTTGAGAAGCACCATTACCCACAGGAATTACCAACAACCCGTTGGGCGCTAACTGAACAAGTAATTGCTGCGGTATCTTATGCGGGGCGGCAGTGGAAATAATACCATTGTAAGGCGCATATTCCTGTAGGCCTAGAGTGCCATCAGAGAGCCTTGCGGTAATATTATTAAGACATAACTTGCGAAAGCGCTCCTTGGCTTGTTTCAACAGAGCTTCTATTCTCTCCACAGAGATCACTTCTGAAACCAACTGGGATAAAACCGTTGTCTGATAACCTGATCCAGTACCAATCTCAAGGGCTCGATGAATGGGTCCCTCACTGAGCAGGATTTCTGTCATACGCGCCACGATATAGGGTTGAGACAAAGTCTGTGAAAAGCCAATAGGAAGAGCGGTGTCCTCATAGGCTCTGTGGGATAGCGCCTCATCCACAAACAGGTGACGAGGGGTACTTCTTATAACATCTAGCACAGATTGATTAGTTATGCCCTGATCTTGCAGGCGCTGTATTAGACGCTCTCTAGTGCGCTGGGATGTCATACCAATACCAGCTAAGTCATTCGATCTCACTCAATGCTCCAAATCTGCAAAACTACCTAAAGTATGCGCTAATCAAAGATGCCAAATATATCATAGGGCCGTGACTTGAGGGCGAAATAATTTGCTAATTTCACGTAAAAGCGCAGTAGCATAGGTTCCACTAGGTAAACTAAAGTTGAGTGTTAATACATCCACCTCAGCAAATTGATACTGCATATTTTCTGCTTGCGCCAAAAAGGCTCTGCGGTCTTGCTGTAGTCCCGAGTGCTCAAGGGCATTACACCATGTTGACCAAGGCTTAAGCACTGTATTTTCTATTTCACGCATTGCTTGGCTACTAGCAGACCGACCTCTACCCCAAAGCGCGCCTGTATCTTCTGGACAAGGTTCACCTCGACGTAAATAGCTATCTAATAGCAAATTAAAAAGCCATGAACGGGCCGCTGACAGGTATAGACCTGTGGAATGTCGATTACCCTTTAGCTTGCCCTGGCTCACTAGTTCAGCAACCTTGTGTAGGTTATTGGCCTGCCAACCAAAACGTTGCTCACCAAAATAATTAGGAAAGCCCTGGCGCTTAATTTGCTCAAGTCTCTGCGTAACAGTCTGCTGATCTACTAAAAAATCACGCAGTACTAGGGCAAATTTATTGCCTTTATGCATGCCTCTTTTGAGTTTTTTATGATGACGATGCTTGGAGAGAATTTCAAAATGTGGGTGCTGCAACTGATCTTGGGCAATGTCCCTACCCGGCACATGCAAACTAAACCACTGAGTAGTCACTGCAAAACGATCTTTTAGGCCACAAAAACCAACTGCATGGCGATCTATACCCGCTAAATCAGATAATAAGTTGGCAACCCACTGGGTGTTTTGATCACGTTTTTTAATATGAAGAAGGATGTGCTCTCCCTGTTGAGAGGGCTCAAAGTCAATGATTTCGTCTACTGTGAAATCTTCAGGCTGACTGCGAAATAAGGCTTGCCCTAAGGGCTGCCCATGCATATAGGCCAAGGCATGATAATCAAATTGTTCTTGGGTAATTGTTTTCAGCCTCAGCTTGGTGCTTTAGTTTTACTCAACAGAGCAACCGCATGGCAGGCTATGCCCTCACCGCGACCGATGTAACCCAATTTCTCAGTAGTGGTGGCTTTGATATTGATTGTATCTTCAGCGCACTTTAAGTCCTGCGCAAGATTGGTTCGCATCTGGGCAAGGTATGGGGCCATTTTGGGTTGCTCAGCCAAGATCGTAATGTCGGCATTACTCAACTGATAGTTTTTGGCCGCCATCATCTCTTGTACTTTAACCAGCAATGCGCGGCTATCGCAATCTTTGTATTGAGGATCCGTATCAGGAAAATGTTGCCCAATATCTCCTAGGGCAAGTGCACCGAGAAGACTGTCTATCAGAGCATGGATAAGAACATCACCATCGGAGTGCGCCATAAATGCGTGATTAAAGGGTATAGATACCCCACCTAGGGTGAGTTGATTGCCCTCGGTAAACCCGTGCACATCATAACCATGACCTATACGCATCCTTCAATCTCCTGATTGGCAATTATGGCTGCAGCCACTGCGAGATCCTCGCGCTTAGTGATTTTAATATTATCTTGACGCCCCTCCACAACTAAAGCCTTATGACCACAATATTCAACGGCAGAAGCCTCATCTGTAGGGATTTTATTATCCTCTAGCATACTCTTTATGGCCTTAAAAAGCAGACCATAGCGAAACATCTGCGGTGTCTGGGCAGCTCGAAATAAACTGCGATTGGCAGTTTCATGTATATGTTTGTTGGAATCAATCAGCTTTAGGGTGTCATTAATTGGTGCCGCTAGGATACCCCCTACCGAATGGCCAACCAGCGCAGCGATTAACTGACCTATATTTTCAGGTGTGACACAGGGTCTTGCCATATCATGAACAAGCACCCAATCATCTTCGGCGGCAAATTCTTGAATGGCCAACAAGCCATTAAGGACTGATGCAGCTCTATTATCACCTCCACCAATTAAACGAACACGGCCATCACTGGCGGCAGGCACACGAGACCAGTAGGCGGAGCTTTCATCACAGGGAGCATAGATCGCTTCAATGATAGATAATTTCAGTAAACGACTTAACGTATGCTGAGCAACAAGCTGGTCATCGAGCTGGTGAAATTGTTTGGGTATATCAGCTGAGAAGCGACTCCCAACTCCAGCCGCCGGCACAATACACCAAAATTTTGGCGAAGATTGATTCATACAACTCTCAACTCAAGGCGCGCTTTCTGGCGCCGGCAAAGACTCTGCTTTATCAATAACTAGATAAAAGGTTTCGTTATCCTTAATCATACCTAGATCTTCTCGCGCTTTTTCTTCAATGGCATCTAAGTTATTTTTAAGACTTTCAACTTCCTTTGCTATTAGTTTATTGCGATGTTTTAGTTCCTCGTTATAAACTTGCTGCGCTGATAATTCCCGATCAAGCTGTGTCTTTTGACTAATACTCCCTTCCCCAAACCAGAGCCGAAACTGGAGTGACACAAGAATAAGGAGCAAAACAATCATTAACCAGCGCATAGTAGTCTATTTCTATTTCTGACCTTGATCTGCAGCCATTTACTTTAACATCTATTTAAACTCTATTTGAATTCTGCCATACCTCGATAAGGAGCAACATCATTACCTAGTTCCGCCTCGATTCTGAGCAAGCGGTTATATTTTGCAACCCTATCTGAGCGGCATAGTGAACCCGTTTTAATTTGACCCGCCGCTGTTGCCACTGCCAAATCAGCAATTGTAGTATCTTCAGTTTCACCAGAGCGATGGGATATCACCACTGAGTATCCAGCTTCTTTGGCCATATTGATAGCATCTAATGTCTCTGAAAGAGTGCCAATTTGATTAAATTTAATCAAAATTGAGTTGCCAACACCCATCTCGATGCCGCGGCTTAAAATTTCTGTATTGGTTACAAAGAGATCATCACCAACCAGTTGGATGCGCTCACCCAACTTCTCAGTTTGATATTTCCACCCATCCCAATCAGACTCATCCTGCCCATCTTCGATAGAGATAATAGGGTATTGGTCACACAATTCCGCTAGAAAATCACTAAATCCTTGAGCTGAGTAAACTTTGCCTTCACCCGATAGGTTGTATTGACCGTCTTTATAAAATTCAGAGGCAGCGCAGTCTAGGGCCAGCGTAATATCTTTACCTAAGGTGTATCCAGCCGCTTCGGTAGCTTGCTTAATAACCGCTAACGCCTCCGCGTTAGAAGAGAGGTCGGGCGCAAAGCCACCCTCATCACCCACCGCTGTATTTAGACCCTTGGTAACGAGAACCTTTTTTAACGCATGAAAGATCTCAGCGCCCATTTGCAGACCTTGAGCAAAACTGGTTGCAGATACCGGCTGAATCATAAATTCCTGAATATCTACATTGTTATCTGCGTGCTCACCTCCATTAAGTATGTTCATCATCGGAACTGGCATACTGAAGTTATTGCTTCCATTAACCTCTGCTATGTGGGCGTAGAGGGGTATATTTTTGCTCTGGGCAGCGGCTTTTGCCGCAGCCAGTGAAACCGCCAAAATGGCATTAGCACCCAATACTTCTTTATTGGCCGTACCATCGGCATTAATCATTGCCTCATCAAGCGCCCGCTGATCCGTTACGTCCTTACCCACAAGTAACGCTTTAATTGTAGTGTTTACATTGGCTACTGCCTTGAGCACACCTTTACCTAGATAGCGCGATTTATCACCGTCCCTTAATTCTAGGGCTTCTCTAGAGCCTGTCGATGCACCTGAGGGTGCGCAGGCAGAACCCACAATTCCGTTATCCAGAACTACATCAGCCTGGACTGTGGGATTTCCCCGTGAATCCAAAATTTCAAAAGCTCTGATATCAGCAATATTACTCATTTACTTGTTACTCCATAGGGTTTGGTTATTGCAAAGATTGCATCTAGGCATTGGTTTAAGTTTATCTAAAGGCTAATCCTTTAGGTTATTTCGAGGTCTACTTGGGATTTAATTAGATCATCAAACGCCTTCATTTGTTGTAAGAAAGGCGCCAGTTTATTTAGTGGTAGTGCACTGGGCCCATCACACTTGGCATTATTGGGGTCTGGGTGCGCCTCCAAAAAGAGACCTGCGATACCAACTGAAATCGCGGCACGCCCCAACTCAGCAACCTGATGACGTCGCCCTCCAGATGCCGCGCCCATGGGGTCACGACACTGCAAAGCATGAGTTACATCAAATATAAGCGGCAATCCAGCACTGACTTCCTTCATGGTGCGAAAGCCAAGCATATCCACGACTAAATTATCGTAACCGTAACAGGAACCACGCTCACACAGCATGATGTTTTCTTTGTTGCATTGGCGGAATTTATCGACAATATTTCCCATCTGGCTGGGACTGAGGAACTGTGGTTTTTTTATATTAATAACCGCGTCGGTTGCGGCCATAGCCGCAACCAGGTCAGTTTGACGTGCAAGAAAAGCGGGCAACTGTAAAACGTCACACACCTCAGCTGTCGGCGCTGCCTGTTGTGGCTCGTGAATATCAGTAATAAGCGGCACATTAAATGTTGCTTTGATTTCCTGTAGAATTTTTAATCCCTCATCAAGACCAGGCCCCCTAAAAGAGTGGATCGAGGATCGGTTTGCCTTATCAAATGAGGCCTTAAAGACATAGGGTATAGACAGTTTTTGCGTTACCTCAACATAGGCTTCGGCAACCTGCATAGCCATATCCCTAGACTCAAGAACATTAATACCGCCAAATAGGGTCATTTGCGCATTATTCGCAACCTTTAATGAGGCAACTTGAATTTGAACTGAATCCATGACTTGACTACCCTTTTTGTTGTTTCTGGTATGCTGAGGCAGCAGCAATAAATCCCTGGAATAGCGGGTGTCCATCGCGGGGTGTAGAGGTAAATTCTGGGTGGAATTGGCTTGCAAAAAACCAAGGGTGATCAGTTAATTCGACCGTCTCAACCAAAGACTTGTCATAGGACAAACCCCCAATCACTAGGCCCGCCTCTTTAAGCTGTGGTAGGAAATTATTGTTTACCTCATAGCGGTGACGGTGACGTTCCTCAATGCGTTCACTACCATAAATTTTTTGCGCCATTGAACCAGAAATCAAATGACATACCTGTGCACCCAAGCGCATGGTTCCACCTAAATCACTGTCTTCTGAGCGCTGTTCTTTGTTGCCATGCTCATCAACCCACTCTTCGATTAAGCCTACAACAGGGTATTGAGTATCGGGGTTAAATTCAGTGCTGTTGGCCCCATCTAGCCCACAAACGTTGCGCGCATACTCAATAACAGCAATTTGCATTCCAAGGCAAATACCCAGATAAGGTATCTTATTTTCTCTTGCGGTTTTAACTGCAAATATCTTTCCTTCGGTGCCTCTGGTACCAAACCCACCGGGAACTAAAATGGCATCAGCACCCTCAATCAGCGAGTGATCGTCCTGAAGTAACTCAGAGTCAACATAACGGATTTTTACTTTGGTCTTATTGTGGATGCCTGCATGAATCAATGCCTCGGTCAGAGATTTATAGGCATCTAAAAGTTCCATGTACTTGCCGACCATCGCGATGGTAACTTCACCTTTGGCGTTGAGTTGATTGTCAACCACCGCGTCCCACTCTTCTAGGTTAGCCTCGGGATTCTGTAGGTTAAAATGATCTAAAACATACTGATCTAAGCCCCACTCATGAAGCATACGTGGCACCTGATAAATGGTTTGAGCATCCATTACAGGTATAACAGCTCGCTCTGCCACATTGGTAAACAAGGAAATTTTCTTGCGCTGAGATTCTTCTAGTTCCACCTCTGATCTACATAAAAGCACATCTGGCTGAAGACCTATTGAGCGCATTTCTTTAACAGAATGCTGAGTAGGCTTAGTCTTAGTTTCTCCAGCCGAGGCAATATAGGGCACTAGAGTAAGATGAAGTAACAGGGCGCGCTGATG
The DNA here is from genome assembly GCA_964231105.1 of Porticoccaceae bacterium. Taxonomy (GTDB): domain Bacteria; phylum Pseudomonadota; class Gammaproteobacteria; order Pseudomonadales; family Porticoccaceae; genus HTCC2207. The sequence continues at coordinate 71,529 of CAXRJI010000034.1, forward strand.
TCCCAATTCAACCTTGAGTTGACGCACCGCTTCCAAAAAAGGTTGGGATTCAATATCACCTACAGTACCACCAATTTCTACCACGGCTACATCGTGGTCACCGGCACCGGCATAGACCCGTCGTTTAATTTCATCGGTAACATGAGGTATAACTTGCACCGTTCCGCCCAAATAATCGCCACGACGCTCACGTCTTAAGATCGTCTCGTAAACCTGACCACTGGTAAAGTTATTATTTTGCGTCATTTTGGAGCGCAAAAATCGCTCGTAGTGCCCCAAATCAAGGTCTGTTTCTGCACCGTCTTGAGTGACATAAACCTCACCATGCTGAAATGGACTCATTGTGCCTGGATCCACATTGAGGTAGGGGTCAAGCTTTAGAATTGTGACGCGCAAACCCCGAGCCTCCAACACAGCACCCAGAGAAGCGGCAGCAATTCCCTTACCTAATGAAGAGACCACACCGCCAGTAACAAAGATAAAACGCGTCATACAGACCCTGTCCAAATCAGAATTAGAACGTCACTTTGCATAGTCTTGCGCAGTCTTGCATAGGCAATTAATACAAAGGTCAATATTATTTATTGCTCTCGCTGGAAGGTTATGAGGTCGAGATTGAAGAAGTCGTGATTGTAGTATTTATATAACAATTTAGCTTGCACTCAGACCGAGACCCATCCCATGAAAGATGGGTTAGTAAATTACCACAAAGGGCGTCTCTATGCCACACTGATGTGCATCTCTTGAAGTTAACTAACTTGCCAATTGATCGCTAAGCCTGGCTCATCACACTTAGCATTCCAACCGTCACAAACCCATAAATCAGCTACAGCAACTAAGGTATTGTCTTTATATAGGAGGGGTATTTTGTCCCTCCACCAAGGTGGAACAGCATACTCCTGTAGCAGTTTTTTGACGCTATTGGAATGAGCGCGCCCACAGGGCTTACAGCGTTCACCTCCCTGGCGGTAACGAATAACTAAAGGTCCAACATTGGCCCTAAGACCAGAACCTATCACGGAATGACAGTGCAATACCGACCGATCAGCCAGTGTCAGTGGGGCTTGCATTGACCATTCAGCCTGTGATTTTTGATCAAAGGTTTGAGTTTGCGCCTCAAGCAGATACAGTCGCCCCTGAAATCTTGTCCACTGAAGTGACTGCCAAATAACCTTGGGTGCTGAGTCATCTCGAGCATTTACAACTGAATTTAAAATTTCATCTATGATTTTGCCTCCCGGCAACGGCGATTGATCTGCAAGGGACCAATGGCGCAAAACATTTCTCTGCCGCATAGCTGATAGGGTCATAAATTTTTCAATAACAATTGAACGACCTGCACGCTCTTCCCTGAGATCAAGATGCCTTAAATCCTGTGCCGCCATTTCCTCGACCAATTGTTCAGATTGACCACAAAGATCAGCACTCTGTTGCAGAGATTGAGCATAGTCCGGCCAGCGCTGAGCAATCTCTGGAAAAACCTTATTACGAAGGTAATTGCGATCAAAAGCGTTGTCTTGATTACTTTCGTCCTCTACCCATGTAATGTTTAACCTGTTTGCACAGGCTAAGATTTGTGATTTATTCCATGCTAAAAAGGGTCTAATCAGTGAGCCTGCACCTATGGGTCGACAACTTGGCATAGCAGATAGCCCTTTAGGGCCAGAACCACGCAATAATCGATAAAGCACCGTCTCCGCCTGGTCATCGGCATGATGGGCTAAAAATAATAGGCCATTGGGTATAATTAGGCTCTCAAAGACTGCGTAGCGCTTGTTTCTAGCAGCGGCCTCGAACCCCTGACCTGAGGGTTTAACTTGAACCTTTTGGGTATAAAAGTTGACGCCCAGTTGCTTGCAAGTATCTTCAGCTGATGCCTGCCAACTATCCGCATAAACTGACAAATCATGATTAATATGCACTGCAGTAATGCGACTGGGATCAATGTGTTGAGATAACAGTTTCAGTAATAGCGTCGAGTCCAGACCACCACTGAATCCAACCAAAATTTGTGGCGCACCGGCAATTAGATCCGCCCATGGTGATAATTCAAAATCTTGATCACGCTGAGACATGATTAATCCTGCTTATCCAAATCTGCATTAGAGGCTAGATGCTGGTCTTGGGAAAACTCCTGCGAATAATCTTCATAGGCGTCTAAATTATTTCCACTGCCATCAGCATGTTGTTTTACTTCGTCTTGTTTGCCGCGTTTAAATTGTTCACGTGTCATTAATGTACAGTTCTCTGTGCGCGGGTCAAAGGTGATCAGCACTTTACCGCTCTCAAGCTGTTTTCGCACCTGAGCCCGCTTATCCTCCAAACTTACCTCGTGGGTACCATAGTCGGTCCCCTCGCGGAGAATGAACTCCTCGATCACTGCTTGCAATGTATCAGTTTCCAGTCGTGTGTACGGAATTTCAATCACTTAAATCACTCAACCCTTTTAATTCTCTGTGACAGCGCTTACGGGGCGCCATCTTTAATGTAATAATACACTGCATTTACACTAAACCATTAATTATGCTCGACATAGTACTTTACCAGCCCGAAATTCCACCTAATACAGGCAATATTATTCGCCTATGTGCTAATACAGGCTTTAAGTTACATCTTATTGAGCCTATTGGCTTCGACCTCGACGATAAAAAACTTCGCCGCGCAGGTCTGGACTATTTGGAGTTTCAAAGCCTGCAAATCCACGCAAGCTGGGACACGTATATAGAGCGTGTAAAGCCAAATAAGGTTTATGGACTTAGCACAAAAGGCACCCGCTGCTATTCAACTGTGCAATATCAAATAGGCGACTGTTTACTGTTTGGCCCTGAGACCCGAGGTCTCCCCGCCAATTTGCGCGAAGATCTTGGAGATCAACAAGTCATTCGTCTGCCTATGCAACCCGATAGCCGCAGTATTAACTTATCCAATGCTGTATCTATTGTTAGCTATGAAGCGTGGCGGCAATTAAACTTTATGGGCAGTAGAACAGTTGGTAATGACGAGACTTAAATGCAGCAACCTATAGGACTTTTTTACGGCAGTTCAACTTGCTACACAGAAATGGCAGCGGAAAAAATTGCTGATGCCATCAATAAAATCGCTGGCCAATCCTTTGTCAAACTACACAATATTGCTGAGGATTCTGTGCAACTAATGGCTGACTATCAATATATTATTCTTGGCATTCCAACTTGGGACTATGGAGAATTACAAGAAGATTGGGAGACGCATTGGGACAGCTTAGACAGTCTCGATCTCAGTCATAAACAGATCGCCCTGTATGGACTTGGTGATCAAATTGGCTACCCACAATGGTTTCAAGATGCTATGGGCTACCTGTGGGCTAAGGTGCTTGGCCAAGGTGCTACTTGCGTTGGCCAGTGGCCCAACCAAGGCTACCAATTTGAGCAATCAAAGGCGCTGACGCAGGATGAAGCATTCTTTGTTGGTTTGGCTCTTGACGATGAAAATCAACCTGAATTAACCGACCAATATATTGATCAGTGGTCACAACAGGTCTTACAGCAGTTCGGCTGTCTAAACAGTGACTAACACCAGCTCTCACATTATTGATTGCGCCAATATTGAATGGCGCAATGGCACACCATTTTCCTTGGATTTTGAGGATTTTTACTACCACAGCGGCCAGCCATTTACAGAAAACGGTTTGCGCGAGACTGAATATATATTTTTACAGCAAAATAAGTTGCAGCAACGCTGGAGCCAGCTTTGTCAGTCAAACACATTCAACAAATCCTTTGTTATTGGAGAAACAGGCTTTGGAACCGGACTGAACTTTCTCTGTGCCTGTGATTTGTGGCTTAAAACCGCACCTGAGGACTGGTGTTTATTATTTATCTCTACAGAACTAAAGCCAATCAACAAAGAGGTGCTGATCGATATTTATCAAAGCTGGGGCACGTTATCTGAACGCTGCGATGAATTAATCGAACAGTATCCCGAACTTCTACCAGGTACTCATACCATCTCCTTAGCCAATGGACGCATTAAACTGTATCTGATGCTTGGCGAAGGAAATGAGAAGCTTCAGCAGATAGCCCAAAGCGCCGAACCTGAGTTGGCTAACTATGCAAAGTGCGGCGTAGATGCTTGGTTTTTAGACGGTTTTGCACCGGCAAAAAATCCTCAACTCTGGTCCCAGACTATTTTTGAAACAGTCGCCTCTCTATCTAATAAAGACGCAACGTTTGCCACGTTTACCAGCGCCTCTCAAGTTCGCAAGGGATTGGCTAATGCAGGCTTTACGGTACAAAAAGTCGCTGGGTTTGGACGCAAACGGGAATCCCTTACAGGCCATTACAATGACCCAAAAAAAATCTTTAAACTTAGCACCACTCACTGGTACCTCAATCAATCACCGCCTGTAGATAAAAGCAAGCAAGTGGTGGTTTTGGGCGCCGGGATTGCTGGCTGTACAACTGCTGTTGCCCTGTCCCAAAAAGGGTTTGATGTTACAGTGATTGATCGCCATCCCATCGCAGGACAAGAAGGGTCAGGCAACCATCAGGCCATTGTTTATCCCAGATTGTCTGTACAACATGACCAACTTCCCAGAATTAATCTTACAGCTATGCTGTTAGCAAGCCGCTACTACCAGCCCCTGTGGAAACAGGGCCTAGGTGCTCAATGCGGAGTACTTCTTTTGCCCACTGGCAATCAAGACGAGGAAGATTTTTTTCAAATTGGTAAACGCTTTAAGAAAGATAGGTCATTGGTTCGCTTAGTTGATAATCAAGAAATATGTTTGTTAAGTGGTATAAATCTCAATGCAGCCATGGGTTTATTTTTCCCTGGTCTGGGCTGGCTGCCCCCCAGTTTAGTTTGTCAGACCCTTCTAAAAGACCATGACATACCCCTAATACAAGCAGATATAGATCGCATACAACGCTGTGATAAAAAAGATCAGTGGCAGTTGCACTCTGAATCGCAACAATCTCCCTATCTAGCTCATACATTGGTTATAGCTAATGCCCATAACTGCCTTCAGTTTGATCAAACCAACTTTTTAAACCTGACTCAGTTGCGAGGTCAGGTTACTCATATCCCCAGCAATACGGTCAGTGCCCATTTGCAAACTGTTATTTGCGGAAAAGGTTATATTGCACCGGCAAATCAGGGTTTTCATAGTTGCGGCGCAACCTACAATAAGGGGTTGTATTCAACCGAGGTGCGCACACAGGATCATCAAAAAAATCTCGACACCATGTTGGCAACAGACCAAGGAATCATGGATACCTTGGGAGATCAGAGCATTGAAGATCTACAGGGAAGAGCAAATTATCGCTGTACTAGCCGAGATTATTTACCAATGGTAGGGCCTGTGCCTGATATAGACGCATTTTTGCGTTTATTTGAGCCTCTGCGAAGCAATGCCAATATAACATTGGATCAGTTTGGCGCTTACCAACCAAACTTATATATCACCTGTGCTATGGGCTCGCGGGGTCTAAGCTATGCACCCTTGGCTGCAGAGCTGATTGCCTCAGAAATTAGTGGTGAGATTCCGGCTCTGGAGAGAGACTTACGTCTGGCCATGCATCCAGCGCGGTTCATTATTCGGGATCTAAAACGACGAAAAATCTAATCACAAAATCACTGATCAGTGACTACAAACTCCAGCCCTTTCTGATAAATTTCTAGGCGCGCTTGATCATCATCCAACGCTGCATAAATAGTTGCGAGATCAAAAAATATCTGAGCGCAGGGCTGAAGCCTATTAGCTTCCTCAAGGTAATCTCTAGCCTTGCCATATAATTCCATTTGCATACATATGTGACCCAAGGCAGCCAATAAATGAGGATTTTGCGGATGTTGTTTGAGCCATTTTTCGGCTAACGCTAGCTGTTTTTTTGACTCTTTAACTACCAAAGCAGCAAAGGCTGTTATCAGCTCATCCTGCCACTGTGCATTGAGTCTTTTGCTTAAAAGATTAAAAGCACTGCTTGCGTCATCGCGCGCCACAAGCGCATCAACATAGGCAATTAAAATCTCTGTTTCCTGCCTTAACTGTTTGGGAATCTTTGACCATAGCGCATCAAGCTTAGACCCTGAATCAGCGTCTTGAGCTTCATCGGAAAAAGAGCGTAATAAACCACAGTATGTGGCTACCTCAAGTTGACGTAAATCTTTTTTCTCGTAAACCTGCAATTTCTTAAGCACCGGCAAGAGGTCAAAAAGAGTGGACCAATCAGCGTATTTTTGAGCGGTTGATGACAATGACTTTAAGACATCTAGGTTTTCTGGCTCAGTCTGATAAAGGCTGTGCAGTGTTTTTAAAGCCTGTTTATGTTTAGAGTCCTCAAGCAAAAAATCCACCCAAAGTAGATCAGCTTGAAGCGTTGCTTCTGGAAACCGATTTTTTAAATCCTGAAGGAGTTGCTGACACAGCTGCCAGTCTTTATTTTTGCCTGCAGCAGTAGCCGCATAAAGCAGGTTAACTTGCGGTGTTTCTGAATTCTTACTTGACTGACTGAGCAACTTGCTGGATTTTTGCCAATCTTCTTTAAGAAACAATAGAAGCCCACTCGCCGTTTGACTGATTTGTTGCGAACGACGGCGGTTGCTCCACCAACTGCGCATACCACCTGCCAACAATAGCCACCTCAAAAGCGCTAGCACACCAATCAAACCCACAGTGCAGATCAGGTAAATTAAGACCCCCAACCAAAAGCTCATTTCAATTGTTGTGCCAGCTAAACTGATCAGAATATACCCCCGATCCTGTTGCACAAGCCAAATACCCACGGCTCCCATCAGCAGTGCAAAGACACAGAAAAGCAGGGTACGTCTCACTGCGATTTCTCCCTCTTAACTGTTTTATCATTGGTATTAGGATTATCTAAACCAGTGCCTGTCAATCGCTGCTGACGTGTAACCAGCAATGTCTCTAATGCCTCTAAGTTTCGAGTGATAGCGGGCAACTGCTGTTGTACTGACATTTGACGCAACACTGTTAGCCGCTCCGTTACTGCCTGAACTTTTGAATTGGATTGAAAGAAACGTGAAAGGTAATCATCTGCCTTAGCTAGACTGGTTTCAAAAATACCCTGCTCCTCTCTTAGTAAGGCAATCTGCGCCTGCTCCAACATCATGGCCAAGTTATATTTTACTAACGCAGCCTCAGCCGGTTGCAAAATTGGCTCAATGGGAGTTTTTCGCTGGGTTACACGCACCAGTGATCGAATCTCATAAAAAAAACCACTTTTGACGTCAGCGTGATTCGATTCTTCTGCTTTCGATTCTTCTGCTTTCCATTCTTCTGCTGTGGCTAACTCTTTTGCAGCGGCCATCTGGGCAGGAATATCGATTAGAGGTAATGATTCAATATTATTAGCCAGGGCCTGCAATTCTAGATACATGCCTTGCCTATCCACATCCTTAACAAGACGTAATGCGGTGATATCCTCAGCCAGTGCACGACGCACTGGTAGCAGATCTTCACCCTCCAATTCTTGGAGAATATGGTCAACGCTCTCCAATAATGCCAACGGATTTTTTACACCACGCTCAGTCTGCAGTCGCTGATTTGCAAGGCGACTCAAATACACTGCCTCTGCCAATAGCCAATCACTTCGTGTTGAAGATCCAAACTCAGCCATTCGCCGACCCTGGGTATTCACTCTTAACTGCAAGTCATCAATTTTTTTCTCTAATTTTTCGATTTGTTTCTCAAATTGCGACTGATCTGCAATTAAACCGGTTGATTGATCACTTAAAGTATCGGTTAACTGATTAAGGGATAGTAGAGCCTGATCAGTCTCTTGCAGGATAAGGCCGCGCTCCTGCCACTTACCCCACATAAAATTAACGCATAGGCCGACACCAGCAATAAGCCCCAGACCTAGAACAACAGCGAAAACTTTGAGCCGTTTTTTGCTAGGTTTTGTGGTTGCCTTCGCCTGACTAGTCGCAGTGGCATCTTTGGCTGCTGTTTGACCACTTTTAGCAGGCGATGTATTTTTTTGCTCGGTTTTTTCGTTCACTGTTTATCCCCGTTATTACCGAAACCTTATTTAGATCTCACCCTTTTATTGCCTAAAAAATTAGGCATTGCAGTATCACTTATTTCGCAGGCGCAGTACTGCATCTAACATTGATTCTGGTAGCGCATTTTGTGCAACTTCAATTTGTTTATAACCCAGTTCCCGTGCTTGTTCAGCAATTCTAGCACTGGGTACGACAAGCGGTATATGACTGTTATTACCCCCTCCCATGCCCTGCAATAACTCGCCACTATGGGCTACAAGACAACTTGCCTGGTTAAGAAAGGCTCGCGCTTGGTCAACTTGCGTTGGCTCTATGACTCTCTGGTAGAGATTACAGTAAACAACATCAGCACCTCGCTCAGTCAATATTGATGCCAATGTTTGACGTCCTTCACCACCGCGAAAAATAATCACCGATTTGCCCTCAAGATCATTTAACTGTGGTAGCTCTCTAAGCAAACCCTCGGTGTTGGGCTGCTCAGTTGGACAGTGAACAGAATAACCATAATCATCAAAGATACTCGCCGTCTGTTGACCTACTGCCAAAAACTCAATGCCCTGTGGTAATTGAGGCCAGCGTTTAGCAATAAGTGGCAATCCAATCTCTGCAGCATTAGCACTAATAAAAATTGCCAAATCATAGCGATTGAGACCTTCAACCATGGGCGTGATTATGTGTTTTTGCGCATCCACCACAGAGTGGATATTCATAATTGGCAGATGCTGATAGGGTATATCAGCAGCAGATAAAAGGGCCAAAAATGCATCACCCTCTCGCAATGGTCTAATTACCAATAGCGGCTTATCCATCGCTTCACTCGTCACCATAAACAGAGGCCAGTATTTCACCAGCACCCATGGCGAGAAGCTTATCGGCAAGCTGTTGCCCTAGAAGCTCAGCATCCTCGACAGGACCCTGAGTATTGGCCTTAAGCACAGTTTGACCATCTAATGACCCCACTAAACCATCTATTTTTAGGGTTGAACCAGAGGCATCTAACCGAGCAAAACCGCCTATAGGCACCTGACAGCCCCCCTGTAAACGCCGATTCATGGCTCTTTCAGCGGTGACACAGCAAGCGCTATCTGGATGATGTAATGGCTGCAGTAGCTGCTGTATCGATGGGTCATTAGTTCGACATTCAATACCTACGGCACCCTGACCCGCCGCAGGCAGACATAAATCAGTCTCCAATCGGGAAGCTATTCTCTGTTGCATCTCCAGCCTAATTAAACCGGCACTGGCAAGTATTAAAGCATCGTAGTCACCGCTATCTAACTTCGCCAATCGGGTGTTGACATTACCACGCAAATCTTTGATCTGTAACTCGGGATAACGTGCACGAATTTGACACTGACGCCGAAGACTGGATGTACCTACAATAGCACCGGCAGGAAGTTCATCAAGATGCTGATAGCGATTGGATACAAACGCATCTGAGGGATCTTCGCGCTCGCAGATAACTGCTAGAGACAAGCCCTCGGGAAACTCCATGGGCACATCTTTCATGGAGTGCACGGCTATATCAGCCTTTCCCTCTAGCATGGCCACTTCAAGCTCTTTGACAAAGAGCCCTTTGCCACCCACTTTGGCCAAAGAAGTATCCAACAATTTATCGCCCCTAGTGCTGATAGCAAGCATCTCAACCTGTAATTGAGAATGATGGTCTAATAATTGTTTTTTAACATACTCTGCCTGCCACAGGGCGAGAGGACTTTTTCTTGTAGCTATTCGCACCAACTGAGTCATAATTGCTGTCTAGAATTGTGATTTAAACGCTATTATCAACAATTTAATCAGGTTTGTCAGAGTGAGTTTTAGCAAATATTTAATTTATTAAAATAAGGCTTACAGCTTTAGCTGTATAGCCTTAATTGATAGACAACTTTTACCACCTAATCATCAGGATTAGCTATAATCTCGCCGATATTTAAATAAGCAGGTATTTGCACCAATGGGTAAATCTAAAAACGACAAGACAAGACAAGAGGGTAATGCACTCACAAATGCATCGTGGGGGGGACGTTTTGATGAACCCGTTGATGCTTTTGTAGCAAGGTTTACCGCCTCTGTTGACTTTGATCAACGACTAGCCCATGAGGATATTCAAGGTTCAATTGCCCATGCGCAAATGTTACAGCAAGCGGGAATTTTGGATGCATCGGAGCTTACGCAAATTGTTGATGGTTTAAAAAGTATTGCCGTTGATATCAAACAGGGTCAATTCACTTGGTCACAAGCTCTTGAAGATGTACACATGAATATTGAAGCTACACTGACAGAGCGTATTGGAATCGTGGGTAAAAAACTTCATACCGGGCGCTCTAGAAATGACCAAGTGGCAACCGATATACGCCTATGGTTACGCGCACAAATTGATACCATCAAACCGATTATTAGCAACCTTCAAGAGCAGATTATTGGTTTAGCAATTGCTGAGTCAGGCACCATCATGCCAGGTTTTACCCATTTGCAAACAGCGCAACCTGTCACCTTTGGTCATCATCTTCTGGCATGGAATGAAATGCTCGAAAGAGACTACGGACGCCTGTGTGATTGTAGAGCAAGACTAAATCAAAGCCCATTGGGCTCAGCAGCTCTTGCCGGTACTAGCTACCCCATTGATAGACAATTTACTGCTGATGCGCTGGGCTTTTCTAAACCTACAGAAAACTCCCTAGACTCAGTGAGTGATCGTGACTTCGCCATCGAGTTTTGTGCCTTTGCCAGCCTTTTAATGACTCATCTGTCACGTATCTCTGAGGAATTAATACTTTGGACTTCTGCCCAATTTCAATTTATTGAGCTTCCAGATCGCTTCTGTACCGGCTCCTCTATTATGCCGCAGAAGAAAAATCCAGATGTTCCAGAATTAGTTCGAGGCAAGACAGGTCGAGTTCATGGTCAACTTATATCGCTGCTGACGCTAATGAAGTCTCAACCACTGGCCTATAACAAAGACAATCAGGAAGATAAAGAGCCTTTATTTGATGCGGTGGATACCGTCTTAGATTGCCTGCGAGCTTTTGCCGATATGGTGCCTGCGCTAAAAGCTAACCGAGAGGCAATGTATAAGGCCGCTAAAAAGGGTTACGCTACAGCAACTGATCTTGCGGATTATTTGGTGGGTAAAGGTGTGCCTTTTCGAGAGTGCCATGAGATTGTGGGAAAAACTGTGGCTTATGCCATTGCTGAACAAAAGGACCTTGAGGAACTGAGCCTTAAAGAGCTTCAAGGTTTTTCTGATTTGATTGAGGAGGACGCCTACCAAGTACTCAGCCTTGAGGGATCAGTGAATGCGCGCAATCATATTGGCGGTACAGCACCACAACAGGTAGAGGCCGCCGCACAGCGTGCTTTGGCGTTACTTAAAACTCGAAGTTAACCTGCTCACCAGATTGAGCGAGGCAAGCCTCGCTCAACATCTTACTCAAGGGTTCACCTGTGACTGTATTTAGCCACACTTCACCCTCTTCTGAGGCTTGTAGATTAAAGTGAAACCCGCCCGAACGAGCCGCCAGCCATATCTCTCCCAGTGGCGGCTGCCGAGATAGGATTATTTGTGAGCCATTGCATTCACAGGTAATGGTTAACATGCCGCTGTTATTTTCATAATCCAAGTCTGCACCACTATCATCAATGGCCTCTTCGATAGAAAACATAAGCTCGTCAACCTGTTGATTAAACTGCGCTTCGGTCATAAATTAGGATCCAATTATCGAGGCGTCAGTATAATTGTTTGAGTGTCATCCTCCAATACCGCTATACTTACGCCTTTGCCGAGGTAGGGTATTATGATACGTCACTGCATACTTTTTCTATCAATTCTATTTGTTTGCGGGCTTATCAGCTGCGGCAACACTGGCGAACTCTATCTACCTAATGATGCACCAGTAACTGACAACTCTGACTCCAAATAATTATGCATAACACTATTTCTCTGCGCGGCAACCAACATTTTATGGAGGATGTCCCACTTACCACAATTGCGCAGCAATTTGGGACGCCGTGTTACGCCTACAGCAAAAAGGCTATTAGCGACAATTTTTTGACCTACCAAAGTACACTTAAATCAAGAGACCATCTTATTTGTTATGCGGTAAAAGCTAACTCAAACATTGCTATCTTACAGCTCCTTGCCAACCTTGGTGCTGGTTTTGATATTGTCTCTAGGGGTGAACTGGAGCGTGTCTTAATGGCTGGTGGAGATCCCCAAAAAGTTGTCTATTCAGGGGTAGCTAAAACTGCTGAGGATATGCGGCGGGCATTAGAGGTTGGCATACATTGTTTTAATGTGGAGTCAGAATCAGAGTTAGCACTTCTGAATAAAACTGCTGCTGAAAAAAATAAAATTGCACCAGTGTCCCTGCGGGTAAATCCCGATGTTGATGCCAAAACTCACCCTTATATTTCCACAGGTCTTAAGGAAAATAAATTTGGTATTGAGATCGATAGAGCGCTCGAAGTATATAAACAAGCCGCACAGATGACACATATTTCTGTGGTTGGCGTTGACTGTCACATTGGCTCACAGCTAACCGATATCAGTCCATTTGTCGAAGCTATGCAACACCTACTTGTGCTGATTGATCAGTTGAGTGACTGTGGTATTGAGTTACAACATATTGATATTGGCGGTGGTCTGGGTGTTTGCTATCAGGATGAGGTAGTGCCCACATTGAATACCTATATGGCCTCTTTGCTGCCTTTACTGCAAGATCGTCATCACACCCTGATTATGGAGCCCGGACGCTCAATTGTGGCCAATGCTGGAGTATTACTAACACAGGTACAGGTAATAAAAAGTAATGGCGACAAAAACTTTGCCATAGTCGATGCAGCGATGAATGATATGTTGCGGCCTGCGCTCTATAATGCTTGGATGGCACTTAGCCCGACTGATAACAGGTCAGATATAACTACAACAAGCTATGATGTGGTTGGCCCGGTGTGTGAAACAGGTGACTTCCTCGGTAAAGATCGTACACTGGCTATTACTGAGGGAGATTATTTGTTTTTATCCTCAGCGGGTGCCTATGGTTTTACTATGAGTTCTAATTACAATAGCCGCCCAAAGGTAGCGGAAGTAATGGTTGATGCTGATCAACTGTATTTGATTAGATCTCGAGAGACCATTGAAGATCTGGTCAGAGGTGAACAGCTTATTGCAGAGTTATAGGGGAGCTCTCAAGGATGCCGTTAAAATTTACAAAAATGCACGGCCTAGGTAATGATTTTGTTTTAATCGATGCGGTGAAACAAAATATCGTGGTCACCTCGCAACTGGCAAAACGTCTGGGAGATCGACACTTAGGCATAGGTTGTGATCAGATATTGGTATTAGAACCTCCCTCCACCAAACATGTAGATTTTGATTATCGAATATTTAACGCGGACGGTACTGAGGTCGAGCAGTGCGGCAATGGTGCGCGCTGTCTGGGGCGCTATATATTTGATCAGCGTCTGTCAGGAAAGAAGTCGTTACTGTTAAAAACTCAAAACCGTGTGATGGAGATCCAGTCTAGACCAAATAGGCTGATCAGCGTCAATATGTCTGCACCCCTTTTTGAGCCTGCAGAAATTCCATTTCATGCAGATGGTCAACAAATACTCTACTCCATTGAGGCTGATAAAACGCTGAATTTATCGGCTTTATCTATGGGAAATCCCCACGCAGTGATTCAAGTGGAGGATATAAATACAGCACCAGTGGAAACAGTGGGTCGACAATTGCAACAGCATGCGAGTTTTCCCGAGAGTGTTAATGTAGGATTTATGCAAATTATTGATCGACAGCGTATTAGACTGCGGGTTTTTGAACGTGGTGTGGGAGAAACTCAGGCTTGTGGGTCTGGTGCCTGTGCTGCTGCTGTAGCAGCTATACAACAAAATCTAGTAGATAATCTTATAAGCGTCGAATTGACAGGCGGTGAACTACAAATTGAATGGCGTGGCGATGAGCAGCCAGTCATTATGACCGGACCCGCAGTCACTGTGTTCCAAGGACAAATTAAATTATGACTAAAGAACCTATAGATAATCTTCCCTCAAAGGACGAAGTCAGAAAATACCTACAGGAAAATCCAAACTTTTTGGAGGAAAACCCTGATATCCTCGAACATCTTACTATTTCTCATAAAAGTGGAAAGGCTGTATCTCTTGTCGAGCGTCAGCTTGAGGTAATGCGTGATCGCAATAAGGAAATGGGTCGCCGTGTCGATCAAATGGTGACATCGGCTAATGATAATTCGCAACTATTTGAGAAAACCAATCGTCTTGTAATGGGGCTGGTAAAAGCTACCAGTTTGGCGCAGCTTGTTGATGCTCTCCAGCATAGTCTTGATAAAGATTTTTTGACACAAACCTACAGCCTTACTTTAATTAATGATGGGCATTTAAAGCCACAAACGGGGGTTAACCTTGTCTCCAGAGAGGATGCTGAGCGAGAAATAGGCACCATAATGTCAACTGCGGGCGCAGTAAGTGGCGTAATTCGCGATGAAGAAATTACTTTTCTTTTTGGTAGCAACAAATCAAAGGTTGGGTCTGTTGTGACCCTTCCATTGACCACTGGTAAGAATATATTTGGTATTCTTGCTATAGGCAATAAAGACCCTCAATACTATTCTCGTGATACCGGTACCTTGTTTATCAGTTATATTGGTGAACTGTTAGATGAACTGCTGCCCAGACATCTAAACCAGTAAAAGATTTCGCCAAGGGTATTATCTTGATCTTTTCTTTTTGGCTTTTTTGCGTCTAGTAGGGGATTTTCCCGGCGCAACTTTTTTACCCCTAGCGCTACCTCGGACGCCTTTAGGTTTTGTTTTTGCTTTGCCTCCCTTTGTACTCTCCCTAGGCTTTTTAACTTTGGCTGCCCTACTCTTTGGATCCTTGGGGTCGGTTTTTTCTACTAATTCAAAATCAATCTTTCGCTCTTCGAGGTTTACACGCGCCACCTTCACTAACAAACGTTGGCCCAATCTGTAAATGCGGCCAGTGCGCTCTCCAACCATTCGCTGCTGAGAAGCTTCATGGTAGTAATAATCCTTGGGAAGACCAGTTACATGAATCAGCCCCTCGACACGCAACTCATCCAACATCACAAAGAGACCAAACCCCGTAACCGCACTGACAACACCTAGATATTCCTCCCCCACTCTATCCATTAGATATTCACACTTAAGCCAGTTAACAACGTCTCTTGTTGCCTCATCAGCTCGGCGCTCAGTCAATGATAGATGTTGACCAATCTCTCCCAATGCGGGTAGCTGATAGGGATATATAGAGTCTTTTTTATCAACCTTGTTAACCTTAGCGCGTTTAATATGAGCTATTTTTTTCTTACTTCTAATTAGACTGCGTATGGCTCTGTGGGCAAGTAAATCAGAGTAGCGACGAATAGGTGAGGTGAAGTGTGTATAGGACTCAAATGCCAAACCAAAATGCCCTAAATTTTCTGGCTGATAAACAGCCTGACTCATTGATCGCAATAGAACTGACTGAATGATATTGGCGTCTTCTCTTTTTTGCGTGGCCCTAAGCACTTGTTGATAGTGCGCAGGTTCTGGATCATCTCCGCCTCCCAAGGCTATACCAAGCTCACCCAAAAATTCTCTTACAGAAGTTAAACGCTCCTCACTTGGCCCCTCATGCACCCTGTAGAGCCCAGGTAATTTATAGTGATCAAAGAACCTAGCACAGCACTGGTTAGCACATAACATACACTCTTCAATAAGACGGTGTGCATCATTTCTTTCAACAGGAATTATTTGATCAATTTTTCGCTGAGCATCAAATAGGATGCGTGTTTCTTGACTGTCAAACTCTATAGCACCTCGACCGGCTCGACGCTTTTGCAATTGTTGTGAAAGCGCCTGAAGGGCATCAACTTGTGGAGTTATATGGGCAAATTGCTTTCTGATGCCAGAATTATTTGCCTTAGATGTTTCTGCTATGATCTGGGCTACTTGAGTATAGGTCATGCGAGCATGGGAGTGCATGATAGCCTCATAAAACTGAAAATGACCAATCTCTCCGCTGTCACTAATTTGCATTTCACAGACCATACAAAAACGGTCCTCTTGGGGATTCAGCGAGCAAAGTCCATTGGAGAGTTTTTCTGGCAACATTGGCACTACATGATTGGGAAAATATACGGAATTACCACGTGCACTCGCTTCTTTGTCTAGTGGAGAGTCAACATTGACATAGTGAGACACATCAGCAATAGCAACAATCAGTGTCCAGCCACCTTTTGATTGCGGCTCGCAATAGACAGCATCATCAAAATCTCTGGCGTCCTCGCCATCAATTGTTATAAGAGGCACCGACCTTAAATCAATGCGATAATCTGTTGCCTTGACCTCGGTACTTATACCTTCAGTTTGAGATTTGACCTCATCGGACCAGACAAAGGGAATCGCGTAGTTGCGAATGGCTACATCAATTTCTATACCGGGCTCTAGGTGATCACCAAGCACCTCTGTTATGCGACCCACAGGTAAGTTGTTTCGTGTAGGTGGCTCGAGAATATCCACCACCACAATTTGACCGGGATCAACTGAACTGATGGCTTCTCCGGAAATCACAATATCTTGACTGATACGGGGGTTGTCAGGTCTGACAAAGTTAATACCACTTTCGCGAAAATAACGTCCTACCAATTGTGAAGTGTTTCGCTCAACAACGTCTACTAACGTACCCTCGGGGCGACCGCGGCGATCCCAACCGGTAATGCGAACCAAAACAATATCACCATCAAAAACTCGTCTCATTTGAGCACTGGAAAGGTAGATATCATCTCCATTCGATCCCAACGGAGACACAAAACCGTAACCTTCGGAATGACCAATCACACGACCCTTTACTAAATTAAGTCTATCTAAAGTGCCATATCCTCCTTTACGATTACTTGCCAACTGACCATCCCTTTCCATAGCTATAAGACGACGTCTCATTGCTTCAATCCGTTGGTCGTCATGCAAATCTAGGCCAACACAAATCTCTTTGTGAGTCAGGGGACCGACACTTTGCTCAAGATAGTCAAGAATAAATTCCCGACTGGGAACAGGATTTTCATATCGAGTTGCTTCGTTATCAGAGAATGAATCTTTGAAATGTTTGGATTTGCTCATTAATACCCAACCGGTTTTTTAACAGTCTATGATGGATTAACCTATGAGAAAAGGAATTATTTTTATATGTAGTGGTGTTTTACAAATAGTGGTGGTTGCGCAAAAAGGATGACGTATAAAAAAGCCTCGCTTACGCGAGGCTTAAATGAGGAGGGTACAAAAAGATCGACCAGAGCCATCCATGGCGCATAGCGACTACCTTGTCGCTCTAGTGAAATGGAGGGCTCTTATGTTAATACTTGAATGACCGAGGTGTTTCTCAAGTCTAGCTTAGAACTACCATTTCTTTACTAGTTAAGATCCTTTTGAAAGCTTCCTACTTTCAGGTCGATCTTGGGTGTACTTTAACGAAGTCTATGTAAGAAAAAAATTACACTGACGCATTAATCCAAAAGTATTAGTTGTCAGATTTTACTGACTAAAGATGGCAGACTTCTCGATATGCTTACGAATATCATTCAACTTTTTTTGTGTTTGTTTGGTATCTAAACGCTTTTGTTGCTCACTTAAGTCGACGACCAAACTTCTTAATTCCGACATACCGTAGAGACCTGAGAGCCCCAATAAATCATGGATAATTTCTCTCACATCATTTTTATCACTTTGAAGTGATGACTCTAGTCGATCTAGGTTATCTATAAGCGCCTTTTTTAATTCCTGCTTGGGAAGCACATTACCCAGTAGACCACCACTGGATAATTGGGTGGCAGAGGGTTTTCGATTGATGGCATCTAATATTGCATAAATCAACTGTAATTCATCAATGGGCTTCAAAAGCACCTTAATAGCTCCAGCTGCAATCATTTTTTGTTGCTCTGATTCCATAATATCTGCAGTTAAACCGATAATTGGCGGGCTATCTTTGCTGTTCTTAACAATGGTCTCTGAAGCAACAATACCGTCAATCTCTGGCATGTGCATATCCATTAACACCACATCAACCTCAGGATTTTTAGCCATATCAATAGCCTCGCGCCCTGTTTGTGAAATGGCACAGGAAGCTCCATAGCCACTGAGTAATTTAAGCAACAGCTCCTGATTAAATGGATTGTCTTCTGCAACTAAAATTGATACGCCAGACAGAACCTCTTGTGGTGAAGGGAAGTGATCCTTTATCCGCTCTAGAGTGGGTACTGTGTCGGGTTCAGCGAATTGACAAGTAAAGGTAAAGGTGGAGCCCACATCGACCTTACTACTGACACTTATTTCACCCCCCATAGCCTTTACTAAACTTTTTGATATTGAAAGTCCCAAACCGCTACCGCCAAATCGACGACTAATAGAACTGTCTTCTTGGGTAAAGGCATGAAACAGCATGTCGATTTTCTCTTTGGCAATTCCTTTGCCAGTATCGGTAACAGAGAACTCTAACTTTAGTGACTTATCTTTTTCGCCTATAAACTTTATATTGGTTCGAACACCACCTTTTTCAGTGAACTTGATCGCATTACTAAATAAATTTGTAAGTACCTGTGCCAGACGCGCGGCATCACCGCTGACATACTCAGGGACATCCTCTTCTATGGTAACTTCATATGTCAGGCCCTTATCGCTTGCCTGCCTTGAGAAAACGGTTGTGGTGTCGTTAATCAATGACACCAAATTGAAGGTTTTATTATTGAGGGTAAAGCCACGCACATTGGCTTTTGAAAAATCGAGAATATCATCAATCACTGTGAGCAGTACGTCTGAGCACCTATAAATCATTCGTATATGTTTGCGACGCTCGGACTCATCTGTTTCCTTTGAGAGCAAATCTGTAAAACCCATCACCGCTGTAAGCGGCGTGCGAAGTTCATGGCTCATGCGCGCCAAAAACTGATCTTTGGTCTCCATCGCCTCTTCCAAATCTACTAATGTTACCTGTAGCTGTGAGGTGGCGCGCTCAATCTCACTTTCCATACGTACTTTAGATTCGCGTACATTAGTAGCTAAGCTATTAATGCCTAGGACTAGCTTATCCAGCTCATAAAGTCCCGTTTGATCGGCCACAGATTCAAGATTTCCACCTTCCATCTCTTCAACAACTTGAGTCAGTGACTGCAGTGGGCGAGAGATATAACGGCCGATTCTAACTGACAACCAAAAGGCTACTAGCAGTGCCAACAGGATAACGCCGAGCGTTGCCAAAATCATATAGGCACGCTTTTCTTTAAGATATTTATCCGTAATCTGCAGTAATACCCATCCTATGGGCTGGGGCTGAGGATCAAAAATATTCTCCTCTTTTTGAGATACAGTGTGATCAATAACATCAGAAAAAAAATACCAATTGTTATCTAAGTAGAACGGTGAACCATTATTAAAATCGATAGGCAACTGGGTTATATCGGTATCAAAATTACCCATTCGGACTAATTCACCCTTTTGATAACTGGCAAAAAGTACACCTGTTACGCTTGGTGCCTCAAGTGCGGTGTCGCCCAATATTTTTAGCATCTCTTGATCGCCGGCACTCAGAGGGGATTCTGCGTAGGATGCTGTCTGAGCAACAGCCGTTTTGCCTCTTTCAGTGAGGTTATGCTGCAACTCTGAGGACTGAGTTGAAATCATGTAATAACCCAAAGCAATACTGAGTAAGCTTAGGGGTACCAAACTGATAAGGAGCAGTTTTTGATGAATACTGTTTGGCGCATTTATTGATTTCATAACGTCATCAATTCCTTTTTCAACACGATGGCTGAGTCTATTCCAATCTTTTACCACTCCAAGCTAGCCCAAAAGGTTTGTTATGGCTATTTGAATCCAGAAATCCCTTTTGTACTGAAATCAAACTTTACGAATTTAACAATCCTAGTTTTTGACCTAATATGCCAGCCTGTGTCCGATTAGCCAACCCAAGGGCACGCAACATCGCACTGACATGAACCTTCACGGTATTTTCAGAAAGATCTAACTCACGCGCAATATGCTTATTTGAGCATCCACGGCTTATACAACGCAAAATATCCATCTGACGTTCAGTGATCAATTCAGAAATAATTTCGATATTAACCCCCGAATCCACCTCATCTATCACCTTAGCTACTTCTGGCATTGACTCAATAAGATACTTTGGTACGTATTGCTCACCATCAATAGCCTTAAGAATTGCCTCAAATAGGGACTCTTTGGGCGCTGACTTAGTCACAAAGCCAGTTACGCCAAGTTCCAGACATTTCCTTATATGGGTTGCATTTTCTGACGCGGAGAGAACGACTAGTGGTAGATCAGGATAACGCTCTCGAAGAAGACTAATAAAATTAAAGCCTCCTGAGCCACCAGGCATAAACAAATCCAGAATCATCAGATCGAACTTATGATCTGATAGGATGGAAAGGGCCTCATCACAATTTACTGTGGATTTAACTTCCAATTCGTCAAATTCTTCACTTAAGGTTGCCTTTAGACCCTCACAGACGAAAGCATGATCATCAACAATTAGTATGTTCATCTACCTTTTCCTTACATGGCTGAGACATGTGATTTCCCTATCAAACTTTACATTTCCTTCTCAATCCGTACTCAGTTGAACTACCTTGGATAAGACCATTTGAGAATAACAGAATCAAAAGCTGTCTGCACCTGCAGAGCTTAACTTAAAAAGGGCGTTTTGTTACATACATTAAAAAGGCGACCTTATTGGTCGCCTTATTAAAAACTAGAGAATTAATTCTCCAACTTCTCTTTGATTCGCGCTGATCTTCCAGAACGCTCGCGCAGATAGTAGAGCTTAGCTCGACGCACAGCACCACGTCTTTTTACCGTAATACTATCCACTAAAGGGCTGTAAGTTTGGAATGTACGCTCAACGCCAATGCCATTGGAAATTTTACGTACAGTAAAAGATGAATTTAGCTGACGGTTACGCTTACCTAGAACTACGCCTTCAAATGCCTGTAAACGCTCTCTGTTTCCCTCTTTTACTTTCACTTTAACCACAATGGTATCACCGGGGCTAAAATCAGGAATCTCTTTGTTCATTTGCTCTTTTTCAAGAGCCTCGATAATAGGTGTCTTACTGGTCATGTTTTGCTCCTCAATTTACATTGGTTGGTGGCATGCCACCTGTTTTAGAGCTCTGTACAGAGAGGATGGCTTATCCTTTGCCTTCATCTGCCAGCGCATTTTTCAACTCTTTCAACTCTTTCAACAAAGCTGCCTGTTCTTTATCTAACTGCAACTTGTCTAATAATTCTGGTCTTCTTTGCTGGGTTCTGAGCAGAGACTGCTTTAAACGCCAGCGTTTTATTTCTCCATGGTTACCAGACATTAAGACATCTGGTACCGATAATCCTTGATAGTTGTCAGGCCGCGTATAGTGGGGACAATCTAATAATCCCTCGGAAAACGAATCTTGAGCGGCGGATTCGCTGTGCCCCAGTGCACCTGGCAACTGCCTAATCAAGCCATCAACTAATACCATCGCAGGTATTTCGCCACCACTGAGGACGTAGTCGCCAATTGACCATTCCTCATCAACTTCCAGCTGGATAAGTCGCTCATCAATACCTTCATAGCGTCCAGCGATTAAAATCAATGACTGCTCTGTTGCAAAATCATTGACCTTAGCTTGACTCAAAACGCTGCCTTGCGGGGACAGGTACACAACCTTTGTCGGCCCACCTATCCAATCCTTAGCAGCCTCGATTGCGCCTTTTAAAGGCTCAATCATCATCACCATCCCTGGGCCACCCCCATAGGGACGATCATCAACCGTGCTATGGTTATCATGGGTATAATCTCTAGGGTTAAATGAAGATATTTCAACCAACCCTTGTTTTACTGCCCTGCCACTAACACCATAGTCAGTTAGTGCTTTAAACATATCTGGAAACAGAGTAATCAGCGCTATCTTCATAACCGAGCCTCCGTTTCACAAAAAAACTCACTAGAAATCAGGATCCCAATCAACGTCAATACGCATTGAGTCTAAATCCACACTTAACACAAAGTTCTGTGTGTAGGGAATCAATCTCTCTCGCTTATCTATACTGTCCGAATCCCCTTTCACGACTAGTACATCATTTGCACCTGTCTCGAGCAATGAAGTAACCAATCCTAATCTCTGCTCTTGCTGGTCATGGCAGGAGTAGACTGAAAGTCCCTCAAGCTGGTACCAATAAAATTCTTTCTCTTCCAGTTTTGGTATTGTTGCCTTGGCAACACTGATATCCCTATGACACCAGTCTCGTGCCTCATCTCTGTCATCAACGCCCTGGAGATGTGCTATCAGCCCATCACCTTGTCGCTTCCATGCATCTATTTCAACCTTGTGAGTGATGCCGTCCTTTTCAATTAACCAAGGTTGATAGTCAAATATAGTTTCGGCCAATTCGGTAAAAGACTTAATTTTTACCCAGCCACGAACACCATGTACCGCCGATATACGACCGACAACAAGTTCACCTTGAACAATATTAGAATTGCCCACAGGCTACACTACTCTTTAGGCTGCTTGTTTAGCAGCCTCTTTAAGCAAAGCTGTAACGCGATCACTGACCTGAGCACCTTCACCCTGCCAATAACTGGCGCGCTCAAGATCTACACGAAGCCGCTCTTCACCACCGCGAGCTATGGGATTAAAAAAACCTATGCGCTCTATATAACGTGCATCTCTCGCCTTGCGAGAATCAGCCACTGTAATGTGGTAAAAAGGTCTTTTCTTTGAACCGCCGCGGGCTAGTCTAATAGTTACCATGTATAGATACCTTGTTTGTGGGCGTTTAATGCCCCAATTCACATAATTAATTCTGTATTAAAATTGTGTATTAATAAGCTAGGCTAAATCTAGCTACACCCTTTAAAAGGCGCGGTATATTACGCCAATTAAGACTGAAAGGAAACCTATTTATTGAGCGATTTAAGTCACCTATAACGGTGGCCATTTGAGAGAGGCATTTAAAGTCGAGGAAAACCGCCCGGAGGCATCATATTTCCCAGACCCTGCATCATTTTCTGCATACCCTTACCCTTCATTTTCTTCATCATTTTGCCCATTTGCTTATGCTGTTTGAGCAGACGATTAAGATCTTGTATGGAGGTACCAGAGCCTTGAGTAATTCGTCGCTTGCGCGAACCATTTAAAATATCAGGATTTGCACGCTCATTTGGCGTCATAGAATCAATAATAAACTCCATTTTGCCAAATTGACTGGTTACATCTTTTTGCTGGGCTAGCTGCGCCATATTGCCCATACCGGGTAGTTTATCTACCAATTCTTCCATGCCACCTAACTGTTTCATCTGTTGCAACTGCTCGCGCAGATCATTGAGATCAAAACGTTTTCCCTTAGCAACTTTATTGGCTAGCTTCTGCGCTTTTTCTTGGTCTACTTTGCGCTCAACATCTTCAATAAGGCTAAGCACATCACCCATTCCGAGAATGCGAGAGGCAATTCGCTGGGGATGGAAAGGTTCAAGAGCATCCGTTTTCTCACCGACTCCGAGGAACTTAATTGGCTTGCCTGTGACATGACGCACCGATAGCGCGGCACCACCCCGTGCATCACCATCAACCTTGGTTAGAACAACACCGGTTAAAGGCAAAGTTTCATTAAACGCTTTGGCCGTATTAACAGAGTCTTGACCTATCATGGCATCGACAACAAAGAGGGTTTCAGCAGGCTTCGCCACCTGGTGAACTTGCTTAATCTCTTCCATCATCTCTTCATCAACAGCCAACCGACCCGCGGTATCAATGATTAATACATCGATAAATTTTTTCTTGGCTGCAGCAATAGCGCTCTTAGTTATAGCAACTGGCTTCTGGCCCTTGTCACTGGGGAAAAATTCAACATCGACTTCACTCGCCAAGGTCTGAAGTTGATCAATAGCCGCTGGTCGATAAACATCAGCTGAGACAACCATCACTTTCTTTTTCTCACGCTCTTTAAGAAATTTTGCAAGTTTGGCAACTGAAGTGGTTTTACCTACACCCTGGAGGCCCGCCATTAATATAACTGCGGGAGGTTGTACATTTAATTTTAGGGTGGCATTTTCCTCACCCATTACTTGCTCAAGTTCAGCTTGAACAATTTTTAAGAATTGTTGACCTGGATTGAGACTGCTACTGACTTCACGCCCCAGGGCACGTTGTTTTACCAGCTCTATAAAGTCCTTAACCACAGGCAATGCAACATCTGCCTCAAGAAGGGCCATACGCACTTCACGAAGGGTTTCCTGAATATTTTTTTCACTGAGACTTGCTTTGCCAGAAATCTTTTTTAGGGTCTGGGACAGCCTTTCAGTGAGTGTTTCAAGCATTGCCATGTTTGATTATTCCTGTACCTGTTTCATAGCCTTATTATAACAGTATTTTATTTTCTCTCTTCTTATTCTGTCTCTTCACCTAGTGTGCTTAATATGACAAACTTAAGCACACTAATTATGGAAGCATACACAATGAATCTTGTCCTCGGATCTAGCGCCATTTTCCTCTACCTTTGCGGTTGGGTAATGCTTGTGGGAAAGTTGCGTAACCAAGGTCAATTTAACTTTCTAAATCTACAAATTTTGGCAGCTTTTGCTATAGCTTTGCATGCCCTAACAGCCTATGGGCTTATATATTCTGCTACGGGCATGGATTTAAGTTTGACCAGCGTGCTGGCACTGCTGGCGCTGGTAATCAACACTTTGGTTTGGTTTAGCACCTTCAACAAGCCCTTACAGAGTCTTTATTTGGGTCTTTTCCCTATCTCTGTGCTGATACTTATTTTTGCTCTAAATAGCTCCAACCATATGCCCACAACTTCACTTTCTATGGGCACTCAAATCCATATTTTGCTCTCTGTTCTGGCCTATAGTTTTCTAGCTATTGCAGCCTTGCAAGCTCTGTTATGCGGCTATCAAAACTGGCAACTTAAACATAAGCATCAAAATGCGTTTATGCGCTCCCTGCCAGCTCTTGAGACTATGGAGGCACTGTTATTCCAATTAATTTGGATTGGTGAAATCATTTTAACCCTTGCATTAATCAGTGGGTTTCTTGTTTTTGACAACTTATTTGAACAGCAACTAATCCACAAAGTGACTTTCAGCCTCTTAGCTTGGTTGGTTTATGC
Source organism: Porticoccaceae bacterium (assembly GCA_964231105.1). Taxonomy (GTDB): domain Bacteria; phylum Pseudomonadota; class Gammaproteobacteria; order Pseudomonadales; family Porticoccaceae; genus HTCC2207. The sequence goes on from CAXRJI010000034.1 coordinate 96,715, forward strand.
GGTGCTTCTTATTGGGCGGGTTTATTATGGTTGGCGCGGTAATCGAGCCATTAACTGGTGTTGGATTGGGTTTTGCGCAATGCTTATTGGTTATATCGGAAGTAAGTTTGTCATAGAATATATTCTCAACTAAAATTTTAGCCGCTAATCGCTGTTGATAAATTAATAAAGCTCATTCAACATACCCCCATCACATTATTGAGGCATACACTTCTTGGACGGTTCACAACCACTGTTTCTCTGGTTCGCGCTATTTTTTCTCTTGCTACTCTCTGCATTTTTTTCCGGCTCAGAAACTGGCATGATGTCACTGAACCCATATCGCTTAAGACATCAAAGAAAAAAGAGCTCTGGTGCTAGGCGCGCGGCCAAACTATTGCAGATGCCTGATCGTCTAATCGGTCTGATATTAATCGGCAACAATGCAGTGAATATATTGGCGGCAATTATTGCCAATATGCTGGCCATTTACTATGTAGGTGAGGCTGCGGCACCTTGGGTGGCAACTGCCACCCTGACCATCACTGTCCTGATTTTTTCCGAAGTAACACCTAAAACTATTGCTGCTCAGAATCCAGAGTGGTTTGCATTTAAAGCCAGCCATATTCTGAAGCCCTTACTCCACATACTCACCCCGTTGGTTTGGCTAATTAATAGATTGACCAATAGATTTATTAGCCTATTGGGTTTTGATCCAAATAAAGACCGCGACGATAGCTTGGACACTGAAGAATTAAAATCATTGGTGGATATATCAGGACATAAAATTTCCGATAGCAACCAAGGTATGCTTCGCGGCATTTTAGACCTTGAGAATATAACTGTGGAAGACATTATGATTCCACGCAACGAGGTGATGGGGCTTGATCTAGAGGACAATATTGAAAATCTAATGGATCAAATTCTATCCTGTGAATACAGTCGGCAACCCGTTTATGAGGGTGATATCAATAATATTGTCGGTATTTTTCATGTTCGCAAAGCCGCTCATTTATTACGCACAGAGACCGTGACTCACAAAGCAATTAAGCGTTTCTCTGACGAAGCCTACTTTATTCCTGAAAGCACAAAGCTTACGACTCAGCTTGTGAACTTTAAAAAAACACGCAGTCGCTTTGCCGTAGTTGTTGATGAATATGGCGAGGTTCAAGGCCTAGTAACCCTTGAGGATATATTAGAAGAGATCATTGGTGACCTGACCACAAATACTGCTGATGAAATGGAGGAAGTCACAAGTCTTGGTGAGGGTTATTTTCAAATCGATGGCACTGCAACCATTCGCGAAATAAATAAAGCTACAAAATGGCAACTTCCCCTAGATGGTCCCAAGACAATGAATGGCTTGGTTCTAGAACAACTCGAAAGCATCCCAGATGGCAACCTAAGTTTGGTAATTGGGGACTATCGCTTTGAAACCAAAGAGATAAACGATACAGGTGTAAAGACGGTGGTGGCAATATCTTTGCAACAGCCACATGAGCAACCAACGCCCGATTAATCTAACGCTTTTTTTGACCCAGCCCTTTTGACGCAAAGATCAAGAACTGTTCTCTGTTGCTCAGCATCAAAGTAAATCCAGTTTCTTATCTCTTCAGCACTGCGAAAGCAGCCCCTGCAAATATCATCGCTATCAAGTTGGCAAAGAGATATACAGGGAGAGTTAAGTCTTATGTCGTTCAACGCTTTATTTCCAATAGCTCTTGATTCATTTTGGAGGCTTTATATACATAATGTTCAGACGAAGCTAACAATAGTGCTTTTGCTTGCTCATCTAGGGATCTAATAACTTTCGAAGGAGACCCAACTACCAGAGAACCATCGGCAATAACCTCGCCTGCCTTAACTAAACTATTGGCTCCGATCACACAGTCCTTGCCTATCTTAGCGCCCTCTAAAACAACGGCATTAATACCGATCAGTGTTCGATCACCGATCTCTCGGCAATGAATCATTGCTTTATGCCCCACGGTCACGTCCTCACCAATGATTAGCGGCTGACCTGGATCACAATGCAATACTGCGCCATCTTGAATATTAGTTCGGGAGCCAACTTCAATTAGATCACCATCCGCTCTAATAACTGCATTAAACCAAACACTGGCATTTTTCTTGAGAACCACATGGCCGATCACATCAGCACTGTCAGCTATAAATACTGTATTATCAATCTGAGGCACTTTGTCACCTAACTGGTAAATCATTGAGTCTCTCTCTTTATCTTTTCTGTTTAGCTTTTCTGTTAGCTTTTGGGCATTTCACAAATGATTAGCGCTTTTAATCAGCTTTTCTGATTTTCCTCTCTCTGTCGAAGCCTGTTAATTTTAGCCGAGTCCGGATAGCGCAGACGAATATCAGCGCTCAAAGTCTTGTTTAGCATATCGACCAATATATGCAGAGTAAATCCCCAAATTCTATAGTTTTTATAGGGAAAATAAGGTAGCTCAACCCTGTCAGCGCCAGTGCCAATCTCAAAATACTGATAGCGTTCAACGTCAGTCAGACAAGCAATAGGTAAATCAAAAATAGCGGCAATTTCTGAGGCTTGTGGGGTTAACTTCAGGGGTGACTCCGCTACTCCCACAAAAGGATAAACTTTAATATCACTTGTTTTTGGTGAACCTGTGGGCAACATTGCTATAGGTGTAACCAGACTTGATGATAACCCAATTTCCTCTTCAGTCTCCCGTAGCGCCGTGTGCAAAAGGTCCTTATCATTCCTCTCCCACATGCCACCAGGGAAAGCGACCTCTCCTGCATGGTTATTTAAGTGGGCCGCACGCTGAGTCAATATCAATTGTGGGTCCATAGAATCACCATGCAATAGAATCATCACCGCAGCAGTATTTTTTTGATCCTGCAATGTTGGACTGAGGGATCTAATCGGGAAACTTTGTAACTGATGTTTGATAATTTCAAGCATTGGTGCATTATACTCTTGTTTGTTAATTGTAAGAGATACAAATGAATTTTTGCTCCAACTGCGGCAATCCAGTGTCGCAAAAAATACCTGATGGCGATAACAGACTGCGTTTTGTCTGCGATCACTGCGGTGCTATTCACTATCAGAATCCAAGAGTTATTGCAGGCATACTGCCGACCTACAAGGAGCAAATCCTTCTCTGCAGGCGCGCCATTGAACCGCGTCATGGATACTGGACATTGCCTGCAGGGTTTCTGGAAAACGGCGAATCGACTGTAGAAGGTGCTCAGCGAGAGTGCATGGAAGAGGCCAATGCAAATGTTATCAACCCAGTACTCTATGCTCTTTATGATATCCCTCGTATTCATCAAGTCTACGTTTTTTATCGCGCTGAATTGGTTGATAAGAGCTTTGGTCCAAGCATCGAGTCTACTGAAGTCGAACTATTTGATGAAGCTGATATACCCTGGGATCAACTGGCTTTTCCAGTGGTACAAATGGTGCTTGACCAATTTTTGCATGATCGTAAAAAAGGGCAATATGAAATAATACGAAAGGATATTACGGGGCCGTGGCAAGGCCGTAAACCTCAAGAGTGACTGTAGAATAAGTGGCTATAGAATAAATAATGCCCGCTGACTTGAAAGCAAGCGGGCATGCTTAAGTGTCAAAATGACTTACAACTTATCAGCATTCTCAGACAGGTATGCGGCAACACCATCAGCTGTGTCTTTCATACCATTATCACCTTGGTTCCAACCGGCAGGACAAACCTCACCATACTCCTGATGAAAGGCCAATGCATCAATCATGCGAAGCATTTCATCAATATTGCGACCCAAGGGAAGATCATTCACAACTTGGTGTCTTACCACACCCTCTTCATCAATTAAAAAAGAGCCTCTAAAAGCAACGCCATCATCTGGATGCTCAACGTCATAGGCTTGACAGATCTCATGCTTAATATCTGCTACTAGGGTATATTTCACAGGGCCAATACCACCATCGTTGATATCAGTATTACGCCAAGCATTGTGCGAAAACTGAGAATCAATAGATACACCAATCACCTCCACACCACGGGCTTGGAAGTCAGCATAACGGTGATCGAAAGCAATAAGCTCTGAAGGACATACAAAAGTGAAATCTAATGGATAAAAGAAAACCACAGCCTTTTTACCTTTAATAGCATCACGCAAATTATAATTGTCTACAATCTCACCTGAACCAGTGACTGCTGCTGCAGTAAAGTCTGGTGCTGGTCTTCCAACTAAAACACCCATATGAGTACTCCGAAAAAATTTTAATGTGTCTGCGAGCAATCCCCGCTTATTGATGAGGCATAGTTCCACAAAGCAGGGTTTTCAACCAATTAAAAGTTTTTATAGTTTCCATAGAGTTACTCTAAAGCAACATTCTCATATTGAAGGTTATTTTGGATGCTAACAGAAAGGGCGGCAATATCGCCCTTTCTGTTATATCGGGACAAAGTAAGCTACGCGTTATAAGTAAGCTAGGAGTTAAAAGCTTCTGCTAAGAGAAAGCGTGAAGTTTCTTCCTTCTCCAACAGTGACCTGATGGGTACTGTGTGAATGCGGGAAATACAACTCATCAGCAAGGTTTTCAGCATTTAACTGAAGCTTAAAGTCATCTGAGATGGCGTAGTAAACTGCTGCATCAATACGCGTATATGATGGCAGAAGTAAATCTGGCGCATTATCCTTAATCGCTGACTTGCCCTGATGCATCACACCGAACGCCCAGCCTAACTTTGGACTCACTTGATATGTTGCCCATAGGGAGAAGGTTGACTCAGGTATTTCACGAGGCAGACCACCGCTGGAGGTTTCTCCATCTATATTGCTGTAGCCCATAGTTACATTAAGTTTTTCATTAACCTGACCTTTCAACTCCAACTCGATACCATCAACTGAGAGACCTCTTTCGGTGATATATTTCGAGCTGGATCCATCATAGCCTGCTCGATTAGATTCACTGTCAAAATAAGCGGCTGAAAAGCTCAGTTCGTCGCTTAAATCAAATTTAAATCCTAGCTCGGTGCTTTCAAAATAGTCTGGTCGAAGTGTTTCACCTGAACCTGCCGATCCACCTGTGAGCTTTTTATATTGCTCACCAGATCTAGGTGAAAAGCTTTCACTGTAGCTGTAATAGACAGATGTATTGTTAGTGGGTTTGAAAATCATTCCCATACGTGGAGAGAATTCACTGTCTTTACGGGACGCTGTACTACCGTTTTTAATGTCGTCGACGGTAACATCAAAGCTGTCATAACGGCCGCCTAAAACAACAATCAAGTTATCGCTAAGGTCAATCTGATCTTGGAAATAAAATGATTGCACAGCTATATCAGTTTCAGTACTAGACTTAAGGGCACAAGTGTTTGTGTACTCAAGCGAAGTTGCTACGCCGTCAGCGTTCATATCAAAATTAATGGTATCCGCTACATTAAATACTTCCCGATCGTAATTACTCTCTGAGCAATCGTTGGTGGTCCAATAAGTGTTATAACGCAGGTTACTGTTATCAGTTTCAATCGACTCAAAACCTACCAAAAAGGTATGAGTCGTCTCTCCAATATTGGTCTCGCTAACTAGATTGCCTGTAACAATAAGGTTATCTCTTTCAGTGGGATCATGGTATCCGTCCATCTGCACAGTATTGGAATCAGCATAGTAGTTATTGGCATAGGTATTCTGATACATTTTTTCAAAACTGTTTGAAGTAAGCGATAGATTTCCTTTTATTGTGTCAGAGAATACATGGCTAACAGCAGCACGGAAGATTGATGCTTCAACTTTGTTTACATTGCCATCTGCATCGCCAAATACAATATCTGCCAACGCCTCTACAGGTGCACCATCGGCGGTTGGAATACCGCGATCAATAAATCGCTTATGATCGACATATTCATAGGACAGATCCAATGTAGTATCTGCTCTTAATTGCACTTTAAGTGTTGGGTTTATGCCCAATCTGTCGCCATCATAAAAATCCCTGTGATTTTCTAGTGAATCACTATGGGCATTTAAACGGAAAGCGACTGTATCGCTTAGATCAATATTGACGTCTGCCGACAAATCCATTGCGCCAAACGAATTAAATACAGCATTTACTGTTTTAAAATTATTACCAATCAGCGCTTTCTTGGAAACCCTATTTAAAGCACCCCCTGTTGCACCTCTACCAAATAGAAGCGCATTGGGTCCTCGCAAGATTTCTACCTGATCCACATTATAAAGTGAGCGGTAGTACTGAACGTCGTCTCTGACCCCGTCCTGAAAAAAGTCAGCGGTTGATCTTACACCTCTGAAAACAACAGCATCGCGGTGTCCCTCACCTTGAGAGGTGTTTACTCCGGGGGTATATCGGATGATATCGCCAATTTCACTCATTCCTTGATTGCGCATATCTTCATCAGTGATGATCGAGAGAGACTGAGGAACATTAATAATGGGGGTTGGTATTTTTAGGGCATTAATCTGATCAGCTTGAAGCACCTTCCCCCTGACAACAATCTCTTCGATATCTGAAGACTGGGCGATAACGCTAGTTGAATTTAAAAGGCCATAAATAATTGTGCCTTTTACTAACAATGAGTGCTTCATAAAGTTATTCCTTACCTAATAAGTAGTTTGTAAATAGAGATACTAATGATAATGATTATCATTAGTATATACAAGAAGTTTTTATTCGTTTCTTTCTCTTTTCTATTTTTAGGTACTGATTGATTGGCGTTAGACGAACGACTAATAACAAATTGACAGGCTCTAGAAATCTATTAGAGCCTTGAGGGAATGGTTGATTATTGGTAATTGCTCACATACTTTTTGATAGGAGGTAGGCTGAGAAAAAAATCATGGCACACTAGCAAAGGCTCCACGGACAAAGTGCGGGATAGAATAGTTACTTACAAGCACTTAATTAACAGTGTGAGGCAGGTCATTGTAATAAGTGAATTGCAAAGACAACTGCCTCGATAAATTGGGTTATTGTTGTGAGTATATAAGGTCAGATAACAAATTCTTAGATTACTAACTATCAAGTATCCTGTTGCGACTCATCGCTACCTACAGCCTCATCAATAAGCTCTTTAAGCTCTCCCTTCTCATGCATATCAGTGACAATATCGCAGCCGCCGATTAATTCTCCGTTGACCCATAACTGCGGGAAGGTTGGCCAGTTGGCGTAGGCAGGCAAATTGGTACGAATCTCTGGATTTGATAATACGTCGACATACGCAAAGCGATGACCACAGCCCATTAACGCCTGGACAGTTCTTGCAGAAAAGCCACATTGCGGTTGGTTGGGTGATCCTTTCATGTAGAGCAATACAGTATTGTTTTCTACTTGATCACGAATTGTTTCCATTATATCCATCAGGCCATACCCTTATATTGATAACTTACTAAGGTGGGTATTTTAGCGTTTTTTGGCTTATCTTGATATGTGATTTTGCTCAAAAACCCCATAAAACGCCAAAATTAGGTGCCTAAAAGCAAGGATTAGATATATTGCGATACATTGCGGTTGTACTTATAATAGCCCCTATCCAAGGGCAGCACCGCTGCCCTTTTTCTATTGGCAAACGAAACCGATTACTACCATGACTAATGCGCTAATGAACACCTATGGCGAAAAAGCGATGACCCTAGTTAAGGGGGATGGCGCGTGGCTATGGGATAATCAAGGTAACAAATATCTGGATGCCCTATCGGGTATTGCTGTTTGTGGTCTGGGGCATTCTCATCCTGCGGTGTCTTCCGCAATCGCTGAGCAAGCAGACCAGCTACTGCATTGCTCAAATTTTTTCAGTATTCCTCATCAAGAGCAGTTAGCAGAAAAACTCTGCGCTATATCGGGTATGACCAATGTATTTTTTGGCAACTCTGGGGCTGAAGCCAATGAAGCGGCGGTTAAAATGGCAAGGCTTTATGGTCATAAAAAAGGTATAGAGCTACCCACCGTATTGGTTATGGATAATGCCTTTCATGGACGCACCCTCGCAACCCTAAGTGCCTCTGGTAGTCGCAAGGTACAGGCAGGTTTCGAGCCACTGGTTAGGGGTTTTGTGCGCGCTCCATTTAATGATATTGAAGCACTTAAGGTCATTGCAGAGAATAATCCAAATATCTGTGCTGTTCTTGTAGAGCCCTTACAGGGTGAAGGTGGCATTCGAGTTGCCGACCCTAACTATCTCAAACAATTGCGAGACTTCTGCGATCAGCATGACTGGCTTTTAATGCTAGATGAGGTGCAGACTGGTAATGGCCGCACTGGCAAATACTTCTATTATCAACACAGTGGAATTGAGCCTGATGTTGTGACCACAGCTAAGGGTCTAGGTAATGGTGTCCCTATTGGAGCCTGCTTGGCACGTGGAAAGGCCGCTGATTTAATGCAACCAGGCAATCATGGTTCAACCTTTGGTGGCAATCCACTGGTGTGTGCTGCTGCTTTAGCTGTAGTCACCGCTATCGAGAACGAAAATATCTATAAGCAGGCGAAAGTTATCGGCGATACCATAATGCAGGGACTACAGAGCCGTGTTGGGTCGCTGCCTCAGGTAAAAGAGATTCGTGGCTGTGGCTGTATGATTGGCATAGAATTGACAGTCTCCGGCAAGCCCCTTTTTAAGGCGGCGATGGACAAAGGATTAATCATCAATATCACGGCTGATTGCGTCATTAGACTATTGCCTCCAATGGTAATGAGCAAAGAAGAAGCTCAACAGGTCGTTGATATATTGGCGCCGCTGATTAGTGACTTAAAATAGGGAAAGTTGACCATGGCAGTTAGACATTTTCTCACTCTAAAAGACCTATCTCCAAGCGAACTCAACCATGTTATTGAGTCGGCTATAGCGTTAAAAAAAGCCCATAGTGAGGGTAATCAACCACCGGTTTTTGCCGGCACAGTACTGGGAATGATTTTTGAGAAATCATCCACCAGAACCAGAGTCTCCTTTGAAGCCGGTATGGCACAACTGGGCGGCAGTGCACTGTTTTTATCTCCCACTGACACTCAGTTAGGTCGTGGTGAGCCAATAGAAGATTCAGCGCG
>CAXRJI010000035.1:0-9532 GCA_964231105.1 Porticoccaceae bacterium
AAAATGCACCCTACCTGACTATGAATTGACAATAAAACCAGTGATTACTATAGTTCGCCACCGCTTATAGAGCGGCTAAGTTGTTACTACTGCCCAGGTGGTGAAATTGGTAGACACGCTAGCTTCAGGTGCTAGTGCTCGCAAGGGCGTGGAGGTTCAAGTCCTCTCCTGGGCACCAAATTATCAAAGTAGGCCTTTTGCTAGGGCGCGATAAGAAAAACACTATGCATAAACTCGCCTTTGATCATGCTGTTATCTATGTACCTAATCTTCACAAGGCCATCCGTCAGTTCACCGCCTTAGGCTTTACTGTTAGGCCGGGCGGGGAACATTCCCATACCCATAATGCGCTAATTATTTTCAATGATCGCTCTTATATTGAGTTGCTGGCATTAAAGCCCAGTTGGCGTCGATGGTTTTTGCTAGGGATAGCAAAGAGCGGAATACTTGATCTTATTGCAAATAGCAAATCTGATATTGGCTGGCGTGTTATGCGCTGGATTGGTTGCAAATACGGGCCTATTGACTGGGCGTTGCGCACTCATAATATGGATTTAACGTTGGCTGGCCTAGCGGAAAACGACGCTGAATTACTAAACACGTCAGATTATCAGCGCACTACCGCAGAGGGCCAAACAGCCAGATGGACCATGGCCAGCGCTAAGAATTTGGACCTACCTTTTTTAATTAAAGATCAAACAGATATTAATTTGCGCGTCCCCCTTGGAAACCATACACAGCATGCCAATGGTGCACTAGGTATAAGGAAAATAAGTATTTCAGCTGAGAACACTGAGCTGGCCCATAGTAATCTTGGCGCTCTGCTGTCGCTATCTGATAAGAATCTCAAAGACGTAAACACAAAACTGAAATTACAAGAAACAACTATTGAGTATAAAAAGCTCCGCCATTTAGTGGGTAAATTTATACTTGAATTACGTTATCAAGGCAGTGAACCTAAACTACTGAATTGTGACTACCCTAAGGGTACAAATATTTGGCTGACTCCCTCTGATAGCTAGAAAAACTAGCCCAAGGGAAAGATTGCATCAATTTAGGATAATGTTATCCACCGGTCATATTCATAAAGCGCAGTATCTGAGTATCCTCAGGATCAAAGTAGTGGCGCTCTGGTTTGTTTTGGATGGCGCTTAATATAGCCGTTTCTAGGCGTGCAATATCACCGGGATAAGCGCGTAAAATTTGCCGCAAGTCACAACTGTGCTCATTACCTAAACAGAGAAGCAGCCGCCCCTCTACCGTCAGACGAACACGGTTACAGGACTCACAAAAGTTATTCGACATGGGCGAGATAAAACCAATCTTCGACACTGTATTGGCGACTTGTAGATAGCGCGAAGGGCCACCGGTGGTTTCAGTACTATCTAACAGTGTAAATCTTTGCGCTAACTGCTGGCGCACCTGCTCGCTATTAACCCTTGTTTCAGCCCGCTTGTGGGAAGAGATTTCGCCCAACGGCATCTCCTCAATAAAGGAAATATCCATGGCGTTATCCACCGCATACTGGGCTAGATCAACCACTTCATCGTTATTAAACCCAGCCAGTATCACTGCGTTTAGTTTGATCTTTGTAAAGTCCGCATTTTTAGCCGCCTCAATACCCGCCATAACCTGATTGAGATCTCCGGTGCGCGTCAGGGTTTTAAACCGATCAGCCTTTAGACTATCAATACTGATATTTAGCCGAGAGACACCGGCATCTTTGAGGCTTTGAGCCATAGAAGGCAGTTTTACGCCATTGGTGGTCATAGTGAGTTCATCAAGCCCATCAAGACGCGCCAAGGATTCAACCAACTTAAGAATATCACGCCTAATAAGAGGTTCACCTCCTGTCAGACGAATTTTGCGGATACCCAAATTGACAAATGCAGTGGCGGCATCTCTAAGTTCTTCAAGGGTTAAGATTTGTTGCCGTGGCAGAAAGGTCATATCTTCCGCCATACAATAGGTACAGCGAAAATTACAGCGGTCGGTCACTGACAGTCGCAAGTAGTTAATCTCGCGACCAAAGGGGTCAGTTAACACAGGTCTAGAATTCAAATTTATCTCGCTGTTTGTTGTTTAAATTACAGTTTGTTGCTGAAATTACAATAGTGCTAAATAAACCTACTTATGAAAGGCTATAGGGGAGCACATTAATATCATCTCCCTTTTCTATTGCCTGTCCTGTTTTTTGCACCACAAACACATCACCCCAACAGGCCGATGATAACACCCCGCTACTTTGGTTGGGGTAGATTTCCACACCTTTATCAGTCAGTCGACCGCGTAGATAGACTTCGCGCTTTTCGCCCGACTTACTAAAGCATGCTTTGGATATGAGTAATATGGGTTGCTTTACAAGACCGCCCTGACAAGCCTGCAAAAACGGCCGTATCAACACCATAAAGGTAACAAACACAGAGGCAGGATTACCCGGAAGACCTATAAAAGGCGTCTTATTAACAGTGCCAAAAGCCAAGGGTTTGCCCGGTTTAATGGCAACTTTCCAAAAATCCAAAGTGCCAAGCTGAGTCACAGCCTCTTTAACATAATCTTCTTCTCCCACAGAAACACCCCCTGCGCTAAGCACTATATCGACCTTTTCGGTCTCTATCGCTTTATGAAGTATATCCTTTGTCGCTTCTAGACAATCTGGCACTGTGCCTAGATCCACAACCTGCATACCCAGAGACTGAAGTAGCCCTATCAGCGTGGCTCGATTGGAATTATAGATCTGTCCAGATTTAAGGGGTATGCCGGGTTCCACCAATTCATCACCGGTAGAGAAAATACCCACTTTAAGGGGTTGGTAAACCTCTACCTTTGAAAGCCCCAGAGAAGCTAGAAGCCCCATTTCCTGTGCTCTTATAAGGGTGCCTGCGGTTAAAATAATATGGCCAGCCTTAATATCTTGTCCTTGCTGACGCACATTAGCGCCAGCTGAAATACCCGTATTTATGCTGACACACCCATTGCTTTCAGAGCAATCTTCTTGCATCGCCACCGTATCCGCATCTTGGGGTATTTCACCGCCGGTAAAAATACGCGCAGCAGTATTAGATTGGAGCTGTTGGGGTGTGGCTCCAGCAGGGATACGCTGGCTAATAGGCAATAAAAAGTTATTTTTAACAGCATCTGCATAACAAAAAGCATAGCCGTCCATTGCACTGTTGTCGGCAGGGGGTACATCAATAGTAGCGATTATATCTTTAGCTAACAGCCTTCCCAGAGAGCTATTGACAGAAATATTCTCAACACAGCGCTGGCGTTGTTGAGAAATCGGTTGAGCTTTCTCAAGAAGTTTTTTAATTGCTTGCTGAACATCAAGCATTGGGAGTTTTGCCAACATGTTGCACAAAGTTACAGGGTTGATGGGTGCTATCCAATTGTTCGCGAATGATACCCTGCCAACCCGTTTTACAGGCACCTGTGGAGCCGGGTAGGCAGAAAATAGCCGTATTATTGGATAAGCCTGCTAAACAGCGAGACTGTACCGTTGATGTCCCTATCTCGTCACAGGATAGCTGACGAAATAACTCTCCAAATCCCTCTATGGTCTTATCAAATAGGGGCGATAGCGCTTCCGGTGTACTGTCGCGACCAGTAAAACCAGTCCCACCTGTGGTTAGGATAACGTTGATAGTTGGATCAGCAATCCATGCTGTTACTATAGCGCGCATTTGATAGATATCATCCACAACAATTTTGCGATCTGCCAATGTATGACCCTCCTCTTCAAGCGCCTGCTGAAGATAGGCCCCACTGGTATCAGTTTGTAGAGTGCGCGTATCAGATACCGTCAACACGGCAATATTAACAAAGCGTCTTGGGGTTTCTGATGAATCTTGAGCCACGTCTTTTTCTCCTACTTATCATTTATTTGCCACATTGGACACACTGTTGATTAGCTACTGTGTTGAGTGTAAGCCAACGCCCTGCTTTGCCATCATGGCGTTGAATTTCACCATGCTGTTTAAAGAACCCTAACAGCATTCTTATCGCCGTAGTTGCCTGTAAGCTACCCATGGTGCCAAGAATGGGCCCTACAACACCGGAATTGGCACAGGTTAACAGGGGGTCAGCGCTATTTTTATTAATAATACAGTTTAAACAGGGGCTTGTATGTTGGCTAAAATCAAAACCAATCAATTGCCCTTCCCAACCAATAGCAGAGGCTGTGATAAAAGGGAGTCTGTGCTGCTGGCAGTGGGCATTTAATGCTATCCGTGGCGCTAGATTATCCGTGCAGTCCACAACTAGGTCATACTTTTCTGACAACACGACTTTGTCTAAGGCACGAGCGTACGTAGTAATCTGCACCTCGGGATTAAGCTTATTGAGCTCAGACTTTGCACAGTCTACTTTTAATTGATCACAATCCGCGGGACTGTAGAGAATTTGGCGTTGTAAGTTAGTTTCATCAACCACATCAGCATCACAAAGGGTTAAATGACCGACACCAGCCGCCGCTAGATAAAGACTGACTGGGCAACCCAAACCACCAAGGCCAACAATCAATACATGGGCATTTAAAAGTCTTTGCTGGCCTTGTTCGCTAATATCAGCCATCAATAAATGACGGCTATAGCGAAGAAATTGACTCTCTGTCAATGTCATAACAATCGCTCTGCCTCAGCTAAATCATCCACTGTATTAATATTAAAAAATGGGTTGATAGTCTGTTCGGGCCAATCCAGATAGACAGTCTTTAACTCTGCAAACAACGATTTAAATCCACCTTGATTATCCAGCAATGCCTGCTCTACTGCATTCACTGTGCGCTTATGCCAAAGAGAAAACATTGGCTCGATTTGACCCGCATAACGGACGCAAGCTATATCGGCATTGCCTGCACGAATTTGCCTCTGTAACTCAGACGCCAAATTCGGTGGAAAAAATGGACCGTCACAGGGAACCGATAACAGGTAGTCTGCGCTAGATAAGTAATGGTTAGTCAACCCAGTATATAACCCCATTAATGGACCACGAAAACCCTCAAGCCGGTCAGCCACAATAGGGTAAGAATTAGGATTAGAAGTAGAATGAGAATATTGACCGTAGATATCTGGATCGGCATTAATCACTAAGCTATCCACCTGAGCTTCTAGACGCATAATCACATGTTGTAGCAAGGTATGCTTGCCCAAAATTGCATGCACCTTATGACCCGTTTCCATTCGACTTGAGCGACCAGCGGCCAATATAACCCCATCAACATTGTTCATTACTTCCAACGCTCCGCAGCTTGACGGTCAGACGCTTTATCCTGCACCCAGTACTGCCGGCCCTGTTGATCAATTTTCTTCCACAACGTGGCCTTAGTTTTCAAATAATCCATAATAAACTGTGCCGCTTCAAAGGCATCAGCACGGTGCTGACTGGCAACTGCCACCAGAACAATTTGATCACTGGGCAATAACTCCCCGACTCTGTGAATAACAGTAGCTGCCGTTAATGCCCAGCGACTCCCCGCTTCGTCGATAATAGCCTGCAATAATTGCTCGGTCATACCGGGATAGTGCTCTAATGTTAGTTTATCAATAGAGGCATTATTTTCTAATTCACGTACCAGACCGACAAAGCAAACAACAGCTCCAATTTCAGCTTTTTGTTGGCGCAATTGCTGATATTCCTCTGACATATCAAAGTCATCGGTTTGAATACAAATACGACTATGCATTGTCACCTAACCCCCGGTCACTGGTGGCAAAAAAGCTAATTCAACGCCATCTTCCAATAAGTGATTCCAATCAACAATAGTCTGATTCACAGCGATTAAAACCTGTGGCTGATCTAATTCTGCTACTAATTCAGGAAAATCTGCCGCCAACAGTTCCCGCACCGACCTAGGCGTAAGACCGCTTTTAAATTGGATATCATTGGGCGCGGTTTTAGCAAACTCCCCCAAACGCCCAAAAAATAATAATTTAATCAAGAATAGATACCTCAGAGTCTCAGGGTGACTATTTTAACGGCTTTTAAAGCAGGTTATAGATAGTCTTCTGTAAATTTTCTTTCTATAACCAAAATATCTATTTATTCTGGCACTATTTTCTTGGGGCTAAAACTAATATACAGAGTTACCGCCAAGACAAAACTCACTGCCTCAGCTAGAGAAATAGCTGCCACAAAACGGTAATCGGATAACAACATATAAAATAGAATTAAAAATCCTATTGGCATAATCAGACTGCGACTAGTGGCCACCACGGCAGACTGGAAAGGTAGATGAACAGCGGTTAAATAACCAGAAATCAACATATTAAAACCAGCAAAAATAAACAGCGGCCAAATATAACTAAAAAACTCTAGGGCCAACTGCACAGTTTCAGTATTTTCCTGAGTATTGATAAACAGACCAATCAAAGTCTCGCTACCAACCATTAACGTGAAAATAAAGATCAGACTAAACCCCGCTATAAAAAGGCATGCGGTTGTAAAAAAAGCATGGATGCGCTCTCTTTTTTTAGCGCCAAAATTTTGCGATATCATGACCTGTATGGAGTCTGAAATAGAAAAGTAAATCATAAAGCCCACAAAAAGCAGGTAATTGACCAAGGTAATAGCCGCCACACCGACTACGCCAGCGCGCTGTATCAGCATCCAGTTAAAGACAAAGGCAATAATGGCGCCCGAGACCTCATTGATAAATTCTGAGATACCGTTATAGGCCGCTTGAAAAACCTCACGCCAGTTTTTTTGGCGTAATTTAAGATGCAATCTGCGTTTAGGTAGCCAGAAATATAACAACCCCACCATTAGAGACAACAGCTCTGATAGACCTGTTGCCAGTGCCGCCCCTGTCAGACCCCAGCCATAGACTGCGATAAATAAATAATCCAATACAATATTGGCTGCGGCACCAATAATCAGAATTGCTGCAGCCAAGTTTGGGAAGCCATCCATGCGAATAAAAAAGTAGATCTGGATAACAATAAACTGAGCCAATAAAAACGGCATAATTATCCGATAGTATTCACTCATAACGGGAAATAACTCTGGGGTTGCACCTAAGGCAGAAAATATTTTGGTCTCAAGAATTAATCCTAGCGCAACCACCAAAACACCATAGAGAATCATAAACAGCATGGTTTTACTAAAGATAGCTGATGCCGCCTGTACTTTGCTCTCACCAAAATACTTACCAGCGCGCACTGAGCCACCAATGGAAATCATCATGCTCACACCAAATAAAAGGGTGGTAATAGGAATAATCAGATTAACCGCAGCTAGAGCGGTGACACCCACATAATTACCAATAAAAATACCGTCCACCAATGAAGCAGACGTCATGGCAAGTAGGCCAACTAAAGAAGGAATTAAGTAACGAACAAAGGTAGGGAAAATTGGACCCTCAAGGGCATCATTATCTGTTACTAAGTCAGTATTCATGGACTTCCTTTTATAATTTTTATTAGGATCACCAGTCTAGAGCAAATAGCCTAATGCACTGATGCTAAGTACACTATTACCTAGCCTTCTCCCTCATGGTGACAAATTCCTCGGCTACTGAGGGGTGTATTCCTACAGTGGCATCAAAGTTAGCCTTAGTCGCACCAGCCTGTAGGGCAATAGCCATACCTTGGATAATTTCCGCTGCATGCTCACCGACCATATGGCAACCGAGCACTCTATCGGTTTGATTATCCACAACCAATTTCATAGTTATACGCTCAGAACCACCCCCTAGGGTTTGCAGCATTGGCTTAAAATCAGATAGATAAATGGCTATATCTGGGTATTGTTCTCGCGCCTGTTCCTCACTTAAACCCACTGTCGCAAACTCTGGTTGGCAGAAAACAGCGGTGGGGATATTGTTATAGTCGATGCTGGCTTTATTGTCGCCGTACAAGTGATCAACCAATACCATGGCCTCTTGAATAGCCACTGGCGTTAACTGAATACGATCAATCACATCACCTAAAGCATAGATACTGGGCTCTGCTGTAGCAAAATACTTATCAACCTCAATCGATCCATTATCACGCACCACGACTTGGGTATTTTCCAGACCCAACCCTGCCGTATTAGCCCTTCGCCCCGTAGCATATAAGACTAACCCCGCCGAGAGTTTACTGTGATTATCTGAGCCATTACTAAGTGATACAGATAACTGCTGATCTGTTTTGGTGATTTTATTTACTTCAGTATTGAAATGAATGTTCACACCTCTATCACCCATACCCTGCACAACTTTATCGCTCATTTCCCTATCGAAGGTTTTAAGCAATTTGGGGCCTCTATAGGCAAGATGCGTCTCAACACCCAAGCCATTTAATATACCGGCAAATTCCACCGCAATATAACCACCACCCACTACAACAGCCGTTTTTGGCAACTCATCTAGATAGAACATTTCATTGGAGCTAAGTACATACTCACTTCCCGGAAATTCAGGTATATAGGGCCAGCCCCCTGTGGCTACCAGAATAGTTTGCGCTGAGTATTTTTTGTTATTTACTAAAACCTGATGCGGCCCAGTAATTGTGGCTCGAGCATCGAATAAATAGGCGCCACTGTTGTCAATAAGGCTATTATATACGGCGTTTAGACGCTCAATTTCAGCAGTTTTATTATCCCTTAGGGTTGCCCAGTTCAACGTGGGGCTTTCGGGTAGATTCCATCCAAAGCCAGCGCTGGTATTAAACAACTCGGGGAACTGAGACGCGTAGACAAATAGTTTTTTGGGTACACAGCCAACATTGACACAGGTACCACCTAAATAGCGCTCCTCGGCAATAGCCACTTTCTTACCCTTTGAAGCAGCCATGCGCGCAGCGCGTACGCCTCCTGAGCCGGCACCGATTACAAATAGGTCAAAATCATACTGAGCGGTCATAGCCCTCTCACTGTTGTGGAGCCCATTGGTTGCATCTGAAAATCCCCTTGCATAAAGCTAGAACGGATTATTACAAGCGAGGAAAAGACTACTCTGGAGCATGGCAAACAACTACTAACTTATTGCCAGTGGGATCGAGCACATAGGCGGCAAAGAAGTTGGGATGAACATCCCTTAAACCGGGAGCTCCCTCATCTTTGCCTCCATTTGCAAGTGCTAGGCTATGGAATTGAGTGACTTGATCTCTGGTTTGCGCCAAGAAAGCAACATTAACGCCGTTGCCCGCTGAAGCCGGCTCACCATTAAATGTACTGCCAATAAACAGGCAGTTAATACCACTGCCTATATCTTCTTTACTACCATAACCAGCATAGGTGTCATCAGAATCTTGCCGCGTAACACCCAACACGGGCATAACCTGATCATAAAATGCGATAGACTCAGCAAGGTTATTGGTACCCAAACATATATGACTAAACATTAGGCCTCCATAGACTTATTTTAATATTACAACTATGGCGGTTTATAGTTTGTGGGTCAATTAAGTGCAGCTGACTATTTACCACAGGGACTTCTAAAAAAAGAGGCCTCTAACAAAAAAGAGCTTTAGGCTTTGGATAAAAACCCATTACTGCGTTTGACCTAGACCACCAGCGCTGAGCATAACGAAGTCAGTGTCATCATCGTTGT
>CAXRJI010000036.1:0-5710 GCA_964231105.1 Porticoccaceae bacterium
CAAAGCGGTGGGCCTCATCACGAATCTGCTGTAAAAGATGCAGTGCTGAGGGCTGAGGCGTGGTGATAACGCGATAATTGTCGTCAGCAACAATCAACGTTTCAAATCCCGGCTTACGGGTTGTGCCTTTGGCAATACCCAATAGCATAACCCCTACTACTCCCAACTCTGTCAGTATATCGCGCGCGGAACTCAACTGCCCTTTGCCCCCGTCAATCAATAAAATATCAGGAATTTTACCCTCACCCTTTTTGAGTCGAGTAAAACGCCGCTTAATTGCTTGGGCCATGGCCGCATAGTCATCGCCTTGTTTGATATCTTCAATATTAAAGCGGCGATAATCTGTTTTCACTGCGCCAGTTGGATCAAAAACCACACAACTAGCAACTGTCGCTTCACCACTGCTATGACTTATATCAAAACACTCAATGCGCTGGGGAGCATCATCTAAATCCAGTGTCTCACGCAATGCATCAAAACGCTGTTCTTGGGTCTTCTTTGAGGCCAATTTAGCACTTAAATTCTGCTCAGCAGTGCGTTGAGCAAGTTCCAACCACTTGGCACGAAAACCACGCACTGAAAAGCGGATCTCAATGGCGCGGCCAATTTGTTGCTTAAGCGCATCACTTAAAAGATCAGCATTATTGATTTCATGACTGAGCAAAATTTCTTTAGGCAGGTCCGGGCGTGCGCCACCTTCAAGATACAATAACGGTATAAAATCATTTAACAACTCGGAGGGGTGAGTAGCTAAAGGTGCTTTTGGGTAATAACTTCGGCTACCTAAAATACGACCCTGTCGAACATACAGAATATGCACGCAGGCATGGCCCTCTGTTACAGCAGCAGACACAACATCAATAGAGCCCTTGCCCTTTTCTATCACCTGTTGGCTTTGAATTTGACGAAGCGCGGAAATTTGATCCCGATAGTCAGCCGCGCGCTCAAAATTAAGGTCTGTAGAGGCTTGCTCCATCTCTACTTCAAGCTGTTTAAGGATCTTGTCAGCCTTGCCATCTAGATAGAGACGAGTCAACTCAACATCGGCGCCATAATCCTGCTCACTGACAAGGTCAACACAGGGCGCCGTGCAACGCTTAATTTGATACTGTAGGCAGGGTCTGGAGCGATTTTTAAAAAAAACGTCCTCGCACTGCCTAACCTTAAATGTTTTCTGTAAGAAACCCATACTCTCACGGACCGCATGAACACTGGGAAACGGTCCAAAATAACTACCTTTTGCTTTTTTCGGCCCCCGATGAAAGGCCAATCTTGGCCACTTCTCGTCTGACAAAAAGATATAGGGATAGCTTTTGTCGTCACGCATTAAAATATTAAAGGGCGGTCGATACTGCTTGATCAGATTATGCTCAAGAATAAGCGCCTCGGTCTCGGTCTCGGTCACTGTGACATCGATCTGCGCGATGCGTTTAACCAAGGCAATAGTTTTTGTACTTAAACCACTTTTGCGAAAGTAGCTACCCACCCTATTTTTTAGATTTTTTGCCTTACCCACATACAGAACAGTACCTTCAGCATCCATCATCTGATAGATACCTGGGCGTTGGGTCATTGATTTAAGTAGAGATTGCGCATCAAAAGCCATAAATCGATTGTAGCGGTTTTTGATAAGGGTCACATCTTAAATGACCGGAAGACATAACAAACAACCCAAGCGAATTTGATTTAACTTATAGCTTGTCACAGTACAGAACGGCTTGGTCACAAAATTATGTGAGCTACCTATAAATTCACTTTTAAATAGTTTATTAGTTTGTTAAATTGCGCTCGACTCATTAGTTAGCAAAAATAATTTTGCAGTCTATACTTGAGTTTATTGCATGGATGCAAATCGCAGACAATACCAGTGTAATCGATAAGTAAGATGTCTTTGCTGCACTGAAAGAGCGCGATAGTATGACAGGGATGCACAGGCTACAGCTATTTAATAATAGTGATCTCCAGCCACCAGCTTCGTCAGAGAAGCATTTATAAATTCCTGTTACGTTTCCGCTCTCTCTAAAGCCAACATCCCTTATCCAACATCATATTGTTATGCGATACGTTGGATGCTTCCTATGTAATTGTGTCTCTGTTGATTAAATGGAATTTACTTAGGAGAAGGGAAAAGTGAAAGGATTTCACAAGCTGTTTTTACTTATATTGCTTACCATTCAAGGCTGCGGTGGCGGTGGCTCCTCAAGCAACTGCTCAGACTGTGATACAGGGGATTCAACTTCACCGACTACACAAAAAGAAATAACATTTAATGGACGAGTGGTTGATGGACCATTAGCAGGCGCTCGTGTATTTATAGACTTAAATGGAAACGGCGTTGAAAACGCTAATGAACCAGCAGTGACCACTAATGAGGACGGCTTTTTCTCTATCACTGGTCCAGACAAGGTCAATGCAAAAATCATCGCTCTAGGTGGCATAGACACAGCGACTGGAGTTGAGTTATCAGACTTTGCACTGAGCATTCAAACTCCCTCTGATCCAGCAGCGCTGGTTTCAGTCAATCCTTTCACAACCCTGCTATCTCAGGTAACTATTGAAGAATATCAGATACTCATAGACGCTCTTGGTATCGATACTGATGCGGCCTCTGTAAGCACTGAGGATCACTGGTCCCTGGCACAGGCGGGAAATACAAACGCCATGGCCATACAACGCATAAATATGCAGATTGGGCTTCTTATGCAATCTGGCAACAACTTATTTAATGAGGCTCCAAGCACTAGTGAGAGAGCTGGCATTGCAGTGGCTCAAGCAATGTCTGAGCTCGCTAAAACAACATCCATTGACCTTAAAGAGACTGAGTCTGTAAGTGCTATTTTACAAAGAGCTTCCTCTCTTTTAGCTCCAAATAACCCAATGCCCTCAGATATGCTAGAAGCTGTAGCCGAGCCGATTGCCTCCTTTGCTCAGGTGATAGCCAGTAAAGATTTCAATCCAACCGGTAATACTGCAGCTCAAGTTACAAGAATTTCCCAGCAAAGTCTTCAAAATAGCATTGTTGATTTAGTTACGGGGAACATCAATCTAGAGGGATTTAAACAAGCAACGTCAATTAATGAACTACTTTCCGCTGTAGATCTGTCACTCGAACAGGCAACCCTTGATACTGACGGAGATAAGATCCCAAACATTATTGACCCCGATGATGACAATGACGGTGTTAGAGATGAAGATGATATAGCACCACTTAATAGCAAACCCACCATCGAACTTTCACTGATAGTTCACGATAATGAAGTGACTATCAAATGGGATGCAAATGATCCTGAAGAAAATGCTGCGGTCAGTCTTTACTATGATATTGATAATGCCGGATATGACGGCAAAAAAATCAATAATACTGCATTCTTCGAAGACACTGATTCAAGTTATCAGTGGCAGACATCTTGGCAAGCCTCACAACTAAAAAGTGGAAACTACTATATCTATGCCAGTATCAGTGATGGAATAAATGCGCCAGTATTTGCCTATGCTGATCAAAAAATCACTATTAGCAGGGCCTCTACCATTAATGGATTTCCGATAGAGGTAGTCTATCAAGGCGCGCCTTACTACTTTAAACCCACGGTTGATACCAACGAAAAGCTTAGCTTTTCCGCCACTAATCTGCCGGGGTGGATGGACATTCATCAAACTAGTGGAGAGATAACAGGCACCCCCGATAATGACGATGTGGGTCCGCATAACGATATTGTAATAAGTGTTACAGATATTCTGGGCAATAGCGCATCACTCCCAGAGTTTGATATCAATGTAATGAATATCAATGACAGACCTCAGGCTTACTCCCAGAGGATTAGGATAGACGAAAATGAATCAATAATTTTCACGCTGATGGGCTCTGATATCGACAATGATCAACTCGAGTTTATTATTGTTGAATATCCCCAACATGGCCTATTGCAACTAGATGGCGACATGGCCACCTACGCAAGTACTTCTGACACAGCTACTGAAGATAGATTTACTTATAAAGTAAGTGATTCTCTTTTGGATAGCGAAATAGTACAGGTGGCTATTGATATTCGAGCAATAAACGATGTCCCCACAGCACAATCGAAGACAGTGGTTGCGCAGGAACAACTTGCACAATCAATATCTCTTGTTGTTGCAGATAATGACAATGAAATTGAAGATCTAACTATTTCAATAGATGCACTTCCTCAGCATGGGACTCTTAAACAAGACGATATCCCCATCATAACCGCTGGCACCTCAGTCCCCGCATCCACTGTATTAACCTACACCAGTGACCCGGGCGTTGAGAGTGATCAATTTATGTTTAAGGCGCATGACGAAACAGATAGCAGCGAACTGGCGACGGTTGATATCTCAGTTAGCACCAATACTGACAAACCACATATATCAGGCCTATCTGATTCTAGGGAGTTTCTTCAGATGGATGAAGATTCAGAGTTAGTGCTTTCAGTAGACGATTTTGAGATCAGTAGTATACAAACAGATCAAAGCGGATTTAGCCTGCATATTGAGTCACCCGATGAACAAGCAAACTACAGCGTTGCTGGAAATACCATTGTACCCAATGCTGATTTTCACGGTGATTTTGTTGTGCTGGTAACGGTATTTGATGGCGAACTCTATAGCGTTCCTTTTGACTTTAAAACTATTGTAATACCTCAGCCTGATGCGCCTGAAATATCAGACCAAATATTCGATAGCATTGAAGAAAATCAAACAACTATCGGTCAGGTGTATGCCGAGGATCCTGATGGAGATAACCTACTATTTGAATTAGTGACGGGCAGCGATATTTTAAATATCACCACTGGGGGTGTTTTAAGTTTTAAAGAAGACAAGGAGCCAGACTTTGAAACTCAGACTATTTATACCACTCAAGTGTTGGTAAAAGATGCTGTTGCTGGCGGCCTAAGTGATACCGCAACAGTGACAATCAAGATAAGCAATATCAACGAACCCCCAATAGCTGACCCTATAGATTTAGAAGTTCGCCAACAAGTATCTACCCCTATTGATCTAGCTGGAAGTGATCCAGAGAATGCCCCAATTACTTATTTGATTACCTCATTGCCAACCAAGGGCAAGCTAAGTGATGATGGCGTTATTCTTAATGCCTATCCTCACGCTGTTAACGGCGAACTACTCTATATGGCTGATCCACTGGAGCCAGGGTTATTAAAATCTACTGACCAATTCACATACCAAGCAGTTGAAATACTCAGCCAGTCAAACAATGCCGTATCAAGTGAAGATGCAACAGTTTCCATTCAAATAAAACCACCGATTCCATCTGCCACTGAAATTGTTCTAGCAATACCAAAGCACCTTCCCGTTGAATTGGGACTGGCAAATACAAATAATGATCCAGATGAAAGGTATGAAATAACAGAAAAACTAACCGTAGGTACACTAAAAGATATACAAAGCAATGGTGTTGCAGTTGATATCAATCAAGAGCAATTACCCTATGTGCTAAAAGGTGAGTTAGTTTATTCACGAAGCTCAGCACTCAATGAGTACGATGTCATTACATACAGAGTTGTAGGGTCAGATCAGACCGCAGAGGTACAACTCTATGATATATATAATCATGGCAAAATTACCTATGTGCCGGATCCTGACAATGCCTCAGATCCAAATGCACCAAACATCAACAATGCACCACTAATCACATGGCATGATTCAGTTACAGAAACTGTATATTTAGGCA
>CAXRJI010000037.1:0-14893 GCA_964231105.1 Porticoccaceae bacterium
TGGGCATCCATGCGTGTAGGTGGGCAGATCCAGAATCGCGTATTAACAGAGTCAGCCTCGTTTAATAGCTTTCCAGCAGCTCGGAAGTGGCCAATATTGGTCATGCAGGAGCCGATAAAGATCTCGTCCACATTGTCGCCAGCTACTTCAGACAATAATTTGGCATCATCTGGATCATTGGGGCAGCAAACAATGGGCTCGTTAATCTCTGCCAAATCAATTTCGATAACCGCTGCATACTCAGCATCGGCATCCGCTGACATTAATGTGGGATTTTCCAGCCATTCTTCCATTTTGCGTACACGGCGCTCAAGTGTTCGCACATCGCCGTAGCCCTCGGCAATCATCCAGCGTAATAAAGTAATATTAGAGCGCAGATACTCACTCACCGAGTCTTCGCTCAGCTTGATGGTGCAACCAGCGGCAGAGCGCTCGGCTGAGGCATCAGAGAGCTCAAAGGCCTGCTCTACAGTGAGGCTTTCGATACCTTCGCCTTCAATTTCAAGAATTCGGCCAGAGAAGAAGTTCTTTTTACCCTTTTTCTCCACCGTTAGTAAGCCCTGTTTTATGGCGTAGTAGGGAATAGCATGAACCAGATCGCGCAGGGTAATCCCGGGCTGCATTTTGCCCTTAAAACGCACCAATACTGATTCGGGCATATCTAATGGCATAACTCCTGTAGCGGCGGCAAAGGCCACCAGGCCCGAGCCACCGGGAAATGAGATACCCATAGGGAATCGGGTATGGGAGTCGCCGCCTGTACCCACTGTATCCGGCAAAAGCATACGGTTAAGCCAGCTGTGGATAATGCCATCACCGGGGCGCAGAGAAACACCACCGCGATTCATAATAAAGTCAGGTAGACTGTGTTGGGTATCTATATCCACCGGCTTTGGATAGGCCGCGGTATGACAGAATGACTGCATAACCAAATCGGCAGAGAAACCTAGGCAGGCTAAATCTTTTAGTTCATCGCGCGTCATGGGCCCCGTAGTATCTTGCGAGCCCACGGTGGTCATTTTTGGCTCACAGTAGGTGCCCGGCCTAACACCCTCGACACCGCAGGCCTTACCCACCATTTTTTGCGCCAAGGTATACCCCACAGAGGAACTCTCCGGTGTTTCTGGCTTGCGAAAGACCTCGGAGGGGGAGAGCCCCAAGTGTTCTCTAGCCCGTTGGGTTAATCCGCGGCCAACAATAAGATTGATCCGGCCATCGGCTTGCACTTCATCCAATATAACATCAGATTTATGCTCAAATTCACAGATAACATCGCCAGCTTGGTTGAGAATTTGGCCATCGTAGGGACGAATATCAATGATATCGCCGTAATGAATGTCATCCACAGGGGCTTCAAACACAAGGGCGCCTGCGTCTTCCATGGTGTTAAAGAAGATGGGAGCAACTTTGCTACCAATACAGATGCCACCGGAGCGTTTATTGGGTACGCCGGGCATATCTTCACCAAAAAACCACAGCACTGAGTTGGTAGCAGATTTTCTTGAAGAGCCTGTGCCTACCACATCGCCAACAAAGGCTACGGGAAGGCCTTTTGATTTAATCTCCTCAATTTGCGACATGGGGCCAGTGACACCATGCTCCTCTGGATTTAAGCCATCTCTGGTCATTTTATACATAGCTCTTGCATGCAGAGGAATATCAGGACGAGACCAAGCGTCTTGAGCTGGTGATAAATCATCGGTATTGGTTTCACCGGTGGCCTTAAATACCACTGCTTTAATACTTTGGGGGACAGCATCATTGGTTGTAAACCATTCAGCGTCAGCCCATGACTGCATCACTGACATAGCTTCTGCATTGCCGGCATCAGCCTTTTGGGCCACATCATAAAAGGCATCAAACACTAAAATAGTTGATTTTAGTTGCTGGGCAGCTAGCTCGGCTAAGTCAGAATCATCAAGCAGATCAACCAAAGTGGCTACGTTATAGCCACCGTGCATATTGCCCAGTAACGCAACAGCGGCAGGGCGATCAATAAGTGGTGATGTGGCCTCGCCTTTAACAAGCGCACTGAGGAAGCTGGCTTTTACATAAGCCGCCTCATCGACACCCGGAGGAACGCGATTAGCAAGTAAGTCGAGAAGAAAATCTTCTTCACCAGCAGGGGGATTTTTGATCAGTTCTACTAGCTCAGAGGTCCATTCAGGGGTCAGTGGTTTGGGTGGTATATTTTCGGATTGGCGTTCTTCAACGTGGGCGCGATAGGCTTCTAGCACAGAATACCTCATATTAATCAGTGGGTTAAAATGGTTACTTAAAACTTACTTTAAGTTAGAAAAAACTTAATTCGAATTGTACGCCAGTTGTTAATTTTTTTACAGAAGCAAAATTAATATTCACTATAAACTTTCACCTTAAGCTGAAATCTATATATTTAATTACTTTTGAGATGGTTTATACTGCGCGGCCTTAAAACAGCGAGACTATGGGTCGGTTTAGCGCTATGACAGTACTCGAGGAAATCGAAGATTTTTTACCTTGTAAAACACCGCAAAGGTGGTTGGAAAACGCCATAGAAAATCCAGAACTATTGCTTATTGATCACGCCAATTGTGAAAAAAAAGCCGCAAGCACCGCCCTTAATCTAATCTACCGCTATGTCGACAACTATGATTTGCTAAACAAAATGTCGCGCCTTGCTCGGGAAGAAATGCGGCACTTTGAACAAGTTATAGCGATAATGAAGCGCCGCGATATCGAATATAAGCAAATCTCCGCTTCTCGTTACGCTGAAAAGCTTCGATCGTTGGTTCGCCCAAATGAACCTGATCGCTTGGTTGATATTTTAGTTGTGGGCGCATTAATTGAAGCGCGCTCCTGTGAACGCTTTGCCCGTCTGGCGCCCTTATTAGATTCAGAATTAACATCTTTTTACCAATCGTTGCTTAAATCTGAAGGTCGCCATTATCAAGATTATCTAAAGCTTGCCAGAACTGCAGCGACAGAGTCTGAAATACAAACTCGTATCAATTTATTTGCTCAGACAGAGCGTGAACTTATTGAGAGCACGGACACAGAGTTTCGCTTTCATTCCGGCCCAGTTGATTAATTACCTTGATATGTAATTATTATTAGGCAAAAAAAGGCAGCTAGTGGCTGCCTTTTTTGTTATTAACGCTGTTATAACCTTAATTAAAGTATTCTATCGTTTGTCCACAGGGGTATAGTCGCGGGTGTCTGCGCCAGTATACAACTGACGTGGCCGACCAATTCTGTAGGGGTGAGTAATCATCTCATTCCAGTGAGAGATCCAGCCAACCGTGCGCCCAGTAGCAAATATAACAGTAAACATTTCGACTGGAATACCCAGGGCTTTTAAGATAATGCCCGAGTAGAAGTCCACATTGGGATAAAGCTTCTTGCTGACAAAATACTCATCTTCAAGGGCAATTTTTTCCAGTTTTTTGGCCAGTCTGAAAAGAGGATCATTCTCAAGCCCAAGTACTGCAAGTACCTCATTGCAGCTCTCGCGCATAACTGTAGCCCGTGGATCATAGTTTTTGTAAACTCGGTGCCCAAAGCCCATCAAGCGGAAAGGATCATTCTTATCCTTGGCTTTAGCGATGTACTCTTCAATTTTATCCTCATGACCAATCTCATTCAGCATCACCAATACAGCCTCGTTTGCACCACCATGGGCGGGTCCCCAAAGAGCGGCAATACCAGCAGCAATACAAGAAAATGGATTAGCGCCAGAGGAGCCGGCTAGGCGCACTGTTGATGTAGAGGCATTTTGCTCATGATCGGCATGGAGCAGGAAAATACGGTCCATGGCTTTAGCAATGGCGGGTTCAATTTTATAGCGTTCGCAGGGTGTGCCAAACATCATATGCAGAAAGTTCTCTGAATAGGAAAGATCATTATCCGGATACATATAGGGCTGACCAGTAAAGTGTTTGTGACACATAGCCGCTAATGTTGGCATTTTTGCAATCAGCCGATGCGCAGAAATTCTGCGATGTTGTTCATCAGTGATATCCAGTGAATCATGATAAAAAGAGGACATAGCACCTACCACGCCACAGAGCATGGCCATAGGATGGGCATCGTATCGGAAACCACTGATAAACTGCTCTACAGAGCGATTGACCATGGTGTGGTATTTGATGGTGTTTTCAAACTCATATTTTTCTTTAGCATCTGGCAGTTTGCCCTCTAAAAGCAAATAGCACGTTTCAAGATAGTCAGATTTTTCTGCTAATTGCTCAATTGGGTAACCGCGGTGTAGGAGAATCCCCTTAGCGCCATCTATATAGGTGATATCCGATTTACAGGCTGCCGTAGCTGAGAAACCTGGGTCATAGGTAAAAAAGCCGTGGCTACCCAGCGTACCCACATCGATAACATCTTGGCCCTTTGTTCCTTTGTAGACAGGTAATTCAATCGGAGTCCCACCGTCTACGGTGAGAGTTGCTTTGCGGTCACTCATACTTGATCCTCGAGAAATGCTGATGTACTGGGCGAAATCGCCTTAACAACAACTATAATTAATGCGGACGAATTGTCAACTTGATGACAGTTTAAACAGTTAAGAAGACTATTCAGGAAAACTATTATAGTTGAAAATTTACAGAACAAACGCGGTAGTTATGATTTGTGTCTCTGGGTTAAATATAAACGGCAAAAAAATAATGCTGTTTATGTCTTTCCAGTCCAGCACGCATTGAATTAGCAGTGCAAATTTACTATACTGCCACGCCATCGAAATGGCACCTATCAAAGGTTCCGACAGCGTTTTAATCCAGAGTAATATCCGTTTTAAACATCGTCAGTTAGTGCCGTACCCTCTCAAAACAAGGAGAAAACCTATTGTGAGTAACAAAAGGCCAGTTAATTTAGATATTGGGACAATTAAACTCCCAATAACCTCGTACGTTTCGATACTGCATCGTATATCAGGTGTCGCTTTATTCTTTGCTGTAGCCCTATTGCTCTATGCTTTTGATGCAAGTTTAGCGTCTGAGCAAAGCTTTCAATCACTGAAGAGCTTTTTCACAAACCCTCTATTTCAAATCATCCTTTGGGGCTCCCTTGTAGCTCTTGCTTACCACGTTATTGCTGGTCTTAGGCATTTAGTGATGGATTTCGGAATCGGAGAGGGTAGCTTTGAAGCAGGCCGTCGCAGTGCATGGATTGCGGTAGTTATTGCTGTAGTAAGCATTCTAATTATTTCAGGATGGGTGTTTATATGGTAACCACAGTGACAAGTTTAGGTCGAAGCGGCCTGTCTGACTGGCTTCTTCAGCGTATATCAGCGCTAGTAATGACAAGTTATCTTGTTTTTATTTTAGGTTACCTTTATGGCAACCCCGAGGTGAATTACAGTCAGTGGGTAAGTTTGCACAGTTCCCTTCCCATGCGCATTTTTAGTTTGGTAACCATCTTGTCTATCGCAGCTCATGGCTGGATAGGTATGTGGTGTGTGTTAACAGATTACGTAACAGTCCGTTTGCTTGGGCCGAAAGCGACAGCAATTCGTATGTTTCTACAGTTGGTTATGATCGCAGTAACCCTGCTATATGTAATTTGGGCAATCGATATTTTGTGGGGAATTTAGTCTGATGGCGAATGTAAGAACAATGAACTTTGACGCTGTTATTGTGGGTGGCGGTGGCTCTGGTATGCGCGCTGCACTTCAATTGGCTCAGTCTGGCTATAAAACAGCGGTCATTACCAAGGTATTCCCTACTAGATCTCACACAGTTTCAGCCCAAGGTGGTATCACCTGTGCTATAGCAAGTGATGACCCCAATGATCAATGGCAGTGGCATATGTATGACACTGTTAAAGGGTCAGACTATATAGGCGATCAGGAAGCCATTGAATATATGTGTAAGACCGGTCCTGAGGCTATTTTTGAGATGGAGCATATGGGATTGCCGTTTTCCAGAACGGAAAATGGACGTATTTATCAGCGTCCCTTTGGTGGGCAATCAAAGGACTTTGGCGCTGGTGGTCAAGCTGCACGAACCTGTGCTGCTGCTGACCGCACCGGCCATGCGCTTTTACATACCCTCTACCAAGGCAATTTGAAAAACAAAACTGTCTTCCTTAACGAATGGTTTGCCGTTGATCTTGTCAAAAATGCCGATGACGCTGTGGTTGGCGTTATAGCGATAAATATTGAGACCGGTGAAACGGTTTACGTTAAATCAAAAGCCACTGTTTTTGCTACAGGTGGTGCTGGGCGGATCTACGCCTCAACAACAAATGCGCATATCTGTACTGGTGATGGTATTGGTATGGCTCTGCGTGCAGGCTTTCCTGTGCAGGATATGGAAATGTGGCAGTTTCACCCAACCGGTATACACGGTGCTGGCACCTTGGTAACTGAGGGTTGTCGGGGTGAAGGTGGCTATCTGATTAACAAGGATGGTGAACGCTTTATGGAGCGTTATGCCCCCAATGCTAAAGATCTTGCTGGCCGTGATGTGGTTGCCCGTTCGATGGTGCTTGAAATTCTTGAAGGCAGAGGTTGTGGAGAAAATGGCGATCATGTATTCCTTAAGCTAGATCATTTGGGCGAAGAGACCTTAAATGCCAAGTTGCCAGGTATATTAGAGCTGTCACGCACCTTTGCCCATGCCGATCCAGTGGTTGAGCCAATACCTGTGGTGCCAACCTGTCACTATATGATGGGCGGGATTCCCACCAATATTAATGGTCAAGCATTGTCTGTGGATGCGGATGGTAATGATCAAGTTATAGAGGGTTTTTATGCCTGTGGTGAGGCGGCTTGTGTCTCTGTGCATGGTGCCAATCGTCTGGGCGGTAATTCTCTGCTTGATCTTGTGGTATTTGGGCGTGCCTCTGGCTTGTTTATCGAAAAA
Organism: Porticoccaceae bacterium; assembly: GCA_964231105.1. Classification (GTDB taxonomy): domain Bacteria; phylum Pseudomonadota; class Gammaproteobacteria; order Pseudomonadales; family Porticoccaceae; genus HTCC2207. The sequence goes on from CAXRJI010000037.1 coordinate 6,852, forward strand.
CAGCTGCGCGAGGGTATTGACCTCAAAGATGCCACAGATGATGAGATAGAGACCGCAATGGTGGGGCTAAATCGCCTTAATCAATCTGCCGGCGGAGAGAGTGCCTCCGTGTTGCGTGCTGAATTGCAGACTATTATGCAGAATTACTTTGGTGTATTTCGCCGTGGCGATTATATGAAAGATGGTATCGAAAAGCTCAAAGCTTTGCGTCCAAGAATTGAGAATGTAGCATTGCAAGACAAAAGCAGTGCCTTCAACACTGCGCGTATTGAAGCGCTTGAACTTCAAAATTTACTTGAGGTCGCAGAGGCAACTGCCGTTGCAGCAGAGGGCAGGACTGAAAGTCGAGGTGCCCATGCACGTGAAGATTTTCAGGATCGCGATGATGAGAACTGGCTCTGCCATTCTATTTATTACCCAGAGACGAAAAGCCTAGGTAAGCGTGATGTGAACTTCACGCCTAAAACCCGTGAGGCCTTTGAGCCAAAAGTACGTACCTACTAGGAGAGGTAAGCTAGACAATGTTAGAAGTCAGTATTTATCGCTACAACCCGGAAGTTGACACTGAGCCCTACATGCAAGACTTTACTGTGGACACACAGGGTAAAGATCTTATGGTTCTTGATGTGCTAGAAAAGTTAAAGACACAGGATCCCACCCTAGTTTTTCGTAGATCTTGCCGTGAGGGAGTCTGTGGCTCTGATGGTGTTAATATATCTGGGAAAAATGGCTTAGCTTGCATTACACCGCTCTCCGAGGCAGTGAAAAATAATAAGCTGGTTATTCGGCCCCTGCCAGGCTTACCTGTAATTCGCGACTTGGTAATAGATATGAGCCAGTTCTATGCTCAGTACGAAAAGATTCAGCCCTACCTTGTCAATGATGAACCTGCGCCTGCTATTGAGCGTTTGCAGTCCCCAGAGGATAGAGCAAAACTGGATGGCTTGTATGAGTGCATACTCTGTGCTTGTTGCTCAACTGCCTGCCCATCGTTTTGGTGGAATCCCGATAAATTTATTGGTCCCTCTGGTCTACTTCAGTCCTATAGATTTTTAGCTGATAGCCGTGATACTGCAACCCAAGAGCGCTTGGCAAACCTTGACGATCCTTTTAGTGTTTTCCGTTGCCATGGCATTATGAACTGCGTACAAGTTTGTCCAAAAGGGCTAAATCCCACCAAAGCAATAGGTCATATCAAGAATATGTTGGTATCAAGTGCTACTTGATTAAATTTTAGCCCTTTTTAACTCAACAAATAGCGACTTTTACTGGTCGTGAAGCCTACAAACGTTTAGAATGCGCGCTATTCAACTTAACCATGTGTAGCACAGTTAGAGAGGTTTCTAAACGATGTCAGAAGGCCTGATGGAGCGCTTTCTAAATTCCTCCCATTTTTCTGGCGGCAATGCCGCGTATATAGAAGAACTTTACGAAATATACCTCCACGAACCAAACTCAATTCCTGAAGAGTGGAGTAGCTTCTTTGATACGTTGCCTCGAACAAATGGCTCTCTAACGCCTGATGTTTCCCATGAGACTGTCAAACAACATTTTGAGTTGCTTGGAAGGCGCCAAGCTAGACCAACACCTGCTCCTGGCTCTGGCGGCATTCATTTGGAGCACGAGCGTAAACAGGTAAAAGTTGTTCAGTTAATTAGCTCCTACCGTTTCCGTGGCCACCAAAAAGCCAAACTTGATCCGCTGGGAATTATGCAGCGCGAAGAAGTGCCGGATCTCGATCTGCATTTTCATGGTTTAACTGAAGCTGATCTGGATACAACCTTCCAAACTGGCCCCATTTATATGGGCAAGGCTGAAGCCACACTTCGAGAAATAGTGGATACCCTAGAGGAAAGCTATTGCCAGCATCTAGGTGCTGAATTTATGCATATTACCTCATTCGCAGAGAAGCAATGGCTAGCCCAGCGCTTTGAGTCAGTTCGCTCCAAGCCTACCTATGGCGATGAGGCTAGACTTGATGTGCTAAGTCGTCTAACTGCGGCAGAGGGTTTGGAGAGGCACTTAGATTCTAAATACCCTGGTACCAAGCGTTTTGGGCTTGAAGGTGGCGAAAGTCTAATTCCACTGGTTGATTGTTTAATAAGACGTTCCGGTGAGTACGGATGTAAAGAGATTGTTATGGCGATGGCTCACCGCGGCCGCCTCAATGTATTAGTTAATGTATTAGGTAAAAATCCCGCAGAGTTATTCGATGAATTTGAGGGTAAGCGGCTGGTCAATACATCGGGCGATGTTAAGTACCATCAAGGCTTCTCCTCAAATGTGATGACTCCCGGTGGTGAAGTGCATTTGGCACTAGGTTTTAATCCCTCACACCTTGAAATATCTAGCCCAGTAGTGATTGGTTCTGGCCGCGCTCGACAAGACCGCCGCGAAGATCCTACAGGGCAAAAAGTAGTTCCCATTATTATGCATGGCGATGCGGCTTTTGCTGGCCAAGGTGTAGTGATGGAGACTTTCCAGCTGTCTCAAACACGCGCCTATAAAACTGGTGGCACCATACACATTGTAATTAATAATCAGGTGGGCTTTACCACCAGTCGCCAAGATGACGCACGCTCTACAGAATACTGTACAGACATCGCCAAGATGGTTCAGGCGCCTATTCTACATGTTAATGGCGATAATCCTGATGCAGTAATGTTTGCTGCCATGCTAGCGGTCGATTACCGATACGAGTTTGGCAAAGATATTGTTATCGACTTGGTTTGCTATCGACGCCGAGGTCATAACGAAACTGATGAGCCCTCTGCAACTCAACCTCAGATGTACGAAGTAATTCGCAAGCATCCCACAACGCGTAGTCTGTACTCTGAAAAATTAGTGAATGAAGGTATTGTCACCCAGAGTGAGGCTGACAAAATGAGTGATGACTACCGCGCTAGCCTTGATAAGGGCGATTTCGTGGTTCATAACTTGGTTCGTGAGCCAGATACCAGTCTTTTTGTTAATTGGGAGCCTTATCTCAATCACGACTGGCGTACCCCTGCCAACACGGGCATTAAACTTAAAAACTTGCAGACTATAGCCAGTAAAGTCAGCAATATTCCCGATGGTATTCAGGTGCAACGGCAAGTGGCGAAAATCTATGATGATCGCCGCAAAATGGCCGGCGGTGCACTGCCCCTTAACTGGGGTATGGCGGAGCTACTTGCTTATGCAACCTTGCTTGAGGAGGGTTACCCAGTCCGCATTACAGGCCAAGATGTTGGTCGTGGCACCTTTTCCCACAGGCACGCTGTTGTTCACAATCAGAAAGATGGTAAAACCTTTTTACCCTTGACTGCTCTATCTGATGACCAAGCGCGTTTTGATATCTACGATTCAGTGCTCTCAGAAGAAGCAGTGCTGGCCTTTGAATATGGCTACGCCACTACCGCGCCTAAGGGTCTGATTATCTGGGAAGCGCAATTTGGTGACTTCGCCAATGGTGCCCAAGTAGTGATTGATCAATTTATTGCCAGTGGTGAGCATAAATGGGGTCGTCTCTCTGGATTGACCATGATGTTGCCCCATGGATTTGAAGGGCAGGGGCCGGAGCATTCCTCAGCGCGTCTCGAGCGCTTCTTGCAACTCTGTGCTGAACACAATATGCAAATTGCTATTCCAACAACGCCGGCACAGATTTTTCACTTGCTGCGCCGTCAAGCGATTCGGCCTATGCGGCGTCCATTAGTGATTATGAGTCCCAAGTGGATTCTGCGACATAAGTTAGCTACTTCATCTCTTGAAGAGCTGGCTGAAGGTGAATTTGAAAATGTCATTGCTGATCATACTGATCCAGATGCAATTGAGCGCGTTATTCTGTGTTCAGGCAAGGTCTACTACCATCTGTTAGAGGAGCGCATTGCCAGAGGCTTGGACAATATTGCACTTGTGCGTATTGAGCAGTTATACCCATTCCCAGATACAGAATTGACAGAGGTTCTAGGTGCTTACAAAAACATAAAAAGCATCGTATGGTGTCAGGAAGAGCCAATTAATCAGGGCGCATGGTACAGCAGTCAGCATAATATGAAGCGTGTTATTAAAGACATTAACTCAGACCTGCAATTGACCTATGTGGGTCGAGAGAGTTCGGCGGCTCCCGCCAGTGGTTATATGTCTGTTCATTTAGAGGAACAGGCCAAGTTTATTGATGAAGCATTATCTTTTGATAATTAAAATATTAGGATGAGATAAATGGCAATTGAAGTTAAGGCCCCAACCTACCCAGAATCCGTTCAAGAGGGAACGCTTGCTACCTGGCATAAAAAAGCGGGTGATACAGTTTCTCGAGATGAGCTGATCGTTGATATTGAGACTGATAAAGTGGTACTCGAAGTGGTCGCATCAGCCAGTGGTACCTTGGTAGAGACCCTTAAAGATGAGGGCGATATAGTTCTTAGTAATGAGTTGATCGCTAAAATTGAAGAGGGTTCGGTTGAAGCGACGGCTTCAGCTGCAGATTCCAAAGGTCAGACTGACAATCAGGCTAATACCCAGTCTGCTTCTGATTCTGATTCTTCAGATACCCTTGTTAACCCAGCCGCTAAAAAGCTGGCTACTGAGCGTGGCATAGATCTCTCCCAGGTTGTTGGTTCAGGTAAAGGTGGTCGAATTACCAAGGAAGATGTGGTCAACTTTACTCCCACAGAATCCAAGCCTGAAGCAGTTACTGACGAGTCTTCATCCAGTTCCGATGATGCCATGCCCGCTGGAGAGAGAGTAGAGCGCCGGGTTGCTATGACCCGTATGCGCAGTCGAATTGCTGAGCGCTTGCTCGAGGTTACCCAGACTACAGCTTCGCTGACCACCTTCAATGAAGTGGATATGTCTGCAATTATGAGTTTGCGTAAACAGCACCAAGATGAATTTACCAAAACGCACAATGGTACGCGTTTGGGTTTTATGGGCTTTTTTGTCAGAGCTTCGGTTGAAGCCTTAAAGCGCTTCCCGTTGGTTAACGCCTCAATTGACGGTACAGATGTTGTATACCATGGTTATCAGGATGTTGGTGTGGCGGTTTCCACTGAGCGTGGACTGGTGGTACCTGTTTTACGCAATGCTGAAAATATGAGTATAGCGACCATCGAAAACAGTATTACCGACTATGCTGGAAAAGCACGGGATGGCAAGCTAACTATTGAGGAAATGACTGGTGGCACATTTACCATCACTAATGGCGGTGTCTACGGTTCACTGTTATCGACACCCATTATTAACCCTCCTCAGACGGCGATATTGGGCATGCATAGTATTCAGCAGCGTCCTGTAGCCGTTAATGGGGAGATTCAGATTCGGCCCATGATGAACCTTGCGCTGTCCTACGATCATCGCCTTATTGATGGTAAGGACGCAGTTCAGTTTTTAGTGACTATTAAACAACTCATTGAAGACCCGGCTAAAATATTGCTTGAAATATAGTTATCAACTTATTCATTAATAGGAATTTAAATGTCAGAGAAATATGATGTAGTAGTTATTGGCAGTGGCCCAGCGGGTTATGTGGCTGCAATCCGAGCTGCGCAATTAGGCTTAAAAACTGCCTGTATCGAAAAATGGCAAAACAATGCCGGTAAGGGTGTCAATGGAGGCACCTGTCTAAACGTAGGTTGTATTCCCTCTAAAGCGTTACTCGATAGCTCCTATAAATACCATGAAGCCAAGGACAGCCTAGGTGTGCATGGTATCAGTACGGATGGCGTTACTATTGACGTGCCAGCTATGCTTGAGCGGAAAAATAAAATTATTGGTCAATTGACCGGCGGTATAGCGGGATTATTTAAAGCCAATGGCGTTACGCCCCTGTATGGAACTGGTAAGCTACTGGCTGGAAAGAAAGTCGAATTTGTTGATAGCGACGGTAAAGAAACTATTCTTGAAGCAGAAAATGTGATTCTGGCTTCAGGCTCATTGCCTATAGAAATTCCTGTCGCCCCAGTTGATGGCAAATTAATTGTTGACTCTACAGGTGCCTTAGAAATTGACAAAGTGCCTAAGCGCTTGGGAGTAATAGGCGCAGGTGTTATTGGTCTTGAGCTGGGTTCTGTCTGGAATCGTATGGGTTCAGAGGTTGTATTGCTTGAAGCGATGGAAGACTTTTTGGCAATTATGGATCAGGCTATCGCCAAAGAAGCAAAGAAAATATTTACCAAACAGGGCTTGGACATTCGTCTGGGTGCCCGAGTAACTGGCACTGAGGTTAAAGGTAAAAAAGTTCATGTTACCTACCAAACTGCTGATGGTAGTGAGCATCAAGAGACCTTTGATAAATTAATTGTATGTGTGGGCCGTAGAGCCTATACAGATGGCTTGCTTGCAGATGATAGTGGTGTTCAATTGGATGAGCGCGGCACCATTTTTGTCAATGAGCAATGTGCCACTAATGCACCCGGTGTCTATGCAGTCGGTGATGTGGTTCGTGGACCTATGCTAGCTCATAAAGGCTCGGAAGAGGGCGTTATGGTGGCGGAGATTATTGCTGGTCATAAAGCGCAAATGAACTACGATATAGTGCCTAATGTGATTTATACCCATCCAGAAGTTGCGTCTGTGGGTCAAACTGAAGAGCAAATAAAAGCAGCCGGCGAGCCCTACAATGTCGGTGTTTTTCCTTTTGCTGCCAGCGGTAGAGCCATGGCCGCAGATGATACAGATGGTATGGTAAAAATTATTGCCCATGCGGATACTGATCGAATTCTGGGTTGTCATATCGTTGGTCCAAGTGCGGCTGATTTGGTGCAGCAGGTAGCTATTGCGATGGAGTTTGGCTCCAGTGCAGAGGATCTGGGTATGACGGTATTTGGTCATCCCACGCTCTCGGAAACTGTCCATGAGGCGGCCTTGGCTGTCGGTGGCAACGCTATTCATATCGCAAATCGAAAACGCCGCTAATTAATTTAACTTAACAGCTTCGGCTCGAAATATATCGAGCCGATATTTTATTTAATACTAACGGGAAATAATCTATGAACCTGCATGAATATCAGGGCAAACAACTGTTTGCCGAATACGGTTTGCCTGTTTCCAAGGGCATAGCCGCTGAAACTGTTCAGGAGGCAGTGGCTGCTGCTGATTTGATTGGTGGCGATCGCTGGGTGGTAAAAGCTCAGGTTCACGCCGGCGGGCGGGGTAAAGCCGGTGGCGTTAAGTTGGTCAGCTCAAAATCTGAAATAGAAGATTTTGCTCGTCAGTGGCTGGGTAATAATCTAGTGACCTATCAAACTGACGCTAATGGCCAACCCGTTAGCCGTATCCTTGTTGAAAGCTGCACTGATATTGATCAAGAGCTCTATCTCGGCGCAGTGGTAGATCGTGCTACGCGGCGCATTGTATTTATGGCCTCCACTGAAGGTGGTGTTGAGATTGAGAAAGTCGCCGAGGAAACGCCAGAAAAAATACTTAAGACAGTGATTGACCCTGTTGCCGGTGCTCAGCCCTACCAAGGGCGCGAGCTTGCATTTAAGTTAGGCCTTGAAGGGGTACAAATCAAACAGTTTGTCTCCATTTTTCTCGGTTTGGCTAAGTTATTCCAAGAACGCGATCTTGCCCTGTTAGAAATCAACCCATTGGTTATCACAGAGGAGGGTAACCTTCACTGCCTAGATGCTAAGTTGGTGATTGATAGCAATGCCATGTATCGTCAGCCGGCATTAAAGGAAATGCATGATCCCTCTCAGGAAGATGAGCGTGAGGCCCATGCTGCGGCTTGGGATCTTAACTATGTGGCTCTGGATGGCAATATTGGTTGTATGGTCAATGGAGCTGGATTGGCTATAGGCACAATGGATATTGTGCAATTACATGGAGGATCCCCTGCTAACTTCCTCGATGTGGGTGGTGGTGCAACTAAAGAACGGGTAGTAGAAGCATTTAAAATTATTCTCTCTGATAGCAATGTAAAAGCCGTGTTAATTAATATCTTTGGCGGTATTGTCCGCTGTGACTTAATTGCGGATGGGGTTATTGGTGCTGTCGAAGAAGTAGGTGTAACCATTCCAGTGATTGTCAGATTAGAGGGTAACAATGCTGAATTGGGC
>CAXRJI010000038.1:0-21996 GCA_964231105.1 Porticoccaceae bacterium
ACAGTGGATAATATGTTGCCTGGTAAAAATCTCTATCTACTTAGTACAGGTACAGGGTTAGCGCCATTTCTCAGTATCATACGCGACCCTGAGGTATATGAAGCCTTTGATAAAATAATACTCACCCATGGTGTTAGAAACGTTAACGAACTGGCTTACAGCGATTATATTAATAATGAACTGCCTAATAACGAGTATTTTGGCGATATTGTCCGAGAAAAGTTAATTTACTACCCAACCGTTACCCGTGAAAAATATGCAAACCAAGGTCGAATTACCGACCTGATTGAGTCTGGCAAGCTATTTGATGACATTGGTTTGCCGCCGCTTAATCCCGAGGTTGATCGCGCTATGCTTTGTGGTAGCCCCAGTATGCTTAAAGACACTACCAAAATACTGGATAATCTTGGTTTTACTGAGACACGTCATGGTGATCTCGGTAACTATGTTATTGAAAGAGCTTTTGTGGAAACCTAGAGCATAGCTATTGCTGTCTTATGTCAAACGAACTAGAACACAAAATAACGGCGACCATTGAAGCTATCAATGATCCTATTTTAGGCCGCACTTTTGCCAGTTTAAATGCCCTAGAGCGTATCACTCTAGATGGCAATGCTGTTCAGGTTGACCTCAAGCTGGGCTACAAAGCTCTCTCTCTAGAGAAACGTATTGCTATGCTAATCCATAGGGAACTCAGTGATTTTGAGCTTGATGATGTGCAGGTCAATATAGGAGGGGAGGTCGTTGCCTCTCCAACCCAAACTTCAACGGGTCATTTATCCAAAGTAAAAAATATAGTGACGGTCGCCTCTGGTAAGGGCGGTGTGGGTAAATCCACTACTGCCGTTAATTTGGCTTTGGCGCTTCAGGCTGAGGGCGCTGCTGTGGGTCTTTTAGATGCTGATATCTATGGCCCTAGCCAGCGCACCATGTTGGGTGTTGCAGACGATGTAAAACCTGAGCTTGTTGACGAAAAATTCCTTAAGCCAATTGTGCGTATGGGTATCAAGTCTATGTCAGTTGGCTATCTCTCCGAGGAAAAGGCACCAATGATTTGGCGTGGCCCCATGGCTACTCGAATGCTGAGTCAGCTAATGGAGCAGACGATGTGGGGTGAGCTAGATTACCTTGTTATTGATATGCCTCCGGGCACAGGTGATATACAGATCTCTCTTGCGCAAAAAGTCAGTGTTTCCGGTGCTGTTATTGTATCAACCCCCCAGCAAGTTGCACTTATCGATGCCCGAAAAGGTATTGAAATGTTTAATAAAGTAGGTATTCCCGTGCTCGGGGTAGTGGAAAATATGGCCACCCATATCTGCTCTAACTGTGGCCATGAAGAATCTATATTTGGCGCTCATGGTGCTGAAGAGTTGGCGTCTCAGTATCAAGTACCTCTTTTAGGTGCCTTGCCCCTAGACAGACGTATTCGTGAAAACGTCGATACTGGGTCTCCCACAGTTGTTGCTGATCCCACTGGCAATCTTGCCAATGCCTACGTGTCTGTAGCCCATCATCTAGCCGCACAGCAGTGGCAACAAAATTTAACTACGGTGGCCACACCGACAATTGTGATTGGCAACGAATAGCTTAACTCAACAATTTTGATAATCGCTGGTTATTTTTTAAAACAGCTTCATGATCCCATTTCAGGCCGTGCTTTCATTAAAAAAGTTATATATTTATTACCTTAAAAAAGTGAAATTTTTCTCTCTTTAAGGCACCATAGCGCACCTATTCAATAATACTCATGGAAAAAGACGATGAAACTAGAATCTCTAGCACTGCATCACGGCTATGAATCAGAAGCAACAACAAAAGCTGCGGCAGTTCCTATTTACCAAACAACGTCCTACACTTTCGATGATACTCAGCATGGTGCTGATCTTTTTGACCTCAAAGTGCCAGGTAATATTTACACACGTATTATGAATCCAACCACCGATGTGTTGGAGCAACGTGTTGCTGAAATGGAAGGTGGTATTGCCGGTCTGTGCCTAGCGTCAGGTATGGCAGCTATCACCTACGCCATTCAGTGTGTCACAGATGTTGGCTCAAACATTGTCAGCACGTCCCAACTTTACGGCGGTACCTACAATCTTTTTGCGCATAGTCTACCTAGGCAGGGCGTTGAAGTTCGCATGGCCTCTCATGATGATTTTGAAGGTTTAGAAGCCTTAATCGACGAAAAAACCAGTGCGGTTTTTTGTGAATCCATTGGCAACCCCGCGGGTAATGTGGTGGATATTGCTAAGCTTGCAGAGATAGCACACCGCAATGGCGTGCCATTGATGGTTGATAATACCGTAGCTACACCTTACCTATGTCGACCTATTGATCTAGGTGCGGATATTGTTATCCATTCACTCACTAAATATATTGGCGGCCACGGCACCACAGTGGGCGGCATTATTGTTGACTCTGGTAAATTTGACTGGGCGGCTGACAAAGAGCGTTTTCCCATGCTCAATAAACCAGACCCCTCTTATCATGGCGTGGTCTATACAGAAGCGCTGGGCCCGGCTGCCTTTATTGGACGTTGCCGTGTAGTGCCTCTGCGAAATACAGGGGCTGCTCTTGCTCCCCATAGTGCCTTTATGATTCTCCAAGGTCTAGAAACCTTGGGTTTGCGCATGGATCGTCATTGCGAAAATGCGCTGGCCGTAGCCGAGTATCTACGTGGCCATAAAAAGGTCAAGTGGGTTAATTACGCAGGCCTTGATGATAGCCCCTATAAGGCAACTGCTGATAAAACCACGGGCGGAAGAGCCTCTGGTATTTTGAGCTTTGGCATCAGCGGCGGTCAAGAAGCAGGCGCTCGATTTATTGATGCCCTGCAAATGATATTGCGCCTTGTTAATATTGGTGATGCTAAGTCCCTAGCTTGTCACCCAGCCTCTACAACCCATCGTCAGTTAAATCCTGAAGAACTAGCTACTGCTGGAGTTTCTGAAGATTTGGTGCGTATCTCGGTGGGCATTGAGCACGTGGAAGATATTATTGCCGATATTAGCCAAGCACTCGACAAAGCTTAATAACATCGTAGCAATACTTAAAAGGCCAGCTTATTAAAGCTGGCCTTTTTTATTACAGCAAATAAAAAGCGCTGTTTCACTACATTAAATTACGTACGATTACCACCGAGGAAAGACCAATCCACAGTGTATTAAAGGCAACCATTGTAGGTAGTAATTTTCGCTCGGAGACCCAAATAAGTAGGGCAGATGTAAACAGCGTAATGATATGTAACTGCCATATCTCTTTTTGCCATATCAACCCTGGCAAAATAACAGCTGCTTTAGCAATCCATGCGCCTGCCTCAACAACGTTGTAATTAACCCAGTAGCCGTCTTGAAACCACATTCGGTAGCTGCTTAGAATATTTGCAAAACCTACCCTGTAGTAAACAAATATCGTAATGATAAAAAATGTCAGAGTTGAAACAATAATTTCCAAAATACTCTCCAAACTGGTCGCAAAATTAAATAATAGGGATATGCTATTTACTGCTTAATTTGTTTTTTAGATGTTCTCTAATTTGGAACAAATATATATGCTGGTTCATTACTGAGTTACTAGCTTACATTCAGCCTGTATTTAGTCTGCAAAAAGTCTGGAATAAGCTTAAGGTTTGGTGTCTGAACCTTTGGGTATTGTTTTTGCGTTTGATTAATAGGGATATTATATCTTTATATAGATAGGTTAAATGATTTTTTTAACAAGCTAAGTAATTTAATACCCTTTCAATTGAATCATTAAAATCGTTGGACGTATCAAAGTAGGGGAGCTGGTGCTGAATGCACTCAGATTTTATCATGGCACTGTAATCAATCATGTTTTTGATATGACTCGCAATATAGTCCTCGGGTTCATCAATAAGCCAATCGCCAATGCCTGAGCTATGGTCTTTAACTTCTTTAATCTTCTTGGCTAGGTCAACCTCAGCATAGCCCATAAAAGCTGCTTTAACCTTATCTGGGTGGCTCTCTAATAACTCGCATACAAGTTTGGGTAAAAAGGCCTCGCCCTCTAAAACATAATTGGTTTGGCTCCAAATCATGTTCTCGCACATGGCTTTATAAAATGACCACATTTTTTTAGCAATTTCATCCGGCCACAGCCTGTCATGGATACCATACTCAGGTATGCCATTGGTAAATCCCATCATAATCGCGTCCACGGACATATAGGGAATTCCCGTTCTCTTTAGAAACTCTTTGGCAACTATTGTCTTTCCAGATCTTGATGTGCCGCTCAAAATATAAAGCATAGATTTGACCTTAAAATTTAATTGATGATTAGCCGCTTAGAGCTTCCAACAATAAAAATTATATCCCATGTGTAGGACATTTCCGCCCGTTATATCTTTTGACATTACGCACAATGAAGACATATATTGATTTTTGCATTTATAAATAAAACAAGGACTTTGCTTTATTTTTAGCAATGTACTTAAATAGAGTAATTGTTTGTGCATAGTATCTATTTTGGTATTATTCTCTGATGAAACTACTCAATACACTTCCTACTTTAATATTAATAACACTTCTTTCGTCTCCTGGCTGGAGCACGCCTTTTAATGAATTGGTAGAGCGTGACGGTCTTTTCTACAAGAAGTTCACTGATGTCCCATTTACTGGGGAAGTAACTGGCAATTACAGACTAGGGTATATCAAGGACGGCAAGAGAGATGGTGCTTGGGTTGCTTACTGGAGTAACGGTCAGCTGCGACATAAAGGTAACTATAAGAACGGCAAAAAAGAAGGTGCCTGGGTTCAATATAATGGAGACGGTACGCCAGTGGTTGATGATACAGGTATCTTCGAGGGTGGTGTGAAGGTAAGTGATTAATATATTGCTTTCACTTTATACTACCTCTGACTAAGACTATAATTTTTGGCAACTGAACGTATTGCTCTAAGAAAAAGCAGCAAGTATTAAAATCTATAAATTACTTTGGAGACACAAAAAGAAATGAAAAAAATAATTTCTATCTTATTAATAACATCGTTAACCGTTGCATGCACCAGTCCAACTCCTAGAATAGCTGTAGACCCTAGCACAATAGTTGATCAAGAAACCTATAACAAAGATTTTGACTCTTGCTTGGCATTGGCTCGAACAATAGATCTATCAGATGAGACTGCGATGAAAGCGGTTGGAGGTGCAGTTATTGGAGCGGCTGCTGTTGGCGGAGTTGCTACTGCAGTGGCTGGTGCAATCTTCGCACCTGCAATACCATTTATTATTGCTGGCAGTCTTGCAGGTGGAGGTCTTTGGGGGTCTTCTGTGTCAAAGGAAGAAAAAAGTGCTCGTGAAGCAGTGTTGACTGGTTGTCTTAGGAATAAGGGTTACTCAGTCTATAGCTCTAGAGATTTTTAATTAGCTACTTATATGGTAATAATTTCTAAACAATGGTGGGCCCAGTAGGACTTGAACCTACGACCAATCGATTATGAGTCGACTGCTCTAACCAACTGAGCTATGGGCCCTTATTTTGATTTGCTAGAAGTTATTCGTCTATAAAGCTACGCAAGTGATCCGAGCGAGTTGGATGTCGCAATTTACGTAAGGCTTTAGCCTCAATTTGACGAATACGCTCACGCGTCACATCAAACTGTTTGCCCACCTCTTCAAGAGTATGATCGGTATTCATATCAATACCAAAGCGCATTCTAAGTACCTTAGCCTCACGCGCAGTTAGGCTGCCTAGTACATTGCGCGTTGAGTCAGTGAGATTAGACTTGGTTGCTTCATCCACGGGTAAGGCAATTGTGGTATCTTCGATAAGATCGCCAATATTTGCATCCTCATCTTCGCCTATAGGTGTTTCCATTGAAATTGGCTCTTTGGCAATTTTAAGCACCTTGCGAATCTTATCCTCGGGCATTTCCATACGCTCAGCTAACTCTTCAGGGCTGGGTTCACGGCCCATTTCCTGTAGCATCTGCCTAGAGATTCGATTGAGTTTATTAATTGTCTCAATCATATGCACAGGAATTCGTATAGTGCGCGCCTGATCTGCAATAGATCGGGTAATAGCCTGACGTATCCACCAAGTCGCATAGGTCGAGAACTTATAACCACGACGGTATTCAAATTTATCGACGGCTTTCATCAAACCAATATTGCCTTCTTGAATAAGGTCAAGGAACTGTAGGCCTCGGTTGGTATATTTCTTTGCAATTGAGATTACAAGACGCAGGTTAGCCTCAACCATTTCTTTCTTGGCACGTCTCGCCATTGCCTCACCCATGGTGACGCGACGATTAATATCTTTTATCTGCGTTATGCTCAGCCCGCTCTCGCTTTCTAATTGAGCTAATTTACGCTGGCATCTGATAATTTCTTGCTCTTGATTGGCCAAGGCCGCGGACCAGTTAGCATCAGACTTTATAAATTTCTTAGCCCATTTAAGATCTGTTTCATGACCGGGGAAGCTGCTTATAAAATCCTTGCGCGGCATTTTTGCTTGGCGTATGCAAAGTCTCATTATGGCACGCTCTTCGTTGCGAATTTTCTCAATAGCTTCGCGAACCATAGCAATCAGGGGATCAAACTGTCTGGGAGTGAGTTTGAGGAATTTAAATAATTCCGCGAGCTCCTCTAGATTTTTTTGTGAGGCGTTGCCATCGCGGCCATATCGAGCGAGACATCTTTCAGTTTTAACTAACTGGGCACGGATTTCTTCAAAACGGCGCTCAGCCTCTACGGGATCCAGACCACCATCATCGTCATCTTCCGCCTCATCGTCATCTTCGTCATCATCGCTATCATTAGCCAATTTCTCTGCTTCTGCTGCCTGTTGCTGGGCAAGAGCAGACGGAACGTGTTCCATGGGGTCTAGGTAACCGCTAATAATATCAGTGAGTTTGCGCTCACCAGTGGCAACTTTATCCCATTCTTCAATCACTGCAGCCACAGTGGATGGCCAGTCTGAAATGGCTGACATCAATTCACGCGTACCTTCCTCGATGCGTTTGGCAATTTCAATTTCGCCTTCGCGGGTAAGTAGCTCGACTGAACCCATTTCTCGCATATACATACGCACTGGATCTGTGGTTCTATGCTGTTCTGATTCAACCGAGGCTAGAGCGGCTGCGGCCTCTGCCGCTGCAATCTCATCTGGGGTATTGTCACCCGACATCATAAGTAGGGTTTCCGCATCCGGAGCTGTCTCAAAGACAGTAATACCCATATCATTGATCATTTGGATAATGTCTTCTACCTGCTCTGGATCCGCAATACCTTCGGGAAGATGGTCATTAACTTCTGCGTAAGTCAGGTAGCCCTGCTCACGACCTTTACCGATAAGATCTTTGATTCCAGATTGCTGATTTTGTAGGTTATCACTCATAATTTAACTGACTGCTTTTGGGACGTAGGACAACAGACAATTATACCCAAGTTAAGTTCAATTGTCGCAACGAATTTGCTAATTATAGAATAAAATTTCTGCCTGTGATGTCAGACCACAAGCCTCTGTTTTATCTGTAGTTTTAATGCCTTTGATTCCGGATCATCTGGAAGTTCAAGACGAATTTTATGCAATTGTTTTATCTCTCCTTCGTTAAGGGTCTGCTTTGACAACAAATGCAAAGCTTTTTTATACGCGGGTAGGGCATAAAAGGCTCTCTCAATAACATGGGCAAGCGCATCACAAAATTCGCGATTATCATCTCTGCCGATCCCGGTTGGGGGGTGGTAGAGTTCTCCCGCTGCAAGTTCTTGCAGTCGTTGAGTTTCCTGTTGATTACCATGAGCTCCCAGCCAGTATGCAAAGATATTGGATGGCTTATAACTGGGGTTATCTTTTACAACTTTTAATAGGCGTAAAAATAGGGATGTATCTTCATCTGGGGCTACTTCTAGCAATTCAGTGCTATCGACATGGTCAGCCAACTGAGGGTGATTGATCAGTAGGGCAGTTAGCTGATTGATGGGTGTCAGGCGTATCTTTGAGCGTGGCATTTGCCCTAAATCAACGTCTCTTTCAGCCAGGGAATCATAGGACTCTGATTGCATGTCATAAGGATATGTAGGCTGAGCATCAGGGGGCGTGTTTACTGGATTAGTCTCGCCACGCTGTTGAATCGTTGTATGGGTTTGAACATAGGTTTTTAAGTCGTCGACCTTAACGTCAGTTCGTCCAGACAGTTCATCCAGCATTAATTGTTTAAATACACCCTGAGGTATTCGGTTAATTTGTGGAGCGATGATTTTGCTTAGCTTTGCCTTGCCCTCACGAGTAGTTAAATCTATACCATCGCTAAAGTGCTCAAATAAAAATTCTGATAAGGGTGTGGCGCTTTCAATACTGTTTTGAAAAGCCTCAGTCCCCAAATTTCTTATCATGGTATCAGGGTCTTCACCATCGGGCAGGAATAAAAATTTTGCCGAGACGCCATCACGCATTTCTGGCAAGCAAATTTCTAGGGAGCGCGCCGCTGCTCGTCTGCCGGCATTGTCGCCATCGAAGCAAAAAACAATCTCGGTAGTATACCTAAATATTTTACTTAAATGGTGTTCTGTTAAGGCTGTACCCAAGGTAGCTACTGCATTGTGGATGCCAAATTGTGCCAGTGCAATCACATCCATATAGCCTTCCACCATTAGCAGAAAGGGAATTTCTCTGAGTGTTTGACGGGCTTCATAGAGCCCATAAAGCTCCCGTCCTTTATGGAAAATAGGTGTTTCAGGGGAGTTTAAATATTTTGGTGTACTGTCATCTAGAACCCGGCCTCCAAAGCCCAATGTACGACCTTGCTGATCCCTAATGGGGAACATAATACGATGACGAAAGCGGTCATACTGCTTTTTTTCCTCTGGCTTAACAACTAACATTCCCGCTTCATCAAGCAGTTTTAGCTTTTGCTCACTATCGCCCATGGCTTTTATAAGATTATCCCAGCCCTGGGGAACATAACCTATACCAAATGTACGCGCTATTTCACCACTTAAGCCCCGAGACTTCAGGTATTTGACAGCTTGTGCCGCCTGCGGTTGACGAAGCTGTTTACGATAGAATTTGTCTGCATCTTGGACAATGCTATAGAGGTTATCTTTATGTTTTTTAATACCGGGGTTTGAATTTGTACCCTCTTCGCGTGGCACGTCCAAGCCCACGCTTTTGGCCAATATTTCCACTGCCGTTGGAAAATCTACACGATCAAACTCCATTACGAAGCCCAGTGCATTTCCCCCTGCACCACACCCAAAACAATGGTAGAACTGTTTGTTTTGTGCCACGGTAAAGGAAGGTGTTTTTTCTTCATGAAATGGACAGCAGGCCTTATGGCTGTTGCCTGCTTTTTTTAATGGCACTCGCGCATTAATCACATCCACTATGTCGATGCGATCAAGAAGGTCATCTATAAATGTTTGGGGTATCAGGGCCATCCGACTAGGATAACATACACCTTTAGCAGTGGTTAAAGATTAGGGTTAATGATCAACAGGGTGCTTAAAACAGCTTTAAGTAGACGAGCCCAATTAGACTATCCCAATTAGGGTGAATCTGGATGCTAGCTTAAATTAGCCACTGAGTGCACTTTTAACCTGTGCACTGACCACGCCAGCATCTGCTCGACCCTGAATTTGAGGCTTGAGGATACCCATAACCTTACCCATATCTCGCATAGACTCAGCACCAGAAGTGGCAATAGCCGATTGTACTAAATCGCTAATTTCACTTTCGCTAAGAGCCGCGGGTAGGAATTCTTGAATTACATCTATTTCTGCTAATTCGATATCAGCTAACTCTTGACGACCTGCATCTTCATACTGACTGATGGAATCACGGCGTTGCTTTACCATTTTATCCAAGATCGCCAACAGCCTTTCATCGCTGACTTCAATGCGTTCATCCACTTCAACACGCTTCACTTCCGCTTGAATCAAGCGAATAGTGCCTAGCCTCTCTTTCTCTTTGGCTCTCATGGCCTGTTTCATTGCATCATTGATTTGTTGCTTTAGACTCATTGTGATTCACCGCTAGGTTGATTGTGACTAATTGGGATTAAAATCCAAACTAGTTTGCTTAAGAACAGTTTGTTTAAGAAAAGTGTATTTATAAATTGTATTATATATACGCAAAAAGCGCCTAGTGGCGCTTTTTGCAGAAATCTGTAGGAGTGCTGTTTAGTAGAGACGTTTAAACTTACGTGACTCTCGTGACACCTTTTTAAGATTGCGCTTAACAGCGGCAGCACCCTTGCGCTTGCGTTCCCATGTGGGCTTTTCATAAAACTCCTTCGAGCGAACCTTGGCTAGAATTCCAGCTTTTTCGCAAGAGCGTTTGAAGCGACGCAATGCTACGTCAAAGGGCTCATTTTCTTTTACACGCACACTTGGCATTAACAAATATCCTGTAGTTGGCTAGTAATTTGTAGTCTATAAATTAACTTACTCGTTTCACGAGATTCCTAAGGGCGCGTAGTCTATACATTTCCCTTTATTGATGCAAAATTTTTTTAACCGCATTTTTTTGCTTTTTTTGCTTTTTGTGTTTTTTGAGCTTTTTGATTGATAAAGCAGAGATATTCAATACTAGGTAGATACTAGACCCAGCCTAATCAGGTCTTTTGCCGTTGCGATGATACTCTCTCTAGGGTCTCGTGGCCTGATACCTAGAAGCTTTGTTGCCTTTTCCCTGCAAAATGTTCTATCGACCTCTGCTTCCATAGCCAGTTGACGTAAAGGCTTACTAAAAAATCGCAATAGGTTTAGCTGCCAACGCGGCATTTCGTCAGTATTAATCCTAGCGTTAAACGTTGAGTCAACAGTGATCAATGTTTTTGCCATTTCACGCATAGTAAGACAATCTCCGGCCAGCATAATTCGCTGACCAATCGATAAGTGATTCTGTAGAGATTTAAAATGTGCTAGTACTACATCACGGACATCGATAATTGGAAAGTCTCTATTGATCACACCCTTAGAAAAAGCCCCATTTACTAGACCCAGTACTAATTCTGTTGAGACACTAAGCTTATTATTTATCGGCCCTAAAATAAGGCCCGGTAGCAATGTTGTTAGCTTTAGCTCTGAGTATTGTTGGACAAAGTCCCAAGCTTCTATTTCTGCTAGGGTTTTGCTTAATGTGTAATCTGTATGGGGTTTGCCTTCTGGGTTGCTCCAGTCCTCTTCATTGTAATTACATTTAAAGCCACCCTGTCCAAACATGCTGGCAGCCACTGATGATGTGTAGATAATTCTTGTAACCTTTTGCCGCAATGCCGCTTCAAAAATATGCCTAATGCCATCTCTGACCTGTTTAATCATTAATTTTCGGTCCCTGTGTTGAACAGGACAAACAGGTGAGGCCAAGTGCATAATCGCATCGCAGCCTCTGATTGCCTGATCCCATCCAAGGGGGTTGGCGATATCAGCATTGACTGTCTCAAATTTTATTAACTGCTCTTGAGTAAGCAACGAGCTAAGGTATTTGACACAGAGATCGGACTTTTCCGCAGAACGCACGGTGCCTCTAATGGCGTAGCCTTGTCTAAGACCTGCAATGGCCATATGCAAACCTAGGTAGCCGTTGACGCCAGTGATCAAAAGTTTGCACGCCATAAGTTATCCTCCTTGATAATCACTTTCAGTGTGTGCAGCTTGTTAAAGTTCTATGTAGCAAACAGTCTAGACTATAACTAACCTGTCTCTGCAATTAACTGGTGGTTATACCTTGTAATGGGTTCACAGATGAATTTGGGTGAAGTAAAGTTGCGCTTTTAAATGACCTTTCCAAAAAAGTCTGAAATAAGTGACCCGTAAAATTTTTATGAGCATTACAATAGCCCTATGTTAGTTCTTGGTATCGAAACTTCGTGCGATGAAACTGGGCTTGCTGTCTATGACAGTGACTCTGGATTATTAGCTCATACTCTTTACTCTCAAGTAGCTCTTCATGCTGACTATGGGGGTGTAGTTCCTGAACTGGCGTCCCGCGATCATATTCGTAAGATTTTGCCTCTTTTAGATCAGGTTCTTGCTCAAGCGGGAGTTACAAAAGCAGATATACAAGGCATTGCCTATACGGCGGGTCCCGGCCTTATGGGTGCCCTAATGGTGGGAGGTGCACTGGGGACAGCATTGGGCTTTGCTTTAAATATTCCAGTGATTGGTGTTCACCATATGGAAGGCCATCTTTTGGCGCCCATGTTAGAGGACAACCCTCCGGCCTTTCCCTTTGTTGCTTTGTTGGTTTCAGGGGGGCATACCCAATTGGTATCGGTAAATGGGATTGGAGACTACCAACTTCTGGGAGAGTCTTTAGACGATGCGGCGGGAGAGGCTTTTGATAAAACTGCCAAAATGCTTGATCTGGATTACCCGGGGGGTCCAGTGCTAGCGACTATGGCTGATCAGGGTCAAATTGATAGATTTGACTTCCCTAGGCCAATGACTGACAGGCCCGGCTTGGATTTTAGTTTTTCTGGACTCAAAACTTTTACTCGTAAGTTGATCGATAATTATCGCGGTAATGATGTATTGCCTAATCAGCAGTGTGTGTTAGATATCTGTGCTGGCTTTCAAGAGGCAGTCGTTGATACGCTAGTTATCAAATGTCGACGTGCTCTACAACAAACTGGGCTTAAGACACTGGTGATTGCTGGGGGCGTATCTGCCAATAAACGGTTGCGACATAAGCTAGAGGTTGTTCTTGCAGAGGACAACTGTAAAGTGTTTTACGCTCGCCATGAATTTTGTACAGATAATGGCGCTATGATTGCCTATGCGGGGTGCCAGCGTCTTTTGGCGGGCCAAACAAGTGAGTTGGCATTGGATATAACACCCCGTTGGCCTCTGCAAGAGTTAACGGCTGTAACTGCCTCTAAGGGAGGGAACTAATGGATATTGTCTATATAAGGGATCTCAGAATTGAGACTATTATCGGTATATTTGATTGGGAGCGAGAAGTTAAGCAGATAGTCAGCTTAGATCTTGAAATGGCTCATGATATTAAAAAGGCTGCTGAAACGGATGACATCCAATATGCCTTAAATTATAAGTCAATTGCCAAGCGTTTAATTGCATTTATCGAGCAGAGTGAGTTTCTATTGGTGGAGCGTATGGCCGAAGAGGTGGCGCGAATTGTGCTGGATGAGTTCTCGGTGCCTTGGTTAAGATTAAGAGTGAGCAAGCCCGGTGCACTTCGAGGATCAAAAGATGTGGGCATTATTATTGAACGTGGCACTAAGCCCTCTGGATTGCCGGTCTGATGTCTCTAATTTATCTAAGTCTTGGCAGTAATATTGAGCCCCATAAAAATATCTGTGCCGCTTTAGATGCGTTGCAAGAGACCTTTGGTAGGCTCGATATATCCAGTGTTTATGAGAGTGAAGCTGTTGGTTTTAAGGGGCATAATTTCTTAAATCTAGTGGTGGGAATCAACACTGATCAATCCATTGCCGATATTTCAGTTCGTCTTAAACAGATTGAAGACAGCAATGGTCGCGACCGCAGTGCCCCGCGATTTAGTGCTCGAAGTTTAGATATTGATATCCTCACCGTGGATGATCTGGTAGGGCGCTATGAGGGTGTAGATTTGCCCCGCGATGAAGTGTTAAAAAACGCATTTGTCTTGCAACCTCTGGCCCAAATTGCTCAGGATAAACATCATCCAGTCACAGGTAAGAGCTACAGCCAGCACTGGCAAGAATTTGATAAAACCAGCCAAAAACTATGGCCTATTGAGTTTTTGTGGGGTGAAAAATCTCTATAAGCTGTTGGAGCTTCCACCGTCCACAGCCAGTGTTTGACCCGTTATATAGGTAGCCTGCTCTGCAAAAAATAATACAGCGGCAGCTATATCCATTTCGGTGCCCAATCTACCCATGGGAACTTTTTTGAGCACTGATTGATGTTTTTCTAAATCATCCTCCTCATGCTCTGGCCACAGGATTGCGCCAGGCGCCACACTGTTTACACGTACTTCAGGGGCTAATTCCATTGCTAGGGATTTTGTCATCGAAATATTGCCGCCCTTAGCAATGCTATAAATTGGGTGATTTGCCAGCGCTTGGCGGGCATGCATATCGGATATATTGATTACAGAGCCCTGCTGTTTTTTTAGTAGGGGACTTAATTTTTGCGTGAGAAAAAACGCACCCTTTAAATTGCTATTAATTAGATCTTCCCACTGTGCTTGATCGCAGTTTTCAAGGGGTGTTGGGTAGAAACTAGATGCGTTATTTACCAAGACATCTAAGCGGCCTAGATTAAATGCTAGATCACTGATTGAAGCAATGCCTTCAGCGCTATTTAGGTCGGCTTGAATCATAAAACAGCTATCTTCGCGCAGATGGTTTAGTTCCTCACACAACCGGTCTGCCTCGCTGGCGGAACGATTATAGTGAATAACAACTCTATAACCATTTTCGTGGAACAGTTTTGCAGTAACCGCACCTATCCGCCTTGCGGCACCTGTTATAAGAACTACTTTAGATTCAGTCACGTTAACTCTCGCTTTTGTGTAAAAGTTGACATCGTTTTATTACTCTAATGCGATACTCTAATGGGATATTTATCTCTACAGCGAAAATGTCTCTTTGTGTTCAGTCAGAGCTGCCAGTTGCCGCGCTGTTAGCTGACGACCAATCTCTGCGCCCTCCAGACCTTCCGCTACTATATCGGATATATCTATTTTAGATATTTTCTCCAGTGCACCGGTTAAATACGCTACCGATGGGTAAGCTCGATCTTCAAAACCTGTACGACCTCGGGCATCAGCTTCGCAGCAATGTAAAAAATCCCTAAGTCTAGTGGAGCTTCTATGCGCGCCAATGCCCGTGAGCAATGCCAGTACAGTTTTAGGTTTTAGTTCCAATGCTTTGTGGCAGTGTAGATGAAATTCCGTGACTGCCATGGCAAGTTGCCGGTATTCATTGGCAACTCCAAGGCGATCACACACATTTTTTACTAGGGGTAAACCTCGGGTTTCATGTCCCTTATGGCTTGGAAGAACTGTATCAGGCGTTACAGCTTTGCCGAGATCATGCACCAGCACGCTAAATCGCACTGGCCCAGAATTAGAGAGTTTTGTTGCCTGTTGCAGTGCTAGCAGCGTATGGGTGCCAGTGTCTATTTCAGGGTGGTAGTCAGCTCTCTGGGGTACACCAAATAAGCTATCAACCTCGGGCAGCAATACTTTTAAGGCACCGCAGTCGCGCAATACCTGAATATAAACCTCGGGGGATTTTTCCATCAGTGCCCGATTAGTTTCCTTCCACACCCTTTCAGAGACCAAATAGGCCATTTCACCTGCGTCGACTATGGTCCTCATTAACTGTTGGGTCTCTGCAGCTATTGTAAAGCCAAGGTGGTGGTAGCGAGCGGCAAAACGCGCCACTCTAAGTACGCGAAGAGGGTCCTCAACAAATGCATCAGACACATGGCGAAGTATTTTTGCTTTAAGATCACGCTGGCCGCCATAGGGATCAATCAAATTGCCCTCTGAATCTTCAGCCATGGCGTTAATAGTAAGATCTCGTCTCACTAAATCCTGCTCAAGAGTGACCTCACTCGAGGTATGGAAGTTAAACCCTTTATATCCGCGCCCAGATTTTCTCTCGGTGCGGGCTAGGGCATACTCCTCACCTGTCTCTTTATGGATAAATACAGGAAAATCTTGGCCTACAGGTGTGTAACCTAATTCAATCATTTCCTCTGGGGTAGAACCCACTATCACCCAGTCTTTTTCGTTACTGGGGAAGTCGAGAAGTTTGTCGCGGATTGCACCCCCGACCAAAAAGATTTGCATAGTGATGCCTCAGTTTTTTTAACATTGTAGAGGCCTAAATGTTTCATCTCAATCACTCAAACATAAGTCAGGCTGTATGCTGCATCCAGTAGTATCTCAAAACTTACTACTTTTAGTGATCTATAATGCAATTACTAGATGGTCGGGAGAGCACTTTTTAGCGTAATAATTTTTGAACATTGTTATAAAAAGGGCGTATTGATAATGGTTAGCTAATGGTTGGTTATTGGTTTGTTATTAGTTAGCCATTCAGAGTAATAAGCGGTCCCTTTAAAGCGAAATGTTGAGTTGTCTTTTTAATTAGTTTTTTGAATGCTGAGAGGCAAAGCAATGATCAGTGAAGTTGACACAATTGAAGGTGGTGATGATCCTGTTATGACCGCTGATACTTCAGCACTGGAAGGAGCGGAAGTGGTCGATGATGAGGGCAACTTTGAGTCCGAATCACCCATCTCACTGAAGCGTAAAATTCAACATGATTGTGATTCGCGTAAAAAGTTAGAGGAAAAACTCGAACAGACGCGAGTCCAGCGACAGGTTGAAGATTACAATTTTGATGATTTGGAATAATAGCTTTCGCACCTCAATCCACACTAAGGGCTAAATTTTGGCATAATAGCCACCTTCTTATTTAGCGCTGGAACTTTCTATTGTCCGTTAACCCTATCCTTGAGGTAAAAAACATTGCATTTGAGCGCAATGACAGTGCCCTTTTTTGTCCCGTAAATCTGCACCTGTCTTCAGGAGATGCAGTGCATTTAGAGGGAGCAAACGGGTCTGGCAAAACTACCTTGTTTCAATTGCTGGCAGGTCTACTTCAACCTAGCCAAGGTAGTATTGAGTATTGTGGTAAGCCAATAGAGCAATCTCGCTATGATTATCTCGCTAATCTTCTCTATATAGGCCACCAACCTGCTGTAAAGGGCATGTTAAGCGTAGAGGAAAACCTGCGTTGGCTAAGTCCCTCTAGTACCTCGAGCGAGCAGCTAATTGAGGCAATTCAATGGGCTGGTTTGCAAGCTTATGCCGATGTGCTGTGCCATAAGCTCTCAGCAGGTCAGCAACGGCGAGTTGCCCTAGCCAGATTAGTGACCACTCAAGCGAAGCTTTGGTATCTTGATGAGCCTTTCGCGGCACTTGATAAGCAGGGTGTAGATCTTGTTGAAGCTCAGATGGCATCACATATAAAAGAGGGCGGTACAGTGCTGTTCTCGTCCCATCAAGATCTGTCCAAAATAACCGCGCGTAAGTACAGCATTGTGTGTGCAGGGCCTAGCAATGACTAATCTTCATAATGGTGGATTTAAGGCTTATTTTTGCACGGATCTTATGTTGTTGATGCGGCGAAGCGGTGACTTAGCTAGACCGCTTATTTTTTTCTTGATTATCACAACCTTAATTCCTCTCGGAATTGCGCCAGATCCCCCGCTATTGATGGAATTAGCGCCCGGACTAATCTGGATAATGGCACTTTTAGCAACATTGCTCTCTGTGGACAGTTTATTTGGTGAAGATTTCCAAGATGGTACGTTACAGCAGATGCTAATCTCACCAAACCTGTTATTTATGCCAGTACTGGGTAAAGTGGCCGCCCACTGGCTGCTTATGGGCTTGCCCCTAACATTAATATCGCCCTTGATTGGTCTTATGTTCTACTTGCCGAGCATAGCAATATTGCCAATGATGCTGAGTTTGGCATTGGGTACAGCCGTGTTGAGCTTTGTGGGCGCTGTGGGTGCAGCTTTAACCCTACCCCTGAGAAGAGGCGGGGTGTTATTAGTTCTGTTGGTGATGCCGCTGTATGTGCCGGTACTGGTTTTTGGTAGTGCCACGATTCAGAGCGCAATGGATGGATTGACTTGGACAGCTCCACTGTCTGTTTTAGCTGCTTTTTTAGCGCTTGCAATTGTGCTTTGCCCATTAGCAATTATTGGTGCATTAAGAGTGTCCACTGAGGGTTAATTAATGAGGTTTTATAAATGACAGCGATAAGACAATGGACATGGTTTCACCGTTTAGGATCGCCACGTTGGTTTTATCAAAAGACCCAGCGCTGGTTGCCCTGGCTGGCGGTGCTGACGCTGGTGCTACTCGCCGTTGGCCTAATCTGGGGGCTGGCCTATGCTCCAGAGGATGCGCGTCAAGGCAATAGCTTTAGAATTATCTACCTACATGTGCCGGCATCCTTTTTGGCCTTGGCTGGCTATTACATTATGGCGATTGCCGGTGCTGTTGGCCTTATTTGGCGCATAAAACTCTCTTATATTGTGATGCACTCAGCGGCGCCATTGGGTGCTGCATTGACATTTATCGCCCTGTTTACCGGTGCTGTATGGGGCAAGCCGACATGGGGCACCTATTGGGTCTGGGATGCGCGAATCACCTCCATGCTTATTCTGCTCTTTCTGTATTTAGGTGTTCTAGTGCTCAGGCACGCCTACAGCAGTATTGAGGCTGCAAATAAAACCAGCGCTATTCTCAGTTTGGTGGGCACAGTGAATATCCCAATTATTTATAAATCAGTCGATTGGTGGCAGACCCTGCATCAACCGGCCACTATAAAACTGACAGGTGCACCCAGTATGCACCCATCCATGTTTGCACCCTTATTAGTTATGATTATTGGCTTCTACTGCTTTTATGCGTTGGTACTCATTTTAAATACCCGTGCTCAGATAGTAGAGCGTGAGCGCAAGGCCAGTTGGGTAAAAGAAATGATCGCCAATAAAAGTTTGGGAACACAATGATGCAGTTTGCTAGTTTTCAAGAATTTTTACTGATGGATGGCCACGGTCCCTACGTTTGGCTTGCGGTATTTGTCTCCCTTGCGGTGCTGGTTGCTTTGGTTATCAGTCCTCTTAGACAACAGCGTAGAGCAATTGATAGGATCGCGCGCCAGTTATTAATTGATCAATCTAATAAGGAAAATAAGTAAGTCTATGCATCCCCTACGAAAACAGCGTTTGCAGATTGTTGTGCTTATTGTGGTGGCCGCTACATTGGGCGCTACATTAATAGCCTATATGCTGGGGCAGAACGCCAACTATTTTTTTACGCCCTCACAAATTGTAGCGGGTGAAGCGCCCATGGGTATTACCATTAGGGCAGGTGGTATGGTGGTTGAAAACTCTGTTCAGCGAGCAGAAGATTCTTTAGAAACACGTTTTCTTGTTACCGATGGTGCAAACAGTGTGAGCGTCACCTATAGCGGTATCCTGCCGGATCTATTTGCTGAAGGGGAGGCGGCAGTAGCCACTGGTGTGTTGGGTAGCGACCGTGTATTACAGGCCTCTCAAGTATTGGCTAAACACGATGAAAACTATACCCCGCCGGAAGTTGCAGAGGCTATGCAAGAGGGTTATGGGCAAGAAGGTCATAATCAGACTACGGAGACGCAGCAAGATACGCAAAATAATATACAGCAAGAAATGCAATATCAGGCACTGGAGGCTTTGCAGTGATTGCTGAGTTAGGCCATATAGCGCTTATTATTGCCCTGTGTTTGGCTTTGACCCAGATGGCAGTACCCATGATCGGCTCATTTTCCGGTCAGCGCAGTTGGATGGGTTTGGGCTACAGCCTATCTTTGGGTCAATTTGTATTTATGGCCCTAGCCTTTGCCTGTTTGACCGCTTCATTTTTAATTGATGACTTCAGTGTCAAATATGTGGCGCAGAATTCTAATACAGATTTGCCCTACTACTACAAATTTAGTGCTGTTTGGGGTGCCCATGAGGGCTCGCTGTTACTGTGGACATTGATACTAGCCGGCTGGTCAGCGGCAGTGGCGCTTTATAGTCGCCGTTTGCCACTGGTTTTCAGTGCGCGGGTGCTATCAGTGATGGGTGGCATTAGTGTTGGTTTTGCGCTGTTTATGCTCCTAACCTCTAATCCCTTTGAGCGAATACTGCCTCTGGCACCGGTGCAGGGCGGTGATCTCAATCCACTGCTACAAGATATTGGACTTATTATTCACCCACCTCTGCTATATATGGGTTATGTGGGTTTTGCCGTGCCCTTTGCCTTTGCAATAGCCGCATTAATTGGCGGTCAATTTGACAGTGCTTGGGCGCGCTGGTCGCGTCCTTGGATCAATATGGCATGGATGTTTCTAACGGTTG
The DNA here is from genome assembly GCA_964231105.1 of Porticoccaceae bacterium. Lineage (GTDB taxonomy): Bacteria > Pseudomonadota > Gammaproteobacteria > Pseudomonadales > Porticoccaceae > HTCC2207. Next base: position 19,888 of record CAXRJI010000038.1, read on the forward strand.
GTATTACTTTGGGCAGTTGGTGGGCCTATTACGAATTGGGCTGGGGCGGCTGGTGGTTCTGGGATCCGGTAGAAAATGCCTCGTTTATGCCATGGTTGGTGGGTACAGCTCTGATGCACAGTATCTCGGCCACAGAAAAGCGTGGTGTTTTTCGCAGTTGGACCCTGTTACTGGCTATTTTTGCCTTTTCCCTCAGTCTATTGGGTACATTTTTGGTGCGCTCTGGCGTGTTGACCTCCGTGCATGCCTTTGCCGCAGACCCTGAACGCGGCGTGTTTATACTGGCCTTTTTAGCGATTGTAGTAGGTGGCTCTCTATTGCTCTATGCCCTGCGAGGACCGGCATTACAAAGAGCCGCTGATTACAGTGGTTGGTCGCGCGAGGTTATGTTGCTGATAAATAATATTTTGCTTGTCAGCTCTATGGTGATGATTCTAATTGGCACCCTGTATCCTCTAGTAGCCGATGTGTTGGACTTGGGTAAAATTTCTGTTGGGCCGCCATACTTTAATTTTTTCTTTGTGCCTCTGATGACCGGGCTTGTGGTAGCAGTGGGTATTGGGCTATTTACGCGCTGGAGAAAAACTGACCACAGTCGCTTACAGCAACAGATTAAATCGCCCCTAGTGATTAGCCTGTTATGTGGTCTTTTAGCGCCACTAGTACCCTTGGCTATGGGCGCAGAATGGAACTACTCTCTGGCGGCGGCCATAACAGTAGCCCTAACAGTTTGGGTTTTAGTGCTAATCAGCATTGATCTAAAAGAAAAATTGGGTGGTCGCTTATCTAAGGCTAAGAAACTCAGTGCAAGTTACTGGGGTATGCAAATTGCTCATGCAGGATTGGCTATCTGTGTACTTGGTGTTGGCTTAAGTTCTGTGTATGACCAGACCAGAGAGCTACGTATGCAGCCGGGAGATAGCGCACAGGTAGCAAAGTATAGCTTTGAATTTGTGGGTATTGAGCAAATAAAAGGCCCTAATTATTTGGCCTATCGCGGCGATATACGAGTGACTAGGAATCAACATACTGTAGCCCAGTTGTATCCCGAGAAGCGCAACTATAATTCCGGTGGACAAGTGATGACAGAAGCAGCCATTGATCCCTCGCTATTGCGTGACATCTATGTCTCTCTGGGTGAACCGCTTAAGGGCAATGCCTGGGCTGTGAGTCTACAGGTTAAACCCTTTGTGCGCTGTATCTGGCTGGGTGGTCTTATGATTGCCCTAGGTGGACTAATTGCTGGTCTCGATAGACGCTATCGGCGCAAGCGACCCATTGCGGTCAATGAAGGTGACGATATGATTGAGTCTGTTGCCCAATGAAAAAGTTTGCTGTTTTTGTGCCCCTAGCGCTTTTTGTTGTGCTCAGCGTTTTTCTTTTTAAAGGGCTGGATAGAGATCCAACAGAACTGCCTTCAGCCCTGGTTGGAGAGCCTTTTCCTGAGTTCTTTCTGCCTCAGCTTTTAGGCCCTCAGCCAGACTCTCAATTAGATGCTCAACTAGATTCGCAACCAATGCTCAATAAAGAGGACTTGGTCGGTCAGGTGGTATTGGTCAATGTTTGGGCTACTTGGTGTTTTGCCTGCCGTATAGAGCACCCTATGCTAAATGACTTAGCTAAGCAGGGGGTAAAAATCGTAGGTTTAAACTATAAAGACCAGCGTTCAGAGGCCTTAAAGTGGCTTGAGGAACGTGGAAATCCCTATCTGTTTAATATTTTTGATGCCGAAGGGAGTCTGGGTTTTGATCTGGGGGTTTATGGCGCACCGGAAACTTATCTAGTGGATGTCGAGGGCATAATTCGGCACCGCCGCGTGGGTGTGGTGGATCAGCGTATTTGGGACAAAGAATTTCGCGACCTCTACCAGCAACTGCTTAAGGAAGCCCAGTGAGGGGCCAAATGAAAAGCCAAATAAAAAGCCAAGTGAATAGATGGTCAATTCACAGTCTCTTGATTGGCGCTGTTGCTCTTCTGCTCAGTCTTACCCCCAGCGCATATTTTGATGGCCAGTCAGATCTTAGCGCCAGCACGGAAATGGTCGAGTTTTCCCAGCCCGAACTTCGTCAACGCTATTACAGTCTTATTGCAGAACTGCGTTGCCCTAAG
>CAXRJI010000039.1:0-23767 GCA_964231105.1 Porticoccaceae bacterium
GATAAGGCCACGGGTATTATTCGTGGTCTGGAGGGCTTAAATATTGTCGGTGCCGATGTGGTAGAGGTGGCGCCGAGTTATGATCATGCTGAAATTACCTCACTGGCTGCAGCCACTCTAGGGCTTGAGATACTCTATTTAATGGCCGCTGCGAAGGGATAATTGCGTGTAAAGAAGTGCCTTAAACTTCTAAACTATACTTATAAAATTCTGTATCACGCTGATAGCCTAAAGACTCATACAGACCCTGAGCGGATGTATTATCAATAGCTGTCTCAAGATCAATTCGCGATGCGCCACTTTTTTTGGCCATAACCAATGCTCTGTTCATAAGTGCTCTGCCAATGCCTTGGTTGCGCACCGAACTGTCGACAAAGAGATCATAGAGTACCCAGATAGGTTTAGCCTCGACACTGCAAAGTGTTGGATAGAGTTGAGTAAAGCCCAGCGCCTTACCCTGTGAATCCTTAGCTAAAAAAATAACAGAAGTATCGGTGTTCATGCGTTCTTCAAGGTAGTTTTTAGCAAGGTCTATATCGGCTTGTTCTTTATAAAATTGACGGTACTGATCAAATAATACAGCCGTTTGTTGCAGATCATCTCGGGTAGCTTTTGAAATTGTGATTGCGTCACTCATAGTTATATCCTCCGATGGTTGCTTGGGCATTTGATAACACCAAGGAAAGACACTGGCCAGAAAGCTTTGGCATATCTGACGAGCATCATCTCGATCATAGCTTTCCCCTGCAAATAAAATTTCTTTCCAAAGTTCTTCGGTCAGGCCTGAGATAGCATTAGCAACGGCGCGCGCACTCATAACCTGTTGTTTGTTTTTTTGTCGGATAATTTGTTCACACAGATTAAGTATCAGTTTAAAGTTCTCGCGATCGCGGCTACCGCAGATGCGCTGATAGTCCTCGCGCGCCCAGCTCTCCGAATCAAAGGCAAACCAAACAGCCATTTTTCGGTGTTCAGTTATCTCAGGATCTAAGGACGCATCAACAATTGCAGCCAATCGTTTGGATGGATCAGCTCCGGCCTCTTTAACAGCTCTTTCAATGCCTAAATCAAATTCTTCTGCAACAAAGTTTAATGTTTCAAGTAATAGAGATTCTTTGCTGTCAAAATGGAAATTGACAGTGCCCGCACTCATGCCGGCGATCGCGCTAATTTTTGCCAGGGTTAATTTAGACAGACCATACTCTGCAATGGCAGTTATAGTGGCATCAATTAAGAGATTGCGACGCCCTTGCTGAATCAGTGAGTTATTTGACATCATGCCTATACCCTTTTGGGTTGATCTGTGTTGTTGATGGTTTAAATGACTGTTTAAATAATTATATGACTGTATAATGGCTTCTATGCAAGCCCTTGGCAAGTGATTTATATTTTTGACAATTAAACTAACTTACTGGTAAATCCAAACTATGCCCAGCCATTGCCCCTCATACTACGCTGCTACTGCTAATCAGTTGGATCTCGGGCTCACTTCTTTAGAGGGTGATGTGCAAGCCGATATCTGCATAATTGGTGGCGGATTTTCTGGAATATCTACAGCTCTGTCCTTGGTTGAGCGCGGCTATAAAGTAGCAGTTATAGAGCAAAACTTGATTGGATGGGGTGCCTCTGGGCGCAATGGCGGTCAGTTAATTGGCGGCATTAATGGTGAATCAAGGCTCCTTAAACAGCATGGCAAAGAGTTAGCGCAGCGTTTGTTTGAGTTTGGCTACCGCGGCCATGAAATTATTGAGCAGAGAATCCAAAAATATAATATTCAATGTGATTTCAAGAAGGGCTACATTGATGTAGCGCCCAAAAAACGTCAGCTTGAAGCACTTTATAGTTGGCATGAAGAGCTATTAGCCTATGGCATGCAAGAACAGCTGCGTTTAGTAGCTCAACAAGATATGTCTGATGTGCTTGGGACAGATAGTTACGTTGGGGGAATGATTAATAACCGTAACGGACATTTGCATCCTCTCAATTTATGTTTGGGCGAGGCTGCCGCTGCAAAATCATTGGGCGTGCAACTGTTTGAAAATAGCGAAGTCACGAAAATTATTCACGGTTCTAAGCCAAAGGTTATGACCGCCTCAGGCTCTGTCACAGCTGATTTTGTAGTGCTGGCCGGTAATGCCTATCATCGACTAGAGGAAAAACGTCTATCCGGTTTGGTGTTTCCCGCTGGGACTTATATTATCGCCACTGAGCCGCTGTCAGATAATGAGGTAGCAAAAATTAATCCCCATGATTTAGCTGTTTGTGATATGAATGAAGTGGTTGACTACTTTCGCCTCTCGGCAGACAAAAGACTTTTATTTGGCGGACGTTGTAATTACTCAGGACGCGACCCTAAAGACATCAAAAAAACCATGTTTCCACGTCTGAAAAAAATATACCCAAATTTAGCTGATAAGCGAATCGACTATCAATGGGGCGGACACATAGGTATCGTTGTCAATCGTGTACCCCTTATAGGGCGCCTTGAAAAGAATGTCTTTTATGCGATGGGTTATTCTGGCCATGGTGTCAACGTATCTCATCTTGCGGGAGAGGTGGTTGCAGAGGCTATTGGCGGCACCTTTGAGAAGATGGATATTTTTGATCATGTGAAACATTACAGAATTCCTTTTGGCAGGCAATTTGGGGGCAGTATTGTGGCATTGGGTATGTTGTACTATCGCATGTTAGATTTGATTTAACTTAACTTTGAGGAAAGAAATGAGTAAAGCAGAGAACCACACCTACAGACTGGTTATTCACTGTCCCGATAAGGTAGGCATTGTTGCTGCCGTCAGTCAATTTATAGCTGATCACGGGGGTTGGTTGGTAGAGTCTAACTACCATGCTGAACCAGAAAGTGGTTGGTTTTTTATGCGCAATGAAATCAGAGCTAGCTCCCTCAGTATCAGTCTTGAGCAATTCCGCAAAGAATTTACTGAACTTGCCACAAGCTATGAGATGCGATGGTCTATTAATGACTCAATGCAGCCGCAAAATGTTGTATTGCTCGCCAGTCATGCCTCTCACTGTCTAGCAGACTTGCTTCATCGCTGGCATAGCGGTGAAATGAAATGTGCCATACCCTGCGTGATATCCAACCATGAAAATTTAAGGTCGATGGTCGAATGGCATGATATCCCATTTAAATATGTGCCTGTGGATAAGGAAAATAAGGCCGCTGCCTTTGCAGAAATGACTGAAATTATTGAGGCCTATAGAGCAGATACTGTTGTCCTTGCTCGTTATATGCAAATTATCCCACCAGAAATGTGCTCTAAATTTAAAAACCGTATGATTAATATACATCATAGCTTTCTGCCCTCATTTATTGGTGCCAACCCCTATGCTAAGGCTTATGAGCGGGGCGTTAAGCTGGTAGGTGCTACCAGCCACTATGTCACTGAAGACTTGGATGAGGGGCCTATTATTGAGCAGGACGTAGTGCGTGTCTCTCATAGTCAAAATAAGGACGATTTGGTACGGTTGGGTAAAGATGTTGAAAAATTGGTGCTTGCGCGAGCGCTGCGCAATCATTTAGAAGATCGAGTATTGGTTCACGGTCGCAAAACTGTGGTCTTTAATTAAGGGTATTAGCCAATGACATTCAGCTTGCCGGGTAAAAAGACAAAACAGTGCTTGGAGACAGGGCAGAGGGTATTTCGTAATGGTTTGCGCTACAAGGCGCTAAGCCAGCAGGCTAAGCAAAAGGGCTTTGTTGCACCAGCACAGATTATTGTTGGCAAAGCTGAAGGTGATTATATTTGGGACCTAGATGGTAACCAATTTATCGACTTTCAAAATGGTTGGGCTACCAATCCACTTGGAAATTGCCATCCGGAGATTATAGAAGCCGTTCATTCAGCCCATAAGCGCTGGGGTTATCACTGGGAGCATCCGCTGCGTTTTGAGCTTGCTGAAAAACTGGCCGAGATTATGCCCGATAAGCAGTTACCGCGCTTTAGCTTTGAAGTGTCTGGCACCGAGGCAGTTGAATCCGCAGTTCACCTCGCTTTATGTCATACCCAGAGGCGTCATATCATAAGCTTTACTTCGGCATTTCACGGCGAAGGCCTGGGAACAAAAATGATCAGTGGCTATTCCAGTGATAACAACCTGTATATGGAGGCCTGGACCGGCGGTGTTATCAAAGCACCGTACCCCTATTCAGAACAGATTCCCGCGGATATGACGCCTGATCAGTATGTTAACTACTGTCTTTGGTACTTAGAAACCCATATTCCTGATTTTATAGCACCTGCTGAAAATATTGCTGCAATCTTGGTAGAGCCTGGGCTTGCCGAGGGTGGTAACTGGATACCTTCAACGTCTTTTTTGCAGGGCATACGTCGCATTTGTGATCAGCATAATTGGCTAATGATTGCCGATGAAGTGCTCACTGGTTTGGGTAGAACGGGACGCATGTGGAGTGTTGAGCACTACGATATTGTGCCCGATATTTTGGTGGTGGGTAAAAACCTCAGTGGCGGGATTGAGCCCTGTGCTGGCGTTGCAGCGCGCGATGATATTCTTGGCGACAACCCTAGGGCCACAGCAGGTAGTACCTTTGCCGGTACCCCCGCAGGCTGTGCTGCAGGCTTAAAAACCCTAGAGATCTACCATCGTGACCGTATTGTTGATCACGCTGCTCATTTAGCCCTATTGGCACAACAGCGCATGACTGGTTGGGCTGAAAAGTACATTATTGTCAGCGAGGTACGTTGCCTTGGACTGTTGATGGGTATCTCCTTTGGCCACCCCGATACAGAGATTGATCCAATCTGGGTAGCTCGAACAGTGCGTGATGAATTACTCAAAAAGGGTGTCTGGGCTATCTGTAATGAAGAGTCTACCCTTAGAATGTATCCTGCCCTAAATATGAATCAAGAGGTTTTCTTGCTTGCCTTAGATCGAGTCGAAGAGGCAATTGATACAGTTAATAAAGGTGGCAAGCTGGTCGGTGATTATCCAGGTATGCCCACAGGTGTCGAAGGCTTTTAGTTAGCTTGAACTGCTACGAGGAGGTATAAAATTGAGCCATAAAAAGCCGTTGGTCGCAGTGACTGCAGATCGAAGTATCAGCGGCTTACACCCCATCCATTCCGCCGGTGAAAAATATTTAGCGGCCGTATCCAGTGGTGCAGGTTGTATGCCTATTGTTGTGCCCGCTATGGCTGATGATCTTGCGTTAGATGATTTACTTCAGCGTATAGATGGTGTGCTTTTAACGGGAGGTTATAGCAATATTCAGCCCCATCACTATAAGCAGCAACCTCTGCCAGGTGAGGATCATATTGATCCTCAACGTGATACCACCAATCTCTCACTTATACCGCGAATTCTTGAAGCTGGGATACCTCTGCTTGGCATCTGTCGGGGCTTACAAGAACTGAACGTGGCTCTCGGTGGCACTTTGCATCAGCGAGTTCATGAGGTGAAGGGATTTGCCGACCATCGCGAGGACAAAACAGCACCCATAGAAGTTCAATATGGCTTTGCACATTCTGTTCTAATTCAACCCAATGGGGTATTGTCCTCTCTTTATCATGACGCAAAGCCTATGGTTAACTCAGTGCATGGTCAGGGCATCGATCGTTTAGCTGAAGGCCTACAGATAGAGGCTACCGCAGAAGATGGTTTAGTTGAAGCTGTGTCGGTGCCCAGTGCTAAGCAGTTTGCCCTAGCAGTACAGTGGCATCCGGAGTGGCAGGTGCAAGATAATCCCTTTTATCTGGCTATATTTAAGGCATTTGGGCAGGCTTGTCAGAATTATCGTCAAACAAAAACTTAGGGCTTGCTCTTGCCCTTGCTCTTTGTCAGCTTAGCTCAATTTAGCCTATCAATTTAGCCTAAGTACAACAGCAAGCCATGAGTTTCTTATTGCTGGTGAATTTAAAGTATTAATTACGCTGTATTCACCACCAGAACATCAACGTCCACCGCAGAGATAACCCGTTCGGCGGTATTGCCACGGCGTGTTTTTGTTAAACCAGTCTGGCCTAGGGTACCTATTACGACTAAATCCGCATCTATTTTCTTAGCGGCCGCCGCAATTACCTCATCGGTATAGCCTTGCATCACATGAATATTCTCAGGCCCCAGACCAGTTTGATGGGCAAGGCGACCACGGTCAGGGTAGAGCATTGAATCTATATAGGCATTGACCACGTGAAAGTCAGCATTATAGCTGTCTGCCAATTGTTGGCCCCGGGCAATAATATTTTTATTAAGTTTGTCCTGATTTATTCTAGACGCTTGGAAGTTAACCGCGGCCAAAATAGTTTTGCGCTGGGGTGCTGCGCCATCTCTAACCAAAAGAACAGGACAGTCGGCCTCTTTAAGCAGTGCCCACTTTGATTCAGCAAATCTAAAGCGGCGGCTTTTAGCGGGCTTACCTGCTCGAATTAAGATACGTGTTGCACCAAAGCGCTTGGCAGATACCATAATTGATTGCTGCCAATTATTAGACCATGAAACTTCTATACTGTATTCAAGCTCAGCCTCTCTTAGTGGCTTATGAATTTGTTGCTCAAACCAATCGGTATTACGGTATATTTTTTTATTATCAGCACTTAGGTCTACAGTATTGCTATCAACAGCAACAAAAATGCAAAGTTTAGGTCGAGGGTCAATAAGTTTCGCTGTGATAATGGCTCTATCGAGAGATACCTGCTGATCTAGAGTTGGATTCACAACGACAAATATTTTCTCCTGTTGGGACATGGTTTGATCTCATATTTAAAGGATTAAGGGTTGGTAGCAAAAAACATCTATACGTTTTATGCATAAAGTTAGATTATATCATGCAAAATATATATAGCCTAGCAATAACAGGCACTGTAGCGGTTTTTTTTGGACTTTTGGTGTAATTTAAACAAGTAATACGAAGTTTTAAGAAAAAAATCTGTTAACCGGACATTTGTAGCAGTGACAACCTCAGCTAAGAAAATTTTATGTAACAGTCGCTGGTTATAAAACGTATAATTCAACATTATCTTAACGATATGGATGGCATGCTGTTAAGCTCTGACAAGACGGGAATAAGTGAAATATAAATGACAGTTAGAACCAGAATAGCCCCATCGCCTACCGGCGATCCCCATGTAGGCACTGCCTATATAGCCCTGTTTAATATGATCTTTGCCCAAAGTCAGGGTGGTCAGTTTTTATTGCGCATTGAGGACACAGATCGCGCGCGTTCAACCAGCGAGTCTGAGCATACTATTTTGAAGGCCCTTGATTGGTTAGGGCTAAAATGGGATGAGGGTCCAGATAAAGGCGGTGACAAAGGCCCTTATCGTCAGAGTGAGAGAACCGACATCTACCGCGAGTATGCCGATCAGTTAATCGAAAAAGGCCATGCCTTTCGCTGTTTCTGTAGTGCAGAGCGTCTAGATCAGTTGCGCGCTACTCAGATTGAAAATAAACAACAACCTGGTTATGACGGCCATTGTGCCAACTTGAGTCAGGAGGAAATTGATCGGCGTTTAGCGGAAAATCAACCCTACACAGTGCGTATGCGTGTGCCTACAGAAGGGCAGTGTACGTTTAACGATATGTTGCGTGGGGAGATCAGCATTGACTGGTCACAGATTGATATGCAAATACTGCTTAAGGCAGACGGTATGCCAACCTACCATCTGGCTAATGTAGTGGATGACCATTTAATGGAAATAAGTCATGTGATACGTGGCGAGGAATGGATTAACTCTACGCCAAAACATATTTTGCTCTATGACTATTTGGGTCTAGATAAGCCAGTGTTTTGCCATCTACCCCTATTGCGCAATGTAGATAAAAGCAAGCTGTCTAAACGTAAAAATCCTACCAGTATTCTCTACTATCAACGAATGGGCTTTTTGCCCGAGGCGCTACTTAACTATCTAGGTCGTATGGGTTGGTCAATGCCTGATGAGCGTGAAAAATTTACCTTAGATGAAATGCTTAGTGAATTTGATATTCACAGAGTCTCACTGGGTGGTCCCGTGTTTGATATAGAAAAACTTAGTTGGCTTAACGGTATATGGATCCGTGAGGAGCTCAGTGATGAACAGCTAGCGGACCGACTTCAGGAATGGGCCCTTAATCGTGATCAATTATTGGCATTTTTGCCCTTTGCCAAGCAACGTATGGAGACATTCTCGGATTTAGCCCCCATGGGCAGTTATCTTGTTTCTGGCATGTTGCCAATTAGTGCAGATGATTTGCTAACAACTGGCATGGAGCAGGACAAACTTGTCGAGGTACTGCAGTATAGCCTTTGGCGCTTAGAGGCTTTGCAGCATTGGCAACGCGATAATATTTTTGAGGCACTTAAGGGCATTGCCGATGCAATGGAGATCAAATTAAAGCCCTTTTTGGCGCCACTGTTTATTGCTATTGCAGGCAGTAGTGCGTCAATCTCTGTTATGGACTCTATGGCGTTATTGGGTGCTGATATGACCCGTGCTCGATTGCGTTATGCCCTAGAATTGCTTGGGGGCGTCGGAAAAAAGAAACTGAAGAAAATGGAAAAGGCCTATCAGCAACTGACTGTTTAGACCCTTTTCAATAACAAACAGGCTTGACTTAAAAGGGACTCGTCCCTATTATGCGCCCTCCATTTTGGGGCTATAGCTCAGCTGGGAGAGCGCAACACTGGCAGTGTTGAGGTCAGCGGTTCGATCCCGCTTAGCTCCACCAAATATCAATCCTCCACGCTTCTGTTTTTTCCCTATAGACTGTGTGGAGGATTTTTTTATTATCCGTGATTGGGTTTTATGCAGTCATTTGTCTATAGCTGATCGAAGTTCGTTACCCTTCTAGAATACTTGGCAGCTCAAACTGACAAAATCTCCAAAAAGCACAGGCTTTATTGGTCAATTGAATACCTTTTATCTTAATCAGTGCGATGGAGAGGTAATGCGCTGTATCTTTTATGGGTAGATATGCCAAGCGAGAGCCGTTGTAACATTCTTGTGTCTTGGGTCGCTGATTAAGAATTGAATAGCCTAGATTACTTCCAACAAGTGAGCGTACAAGCTCAAAACTATCAACTCGGTATCGAATATTAGGCATAAAACCGAAGCTAGTGTGTAAGGTTTGAAAGTAGTCCCTACTGTAGGGACGCTCAAAAAGAATCATAGGCTTATCTTTGAGTTGAGAGATGGATATATTCTTTTGATTGGCCAAGGGGTGTTTTGCAGACACTAATACATAGGGCTTTGAACGCCATATTTCCAGACGCTCTAGCTGATCGCTGAGATTTAAGTCGTAGCTGATTGCCATTTCAATATCGCCTGCAATCAATTTGGATTGTATCGACCTGACATCATTACAAGAAATTCTAAACTCAACATGAGGATAGTGTTTATTAAACTGTTTGATCAAGCTGGGAATAACAATGGGTGCCATGGATACAAAGCAACCAATATTTAAAGAGCCTGCAAGTTGGTTTCCCATCGCTTTGGCATTGCCTTGTAGTTCCTCTGCATGAGCAAGGAGGTTATTAGCCTCCACAACTAACTTTTTCCCTGCACTTGTTAGTGAAATACCCCTAGCATGATGGCGTATCATCAACTGGGTACCAAAAGTTTGCTCTAGCTTATTGATCGCATTGGAGATGGCAGGCTGTGATACAAAGAGTTTTTGGCTAGCAACCGTGACATTTTGATATTTGGCAACCGCCACAAAATAGCGGAGTTGTTGGAGTGTATAGCGCATCATCGGTTTTGAATCCTTTCAAACGAGTTTTTGATTAGCTCCCAATAAATTAAATTTATCTAAAATAAATTTTTTTAGTATTTTATTTTATAGCACCTTTGGGTACAGAATGACTGTTAATCGAGCATATAACCTAAAATCTAAAACAAAAGTGCGAACTAATCAGTGTTGATTGTGCTGTAACTTCAAAGAGACCTGACTTTAATGAAATATCTCGCCATAAAAATGACAGCCTGATCATTGATTAGTAGCATCTTAGTCAATGGAAAAGTTGATAAGGATGGATCCATGCCAGAATTTGCCTATAAAGAATGGAAGTCTAAATCTCAGAAGTTTAAATTACGAAATGATCCTTTTATTGATGGCAAGTTCACAAGTGCCCATTCACAACAAACCTATAAAGTATATGATCCCGTAAGCGAACACCTATTGGCTTCGGTAGCGTCCTGTGATTATTATGATGTGGACCAAGGTATTCAGTCAGCACAAAGGTTAAAAGCCAGTGGTCATTGGATTCAAACGCCCATTACTAAGCGCAAGGAAATTCTAAACAGTTTTATTAGGTTGATTGTCGATAACAGAGAGGAATTAGCTCTTCTGGAAACCTTGGATATGGGTAAGCAGGCAGTGGATTCGCTTCATCTTGATACCATGGGTGCCTCCGCCATTCTCAGATCCTATGCCAAAGGGGAACAGGAAAACTACAGAGAAGTAGCGTTTTCAAAAAATTTGCATACTGTGCCGAGGAAACAACCAAGCCCTGATATTATTGGTATTGTTGGTGTTGTTATCCCTTGTAATTTCCCACTCTATCAAATCCTATTCAAAATTTTGCCATTACTTTTAGCAGGTAACAGTGTGGTGATTAATCCACCCATTCAGTCCCCTCATGGGATCTTAAGAGTAGCCGAAATATCAGTTTTAGCGGGTTTACCTAAGGGATTATTCAATGTGCTCCCAGGGTCTACCCATAGAGCGGGTAGGGCGCTAGCACTGCATGGTGATATTGATAGATTATTTGTTTATATGCCTTGGGGTTCGAAAACTTATTCCTTAAATTTTGCCAACCCAATAAAGCCCTTAAAACAAATACTATTAAATGTATTTAGAAAAACTGTCTAGAAAGAGACCTGCAGCTTGTTTACAGAGTAAATCCACCATCAACTACAATACACTCGCCATTGGTATAGCTTGAAGCATCAGATACTAGGTAAAGCACCGTGCCCGCCATTTCGTCCGGCTCCGCATGACGCTTCATGGGGATGACCTGCATGGCCTTTTGATACATTTTTTCATTATCAAAAAGGGCACCAGCAAATTTAGTTTTGGTTAGTCCCGGAAGTAGCGCATTGACTCTAATGCCTAGGGCGCCGCATTCTTTGGCAAAGGCTTTGGTCATATTCACTACTGCCGCTTTAGTAATCGAGTAAATGCCCTGCATTAATCCGGGTTGCAAAGCATTAATTGAAGCGGTGTTGACAATGCAACCACCGCCGTTATCACGCATTAACTTGCCAGCTTCCACGGACATAAAGAAGTACCCGCGAATATTAACATCCACTGTCTTAGTGTAGGCGCCAAGATCAGTATCTAAAATATGTCCAAAATAGGGATTAGTCGCAGCATTATTGATGAGAATATCTAGCTTGCCATATTGAACTCTAATCTGCTCAAAGCAGTTTTTGATATCTTCCATATTTCCCACATGACAGGCAACCGCTCTAGCGCAGCCACCGCTGGCAACTATATTATCGGCAACCCTTTGACAGTCATCGATCTTGCGGCTGGACACAATTACATGGGCGCCCTGTTGCGCCAGTAACTTTGAAATAGACTCGCCAATACCGCGACTGGCGCCAGTCACTAAGGCAATCTTGCCAGTTAAATCAAACAACTTCGTAGACATGAGTCTATCTCCTTGATCAAATTTAGACACTGCGTGTCTGTTATGAATAAACTAATTTTTATAGATACACCTGATATCAGGTCTGTATATTTTTTCGTGCTTGTTTTATAAATTCATCGCTGTTCTTGGTATCTTTCAGAACGCTATCCACTGACACGGGTATTTTTACGCCCCTGCGCATTGCCTCAATTCCCTTCATTGCAGTGAGCCATCGGTCGAGATTCTTCAAGCCATCACGGGATACACCTGACCATTTGTAGGTGCGAACCCAACACCAATTGGCTATATCAGCGATAGAGAAGTCCTGTGCCAGCCATTCACTTTCACCCAGTCTGCGGTCAAGTACTTCAAACAAGCGCCGACTTTCATTTTGATAGCGGTCTATAGCGGGTTGGATTTTTTCTGGTAAATAACGATAAAACACATTTGCCTGTCCCATCATGGGGCCAATACCTCCCATTTGGAACATCAGCCACTGCATTACTAGACTGCGCCCATTCACGTCTGTGGGCATAAGTTTTCCAGTTTGCTCTGCAAGATAGATCATAATAGCTGCAGACTCAAAGACAGCGAAGTTCTGATTACTCCTATCTACAATGGCCGGGATCCGTGCATTGGGTGAAATAGCAGTAAATGAGGGCTGATGTTGCTCGCCAGAGCTCAAATCAACGGTACAGACTTTATAATCAAGCCCCATTGCCTCAAGCGTGCAAGAAACCTTATGACCATTGGGTGTTGGGGCTGTATAGAGATCAATCATAACCAATACTTTACCGCATTTAATTGTTATTCTTAATGGGTGAGATTATTATGGCACTTATTATGACAATATGTAAGAGTTACTCTATTCTATAAAAAAAATTAAATAAGAGTCTGCTACTTACCGAGCAAAACCCTGTGTAAATTCAGGTTAAATTTTCTGGATTTTGGGTTTCAGAGAGGGACAAAGGATGGCTGAGCAATTTAAAGAGCAGGGTGGGGCAGCCACTATGGATCCTAGTCCAATGCGACGATGGCTGCAATCTAAGCTATTGACTAAAATTATCAGTCATAAACATTTGCAAAAACAACGTGATCGCCAAGAAAAACGCCGCATTAAATCCGCAACTCAGCCTACAGTGGAGTATTTTCATCAGGTAGATGACCCTTACAGTTATTTAGCGGCACAATGTCTTGTAGAGTTAGCGCAGCGTTACGATATAAAGTTGGTGTGTCATCTAGTCACTGTAACCCCAGGCAAGAATATCCCAGAACCCGATCTGCTAGGCGAGCTATCACGCCATGATGCCTGTTCTATTGCGTCCCATTATGGACTGAGTTTTGCCCATGCCTCACAACAACCCGATGCTCAACTAGCAGAGCAAGCGACTGCTATCCTTGTTTCCCTTGCCTTAGACAAAGCTCAAAGCTTTGTAGAGCATGTGGCGGTGGTTACTGAAGCTCTCTGGTCATCAGATCAACAATCACTTAACGCACTGTCTCAAGAACTAGGTATGGCAAGTTCTGATCAAGTTAAACATGCAATTAAACAGGGTAATATGCGGCGGCAACAGCTTGGGCATTATTCCAGTGCCATGTTTTACTGCGATAAAGAGTGGTATTGGGGTGTAGATCGTCTTTATCACTTGGAAAAGCGTCTCGCAGCATTGGGGATTGACCGCGAAGTAGGCAGACCTTCATTGGTGCCTCGACCACAAATTATTAATGGTCCATTAAAAGATCATGCAAGGCTAACGCTAGAGTTCTATGTCTCTCTTCGCAGTCCCTATACCGCAATTATCTTTGATCGAGTTGTCGCCTTGGCAGCTAGCACTGGCGTTCAGCTAGCCTTGAGACCAGTATTGCCTATGGTAATGCGCGGCGTGCCTGCAACTCGAGCCAAGGGAATTTATATTTTTATGGATGCTGCACGTGAAGCGCGTGAGGCAGGGGTAGATTTTGGTCATTTCTATGACCCAATTGGTGATCCTACTCGACGTTGTTACTCCCTCTATCAGTGGGCCTGTGATCAGGGCAAAGGGGTTGAGTTGATAGGTAATTTTTTAAACTGTGCCTTTGTTAAAGGGGTCAATACAAATAATAATAAAGGCTTAAAAAAGGTGGTTGAAGATGCCGGTCTTGATTGGCAAGAGGCAAAGAAACTAGTGGGTCAGCCGGGCTGGGAGGACGCTTTGGAATCCAATCGACAGGTTATGTATAGCGCTGGTCTTTGGGGTGTACCCAGTTTTAGACTGCTAGACGAAACAGGGCAACAGATTTTGGTTACATGGGGGCAGGATCGCTTGTGGTTGATTGCCAAAGAAATTCAGCGCCAACTGACATTAAGGAACTAAAAAATGATAGCAGCTACTATCTGGTTTACCGCAGCACTACTCTATCTAGTATTTTGGGCATGGTATGTGGGCTTTAAGGGGAAATTATCCCCGTCTGAGGTGGAAAACTATATTAAGGATTTCTCAGATCGCGGAGCCTCTGCACAACAGCTGCAAAATCTTCGTTATTTCCTTGAGCATGATGATGGTAAAGAGTGGTTTATGGTCAATGCAATGACTCTAAAGGATCCCAAAGCTAAATCTTTTAAGTTATTGGATCAATACGTAAGAACCTTTATGTCTGGCGTAGTTAAGCGTGCTGGTCACCCCATGTTTATTTCTCGAGCACTGGCAGCCAATATTGAAAACCACAACTGTGATCAGGCCGATGATTGGACTATCGCAGCCATTATTCGTTACCGCAGTCGTCGCGATAGTGTACAGATTTTCCTTGATACACTTCATAGTGACCACCATAACCTCAAATTACAGGCACTGGATAAGACATTTGCCTTTCCATCTGCGCCTGTGAACGTAGTCGGATCGCCGAAGTTACTCGTAGCACTGATACTAGCCTTACTGGCTTCACTGTGCCATTTAGGTTGGATGGCTTTTCTGTAAACTTACAACGCAACAAAATTAAAACTCAGTTGCAATACTATTAGCGGATACTTACCAATGGAATCAGTCAGCGCATTATTTAAACCCTTTGCTATGGGCAAGCTTCAATTAAAAAACCGAGTCGTTATGGCACCCATGACGCGTAATTTCTCACCTGACAATATCCCTGGAGGTAATGTCGTTGACTACTACCGCCGCCGCGCTGAAGGCGATGTGGGTTTAATTATCACTGAGGGCACCTGCATAGATCATATTGCCGCAAGTGGTTACCCTGATGTACCGTATTTTTATGGGGAACAGCGACTGGCCGGCTGGAAAAAAGTGGTGGATGCAGTGCATAAAGCGGGTGGCAAAATAGCCCCCCAATTGTGGCATGTCGGCGCGATTAGAAAACAGGGTACACCGCCTGAGGGCGATGTGCTGGGTTATGGGCCCTCAGGTATGGCAGTACCGGGTAAGGCAAATCGTCATATTATGGGTCAGCAAGATATAGACGATGTGGTGCAAGCCTTTGCTAAAGGTGCGGCTGATGCCCAATCAATTGGCTGTGATGCTATCGAAATTCATGGTGCCCATGGTTATTTAATTGATCAATTTTTCTGGGAAGGTACTAATCAGCGCAAAGATCACTATGCCGGCTCTATTCAAAACCGAAGCCGATTTGCCGTTGAGATAATTTCTGCGGTGCGCAGAGAGGTCGGCGCAGACTTTCCTATTATTTTTCGCTGGTCGCAATGGAAGGGTCAGGATTATGATGCGCGTTTAGTGCAGACTCCTGGCGAACTTGAACAGTTTCTCCAGCCTCTATGTGATGCAGGAGTGGATATTTTTCACTGTTCCCAGCGGCGATTTTGGGAGCCTGAGTTTGAAGGCAGTGAGCTAAATTTAGCGGGCTGGGCGGGCAAAATTACGGCAAAACCTACAATTAGTGTGGGCAGTGTCGGTCTTAGCGATGAATTTGTGCCGAGACCTGGTGAGAGCGCATTCAGAGAAGCTGAAGCGTCAAATATTGACAACTTAATTGCCCGAATGGATGCTGATGAGTTTGATCTTATTGCAGTGGGCAGAGCCCTGATTGCAAACCCAGACTGGGTGAAAAAAATAGCCAGTAATCGTGTGGCTGATATAAAGCCTTTTCGTAAAGAAGATCTAAAGCAATTAATATAGCGGCTGAGACTAAGTAAAAGAGTTAGGGGGGACAGAGTTTGGAGCTAAAAGACAAGATTATTGTAATCACTGGTGCTGGCAGTGGTATAGGTCGCGCCATGGCCCTGCGTTTTAAAGAAGAGGGGGCAAAACATATTATCGCTGTCGATATCAATGCAGACAATGTAGAAGCTACAGCGAACTTGGTTGGTTGCCATGCTATGACTGCAGATGTCTCTTCAGAGGCGGATATGTTGAGGGTAATTGAAGATACAGAAAGAGATTTTGGCCCAATCGATCTGTTTTGCTCAAATGCAGGTGTTGGTATTGCGCCGGCTCTGGATTCGCCTAATAGTGAGTGGCAAAAAAGTTGGGATATCAATGTTATGTCCCATGTATATATTGCTCGTCATCTAGTGCCGCGCATGGTGACCCGTGGCGGCGGTTACTTTTTGATTACCTCCTCTGCCGCTGGCTTGCTCAATCAGATTGGTGGCGCCAGTTATGGTGTAACCAAACATGCCGCTGTGGGTTTTGGTGAATGGCTTGCAATTCACCATCAGCATCAGGGTATCAAGGTCTCTATGTTATGCCCTCAAGCAGTTCGTACTGCAATGACCACAGATGGAGATGCTCAACAATCAGCGCAGATACAATCTGCCTCTGTGGACGGCATGATTGAACCAGAGGAAGCCATGGAAACAGTGGTTGAGGGGCTTAGGGATGAACGCTTTTTGATATTACCCCATGCTGTTGTATTGGATTATATTCGCGGTAAAACAGCAGACTATGATCGCTGGATTGGTGGTATGAACAAACTTATGCGCTCGTTAATGGATATATCCAGTTAATGGATATTGCCAGTCAAATTATATTATGCTCGTAGAAGTAAAAAAGTTGATGGAGATGGATAATGGGTTTTAGTTCAGACGTTTTAAGCATCGAAAAACAGAATGCAGTGGCGATTGTATGGCTTGATCGTGAAGAAAAATACAATGCCATGTCCTCGGCTGTTTGGCTAGCCATACCTCAAGCTTTAGAAGAAATTGTCAGCCACTCGGATATAGGCGCGGTAGTGATAGCGGGTCGTGGCAAACATTTTTGTGTGGGTGTAGACCTTGCTGAAACTGCAATCAACCCACAAAAAACCGCCAAAGCAGACTCTCAGGCTAAGGCTAACTTACAGCAGTTGGAAATCACCAGCGGTTTTCAGAAAGCAATAAGCGCTGTTGCAGACTGTCCATTGCCCGTTATTGGTGTTATTCATGGTTTTTGTTTAGGTGCAGGTGTTGATCTTATTACAGCCTGTGATATTCGCATTGCCAGTGCTGACGCTATATTTAGTGTTCGCGAAACTCGCATTGGTCTGGTTGCAGATGTGGGCACATTACAACGTCTGCCAAAAATTCTAAATGCCGGACATGTTGCTGAGTTAGCTTACACAGGTAAAGATATTGACGCCCAGCGTGCTGAAAAAATTGGCTTAATCAATGATGTCTATGATACGTCCGAGCTTGCTTTGCAGGCAGGCCTTGCAATGGCCAATGAAATAGCGGCAAATTCCCCTATGGCTGTGCGTGGTACCAAGTTTATGTTGCAGCAAAACGAAAATTTAACCACTGAGCAAAGTTTAATGCTTAATGGTATGTTTACAATGATGACCAGCCTGCAATCAAATGATTTAAAGGAGGGTATTAAAGCTTTTACCGAGCGAAGACCGCCAAAATTTACCGGTAGCTAGTTGATCGGATTAAAGCCTGTGTTTACATAATTAGGTCGCGCGTGGCGTTTAAGATATCTGGAAATTTCTCACCTATTTTGGCCATGATATAGGTAAACCAGTACTCAATTTTTTGCCAAAACGTCAGTTCAAGTTTAGCCGGTAATTCGCGCTGCTCTTGTCGTAAAAAGGCGTGTATATCCTCAACGTCCTCAGCTTCAAGGGTTTCATAAAAGCCAATCATTCCCTTGTGAATTTTGCTGCCACCCAACACGATGGCGGTAAACTGGTTATGTGTCTGTTCACTCATATAACGCAAATCCGGCAGTATATGGTTACTTTTGGCACTGATACCATGACAGGAAGCACAGTTGCGACCATACAGGGTCTCACCCCGTTTAATCTGTGCAGGATCGCTAATCTCAATATCTTTAAGGGTCAAAATTTCTGCAATACTGTTATCGGTGATGGGTTGTGGCTGATTAAAGTCCCCCAGTTTAAACACCAATAGACGGTTATGATTGACCCGGTTGCGCATTATCTCCTCACCCACAGTCAACATAATTGTGCCACCGCTGCCCTGGGCAACAGCGACATACTGCTCACCATCTAGCTGATAACTGATGGGTCCAGCCAAGATAGCGCTATCAGATTGATAGTGCCAAAGCTGATTGCCAGATTTTGCATCGTAGGCTGAGAATTTACCATCCCATGCGCCCTGAAAAACTAAATCCCCTGCAGTGCTTAAAACGCCACCATTTGACGGCTTATCTTGTCTAACTTGCCAAACCCGCTTTTGCGCAATGGGGTCCCAGGCTATCAATTCTCCATAAACCAATGCATCCATTGAAGCTTTAGCGGCCACCCAGCTTTTGGCATCGCGAGACTCGTTAAGATCCACGCCTGTATTCCAGCGGTTTAGTCGATACTCCACTGAATCTTGACCCACAAAGTAATGGGGTATGTTCTGCGTTGGAATATACATTAGGCCCGTATTTTGGCTGAAGGACATGGGTTGCCAATTATGTGCACCATAGGGAGAGGGCCAGATATAACTGCCGCCATTACTTTGATACTCAGCGTATTTACTTTCAACGGGTCGACCCGTTTGCATATCCACGTGGGTAGCCCAGGTTACGCGTGCAAACTTGTCCGCTGATAGTAGTTCACCGGTTTGTCGATCTAATACATAGAAAAAACCATTTTTAGGTGCCTGCATAATGACCGATCGCTTCTTGCCATCAATCATTATTTCAGCCAGCACAAGCTGTTGGGTAGCGGTGTAATCCCAGTTATCTGCCGGAGTTGTCTGATAGTGCCATACATATTTACCGCTATCAGGTTTGATAGCGACTATAGAGCTAAGATAAAGATTGTCACCACCACCGGGACTGCGCAGTTTGCGGTTCCAAGGGGAGCCATTGCCAGTGCCAATATAGAGTAAGTCCAAGGATGGATCATAGACAATAGCGTCCCACACGGTACCACCGCCACCACCTAGCTTATGCCATTGATCACCGCCCCAGGTTTCTAGTGCACGATCAAGGGAGGGCTGCTCTTGGGGTTTATTGGGATCTCCAGGAACTGTATAGAAGCGCCATTTCTGCTCACCGGTTTGCGCATCGTAGGCGGTAATATAGCCACGAACGCCCAGTTCGCCGCCACCATTGCCAATAATTACCATGCCCTTAACTACTCGAGGCGCGCCGGTAATACTGTAATTGCTGTTATCTGGCGTGGTTTGAACAGACCAGTTTTCCTCGCCAGTCGCCGCATTAATTGCGATTAGTCGACCATCTAAGGCGCCCATAAACACCTGTAATTGATCCTTGCTACCCCCTTGCCACAGCGCAACACCGCGATTGACCGGACCACAGCAGGTTTTTGCTAAATGCGATTTAGGTACTTGAGCATCATAGTGCCACAGTTGCTTGCCGGTGCGGGCATCTAGAGCATAGGCATGGCTCCAGCCTGTACTGATATAAATTACCCCATTGTGCACAAGCGGAGTTGCCTCCATGCCTCGCGCTGTCTCAAACTTAAATGACCAGGCCAGATCTAATTGATCCACATTACTGGCATTTATTGTTGTTAACGGACTAAAACGCTGCTCAGAATAGTCACGACCATGACTTAACCATTGATCGCCGGGGTTGGTGATGGATTGTTGGTCAATAGCAAGGCTTCCTAGACTAAACAGCCCTGTAAAAAAGATAATTATCAGCCTGTAAAACCAACCTTTACTCATCGTTATGCTGTCCCTCTCACCTTCTTGTATTCTTGCCTTTTTGGCTTCAGGCGCAGAAGATACTCGCGCTTAGCTTGCCTTACAGCCAGAGTTTACAACCTACAAGATAGCTTGTTTGTATAAGATTTACGCAGGTTTCTTTATTTTGAGGTAATTAAATTTTCAACAAGTTCAATCAATAAGTCGGTGCTATCAGAAACCGTTTGTTCTTGATGGTATCTTAGACGATACCAAAAATCGAACGAGCAAATAGCCAAAACAGACTGATATTTATTGGGTGAAAGCTGCATTACCTCTGGCAGCCATGTCTTTATATTATTGCGAAGGCCCTCTTGATGCTCCAGATAATTACTTTTTACAGTCGGTGAACTCCAAAGTCTGGCTTGACTTGAAAGCATTACATTGCCCATAGCCTCATAAATTTTTGCTGATTGTTTAACAGCAAAGGTGATACGCTCCTGAAGGCTTCCAGTGCAGGCTTTATTGCCATACAGAGCATGACTCTCTTTACGTACAAGTTTGTCAACACTGGCAAAAATACTCTCCATATCTTCAAAATGACGAAATACTGAGCGGATACCCACTTTTGCATGGTCTGCCACTTGTTGTGCCGTGGGTTGTAAATTGCCCGCATGGATCAAATCCAGCATTGATTTGACAATCAACTGTCTACTGCGATCGCTGCGCAAGCGGCGACCATCGGGTTTGATACTTTGTACTGATTGAGTGCTCATGGAATGCGTTTGTATTTCACTATCATTAGTGTTATGTATTTTGCCATAGTTGGCTCTAGCTCGCTATTTTACAGTCCTTGCTTATTTATAATGCAGATTGAATCTGAATAATCTCATTAGACCCACTGGGTAGAAAAAAATGGGTACCATCACGACCCAATGTATAGTCTTGAAAAACTGCATCTACCCCCTGTAACCAAGTCGCTTCTGCGCCCGGCGCATCTAATGGCGGCACAATATGGTAGTAAAGTAAATGCCCAGCCTTAGAATCACGGGCTATTTCAGCTACTTCAACAGGTGTGGCATGGTAATTTAATACATCTAAAAATATTTTGGCGCGAGGCAAATTACCTGCCGCACTGGCTCCCTCGTTCATGGCCTTAAGCAGATGAGCGGCTAGCGCCTCATGCACTAAAAGATTCACATTAACTGCAAATTTCTCAACAGAAGCTATTTTCGTGGTATCGCCCGAGATAAGTGCCGTTCGCCCCTTATAGGTGAACAAATAGCCAACAGCGGGAGTAATTGGATAATGATTGACACTAAATGTCTCAATTTTAAGGTCAAATTCATCATAGATTATGCTACTTAATTCTGGCTCAGGCGTTGCAAAGGGCAGTGCCTGTAAACCTTTTCCACCCAAAGGCGCCACGCTATCACCATGATGATCATTGCGATAGACGAAGTCATAGCTATAGGCACGGTTAAAGCCCTCTACCACCGTTGTGACGCCTCGGGGACCGTAGACTGGTAGTGGTGAATTATGATTTCCACCTGCCCAGCGCAAGGTTGCAGCCTCGCCTAAACCGTCAATATGGTCAGAGTGGAAATGTGTGAGGAACACCGCGCTAATAGAGCCGGGGTCAAAGCCCATTCTGGTTAAATTGCGCACACCGTTTGTACCGCTATCAACCAGAAATAACTTACCACCTGCCATCACAGCCACGCAGGGTCCCGATCTGTGAGCTGAGGGCATGGGACCGCCAGCGCCACACAGAGCCACATGGAGGCCGTCCTCAAGGGTCGATACTTTGCTAATTGCAGTTGTTTTTTCTGTAAACGCAGAATACAGACGAAGCACTATTTCAGATCGTTGTAAAAAGAGTGTTGCAACTAACAACACAATTAACAATGCAACTACAAAAATGGTTAGAGTTAATTTTCGCACCTAGTTTGCACCGGTTTTTGTCACTTTTAACTTGCCAAGATTGTCATATTGGCAGGTTTTGTGTCAATATAAATTAAGCATAGGCCATTACAGATAAAATTAAATTAATGTCGGCTAAAACACCCATAAAATTAGTTGGAGGGATCGGTTCCCCCTACACCCGCAAAATGGTAGCTCTGCTAAGGTATCGCCATATTCCCTATGAAATAATTTGGGGTGATCCTTCGCGTGTGTTGAGTGAACTGGGTGTGAAGACGGCGCGAATTAACCTTTTGCCAACTTTCTTATTTGAAGACGATAATGGCCAGCTAGAGGCGGTTTGCGATTCAACACCTATTATTCGGCGACTCGAGTCTGAATATTCCCAACGCTCGGTAATCCCCACAGATCCAGTGGTTAGGTTTATAGATTTCTTGCTAGAAGACTTTGCTGACGAATGGTGTACCAAATATATGTTCCATTATCGTTGGCAATTCTCCGAAGATGAAGAAAACGCAGCGACTTTACTACCATTGATGACAGAGTTTTCAATGTCCAAAGAACAGGCTCTGTATTTCAAAGAGTTTGTTGCCCAAAGGCAAAAGGACAGGCTTTTTGTGGTTGGCTCCAGTGCCACCACAGCGCCTATTATAGATGCTAGCTATCGCCGTCTTCTCAAGGTCCTAGAAGCTCATTTTGAGCAGCAGTCCTTTTTATTAGGGCAACGACCCAGCGCTGCTGACTTTGCTCTATACGGTCAATTGACACAACTAATAGGCTTTGATCCAACTCCCAGTGGTATTGCACATTCGCTGTCACCCAGAGCAGTCGCCTATACAGCCCTAATGGAGGATCAATCTGGCCACCCAGCCGAGAATAATGGTTGGCTATATATGGATCAGCTACCTGACACTATAAAGCAGATCTTAGAAGAAGTAGGGCGTGTTTATGTGCCAGCGTTGTTGGCCAATGCAGCTGCTCAAGAGGCAGGCAATAAAGACTGGCAAACTGAGATTGATGGTACTGAGTGGAGTCAACGCACTTTTCCCTATCAAGCTAAATGTCTGCAGTGGATTAGACAGGAGTACCAATGCTTGGATAGATCAGATCGTCAGCGAGTCAAGGATATTCTCAATGATACAAATTGTGATAGATTGCTGTACTAATGGGCACGGACGTTTTAAAAAGCTAATAAAAAACAAATAAATAAACAAATGATAAGTAGGTAGATAAAAGAGTATGTCAGCAGTCACCGCTTTAGATGAAAAAACACTGACTAGTTATCTGCAATCGCAGGTACAGGGTTTTAAGGGGCCCATAACCATTACCAAGTTTGAAGGCGGTCAGTCTAATCCCACGTTTAAACTTGAAGCGGCCTCTGGTTCTTATGTGTTAAGACGCCAGCCCCCTGGCAAACTGCTTAAATCTGCCCATGCTGTAGATCGAGAATACCGCGTGATGGCTGCATTGCGTGACACCGATGTGCCTGTGGCGAATGTCTATCATCTGTGTGAGGATCCAACTGTTATTGGATCCATGTTTTATATTATGGAGTTTTGTGAAGGAAATATTCATTGGGCTTCAACGCTTAAAGCGATTGATAACAATGCCCAACGCGGGGCAATGTACAATGAAATGAACCGCGTATTGGCTGCTATCCATTCGGTTGATCTTCAGCAAGTTGGGCTGCTGGATTATGGCAGGCCCGGTAACTATTTTCAGCGTCAATATGAGCGCTGGTCAGCACAGTATCAGGCTTCAGAAATCGATAAAATTACTGAGATGGATCATCTGATAAGTTGGCTATCAGATAATATTCCAGCCGATGATGGCAAAGTATCCCTAGTGCATGGTGACTACCGCCTCGATAATCTTATTTTCTCTGCCGATAATAGCCGCGTGATCGCAGTGCTTGATTGGGAGTTATCCACGTTGGGGCATCCCTATGCGGATCTAGCCTACCAATGTATGGGATTTCGTTTGCCAGCCCATGATTCACCTGGTATTTCTTCAGGTCTTGCCGGTATTGATCGAAGTGCTTTTGGCATACCCTCCGAGGAGGATTACGTAACACAATACTGCCAACGTATGGGGATTGATAAGATAGACAATTGGCCCTTTTATCTGGCCTTTAGTTTTTTTCGCGTGGCAGCAATCTGTCAAGGAGTTGCCAAACGTGCCGTTGATGGCAATGCATCAAGTTCAAAGGCCAGTAACTACCAGCAGATGGT
>CAXRJI010000040.1:0-93244 GCA_964231105.1 Porticoccaceae bacterium
CCAGCAGTACGTGGTCAGCGCTCTGAGCCTGCCACAGTGCGTGGTAACCAAATGGGTGTTGATCCTCGTAAATCTTTCCAGGTTAATTCAGATAACCAGAATGTGACAGTGATTGTCGATGGTATCTCTGCACAGATTAAGTTGGAACTAGGACAGTATTCAATTGGTACATTTACTGAGCATCTTCAGGACAAAATTAACCTAATGGCCGATGCTCTTGGACGCACTGTGTCAGGGGTTAAAGTTGGCTTTGATGAAGCCTCCGAAGCCATTGTTATCACTGGCGCTACCGCCTCTGATACGTCCTTTATTCAGGTTGCTGGTCACTCCGACTGGGGTCTGGAAAATATCGATGCTGGCTTTGGTAAGACCTCAACCTATATCGAATTAGTACCAGATTATTCAGGAACCAGTGAGGTATATGTTACTCAGGATAATGACGGTAACTGGTCAGAGACTACCGATAAGGCTGACTTTGATGATGAGGACATTCCCTACTGGACGCCAATTTTCTTAGACAAAGGCGAACTGACCTTTGACACCAGTGGTACGCTGGTATCTCCAATTGGCGGCGCCAAACTAGAAAGTGACAATATTACTGGTGGCGCTATCCAACTTGCTTACAACAACAGTACCCAGTTTAACAGCCCATTCGCCGTATTGAGTCAATCTCAAAACGGTGCTCCAGAGGGTGATTTGGTGGGTGTAAATATCGGTGATGATGGTCTGGTGGTTGCCAGTTACTCGAATGGCTCACAGAAGTCGTTGGGTAAAATTATTATTGCCAACTTTGCCACGCCAAAAGATCTGCGTCAGGTGGGTGATACCAGTTACTCAGCAACCTCAGGATCGGGTGATGCCACCCTAGGTGAGCCAGGTGCTGCTGGATTCGGAACCATTCGAGCCGGTGCACGCGAGCGTTCAAATGTAGATTTGACAGCTGAGCTGGTGGACTTGATCACGGCACAACGGAACTTCCAAGCCAACGCAAAAGCGATTGAGACAAGTTCATCGTTGACACAAACCATTATTAATATCCGTGGATAACTGGCACTTAAGCGCCATACATTATTAGGAGTATAAATGGACAGGTTAGCCTACACATCACTATCGGCGGTTATTAGTCAGTCTGAGATTAGAGCACAACTGACCAACTCACTGGCCAATGTATCAACGGTTGGTTTTAAGGAAAGCTATGAATTAGCCTCGCAAACTGCCAAGGTTGAAGGGGACGGATTTGAGACCCTGTATCAACCGCTGTTGATCAAACGCGATGTTATTAGGCTTGATCCGGGCACCATCTCTACCACTGGCAATCAAATGGATGTGGCGCTAAATGATAAAACTGTGCTGGGTATGCAAGCAGAAAATGGCGATATAGCCTTTACCCGACGCGGCGATCTTCGGGTCACCGCCTCTGGTGTGATTGAAAATGCTGCTGGGCAGTTAGTACTTGGCGAAGCGGGACCCATTAGTGTACCGCCCGGCCAGCTGGTGTCCATCTCGGCAGACGGTACAGTCTATGCCTCATCGCCAACCAATCCTGAAATTGAGCCGATTGAAATTGGACAATTGATGTTGCGAGACGCCAGTGCCATGCCCCTAACGCGCAGAGAGGACGGCTTGTTTGAGCCCCTTGATGAGCTCTATAGGGGCACAGATTTTCCCACAGGGCCCAGAGTGGCATCGCTACAGAGCGGAGCCCTTGAGGGCAGTAATGTAAACCCAATCAATGCCATGGTCAGAATGATGGATTTTAGCCGATCCTTTGAAGCACAGATTAATGTGATCAAGGAATCAGAGTCCATCGATGAAACTGGCTCAACCATGATGAGATTGCCCTAGGCATTTACAAAATATAGATAGATATAAATTGAGGAATTAACAATGGATGCTTCACTTTGGATTGCAAAAACCGGACTTACTGCACAGCAGACACGCATGCAGGTTATTTCAAATAACCTAGCTAACGTGAATACGGTTGGTTTTAAGAAAGATCGAGCTGTCTTTGAAGATCTGCTCTATCAAAATGTGGTGCCAGCAGGCGGTCAGGCTGATGCTCAGAATGAAACCCCAACCGGTCTACTATTGGGTACGGGTACAAGAGTCTTAGCCACAGAGAAAAATCATGGCCAAGGCAATATTATCACTACAGAAAATGCTCTGGATATAGCAGTGACTGGTGAAGGCTTTTTTGCGGTTCAGCAAGCTGATGGAACCATTGCCTATACCAGAGATGGTTCTTTCAAGCTGTCGGTAGAGGGTCAGTTAGTGACTGTGGGTGGTGAGCCCATAATTCCGGCAATTAATATTCCCCAAAATACAGCAGCTATTACCGTGGGTCGAGATGGCACAGTGACGGCTGAATTAGCCAATGGTGGCGGTGCTGCTCAGGTAGGCCAGATTCAGTTATCACGTTTTGTGAACACTGCCGGATTACAGCCCATTGGGCGCAATCTTTTGCTACCTACCAATGCCAGTGGTGATGCGATTGTCGGTATTCCCGGTGAAGATGGCGCGGGTATGTTAATGCAGGGTTCCTTAGAGGCCTCCAATGTCAATGTGGTTGAAGAAATGGTCAATATGATTGAGACCCAGCGCGCTTATGAAGTGAATTCTAAAGCTATCGCTGCCACAGACGGCATGATGAGATTCCTCAATAACAACTTATAGGCTTAGCGATGAAATCATTTAAATTGATCAGTTTGGTTATTGTGATTGGGTGTTTAAGTGCCTGTGCAGGCCAGCCACAGATGATGCCAACGGCAGAATTTGCCCCAGTACAACCCATACCTGCGCAAAAACCGACTCAGGTTACTGGCTCTATCTTTACCAATGGTCAGGCTTTATTTGGTGACTTGCGAAGCTATCAGGGCTCAGATATTAAAGTCGGTGATTTGATCACTGTATTGCTGAATGAGACTACTCAAGCCTCTAGAACCTCTGCCCTTACCACCAGCCGAGAAACAGCCAATGATGTGATTGGCGATAACCAAAAGAACACGATTATTCGTGAACTTGGCTTTGGCGCGAGCTTTTTTAACGGCGCCAAAACCACGGGCTCAAATATCACTAGCGAAGGCACAGGTACCGCAGGCCAGCAGGCCTCTCTATCAGGTTCAATATCGGCCATGGTGGTTGAGGTGCTAGACAATGGCAATTTGGTCATTGTTGGTGAGAAGCAGTTAGCGTTAACGGAAGGTACTGAGTTTATCCGCATCAAAGGCATTATTAGACCGGCGGATATTCAGCCCGACAACACCATACTGTCTCAACGTATTGCCCATGCACAAATTTCCTACCGTGGTACAGGAAACTTGGCCTCAGCGTCTAAGCCCTCTTGGGGCAACAAGATGCTGTATAAATTTTGGCCCTTTTAAGTCAGCGGAGACTCGACGTTATGTTTAAACATAAATTAATCCTATTGCTCAGCGCCATACTGCTGTCCACAGTAAGTTATGCAGACCGTATTAAAGACTTAGTCGATGTTGGCGGTGTGCGTCCCAACAAGCTGATTGGTTTTGGTCTTGTAGTGGGTCTTCAGGGTTCTGGTGACGGTAAAGATCTACCAATAACCGCTCAGGCACTTAAAACCATGTTATCTGGACTAGGCGTCAGTGTAGATGGCCCTATCAGTGATTTTGATTTAGGTGATCAACTGACCTCCCTTGCAGCCCAGAATGCTAAAAAAGAGATTAAAGTAGAAAACGTAGCTGCTGTGATGGTAACCGCTGAGTTGCCTCCCTTTGCTAAACCTGGTCAAAGAATTGACGTTAATATCTCCGCTATTGGTGTTGCCGAGTCCCTGCGCGGTGGCAGTCTAATTATGACGCGTATGCGCGGTGTCGATGGTCAGATTTATGCCCTTGCACAAGGACCTCTGACGGTCACTGGGGTAATGGCAGATGCTGCGGGTACCAGTGTACAAATTGGTGTGCCCACCTCAGGACGAATCCCCAATGGCGCTATTGTAGAGCGCATGGTGGAGACGCCCTTTGAAACAGCAGAGCATATTGTGCTAAATGTCCGCGACAGTGATTTCTCTACCACCAATGCCATTTCACAAGAAATTAATAAAACCTTTGGCGCTGGTGTGGCATTTGCTCTTGACGGAGTGTCTGTTGCCGTGCGTGCGCCTCAAGATCCCTCTCAAAGAGTGAATTTCTTGAGTATGATTGAAAATCTAGATGTACAGCCCGGTGAACCAGCGGCGCGGGTCGTAATCAACTCACGAACTGGTACAGCGGTAATTAATCGCAATGTAAAAGTCACTGCGGCAGCGGTGACTCACGGCACTATTACGGTCAATATCTCAGCCACCAATGAAGTCAGCCAGCCACTGCCATTTAGCGATGGTGTTACGGCTGAGGTTCAGAATGCTGATATCACTGTCACAGAGCCCAACAACAATATGTTCTTATTTCAGCCCGGTGTTGATCTTCGTGAGATTGTCGATGCAGTTAATCAGGTCGGTGCTACACCCTCTTCATTGATCGCTATCCTCGAAGCTCTAAAGAGCTCCGGTAGTCTGCGTGCAGAGTTAGTGGTGATCTAAATGGTCGATAACAGCCTCGCATCATCAAACTACTCAGTCAAAAGTTACTTTGATCTCTCGGGATTAAGTGACCTGCGCACCCGTGCGCGAGATGATGAGCAGGCCGCAGCCAAAGAGGTGGGTCAGCAGTTTGAGGCGATGTTTTTACAGATGGTATTCAAGTCCATGCGCGAGGCCAGCGAGCCCTTAAAAAGCGACCTGACCAGTTCATCTAGCTTGGATACTTTTGAGCAAATGTACCATCAGGAGCTGTCTCAGACCATGGCACAAAAAGGTTCCCTAGGTTTAGGGGACTGGTTAGCAGAGCAGGTCACTAAACAGGTGAGCTCTAAGCAGGTGGTTGAGGCCTATCAGACGCACAGTCAGCTATTAGCCCCTCAGAAGGCCCTGCCTTTGGAACTGCCCCTAGGTGCAAGACCCTCTGTTTTACTAGAGGAGCCAAGTAAATGAGTGATATCTTATCTATTGGCGCAAGTGCTACCCAGCTCTACCGACAATCATTGGCAACGGTGAGTAACAATATTGCCAATCTCAATACTGAGGGTTATTCGCGGCAAGTTTCTTCATCGGCAGAAGGTATGCCCAGTCAACAGGGTACAGTTTTTATCGGAACCGGTGCCAGGCTTGAGGGGGTTGTACGTGCCTATGATGAATTTATAGAAAACAGTCTGCGCAATAGTAGCAGTGATCTGTCTACACAAGAGCCAGTGATTCAATACGCCAATCGTATTGTTGATTTAATGGGTTCACAAACCTCTGGATTGTCCTCAGCCTTGGATAGGTTTTTTGCTGCGGCTAGTAACCTCAGTGCAGACCCCGCATCCACAGTGGCTCGAAACCTATTTGTGCGTGATGCCGATGCATTGGCCTCACGTTTTAGAGAATTATCGGGACAGCTCGATAGCATAGAGCTTGAGGTCAGATCTGGAGTCGAGCAGGAAATAAACAAAATTAATACCCTAACTAGGCAATTGGCAACGGTAAATCGCCAGTTAGAGGAAAAGGTCTCCATTGATAAGCAGCCACCTCAGTTGCTTGACCAGCGCGATACCATTCTTCGCGATCTGGCGAAAATTACTAAAATACATTTAACAGAGGATATCTCTGGTGTTGTATCCGTGCGACTGGCCAGCAGCTCTGGCTCTCTTATTGTGGACACAACCAAAGCCATAGATTTAGGTGTTAAATTTGATCCCTATGACCCAGCGCGGGTGGACATTATTTCTGATCCCTTTGGAGATGCCTATGCTGCCAGTACTATCAGCAGTGGTACCTTGGGGGGTCTTATAAACCTGCGCAGTCAAACCTTGGGTTCAGTTATGGATAGCTTTGACCATCTGGCACAGGTATTTGTGCAAGAGGTCAATCAAATCCATACCTCTGGTATTGATAGTCGTGGAGAGCGAGGCAAGGAACTCTTCCATATAGAGCCTATCTTTGAAGTTAAAGCACCTACGGTTAACAATCAGGTCAGTATAGACATTGAGGTTACAGACCCAGACAGCTTTGATTTCTCTGCATTTACTTTGCGATGGATGGCCGATCAAGGGCAATGGGAAATCCAGCAACATAAGACCGGTGCTATTAATTATGCACAACCCGATCACAATGGCTTCGCCTATGCTGGCTTGACGATTAACTCTCAGGGCGTATTGTCAGAGGGAGACACTTTTATTATCCAGCCAGTGCAAAGACCTGCAGCGGGAATTCATCTCAGTGAGACCGATCCACTGGCCATTGCCGCAGCCAAAAGACTGCGAGTGATGGCTGAAACTGACAATATTAGTCAAACCAAGGTTAGTTTGGATATTGATCAAGAGCCCACAGAAAAGGTTTTTGAGTACGGACAAAGTATCTATCAGCTAGGTAATAACAGCAGCCCTGCGGCAGGGGTTGCGGTTGACGCCAGCAATCTAAAACCGTCATTTATTATTCCCCGCGGTGCTGAAAATACAGTTCTGATGATGGAAGTACCCCAAGACAGTAATTTGCGCATGCAGGCCATTACCGCTAACAGCGTGCATATATTGGGTCATACCATAGATAGCGCTACACAAGACGCATTGCGCTCTGAGGATGGAGGCTTTGTTCAAGGTAGCGACTACAGTGATACCTACCTTAATCAGCAGGGAACGGATGCCTATCAAGATCTGGATATGACCTATGGCTTTTTAGCGACTAGCACGCAACAGAAGTCATGGATTCCCGGCGCAGACGGTAGCACCATGACAGAACAGGTGACCACGTTAGACGCCCTTGTGCAGACCCAGCCTGTACGTGATTTAGAAAACACCTCGGGCGCAACAGTAGATTTAATTGCCGCCGGTAATTTGATTTTAAATGATCAAACCCTGCCGGCATTAACGTTACCCAGCGGTGAGCAAAACAATGCTGCTTTAATCGCAGATTGGCTAAATAATGAGACGGCGACAACAGGTGTTACCGCAACCGCTATCAATGAAATTCGAGCTACCGCCGATGACATTGATCTGTTACAGCAACTAGAAATCAATGGCACCCTAGTGGCCGGTGTACCCAACAGTGTAGGCGAGCTATCTGATGCTATTAATGCGCTCACAGCAACCACTCAGGTGACGTCCTATGTCAGTCGAGAAGGGGGCTTGGTTTTAACTAATGCATCAGGCCATGAGGGTAAAGCCATAGAACTGGGTAACCCCGATGCTTCGTCTTCCACTAATGCCTTGGGACAAAACAACCAAGTTTACACGGGTGCACTTCAATTAGAGGCGACTGACAAAGTTCGCTTTACCTTTGGCACATCGGGGCAGCCAGCAGATTTAGCAGTGCTGGGCTTGAGATCAGGTATTTATATTGACGGCACAGTAGATGAGGAAATAGCTGTGTTTGTGACCGGTACAGGAACAGCTGATATAGCCGCTGGTTTTTCATCAAACCCCAGTGACGATACCTTGCCCAGTGAATCGCCATTTAGAGTCGATTTTATATCCAGCACTCAATATACCATCACTGATATTGCGTCAGATACGGTGTTGGCTACCCGAGATTATATTGCAGGTGACAGCATTAAGTTTGGCAATGTAACCCTAGAATTTGACAGTGCACCCAGCGCTGCTGACAGTTTTGTAGTCGATGGCAACCAAGGTGGTGTTGGCGACAATGGCAATATGCTACTTATTATTGATCTGCAAACTAAGCCTGTTCTTGCTGGGGATCGATCAATCAGTGATGCCTATATAGATATGGTGACGGATGTGGGCAATGCCGCCACGTTGGGTAAAATTTCTCAAGAAGCTCTACAGGTGGTTTACGACCAAGCTGTTGAGTCAAGGGATAAGGTTTCAGGTGTTAGCTTGGATCAAGAAGCGGCTGATCTAATTCGATTCCAGCAGGCTTACCAAGCGTCTGCACAAATTATTCAGATGTCCTCGAAAATTTTTGATTCCATCTTGGCCATTCGCTAAAGGGTAAGACAATGAAAATATCAACCTCTCAGATATTTGATAAAGCAGTTTCGCAAATGAACACTCAGCAGGGCAAAGTGGCTGAGATGCAGGCTAAATTAGCCACAGGTAAACAGCTGGTTAAACCCAGTGATGACTCAGACAAGGCTGGTCTAATTCAGCGTTTGAACTCGGCGGTGGAACAGCAGCAGGTATACGAGAATAGCCTCAACACTATTAGCAATCGTCTGGCCGCTGAAGAAACCGCTTTAATGAGTACCGAAACATTGCTCCAGCGTGTAAGAGAGCTGGGCGTTCAGGCGTCAAATGACACCTTAACTGCCCGAGATCGTCAAATTATTGCCCTTGAAGTATCAGCTCTGCGTGATGAATTTTTAGCCCTTGCCAATACTCAGGATATGACAGGTAACTATATCTTCTCTGGGTCTATGGTGAATACACCGGCTTTTGCTGAAGACAGTAATGGCGATATTACCTATCAGGGTGATGACAATCTGGTTGCCCTTAATGTCTCCGAGCAGCGCAGCTTGGTAATGAATCGCCCGGGTGATGAAATTTTTGCCAGCGTATTACGCACCCAAACTGGTTTGCCCGATGAGCGAGTTGGCTTCTTTTCTGTATTAGAAGATTTTATTACAGGCTTAGAAACTAATGATGCGTCTGCAATTCAGTTGGGCCTTGCTGAAGTCAGTGACCTAACGGATTCATTGGCCTTATCTCTGGCTGATGTGGGTAGTCGCCTTGAAGTGGTGGATTCCCAGAGAATGGTGCTGACTGATACCAAAACCCGTTATGAGATGCTGCTCTCAGATGCGCAGGATCTTGACTATGCATCAGCGGTTACCAAGCTTTCTTCGGAAATTATGTCTCTCGAGGCAGCCCAGAGTAGCTTTATGAAAATTTCCCAACTGAGCTTATTTAATTTCCTCAGGTAACTGAGGCACTCAGTTGGTCAGTAAAGACTAAAGTTTTAGACGGATAACAGAGCAGTCACTATGTCAGACCCAAGCAATATCTCATCACAGATTATGACCACCCTGGGGGTGGGCTCGGGCATGGACGTGTTTAAATTAGCTCAAGATCTAACCGATGTAGAAAAAATACCCAAGCAAGAGGCCATAGAAAGTGAAATCACTGCAACCGAGGCCTCTATTTCTGGTTATGCCTTGGTGTCCTATCAAATTGGACTTTTGCAATCCGCCTTTGAGCAACTTAACGATGTCAGTGAGCTTAAAAGTAGTAGTGCTGCCAGTGCCAATGATGCACTTGTTAGTTTTACTTCTGTTGATGGTTCGGTCACTGCGGGTGGCTATGATCTTGAAGTTAGCCAGTTGGCTCAGGAGCAGCGGTCTATATCCGATCAGTATAGCTCTACGTCCGCCTCACTAAATGGTTCAGCTTTTGATCTATCGATTACTGTAGGCAATACCTCAACCACTACCTCTACGGTCACCGTCTCAACACCTACACCTGAGGGTGTAGTTGCAGCTATAAATGCGTCTAGTACCGGTATTAAAGCGACATTAATTGATACGGGAACCAGCGGGGCAAACTACCGTATTGTTTTATCAGGGCCCACAGGCAGTGAGGGAGCGTTTAGTATTTCATCGACGCCCGATCTGGGTTTTTCAGATGGGGGTAATACACTGCAAAGCGCCCAAGATGCCAATCTTACCTTTGAGGGTCTTAGTCTTACCCGAAGCAGTAATGAATTATCGGATGTTATTGAGGGTGCCACTATTGCAATAAAAGGCACCACGTCCTCTGCCGTGCGATTAACGGTAAGTGATGACAAATCACTGTTAAAAACCAATATTCAAAATATGGTCTCCAGCTACAACGATTTAAATACCATTCTTAACCAGTTGGCCAATCCAGGCGCAACTACAGAGTTGGGTGGCGCGTTAGCAGGAGATACCGCATTAATTCGCAACGTTAGAAATCAGATTCGCTCGGCCATTTTTGCCGATTCCTCAACTACGTCTGGATCTATAGAGGCTCTACGAGATATTGGTATCAGTATTGATAGAACTGGCGAACTTACTTTTAATGAAACCACTTATGACAGCGCCGTTGCCAGCAGTTATGACGATGTGGCAATGATGCTATCGGCCAATACCGACAATCAAAGCCTTTATACCGATGACAGTAAGGGTTTAGCCCAAGATATTGCCACCACCCTAGAGAATTTGATTGATAATGATGGCATTGTCACTACGCGCTCTGAAAATGCAGAGGATACGTTGGATGATTATCGTGACGAATTGGTGAAACTCGAGGCGCGCATGGAAGGGGTTTATCAACGCTACCTTAACCAATTTACTGCAATGGAAAGTATGATGGCCAGTCTTAATAACACCAAAGATTATCTAGAGGGGCAGTTAGAGTCTCTGTCAAATATCTATAAAAACGACTAGCCGCTAAGGTAAATTTAATTTGCATAATTAAATGTGCATAGAAAAGGCCCGACTGGTCAGGGTCGGGCCTTTGGTGAGCTAACCCAGCTCTGGGGTTTTACAGGTGATTCTTACTTATTAGTCAGATGACTATTTCAGCAGTGCTAGTACAGACTGAGCTTGCTGGTTAGCTTGCGCTAACATCGCAGTACCGGCTTGCTGAATAATTTGAGAACTGGCTAAAGCAGTAGACTCTGAAGCATAGTCAGCATCCTGAATGCGGCTGCGAGAAGCTTGAGTATTGGTAGATACATTGTTTAAGTTATCTACAGTGTACTCAAGACGATTAATAGCCGCACCATAAGTAGCGCGTTGCGTATTGAGCGTATTCAAACCCGTATCGATAGCAGTGATAGCTGCAGCAGCATTTGTAGCATCTTGCACGTCAAGTGTACTAACTAGTAGATCACCAGCAGTTTGCAAGTCACCAAAATCAACAGTCATTGTTTGCGATGCATCGGCACCAACCTGATAGGTTACAACACCGGTTGCACCAATACTGTTGTCGATAATATTCGAACCATTGAACTGAGTTTGATCAGCCACACGCTCGATTTCTTCGATCAATTGTTGGAACTCGGTATCAAGAGCATCGAGATCTGTATCTACATAGGTGCCATTTACTGCCTGGACCGCTAGTTCGCGCATACGCTGAAGCATATTGCCAATTTCTATGGTTGCACCGTCTGCAGTCTGAATCATAGAGATTGCATCGTTGGCATTTTTAGCCGCCATATCCAAACCTCTAATCTGCGCAGTCATGGATGAAGCAACTGCTAAACCAGCAGCATCATCACCCGCTTTATTAATTCGCGAACCAGTAGCAAGACGCTCCATAGATTGATTCAGGACTCTTTCGTTTTTAGTCAATGCGTTGGCCGTCAAAGTGGCGGCAACGTTTGTGTTAATAACAGCCATTGTGAATTTCCTCTAATGTTAATGAAAGTTAAAGTTAACGTAGCCAGAAAAAATTCACTTGCTGGCCTTTCCGTCAATAAATGTATCGACAGCAAAAACCATTACTTTAGGAAAAGTGGCAGTTTTTTGCCGAAAAAAGGCAATTTTTTGCCGCCTACCCCTGCCACTTTTGCCACTTTCGGTTAAATTTAACGAAAAATAACGGCACTAAGTCATAAATCTGGCTTTATAACTAATGAGATTAAGCAAAAAAGGAGGCAACGGTCTATCAGCTACCGATTGAAAACAACAAGAAAATCAAGCCAAAAAAAACCCGGCTAATAGAGCCGGGTATCTTTTTAAAACCGCTTTTAGGCGGTAGGGAGTTACTTAAGTAGTGCCAGTACAGACTGAGCCTGTTGGTTAGCCTGGGCTAGCATGGCAGTTGATGCCTGGGAGATAATCTGTGCTGTAGATAGCTTAGTGGTTTCAACAGCATAATTAGCATCTTGAATACGGCTGCGTGATGCTTGGGTATTCATTGAAATATTATTTAAATTATCAATGGTATATTCCAAACGGTTCATTGCCGCACCATAAATAGCGCGCTGGGTATTGAGGGCCGTTGTTGCGGTATCAATCACACCAAGAGCTGTGGCTGCATTGGTGGCATCAGTAATATCACCACTAACACCGAGATCACCTGCGGCATTTAAGTCACCAAAATCAACGGTCATGGTTTGGGAAGCTTTAGCACCCACTTGAAAGGTAACTGTACCCGTTGTGCCAACACTTCCATCAATAAGATTTTCACCATTCCACTGGGTTTGATCGGCGACACGATCAATCTCAGTGAGTAGTTGCTGAAACTCTTTATCAAGAAATGAAATATTGGTTGAAGTTTGCGTACCATTAATAGCCTGTACCGCCAATTCGCGCATACGCTGAAGCATATTGCCAATTTCGATAGAGGCGCCATCTGCCGTTTGAATCATGGAGATAGCATCACTGGCATTTTTCGATGCCATATCCAAGCCTCTTATTTGCGACGTCATAGTGGTTGCAATTGCCAGGCCTGCGGCATCGTCGGCTGCGGAATTAACGCGCAGACCGGTAGAAAGGCGCTGCATAGCTTTGTTCAGCGCCCGCTCATTTGTTGTTAGGGCATTTGTCGTCAATGTAGCTGCGACATTTGTATTAATAACAGCCATTGTTAAATCCTCACCTGTAAAATTAATTAAATTAGCATGATGTTTTTTTCTGACCATTTATCATGCTTACACACCATAGATCGACACCAAAATCTATTACTTGAGTACTTATTTTGATCTGTTTTATGTAGGTGTTTAAGTGGCAAAAAAGCGGCAAAAATAGGCCGCTTTTATTGCCACCTTTGCCGCTTCTGGTGCCACTTGCGGCTGTTTTCCCGTATCTGTTAGGTTTATTGATTTGGGGTTGATTAGAAGCCCCTCTTAATAGCTCTTCTAAATGGCCCTTCTAAATAGCACTTCCTAGTAGTGCTTCCTAGTAGTGCTTCTTAGCAGTGCTTCTAGGCAGTGCTTGTTAGTAGTAGGGAGCTATACCACAGACTTATTTACCAGATTTGACTTGTTTTTTTAATTATACAAACAACAACTGCCGATTTTGGGCAAGTCGAGCTAAACCTGCGCTATTGGTGGCAGCTGTTACCTGGGGGTAATGTAAGAAGCCTAGGTTAAAAGTAGGTTATAGAATCTGATATGGACAATTGAAAGGGGATTTAGGATAGAACCAGCTTAAATACTAGTATTTATCGTCAAACAATACACCCTTAAGGGATTCAATCTGTCTAGCCATACGCAAAATAGCTTCACCAGGCACACTGCGTATCACTTCGCCAGTTGACGAATCTTGAACCTTCACCACATAGCGATTGGAATTATCATCTACAGAAAAGTGCAGGTTAGTGGAAGCTTCTTTCATGGCAGCATTTAAAGCCTCAATCGCCTCGCGGATAGCTTCAACATTTTCGCTAATCTCATTAAGGGACTCGTCTTTTTTGATATCCGCCATGCGTCTGATGTCATGAATACTTACTGTACTGACTGGCTTGACGTCACTTTTCGATTTAGCAGGCGAAACTACCGGAGTACTTGGTAGCTCATTCGGCTTAGGTGACACCGGGGCCACACTATTAATATGTATATCGTTTGCAGTCATTTTTCAATTCTCATGCAATTTAAAGGTTACTTCTTAAATGCGTACACCTGCTAGATAGTCACATCGTCAGTAATTCAAAAAACTTTAATAATTATTCTAATAAATTTATCTTTGCAGCGCATAATTGAAGTTATACTAGCCAATCCAATTATTTGATGCTCGATTTCTGTGATACTTAATAAGCTGGTACACCAAATCAATAAACTAACCGAAAGCCTGGGGGTGTGGCTATCTTGGTTAGTGCTAGCGATGATTTTGTTGGTCGTAGTTGTGGTCAGCGGAAGAAAACTTGGTCTCGGTTCAATTGCACTGCAGGAAGCTGTCACCTATTTGCACGCTTTGGTTTTTATGCTGGGCCTATCCTTTGCACTCGAGCGCAAGGCTCATGTCAGGGTGGATATTTTTTACCGAAAGTATTCACCCACCAAAAAAGCACTGGTTGATTTGGTCGGCGGCGTACTGCTGTTACTGCCTTTTTGTATACTTATCTTTGTTAGCAGTTGGGACTATGTGCTTGCTAGTTGGGCTATTTTGGAAGCCTCATCGGAAAATGATGGCATAGCAGCAATTTATTTGCTTAAAACATTAATGCTAATAATGCCTATTATGTTGGGGCTTCAAGGTATAGCAGATATTTTAGATAGTTTGCTAACACTGACAGGCAAGTCCACCGCGCCAGCCTGTGCCAACCCTACCGACAGTCAACCGAGGCAATAATGCTTGAGTTGATTCCCTTTATTATGTTTCTGACAGTATGCCTTGTGCTACTGGCTGGATACCCTGTGGCTTTTTCTCTGGCAGGCACTGCAATTATATTTGCCCTATTCGGCACCTTAGGTGGTGTATTTGATCTAGCTTTTTTGCAAGCATTGCCTAATCGCCTGTTTGGCATTATGGAAAATACCACGTTGATTGCGGTACCCCTGTTTGTATTTATGGGGATTATGTTGGAGAAGTCTCGCTTAGCAGAAGATTTGCTGAGTAGCATGGCGGAACTGTTTGGCAGATTCCGCAGTGGTTTGGGTGTATCTGTGGTTATTGTGGGAGCCCTTTTGGCGGCAAGCACGGGTATTGTCGGCGCAACAGTTGTGACCATGGGGTTGATGTCACTGCCCACCATGCTTAAACGTGGCTATGCACCCTCACAAGCCACGGGCATTATCTGTGCTACGGGTACCCTTGGGCAAATAATACCGCCCTCTATTGCATTGGTGCTTCTTGGTGACACCCTGTCTAGTGCTTATCAACAAGCACAACTTAATATGGGAATTTTTAATCCTAAAACAGTCTCCATAGGCGATTTATTTGTAGGCGCTATTGTGCCCGGTCTGATTTTGGTGATTTTCTATATTGGCTACGTCATTGTTGCGGCACGTCCGCAGCTGGGGTCTTTTCAAGTTGCAGCGGACCCAATGGAAAAAGATAAGCTCTTAAAACTACTGGGCAACCTTTTGCCTCCCGTTTTTCTAATTATTCTGGTCTTGGGTTCAATTCTTACCGGTGCTGCTACCCCCACGGAAGCCGCTGGTGTGGGTGCTTTTGGTGCATTGATATTAGCTGCGGTAAAAGGGAAATTAAATCTGCTAAGACTACGCGAAGTAGCTCAGGGCACCACTGAAATTACAGCCATGGTATTTCTGATTTTGATAGGGGCTGCGATATTCTCTTTGGTATTTCGTGGCTTTGGTGGTGAAGAATTGGTTGAACAGTTTTTTGCCGATTTGCCTGGTGGTCTTGTCACCGCCACCCTGTTGGTAATGGTTGTTATTTTCCTGCTCGGATTTATCCTCGATTTTATTGAAATCACGTTTGTTGTAGTGCCAATTATTGGCCCCGTGCTTCTTGCAATGGGTCTTGATCCGATCTGGTTGGGAGTTATGATTGCAATAAACCTTCAAACCTCTTTTTTAACCCCGCCCTTTGGTTTTGCGCTGTTCTATTTGCGAGGCGTTGCCCCAGACGCAGTGCAGACCTCAGATATGTATAGAGGCGTAATACCGTTTATTGTGATGCAGCTAATGCTGATGCTGTTGTTGGCAATCTGGCCACAACTAGTGACTTGGCTGCCCAGTGTGATCTATAAATTCTGAGTGTTATCTTTATAATTCTAGTTAATGCTAGTCAATTTTAGTTATTTCTAATCATCTCTAATAAGTTGTCCCTAAATATCAATAGCACTAAAAATATCCCAGCGCAGCGATTCAACTTCGTTCACCATATGGTGATTAGCCAAGTCAATAAGCGACACGTCTAAGTTGCCAAGCTTATCTTTAAACACCGCTGTATTTTTTTGCCATTCCAATGTTTTGTCAGCATTGCCTTGAATAAGTTTCACGGGGAAGTCACTGCCCCGGGATGACTCAAATTCTTGTATCCATTTTTCGACTGCAGCGAGCCATGTAAGAGGAATTGTGCGTGGCTGAAGAGGGTCTTGAAAACGCAAGAAATCTAAAAATGATTGGTCATGGGAGCTATGGCGAAATACTCTTTTAATGGATGTCTTAAAGGGTCTAATCAAGGGTAAAAATAGGCGACTGGTTGTCCAAGCTTTGGGATAAAGTAAGGGGGCAAATAAATTTAAACTGTCAAAGCAGTAGGGGGTATTTGGCGAGTGATTAATTAGATGCTTAAGCAATATAGCACCACCCATGCTTTGTCCAAGCCCGTGTAAGGGAGCGGGGAAATGTTGCTGACAAATATT
The DNA here is from genome assembly GCA_964231105.1 of Porticoccaceae bacterium. GTDB lineage: Bacteria > Pseudomonadota > Gammaproteobacteria > Pseudomonadales > Porticoccaceae > HTCC2207. The sequence continues at coordinate 16,252 of CAXRJI010000040.1, forward strand.
AATAAGCCCTTTAAGCACAGCTGTATATTCAACAAAGTCGTTAATATGACCAGGCTCACCCGTGGATAATCCATGACCGGGAAGATCAAAACAAACCACAGCAATATTTTTGGACAATAAAAAGTTGATTAGATGGTTATACAGACCCAAATGATCCATATAGCCATGAACAATTAGGGCCGTTGCCGTGGCATGGGTAGGTCGCCAAGACGCACAGAAGATGGATTGTTGCTTGATATCGTAAGTACCAAGAGAGACGCTGTATTGCCCGTTTGGCAATGGCAGCTGATAAAAATCTAGGTAGTCTCTTGAGAGGGTGCTGAGTTGTGTGGGCTGGCCTATGGGACTGAAGCTTCCAAGCTGCAGCTTAAGTTGATTAGCCAGTTTAAGATTAAATAAATCCATAGCAACCCAGTTAACCAACCTTCTGTTTTCTAATCAACCCTAGTCACAATGCCGAGTAACAGCCTATTTTCGCTACTTTCAAGCTTAATCCATTGATCTAAGACTTGGAGCACAGGTAAAGCTTAGGCTCGGTGTAATAGAATTTTTCCTTGTTTTGCTGCATCTTGAGCCAATTGCTGAGCCACATCCCCAAATTTTTCATCCACTTTTTCGCGACGTATTTTCATGGTTGGCGTTAGCATGGCATTTTCGTTAGTCCATGCTTCAGTCGAGATAATCACTGCGCCTACTCTGGCGTGACTATCAACTTCAGCATTGATTGCTTCGACCTTTTGCAGAAGCGCAGCTTCAACAATTTGATCGTCCACTTCTTGGGCAACAGCGCTCAGTACACAGACCATAACAGTTTTAGAATATCCCCTGCCAAGTAAGCATATTTGTTCGGTGTAGGGATTTTCTGCAAAGATATTTTCTATTGGGGTAGGAGCTACAAACTTGCCTTGAATAGTTTTAAAGTAATCCTTAACCCGACCGGTAATATAGTAGTAGCCATCATCATCTAGTTTTACCTTATCACCCGTGTATACCCAGCCATCTACAAATACCTCAGCGGTTTTTTCAGGCATTTTATAATAGCCCGGTGACGAGCCCTCCGCCTTAATTTGCAACTCATCGTTATCACTGATACGAACATCAACGCCAGCAACCGCTTTACCAATAGAACCAATTCGACGAGTCTCAATCGAAGACAATATTGGCCCCATACATTCAGTCTGACCGAAGCCTTCTAAAAGTAGGATTCCAAAACGTTCATACCAATGAATTAGCGCGGGTGGGGTTGGCGCGGCAGCGGTAAGCAAGTACTGCGCGTTATCAAGACCCAGCTTTTGCCTAATCATGGCACCCACACCCTCAGCGTCAGCTTCAAGGGCTTTGTCAATGGCCTCTTGAGAGCCGAACTGAGCAATTATGCCCTGTTGCAGTTGTTCCCAAACCCGTGGTGGGCCAAACAGCATATGAGGCTGGCAGCGCTGAAGATCACGTAATAGGAACTCCAGACCTTCATTAAAATGCACCTCACCGCGATGCATGAGAGAGCTTACCTCCACAATCTGTCTTTCTGCTATATGAGCCAAAGGAAGATAAGAAAACTGTTTTGCCCCATTTTCCAAGCCAAATGCATTGCGGCCACGATTAGTTGGAATAATGTTGCTTGCGTGGGTTTGCATCACACCCTTGGGCACACCTGTAGTTCCCGAGGTAAATACCAGAGATACTAAATCTTCGGCTTGGCACTGGTAAGTTGGCTTGCTGCCTCTGTGGGGAGCTACAATATCCTCCCACTTCAGATGTGCCTCTTCCACTTCAACTCCCGGAAGACACACAAGGGTAATATCCTTGGGTAGGACTTTCTTTACCTGGTCCCAATTATCCGATTCACCCACAAACAATAGCTTCATGTCAGTAAATGACATCACATACTCAGCAGTTTCCTGAATAAGCGTAGTAAACATGGGTACAACCACATTGCCAGAGGCAATACTGCCAAAGTCAGCAAAGTACCAATGGGGCCTATTCTTCGACAACAAACCGAGGTTATGGCCGTTGCCCTCTAGATAGGACTCTAGCCAAACTGCCAATGCATTTATTTCTGTGTGTGCCTGTGCCCAAGTCCAGTCCTCACTAGACTCGCCTTTGTACTGGCGAAGCCAAACCGCTTGCGGACACTCATTATTCCATTGATCGAGATATGCAGTGAGTGTTGAGTGCATAAAGAAACCCCTACTATTATTTTTTCCTAATAATAGCGAGGAGCCGTGACTATTGCCAATGGAAACAAAGATATATCTAGCCTATAAGTGAACCTGCAGTTCTACTTACAGAAAACTGATCGAGTGTTTTTGAGGCCTATATTCTTATGGGAGCTTTTACTCAGACGTCGATAGGGAGATATCGTACACACCTGCTTCACGGGATTGATCAGAAATCTTTACATAAATTTCTGTATTCGCCTTGGGGTGTGAATTGATAACAACCTTAGCTTCGGGTTTTTCAGCATGTAGCCTTTCAACGTTAGCACGCACCGAGCGGATGTCGATACGGCGACCTTCGAACATAATTTCATTGCTCTCTGAAACGCGAAACACAATATTTGTATTTTCTGAGTCTGGCGGGGGTTCTTCAGAGGTAGGAGGACGATTTACATCGAGACCCACTTCATTCACAAAGGAAGCTGTAACAATAAAAAATATCAACATGATAAAGACCACGTCCAGCATGGGGGTCATATCAATTTGGGATTCATCTTCTTCTTTGCGTCTTTTTCCAAGAGCCATCTTAATTAGCCTTTTTATAATAAAACTTTGGCGGAAGGTATGCGGATTCTACTTAAATTCAAAAAAAATACCAGTACCCAACGCGAGATTGGAAACGAATATTGTATGCTATCCTAATTTCCACCAATGATAGCCCTAATTGCAAGGGACTTTAAAAAGATATGCCCGAGTTACCAGAGGTAGAAACCACCTTAAGAGGTATAGAGCCTTTTATCAGTGCTCAGCAGATTGTTCGCTTAACTGTTAAGCAACCAGCCTTGCGTTGGCCGGTGACAGCGGGGATTGGCTCCATTGTAAGTGGCCAAACACTGCATCGGGTTGTTCGACGTGCAAAATACCTAATTTTCGAAATGGATCATGGTTCAATATTGGTCCACTTGGGTATGAGTGGCAGTTTGCGCATAGTGAATAGTTCAACCTCTTGGCGAAAACACGATCACATCGAGATGCTGATGAGTAATGGTTATGCGCTGCGATTTCATGATCCTAGACGCTTTGGCTGTTGGTTGTGGTCGGCTGACGAGCATTCCCAACTCAGTAAACTTGGGCCTGAGCCGCTATCAGATCAGTTTAGTGGCGATCTGCTCTATCAGTTATCCCGCAAGCGCAAGATGGCAGTTAAGCCATTTATTATGCACAGTTCAGTGGTGGTGGGAGTGGGCAATATCTACGCCGCAGAGTCATTATTTCGTAGCGGTATAAGACCTGACCGTGCGGCGTCGAGAATTTCAATAAAACGCTATCAAGTGTTGGCTAAAAATATTAAGCAGATATTGGCTACAGCGATTGAACAGGGAGGAACCACGTTGCGCGACTTTGTAAATAGTGACGGTGAACCGGGTTATTTTCAGCAGTCACTGGATGTCTATGGTCGAGGCGGTGAGCCGTGCAAGGTTTGTCAAAGAACCCTTAAAGAAATAAGACTGGGTCAGCGCAGTTCAGTATTTTGTAGCAGCTGCCAACGCTGAGAAGTGCCTTTTTAAGATGCACCTTTTAATGAGGCAAACTTTTTATTTAATGCCTGTGCAACATTGACGGGAACGAATTGGCTAACGTCTCCCTGCAGAGAGGATATTTCTCGAACCAATGAAGAGGAGATATAGGAAAACCGCTCAGCTGGCGTAAGAAATAAGCTTTCAATATTGGGTGATAGTGCACGGTTCATATTGGCCAATTGGAATTCATACTCAAAATCGGAAACCGCTCGCAGACCGCGCATAATGGCATCTGCTTTACATTGTTTAACAAAGTTGACTAGCAACACATTAAAGCCATGGACCTCAACATTTGGAACATGTTGCAAGCATTCTTCAGCAAGCTGAATCCGCTCATCGACGGTAAACAGAGGATTCTTACGCTCACTACTGGCAATACCAATTATAACCTTATCGAACAATTTGGAGGCTCGCTCAACCAAGTCAATATGACCATTGGTAATTGGATCAAAGGTGCCAGGGTAAACGATTGTTTTCATCACGGGATTTTATACCTCACAGTAGGGAGTGGCATATTACTCAAGTTGAGCTTATAGCTCAACGTGTTGATAGAGACAATATTTTACGTCACCTGCAGTTTTTTCTCTGTGCAATTGCCAATTATGTGGCAACTTCAGTTGTTCCAAAACAGGCGATTCACAGTAAATTAAGGCGCCGTCGCAGAGCCAGCCTTTATCGACTAATAATTGGCTTATCTGTGTGTGAAATGATCCCGCAAAGGGGGGGTCTAAAAAGACGATATCAAATGCAGGCTGAGGATTTGTGGAGCTTAGATAGATCGCCGCATCAACACTAAGTATGTGTAAATTATTGGCGCCTAAAGTACTTTGATTTTTTTGTAATTGAGAGACTACGTTAGGATTTTTATCCAGCGCAATACACAGCTTAGCGCCCCTTGATAATGCCTCAAAACTTAGCGCCCCAGAGCCCGCAAATATATCAAGGCACCTCGCTCCCTCGATATGCGGTGCAAGCCAATTAAACAAGGTTTCGCGGATACGATTACCAGTGGGTCTAAGTCCATCGGCACAGGGAAAATTTAACTGCCTACTTCGCCATTTGCCAGCAATAATGCGAACTGACTGGGTGCTGTTGCCTGACATATTTAAGCCACTTTTTATGGGTTAAATGATAGGATACACTAGACAAGTGAGCAGCAACATACAACAGTCTTGCAGCCTATCAACTGGATATAAGAATCTCTATGGACGACAAATCTTCAGACGCTGATCAGCCAACACCAAAGAAATCTTTTTTTGATCGTTTTAAGCGTTCAAAGAGCGTTAGCCCTGCCGATAACCAGACAGTCTCTGATAACGCTCCCGAACAGCCCAGTAAAGAAAAACAAGGCACAGAAAAACAAGAAAAAAAACAGCCCAGTAAACAAGAGCAAGGTAAAAAAGAGCCAAGTAAAAAAGATAAAAAAATCTCTTTTATGCAGCGTATGCGCAAGGCGCTGTCCAGAACAGGAAGTGAGCTAGGCAAGCTCTTTCTCGGTGCCAAGGAAATAGATGACAACCTGCTAGAGGAGCTTGAGACACTCCTGCTTATGGCAGACGTAGGTATAGAAGCTACAGAGACTATTGTTCAAAGCCTTACCGAGAAGGTTAATAGAAAGCAACTAGATGATGCGCAGGCGCTTAAGGAAGCACTGCGACAGATGTTGGTGTCAAAACTACAGCCCTGTGAAATAAAGCTGGATACGTCTGCAGATAGCCCATACGTGATCTTAGTGGTTGGTGTAAATGGCGTTGGTAAGACAACCACTATTGGCAAAATAGCTAACTATTTAAAGCAACAGGGAAAATCTGTCATGTTGGCCGCGGGCGATACCTTTAGAGCTGCCGCTGTTGAGCAACTGCAAATATGGGGTGAGCGCAATCAGGTGGCAGTCGTGGCGCAGCACACTGGTGCTGATAGTGCGTCTGTTATTTTTGATGCGGTTCAATCAGCTAAGCATCGAGGTATTGATGTAGTGATTGCTGACACAGCGGGACGTTTGCATAACAAAAGCAATTTGATGGAAGAACTTAAAAAAGTTAAGCGGGTAGCGAGCAAGGTCAACGACAGCGCCCCCCATGAAATCCTGTTAGTTTTAGATGCTGGCACAGGGCAAAATGCTATTGTGCAAATGACGCAATTTGATGAGGCTGTCGGGGTAACAGGTATAGTTTTGACCAAATTAGATGGGACAGCCAAAGGTGGCGTTATCTTTGCCCTTGCCGAAAAATTTGCAAAACCCATACGATTTATCGGTGTTGGTGAGGGACAAGACGATTTGCAACCTTTTGTGTCTAACGATTTTGTAGATGCATTAATCGATTAGGTGGGCGATGATACATTTCGATAATCTGAGCAAACAATATCCCGGCGGCTTTGAGGCGCTTAAGAATGTTAACCTTCATTTGGATGCTGGGGAGCTGGCGTTTTTAACTGGGCATTCCGGTGCGGGTAAAAGCACTTTGTTAAAGATGTTAATGCTACTTGAGCGCCCAACGTCCGGCACATTAATTATTGATGGTGTGAATGTAACGCGTTATTCAAATGCGCGAATACCTGGCCACCGTCGTCGCCTTGGCGTGGTTTACCAAAATCATCAGCTACTGATGGATCGCAGCGTTTTTGATAATGTTGCACTGCCTCTTCAGGTTGCCGGGCATACCTCAAAGGAAATCGGACGTCGAGTTCGAGCGGCTCTCGATGCCGTTGGCTTACTAGAAAAAGAGGGCAATAAGCCGGAGACTCTCTCTGGGGGTGAGCAACAGCGGGTAGGGGTAGCTCGAGCGGTTGTGCACAAGCCAAAAATTCTCCTCGCCGACGAACCCACAGGCAACTTAGACCCAGAACTATCGGCTGAAATGATGGCCCTGTTTCGGCGCTTTCAAGATGTGGGCGTAACAGTGTTGATAGCCACCCACGATATTCATTTAGTGGATCGTTTAGGGTGCAGAAAAATTTGCCTTGAGCGGGGTGAAGTTATTGACCATGGAGTGAATCAAGGTGTCCGCTAACAAACAGGACACTAGCCGGCGGGGCGCAATGGGAACCAAAGTTGGTTTAGCCGATCGTTGGCGCGCTTTCTTGTTTCATCACAGAGCAACTTTTCGCGATAGTCTAAGAAGAATGCTGGCAGAGCCCTTGCAAACCATTATGACCAGTACCGTGATTGCTATTGCTCTATCACTCCCCACCATGCTCTATTTGATGGTGGACAATGTTCGACAGCTTGAAAGTGGTTTTGAATCTCCTGCTCAGATAACAGTGTATATTGATAGAAGAGCCAGCCAGCGCGCCATCGCCATTCTAGAGGAGCAGTTGCAGGCCATACCAGAGGTTGCAACTGTAACATTTATTTCTGCTGAGCAGGCTCTGCAAGACTTTCGAGCACAATCAGGTTTTGGCTCAGTACTTCAGCATCTAGAGAACAACCCACTGCCAGCGGTATTTCTAGTTGAGCCTATTAGGGCAGCACAAATAACCACAGAGCAGACCACTCAATTACTTAATAAGATTAACCAACTCCCAGTTATTGAGGATGCTCAGATTGATATGCTGTGGTTGCAGAGATTGCGTGGTTTGACAGAAATAGGGCGCAAGCTAGTGTTCGCGCTTGGCACTATCTTGGGTCTGGGAGTACTTTTAATTATAGGAAATATCATTGGTTCAGCTATTCAGAACCGAAGAGACGAAATTGTGGTTATAAAGTTAGTTGGCGGCACTGATGCCTATGTACGTCGTCCATTTTTGTATGGTGGCATGTTGTTGGGTATTAGTGGTGCTCTGTTGGCGTCAATAATAATTCTGGCTGGGCTTATTTGGCTTAATCAATCTGTATCTGTTCTAAGTGATCTCTATAACAGTCAATACCAACTGCGTGGACCAGGCATCTTGGGGTATTTGGGTTTGATCGCCTTGGGTGGTTGGTTAGGGATTTGCGGGGCTTGGCTAGCAGTTGGCAGACATTTAAACCAAATCAAACCAAGATAATGCAAAAAACGTAACAAAAATGTCAATTTTACGTGTTTTGGGGTTGAAAAATCGCCTCTAGGCACTACTTATTTAATAATGGTACAATGCGTGCCCGCTAAAATTTAGGTGGAATTTTAATGAGCAAATCGCTTCAGACAATGGAGTGGATGACACCCGGAGCTAACTTGAATGCTTACATTCAAGGCACCGCCACTGTGCCTGTGCTATCTCTGGATGAGGAAAAGGCTCTCGGTGAATCACTTTATTATGAAGATGACCTTGATGCCGCTCGCCGATTGGTTATGTCCCACTTGCGGTTTGTGGTACATATTGCTCGCTCCTATAATGGTTACGGTCTTCCCCTAGGCGATCTTATACAAGAGGGAAATGTCGGGTTAATGAAAGCGGTTAGGCGCTTTAATCCAGAAAAGGGTGTGCGTTTGGTCTCTTTTGCTGTGCACTGGATCAAGGCTGAAATCCATGAGTTTATCTTGCGCAACTGGCGCATTGTTAAAATTGCTACCACCAAATCACAGCGCAAACTATTTTTTAATCTACGCAGTGCCAAAAAACAATTACAGTGGTTGTCGGCTGATGAAGCTAAGGCAGTTGCTGATGATCTGGGCGTTGATGTCAAAGACGTTATGGAGATGGAGATGCGACTCTCATCCCATGATATGGCCTTTGATGCCCCAGACGATGAAGATGACGAGAAATCAGCCTATGCGCCTGCACTCTTTTTAGAAGATTCTGGCTCAGACCCTGCGGAATGTGTTGCTAATGAAGATGCCGAGGCCGATAACAATGCGCGCCTAGGCATTGCAGTGCAAAACCTAGATCAGCGCAGCCGTGACATTCTTCAGCGCCGTTGGCTAGATGACCAAAAAGCAACCCTACACCAGCTAGCAGATGAATATGGTGTCTCAGCGGAACGCATTCGACAGTTAGAGAAAAATGCTATGCAAAAGGTTCGTTTGGCTATGGAAGCGTAGCCTAAAGCAACCTTAATAAGCCGCACTGGATTTTGTAACTATAAGTGCGGTTTTTTTGTGCCCGTGAATAAGCTTGAAATCTATGAACAAGTCTAAATGGATCAAACTAGTTGCCCTCAGTGGATTTCTGATAGTATCCCTAGGCGCTTTTGGCGCCCATGCATTAGAAGCATTTTTGACTACGCAACGCATGCAAGTATTGCAAACGGCTATTCAATATCAAACATTTCATACCCTTGCTCTGCTAGGTGTTATTTGTATTCCCGATGGACTTTTGCAGGCGCAATTTAAAACTTATGCGGCACGATGTTTTGCCCTAGGGATATTATTGTTTTGTGGTTCACTTTATTTGCTAGTGTTCTCTAATGTGAAAGCTTTAGCCATGATCACGCCCCTTGGAGGTGTAGCTTTTTTGCTGGCTTGGTTGCTTGTATTTGTGGCTGCCCTAAGGGCTAAATAGATGGCAATACGACCTGAATATCGCGATAAACCCATCCGCAGCTATGTTGTGCGGTCAGGTCGTATGACTAAGTCACAGAAAGATGCTTTTGGTTTAAAGTGGGAGCGCTATGGCCTTAAACTTGTCGATGGGAAAATTGATTTAGACGACGTTTTTCAGCGTTCAGCCAAAAAAGTCCTTGAGATCGGCTTTGGTATGGGTGACTCATTACTGCAAATGGCAATGCAAGAACCTGAAACGGACTTCTTAGGTATTGAGGTTCATGCGCCTGGTATGGGAAGTCTTGTCAATGCGGCAGCAGACCAAGATATTGATAATTTAAGGCTTTATTTAGCAGATGCCAATGACGTTTTAGAAGAGTGTATTGCGCCTGATAGCCTGGACAGAGTTCAACTCTACTTTCCTGATCCTTGGCATAAGAAGAAACACCACAAACGCCGTATTGTGCAGCCGCAGTTCTTACAATTGATTCGCCGTAAGCTAAAAGTGAAGGGTTGCCTGCATATAGCCACAGACTGGGAGCCCTATGCTGAACAAATGCTTGAACTTTTAGATGCGGCTCCTGGCTATAAAAATACTGCTGGCAAGGGACACTTTATACCAAGACCAGATTACCGTCCCCTTACAAAATTTGAAAAGCGTGGGCAGGGTCTTGGACACGGAGTTTGGGATCTTTTGGCTGAAAAAACACATTAACTGTACGCATTTTTTTGACTGACACTGATCGCCTATGTCGATACTACTTATCAAATGAACTACACTCTACCAAATGAACTACGTTGTTCAGTAATTTACTTAACCATTAATCTTTTTAGCAGGTACATGCAATGAAGCAAATCAGTTTAATCTTAACCGCACTATTATTAATTCTGTCAGGTTGTAACAACAGCAATGATGCACAGGCTGACATTAATTTGGATAGTCATGACAAGCGCATTAGTTATCTGCTGGGCATGGACAGTGGTAAAAATATTCAATCAACTGGTATAGACGTTGATAGGGAAGCCTTTCAACAGGGCCTTAATGACGGTCTATCAAATGTTGAACCAAAGCTTACGGAAGCTGAAATAGCTGAAACCATACAAGTATTTCAGGCGCAGGTCATTGCTAACCGTGAGGAAATGCAAAAGGTTGAACAACAGGCGTTTGAGTTGCTAGCAAAGAAAAACCTTGAAGAGGGCGCAGTTTTCTTAAAAGAAAATGCACAAAAGGAAGGAATTGTGATCACCGAAACTGGCTTGCAGTATAAAGTATTAACTGCTGGCTCAGGCCCAATGCCTACTCTAGAGAGTGTTGTGGAAGTGCATTACGCAGGTCGACTACTCGATAATACAGAGTTTGATAGCTCCATAAAACGTGGTGAACCGGTTCAGTTCGGTGTGACCCAGGTTATACCTGGTTGGACGGAGGCATTACAGTTGATGTCTGAAGGCGCTAAATGGGAGCTCTACATACCCTCTGATTTGGGTTATGGTGCTGGTGGTCAAGGTCAGATTGGCCCAAATGCAACCTTAATATTTGAAGTTGAGCTATTAAAGGCAAATGTTAAATCTGATGCTAACTAACTAAACAGTACAAAGTAAAAGCCCCAAGATGGGGCTTTTTTTGTATCTGTAGTTTTTAACGCCCATTAAAGCTCAGCTTCCAACTGCTATCGGGCTTGTTAGTTGGCTGACCCTAGCCCTAAGCCCTAAGCCTTGCGCAAGAATTGCATTACACCCAATAAAGTAAAACCAATAAACCCAATCAATACCCACGCGGGCATGCTTAATCCCAGTAGTTGCCACTGTACTTCAGCACAGTTACCGTCTCCACGAACTAACATAGCAATGGCTTCAGATAAGGAAAAGGAGTCAAGCAGATAGTCGACAGGAATACCACAGGCAGGGACTTGGTCCTCGGGTAGGCTTTGTAACCAAAGTTGTTTGGAAGAGAAGTAACCGCCCAAAATAGCGCACAGGATTGACAGCGCGGCATAGATTCGTTGCCCAAATTGAGCAGGATTATGCAATGCTGCTACAGCACAGATTAAACCGATGCAGATCACAAAAAAGCGTTGGGTTATGCACAGATAGCAAGGCTCTAAACCTAGGTGGTTTTCAAAATACAAAATGGCAACGACTATCAGAAATATTGATGCCAATGCCTGCGCAATGTTAACGCTTCTATAACTGGGAATTATCATTTTGTTACCCTCGAGTTTATCTGCATTTAAGATCATCAGTGTAAATCAATTTGAGAAATGTTTGTGGTCATAAACCTCTGTAATTTTGGGTAAAGAGTGTGAAACTCCTGAGTAATAGCCACTTTTTGTTCAAAAAATACGGGTAAGGCCGCCTCTAGGGCAACTGGCTTTTTGAAGCGTTGTCCCACCCGTTTTAAAATATAGGATAAATTATCTGGATCCCTGTAAGACTGTAGCCACCCTACTGAAGGAGCGCGATACAGGAAATGTTTTGCAGCCACTGGTAATAGCGCTTCATATTTCTTTAGATTGATATAAAAACCTTGGCAGAATTCGTCCAAGGACAGGTCGTAATAGAGATGCCACTGATCAGCTAAAATATGATCGTAAACAATATCTGCCACTATGCCTGCATAGCGGCGCATAGGTTTATCAAAGCGCTGTAAAAAAGAATGCAATTCCTGCTGATTGTCTACAAAAGTATCCAGCCTGCGATGAGCAATAATGCCCGTTTCAATACCCAGTGGGAAATGTCCATGAATTGGGCCGCGATGAAAATCACCTAAAAAGCCGCCTATTTGATGCTCAGGATTTTTCCCAGACAACGCAATATGAGCTAGATAATTCATCGCTTAGCGAAGGGAAGCTTGCCAGTAGTTAGAGAGAAACTCATCAAAAGTTAATGTATCAGCGGCCTCAATTTCAGTTTGCTGATCATGTGATTTTTCCGCCAATTCATAGTATTTAGCGGCGGTTTGACTGTCTAGGGGCTTATTGAGGAAGTAGTCACGCTGTTGTAAGGTTTTGCGCATTGCGGTTGCGAAATAGGTTTCATTATTCTCTTTCATCTCCTGCAACAGAATCGCCGATGGCGTAGTATCTGGGTTCACTAGTCTCTGTTGCATATAGTCCAATGCGTCTTCAAATTGACTATCAGGAGTGCTTATCGCGTAGGCTTGGTCAAGTAATTTTGCCACTGGCTGCATAGCACCTAGAAGTTTTGAGCCCCAATCAGACATTGCTATTTCTTCGTGTTTCTCAATCAGACTTAGAGCTGGGTCGCGACCGTTGTAAACTGTGCGCATTAGGTTCTCTGATATATGCTGGTTCTCTTTTATGTCGCTCGCAGGACTCTCACTCAGCAAGCAAAACATCAAAAAGGTATCGATAAAACGTATGCTGGTGGCATCAATACCGCAGGGAATAAGTGGATTTACATCTAGGCACCGAACTTCAATATATTCCACACCTCTGTTTTCAAGCGCCTGTAAAGGGGTCTCGCCATCTAGTGCAGTTCGCTTTGGCCGAATCGTGCTGTAGAACTCATTCTCAATTTGCAGTAAATGGGTATTTAGTTGCTTGTAATTGCCTTGTGGGTCCTTTAAGCCAATCTTGTCATAAGCTGCATAAGGCTGATAAAGAGCATCGCGTAAAGAATCAATATATTGTTCAAGACTGTTATAGCTAATTTGTAGGGAACTCTGAGCCTCACTTTGATAGCCCAAATCCCCCATTCTTAGCGAGGTGGCATAGGGCGTATAAAGGCTATGGGTATCCAAATCAACCGGTTCCAGTCGGTGCGAGCGGCCAGCTACAAAACTTCTGCACACCGCCGGCGCCGCGCCGAGAAGATAAATAAGCAGCCATGAGTAACGTCTAAAATTACGAATAAGCGCTAAATACCCAGCGGACTTAAATGCTTGCAGTGATTGTTTATTTTGTTGTATTTCTTGTAGTAGCAACCATAACTCGTTGGGCACCGAAAAATTGTAGTGGATACCAGCAATGGTTTGCATTGCCCTTCCGTATCTGTGGCCAAGTCCCATTCGATAAATCTTTTTCATGGTACCTAGGTTAGATGTACCGTACTTGCCGATTGGAATGTCCCTATCACTTCGTAACTGACAGGGCATACTACTTACCCAGAGTAATTCATCATTGATTTGTGGATAGGTGAAACGATGAATTTCTTCCAGCTCATTAAGAACAGCCTCGATTGAGGATGCAGGTGCAGTAATAAACTCCAGCAATGCCTCGGAAAAATCAGTGGTTATCGAGGGGTGAGTTAGGGCAGCACCTAGCGATTTGGGGTGTGTCGTTGAAGCAAGGTAGCCTTGTCTATCCACGCGCAGACTTTCTTTTTCAATGCCCCGCACAATGCCTGATAAAAGCCCAAGATTCTTAGAATTTTTTAACTGCTGCAAGAGATCGTCGAAGGACATATCAATGGCTCAATTAGGCGGCATTGGTGTTTTTTTCAGGAGCAAAAAGTTCTGCTAGAGCCTCGCTGTTGAGGCCGACAATAGTTGCTCTCAGATTGATATCTTTGGCGTTTAGCTCAATTAATTGATTGAGAGCAATATCCCGATGCTCGGTCTTGAAAAGCTCAGCTGGTAATATGTTTGAACACCACTGCAAATCTTTATTAAGATAACAGTTGTCTGAGTTTTGTAGAATATAGGTTTGCATGCTCATCCAACGACAGGGTAGTAACTTTCCAATAGTTTACCCTATATAGCTAAGGATGGTTGAGAAAAAGGATAGTGTTATGACAAAAAATGTTCTAGTTCCTATTTCAAATGGCTGCGAAGAGTTAGAGGCAGTCACAATAATTAATGTGTTGCGCAGAGCGGACGCCAAAGTAACTGTAGCCAGTGTTGCTCCCAGTGACGGATTGCAAGTCTGTGCTTCACGAGGCGTTAATATTTTAGCTGACTGCTCCATTGGCGACTGCAACAGCAGTAAACAACAAACGCCATGGGATCTTATTGCAGTGCCAGGCGGCTTGCCAGGCTCAGAGCACTTGGCGGCCTGCAAAATCCTCGATAAGTTGTTGCGTACCCAGGTGGCAGAGGGTCGATTGTATGGTGCAATTTGTGCAGCGCCCTATTTGGTGCTGGGGAGTAAGGGATTATTAGCTGACCGAGTAGCTACCTGCCACCCCATGTATCACCAGCAGCTCGAGGCAAAAGAGATAGACAGTGAATCTAGGGTAGTGGTAGATAACAACTGCATTACCAGCCAAGGTCCCGGTACAGCACTGGATTTTGCACTTCAGTTAGTTGAACAGTTGTTTGGGGTTGTAAAGCGCGAGGAGATAGCCTCACCGATGGTGTTAACAACCAGTGCTACTTCATATTATTGATAGAGCGCCATAGTAAAGATATAACCTTATTGGCACTGTAATTCGGTTATATCAGTCACCGAGCTTTTACCCACTGGGTAAAGGACTTAATAAAAAAGGGCTCTAAACAGAAAATCAAACCCATAAAGAGTAAATTTAATAGACTTATAACAAGAAAAAACTGTGGAATTGTCCAAGCCAATACACTGAGGAAAAACATACCTAATAAACTGCCGATCACCATATACAGTGCGTTGAATATATTATTTACAGATAGCACTCTGGCTCGCACTGCTGCTCTTGCACCCTGTTGAATCATAGAATAGAGGGGTACGATAAACAGGCCACCAAAAAGACCGATAAATGTGAGATCAACCAGAATTCGTAACCCATCAGCCAGCTTCAGAAAGGCCATAGCTGATATTGCCGAAGCCTCAATAAGCTGACCGCTGGAGGTATAGGCCACAGAGGAAAAATATAAATCCAAGGAGAACAGGCTAAGCCCTATAGTCGCCATGGGCACCAAGCCTGGCTCAACCTTTCCCCGCGATAAGCGGTGGCAGAGCAGTGACCCCATAGCTACACCAATAATAAATGTGCCAAGTAAAATTGATATCAATGTTGGGTGTCCCTGTAAAACACTGACTACAAAATTAGGTACCTGTGTCAGGAAGCAACTGCCGAAAAGCCAGAACCAAGAAGCTGCCATAATGCAATAAATTACTCTAGGATTTTCTTTAGCTAAACGAAAATTCTGAGCTGTCTCGCGCAGTGGATTGAATGACAGCTGTGTTGTATTAATATTTTTTTCAGGGGGTGCATCCGGTATTTTCATGCCGCTAAACCAGCCACATAAAGCCACTGTTACAATCAGTATACCGACCATAATCGGCCCTTGCGGTCCTATCACCAACCATCCACCCACAAGTGTGCCGAGCAAAATAGACACAAAAGTGCCCATGCCCACCTGTGCATTGCCCGCTAATAATTCTTCAGGGCTCAGATGTTGAGGGATGATGGCGTATTTAATGGGACCAAAAAAGGCTGATTGCACGCCCAGCAAGAAAAGAATACCCAGCATAAGATTGATATTGCCTTGCCAAAGAGCCACGCTACCCACCAACATTAAAATAACTTCAGCAAACTTGATACGCCTGATTAAAAACGCCTTATCAAAATGGTCTGCGAGGTGTCCTGCTAAGGTGGAAAATAAAAAGAACGGAAGAATAAACAGGCCAGCTGCCAAGTTAGTAGTGAAATTTGTTCGACTTGCATCAGCCGCCGCTGCGCTACTGACTACAATAACAAGTAGAGCATTTTTAAATAGGTTATCGTTGAGGGCTCCCAAAAACTGAGTCACAAAAAAGGGTAAGAAGCGGCGCTCAGCAAAAAGGTAGAACTGGCCTTGTTTTGTACTCATCACGGACCCCTCCTAATGATAACGAAAGCACTAGCTCTTCACGGTAACTTGCTAAAGGCATGGATGCAAGGTTTGTAGCGTATTATAAAAAGCCTAACAGCCAATCACTGACGTGTGAGGACTTTGGTAACAGCTATTTTTTTAAGATACCAAGTTCGTCCCACAGCTTATCAATGCGCTGCTTTACCTCGGCGTCCATAATAATCGGTTGGCCCCACTCTCGATCAGTTTCGCCGGGCATTTTGTTGGTGGCATCTAGTCCCATTTTAGATCCAAGACCAGATACTGGCGACGCAAAATCAAGGTAATCAATAGGTGTGTTGTCGATCATTACCGTATCTCTCGTGGGGTCCATTCTGGTTGTGATAGCCCAAATCACATCTTCCCAGTTGCGAATATCAATATCCTCATCAGTGACAATCACAAACTTGGTATACATAAACTGGCGCAGAAAAGACCAGACACCCATCATCACCCGTTTAGCATGGCCGGGGTATTGTTTTTTCATACTGACTACCGCCATACGATAGGAGCAACCCTCAGCAGGCAGATAGAAGTCTGTTATCTCGGGAAACTGTTTTTGCAATATGGGCACAAATACTTCGTTCAGTGCTACGCCCAAGACCGCCGGTTCATCGGGTGGGCGACCTGTGTAAGTACTATGATAAATTGGGTCTTTGCGGTGGGTTATTCTGTCAATAGTAAATACTGGAAAACGTTCGACCTCGTTATAGTAACCCGTATGATCGCCAAAGGGTCCCTCATCTGCCTCTTCACCGGGTTGAAGGTATCCCTCAAGAATTATTTCCGCAGTAGCGGGTACTTGCAGGTCGCTACCAATACATTTTGTCACCTGAGTTTTTTCACCCCTCAGTAAACCGGCAAAGGCATATTCCGATAATGTATCAGGAACAGGGGTTACCGCGCCCAACGTTGTTGCCGGGTCAGCACCCAGCGCAATAGCCACAGGGTAGGGCTTGCCGGGATATTTTTTTTGCCAATCACGGTAGTCCAATGCTCCACCACGATGGGCTAGCCAGCGCATAATAAGTTTATTTTTTGCAATCTTTTGCATGCGATAGATGCCAAGATTTTGTCGCTCTTTGTCAGGTCCGCGGGTAATAGCAAGCGCCCATGTTACAAGGGGTCCCACATCCCCAGGCCAGCAGGTCTGAATGGGTAATTGATCAAGATCAACTTGATCTCCCTCGAGCACAATCTCCTGGCAAGGTGCATTTTTGACCACTTTGACAGGCATATTTAAAACCTGTTTAAAGTCATGTCGCTTTTCCCACAGATCGCGCAGTCCTTTGGGAGGTTCCGGCTCCTTGAGAAACGCAAGCAGCTCTCCTACCTCTCTAAGAGCACCAACTTTTTCTTGTCCCATACCCATGGCAACCCGCTCTGGCGTGCCAAAGAGGTTACATAGTACGGGCATTCTGTGCCCCACAGGGTTTTCAAACAGCAACGCTGGGCCCTTCGCACGAAGGGTGCGATCGCTGATTTCGGTCATTTCAAGGTTGGGATCGACTTTCTGACTTATACGTACTAGTTCGCCACGTTTTTCAAGGAAGCTGATAAAGTCACGAAGATCGCTGTAGGTCATTGAGGCTCTATTAGTCGGGCTCTATTAGTCAAACAATGTATTACTTACGCTTCATTGCGCCAAAGAAATCACTATTATTTTTGAAACCTTTTAACTTCTCTGTCATAAATTCAATGGCTGGTAAGTCTTCCATATCATGCAGAAGCTTGCGCAGAATCCATATACGTTGTAACTCCGCATCGTCCATAAGTAAGTCTTCGCGGCGAGTACCCGAGCGACGAATATTTATGGCGGGATAGACACGTTTTTCAGCAACTTTTCGGTCCAGAATAAGTTCCATATTACCGGTGCCTTTAAACTCTTCGTAGATCACTTCGTCCATTTTAGAGCCGGTCTCTACAAGCGCCGTGGCAATGATACTTAAGCTACCACCACCCTCGATGTTTCGTGCAGCGCCAAAGAAACGTTTCGGCTTTTCAAGGGCATGGGCATCAACACCACCAGTCAAAACTTTACCTGAGGAGGGGATGACTGTGTTATAGGCTCTGGCCAGACGGGTAATAGAGTCGAGGAGGATAATCACATCTTTTTTGTGCTCAACTAAACGCTTAGCTTTTTCAATCACCATATCAGCGACCTGAACATGGCGATTTGGGGGTTCATCAAAAGTAGAGGCAATCACCTCACCACGCACTGTGCGCTGCATTTCAGTCACTTCTTCCGGACGCTCATCAATCAGTAGAACGATGATATAGCACTCGGGATTATTGCGAATAATCGATTGAGCGATATTCTGCATCATAATAGTCTTGCCGGCTTTAGGTGGCGCGACAATCAAACCCCGCTGACCCTTGCCGATGGGAGCTACCAGATCAATAATTCGCCCTGTTAGATCCTCGGTGGAGCCATTGCCAGCTTCCAGTGTCAGTTGTTCATCCGGAAACAGTGGCGTGAGGTTTTCAAAGAGAATTTTATTGCGGGCATTTTCTGGGGCATCAAAGTTGATTTCGTCTACCTTAAGCATTGCAAAATAACGCTCACCATCTTTGGGAGGTCTGATTTTGCCAGCAATGCGGTCACCAGTACGCAAATTAAATCGTCTGATCTGGCTTGGTGAGACATATATATCATCTGCACCTGCTAGATAAGAGGCCCCAGCAGAGCGTAAAAACCCAAAACCATCTGGCAGAATTTCTAGCACTCCCTCACCATAAATATCCTCACCACCTTTCGCATGACGCTTGAGCATCGCAAAGATGATATCTTGTTTTCTGGAACGAGCTAGGTTCTCAAGGCCCATAGTGGCCGCCATTTCTAATAACTCGTCAATGGGTTTTTGCTTTAATTCTGATAGGTTCATAGGTTGGATTTAAAGTGATAGGGGTTCAAGGGAATATCGGCCTGAGCCGAGGGTTATTTTTGGGTATTGTTTAAGCCGCGATTAGCGCCTTCTTTTGGGCGGTTTTTATGGGGCTACTACAAGAAGATTGTTAGGTTAAAGCTTTGTTTCGATAAACGCAAGCGTAATTTTAAGATGCCAAGCCCTAGGGGCCAGCTAAGTGGCGTTGTCGACTAACGTAGTGGGCAGATTGGGTAGCCACGCGGATAATCGAAAACGCCATGGCACTAACTAGACCAAGCTTTCAACAAACTCTGTCAACTGACCTTTTGATAGTGCCCCTACTTTAGTTGCTTCGATCACACCATTTTTAAATACAAGCAATGTAGGTATTCCGCGCACATTGAATTTGGCCGCAGTTTCTGGATTGGAATCTACGTTTACTTTGCAGACTTTAATCTTGCCAGAATACTCCTCGGCAATCTCATCGAGAATAGGTGCAATCATTTTGCAGGGTCCACACCACTCAGCCCAGAAATCTACTAAAGCGGGCATTTCAGATTGCAAAACATCGGTTTCAAAACTGGCGTCAGAAACCTGGACAATTTTATCGCTCATTACATTAAGTCTCCAAAAGAACAGGTAAAGGGGTTATTAAACATTAATCATAGCACTAGGCTAGAGCTTGCAACAATGCATGCACCTACTTAATTAAACTTTGCCATTGCCTCATGACCCAGCACAGACTGTGGATCTATATGAATGATTATTTCCGCGCCTGGATATTCTAGTAACAGAGATTCCTCAACCTCATCAGATATATTGTGTGCTTGTAGCAGGGACAAGTCATCATCTAGCTCCAAGTGCAGCTGAATAAATGTCACTGTACCCGAGCTTCGCGTTCGAAGATCATGCAGGCCCTTGGCTTTAGGGTGCTTTAATACTATCTGCTTGATTTTGCTTCGCTCTTGATCAGGCAGTTCGCGATCCATGAGTTGGTCGTAGGACACACGAATAATTTCCCAGGCACTGTACAAAATATAGACGGCAATTAGCATGCCAATAGGCGCGTCAAATTGGGGTAAGCCGCGCATGGATAGCCAAAGTGCAAGTATTACACTGGCATTTATCACCAAGTCTGATTTGTAGTGAAGGGCATCGGCACGAATTGCAGTTGATTGGGTTTTTCGGATTACGTAGTTTTGAAATAACACTAACAGCAGTGTTGCAGCTATCGAAAATACCATTACAGCAATACTTATGCCCGCATATTGTACACTCACAGGGTCAACCATTCGGCGCCCAGCCTCCAACAGCAAAAAGCCTGCAGAACCGGCAATAAACATTGACTGGCTGAGCCCTGCCAAAGCCTCTGCCTTGCCATGGCCAAAGCGGTGCTCTTTATCCGCGGGAGTTAGAGCATGGCGGACGGCAATAAGATTTATCAATGATGCAAGTGCATCTAGGACAGAATCAATCAGTGTAGCTAATAAACTAATCGAGTCAGACAGGCCCCAAGCGATTAATTTGCCAACGATAAGTATCAAGGCCACGGATATGGAAGCATAGGTGGCTAAGCGCATGAGTCGAGCTGTTTGTTGAGGCGTGGTCATAGCGTTTGATATATGCAATGAAGTACTAAATTTTTTATGTTTATAAGCCCTAGTTTAACAAATTATTCTGAGACTTTTAATTGATTATCTCAGGAGAAATGATGCAATAAACTATTTAAAAATTTATAACCCAGTTCACTGGCAGATAGCGTTGAATGATCTTCCTTCATAAGCCCTTTACGCCTTAGATCTGCGACTTGTTGGTTGATAACGTCAGTACTCAAGCCTGTGCGTCTAGAAAAAAAAGCCACAGGAACGCCTGCTTTAAGGCGCAGTGCATTCATCATAAATTCCAATGCAAGTTGATCGGCATGCACCTGTTGTATTTTGGATCTGAGATTATCAGTTGTACCTTTATCACGGTTCAGATAACGCTTGAGGTAGTGATCTGGTTGGCGCGTTTTTTGGGTACGAATAATGGTATTTTCCTTGACCAGAGAAATCTTTCCATGGGCACCCGCACCAATGCCTAAATAGTCACCAAACTGCCAATAGTTAATGTTATGTTGGCAAGCAGCTGCATCCAAAGCAAAAGCGGATACCTCGTATTGCCGAAAGCCTGCCTGATGGAGCAAAGACTGGCCCACCTCCTGAATATCAGCTAATTGGTCTTCCGCGGGCAGCGGCGGTGGCTTTGAGAAAAACTCTGTATTCGGTTCTAAGGTAAGTTGATACCAAGAGATATGCGAGATGCCAGTATTGATTGCGGTATGCAAATCCTGTGTGGCGCTTTGCGGATTTTGATGAGGCAGGCCATGCATTAGGTCGATATTGAGCCGCTTAAACTCAGCTTTCAGAGCCATATCTATGGCTTGGCGGGATTGTTTGCCATCATGGATGCGACCAAGGGTTTTGAGATGATCACTGTCAAAACTTTGTACACCAATTGACAGACGATTGACGCCTACAGTTTTAAAGTCAGCAAATTTCTGCTGTTCAGCGGTACCCGGGTTAGCCTCTAAAGTGATTTCAATGTCCTTTTCAAAGCCAATGCGCTGTTGTACTTCCCTGAGGATCTTTTCAATTGAATTAGCTGAAAATAAGCTAGGTGTCCCACCGCCAATAAAAATTGATTGTATTTTTCTATTTTCAACCCAATCCAGTGATTCCTCTAGGTCATTTATCAAAGCCTGAACATACTCTTGTTCTGGAAGAATCTCAGGTGTACGGTGGGAGTTAAAGTCGCAATAGGGACACTTGCGCACACACCAGGGAATATGGATATAAAGGCTTAGAGGAGGCAACTCCAACATTGTTACTTTTCCAACATAGCTACTTTAAAGAACTCAGCTGGCTTAATAAAAATTTAATAGCCTTGCCGCGGTGGCTGATCTTATTTTTGGTCACTTTGTCCAACTCAGCGGCATGACAATCCAACTCATTAACAATAAATATTGGATCATAGCCAAATCCAAGCTTGCCTTTTTGCTCGAAGCTAATATGTCCCTCCCAGCTACCATGACATATGATAGGTGTAGGATCAGCCGCATGCCGCATCAGTACAATCACAGATTGATAGCGAGCACTACGCTCAGACAGGGGAACACCTTGCAGTTGTTCTAGAAGTTTAGCGATATTGTCTTGATCGCTGGCGTTTGGGCCAGCAAAGCGGGCTGAATAAATACCTGGCGCTCCTTTCAGAAAATCGACCTCTAGCCCAGAATCGTCTGCGATAGCTGCAAGGCCAGATTTTTCGCAGGCATTGCGCGCTTTCAAAATAGCATTTTCAACAAAGCTAAGACCCGTCTCCTCCACATCATCTATGTTTAACGTCCTTTGGGGAGTGATGGTAATACCTAGATCCCCAAGCATTTGCTGGAGTTCTACAATTTTTCCCTGATTTGCGCTAGCAAGAACAAGTTCTTTTGGCAGATTCAAATTGTTATCCTCAGAGTGACTTAATCAGACCAGTTGTGATACATCTTTTTTTGAAATTTAAAATCATAGGCTTGCACAGGTTTAGCCCCTTCAGCCTTGGGTGTGACCTTAATTTTAAAGGTTAGGTAATCTTCGTTATCAAACTTAAAAGGGGCAAGGTAGTAGACGGTATTCTGCTCCCTAATCTCTGTAAATATAAGTTTCTGTCTTTGCTGAAAGATATTAGATACAACGCCTGATACCTCAGCGGGCAGACCCATACCAAGGGTTTCAACAACTGCGATATTAACAATGCCTCTATCTTTACCGCGAACAATATTGTTTGCTACAGCGATTTCTGGTGTCAGAAAAGAACTGCCAAAGGCGCTGTAGAAAATCTTGTAGCTAGCGTGATTTTTAAATTGTTGCTGCTCAATTGCATGGACGGGCGCGATGCTGATTGCCAACAGCCCAAGTGCCAGATGGCAAACAAAAAGGACGTTTTTCATAGGCTCTATTCTCTTACTAATTAATTTACCGGCTAGTAACTAAGATGATACACCGCCACCTCAGTAAATAGATTAGGCCAAAGTGATTTTAAGAGCTTATCTGGAAACCCAGCGGCTATAAATCGTCTATCTAAAATCTGTATATTTCGTTCACTACAAAGAGCCTCAAAATCCGCATAGGTGAAAAAGTGGATATTCGGTGTGTCGTACCACTGGTATGTGAGCTGCTTGGTGACTGGCATACGCCCTTTAAAGCTTAGATAGGCCCTCGTTTTCCAGTTGCCAAAGTTAGGAAAAGTAACAATACATTTTTTGCCAATACGCAGCATCTCATCCAAAACTAAGTGGGGATAACGCAATGCCTGTAGGGTATGAGTCATTAGCAGCGTATCAAAACTTTGATCTGCAAAGTTTTTTAAACCCTTATTAAGGTCCTGTTCAACCACGTTGATACCGCGTTTTAGGCAGTTATGAATGGAGTCCGGATCAATTTCTAAGCCATAGCCAAGAATATCTAATTGTTCCTGTAATTTGATTAGCAAACTGCCATCGCCGCAGCCTAAATCCAGTACCCGCGACTGGGGTTCAATCCAATCTTTTACAAAACTTATATCATGATTCATGGCGCTACACCCTCAAGTTGCTCTGCCACCCGACTTAAGTAACTGCCCAGAGCATCTTGGTAGCGCTTGTTTGGCAGTAAAAAGGAGTCGTGGCCATGATCTGACTCGATCTTTATGTAAGACACCGACTTACCTGCGGCAATAAGCGCATCGGTAATTTCTGCTGACCGCTGTGGTGAAAAACGCCAATCACTGCTAAAGGAAATCACAAAGAAATTGCAGGTTGCATGACTAAAGGCGGCAACAGGGTCATCGTTGTACTCCCGTGCCAAATCAAAATAATCCAGCATTTTGGTGATTAAGATATAGGCGTTGGCATCAAAATAGTCGGAAAATTTATTGCCCTGATAATTAAGGTAGCTTTCAACCTGAAACTCAACTGGTTCAATTTTGCCTTTTAAAAGGTCACCCGAGCGCAAATCACGGCCAAATTTTTGGCCCATCAATTCGTCAGACAGGTAAGTGATATGACCAATCATTCGCGCCAGCGCGAGGCCGTGGATGGGGGTTTTATTTTCAGCAATGTAGTTGCCATCACAGAAGTCTGGATCTGATTTAATAGCTCTTCGAGCAATTTCGTTAAAGGCAATATTCTGTGCGGTCAATTTCATAG
This sequence comes from Porticoccaceae bacterium, assembly GCA_964231105.1. Taxonomy (GTDB): domain Bacteria; phylum Pseudomonadota; class Gammaproteobacteria; order Pseudomonadales; family Porticoccaceae; genus HTCC2207. Next base: position 40,238 of record CAXRJI010000040.1, read on the forward strand.
CTGACGCAATGACTACTGCATTGAGTAGCTTATCTGGGTGCTCGAGAGACCAACGCATCACTTGCATGCCCCCCAGACTGCCACCAATAACTGCTGCCCAGCAGTCTATTTGTAAATGCTCCATAAGCAGTTTTTGTGATTCGACCCAGTCTCTGGCGCGCAGGGGAGGGAAGTCAGCGCCCCAGACCGAACCGGTTTCGGGATTCACAGAGGTTGGTCCAGTACTGCCAAAGCAACTGCCTATATTGTTGACGCTAACCACATAAAATTTATTGGTATCTATGGCTTTACCGGGGCCAATATAATGATCCCACCAACCCACCTTGGATGTCTCGCTATCAATACCTGCAGCATGGTGGTTGCCGCTAAGTGCATGACAGATAAGCACAGCATTACTGTTATTTTTATTAAGGGTGCCATAGGTCTCATAAACTAGCGTATGAGATGGCAAGACAATACCGCAAGAGAGTGTCAGTGACTTTTCTATCACTACCTGTTGTGCAGTTACCTGACCCACCGATGCGTCTGTGTCTTTATTTTTTTTCATATTTTTTGATGACATAACTGTGCTGTACCCAACTTATATAACAAGTCTAAGAGGGAGTATAGCTTTACGCAATAACTTGCTGAGAAAGGTTTTAATAATTAACTTAAAAAGAATATAAAAAAATTAAATTAGTGTTGTATCAATGGCAGGATCATCCCAAACAAAAAGGGAAGCAACTGGGCGCGAATAAGCATTAGCGTAAATATTGCTGCCATCGGAGAAATATCAATCATTCCAATAGGTGGTATGACCTTTCTAAAGGGACTCATATAGGGTTCTATCACTTGAGATACCAAGTTTACAGAGGGATGTGACACGGTACCTGCCCAACTGGCGATCACCAAGATAAAGATGCCCCAGAAATAGATTTCTATCAGAAGTCTTAATAAATCGAAGGCGGCCACCAACAGATAGGCCAATATTGATAGTGAAAGCATTCCATTTAGGGCTATAAGCATCACATAGGGTAGCCACTTAAGAAGCAGAGCCGCCACCAGAGCTGCGCTATTAAAGCGACCTATGGTGGGGAATATAAAACGTAGTGGCTCGACAACAGGCGCACAGAGTTTAAGGACAGCCTGAGAAATTGGGTTATAAAAGTCAGCTTTTACCAATTGCAGTAAAAATCTTAAAAGCAACAGGGTTGCATATAGGTTGGCTGCTGTTTTTAAAATATAAATTAGCGTTTCATTCATAGCGGTTAAACTCTATACCTGTCTTAAGGCAGACTTATCTGAAAATTAGTCCGAAAAATCATTGGACATTTGTTCCGCCCTTTGCACGGCGCTTATCATTGCCTTGCGGAAAATATCTTCTATACCCGCAGCTTGAAAACACTCAATGGCCGCCTGCGTGGTGCCACCTGGGGATGTCACCTGTTGCCTTAATTCAGAGGCTGTTTTGTCTGAAGCCAGTGCCAAGCGCGCCGCACCTAAGGCAGTATGTAAGGTCAGTTCTGCAACTGCTGTGGCATCTAATCCTAACTCTTGTCCTACTTTTTGCATGCTTTCATAGACAAGAAAAAAATAAGCGGGCCCACTACCGGAGACTGCTGTTACTGCATCAATAAGTTTTTCTTCGGTTACCCAGCAGGTATAACCTACGGCATCAAATATTGTTTCTATAGGTTTCTTTTCTTTGCTGTTTAAAGGGCGATTTGCATAAAGCCCTGTGGCACCCGCTTGCACCATGGCTGGGGTATTAGGCATGGCTCGGATCAGGGTTACATCCGTCCCCAGCCAATTTTCCAAAGCGCTAATTGGAATCCCAGCAGCGATAGAAATAACAACGGGGTTGTGCTTTAGGGCGGTAGCGAGGTGGGTTGCCACTGCACTCATTACTTGGGGTTTAACAGCCAGAACAATGACCTCTGCTGAAGCAGCTGCAGAGAGATTATCCTCTGTTGTACTGATACCATGAAGGTCAGCAAGCGTTTGTCTTGCGGCGGCATTGGGTTCGGCAACGGTAATCTCATCTTTACCAATACCGTTGGCAAGCATACCCCCAATTAAACAGGAGGCCATATTGCCGCCGCCTATAAACACAAATTTGCTCATAATTTTATTTTGCCTTAGTCTCGATAGTCTCGATTATGTCTTGGACCAAAAATGCCTGTACCCACTCTCACAATAGTGGCGCCCTCATAGATGGCCGCTTCAATATCATCTGACATGCCCATAGAGAGAGTATCTAGTTTCTGTGAATTGTCCAGTTCAATATTAATCTCATCCCTCAGTAATCTCAGTTTTTTAAATGGCTCCCGTTGAGCCTGCAATCCCTGACGGCTTTTAGGTATTGCCATAAGACCCCGCAACCTTAGGTTAGGAAGTCTGCTCACGGTCAGGGCGATCTGTTTAACTTCATTTACCACCAATCCCGATTTACTGGGTTCCTCGTCAATATTGACCTGCAGGCAAATATTGAGCGGGTCCAAGTCGGCGGGGCGCTGATCATTTAAGCGTTGGGCAATTTTGAGTCTGTCAACGCTATGAACCCAACTAAAGTTCTCTGCTACAGATCGCGTTTTGTTAGATTGAAGGGGACCGATAAAATGCCACTCGAGAGATAGATTTTGAAGCGCGCTTATTTTATCAGTGGCCTCTTGAAGGTAATTCTCACCAAAACAAGTTAGGCCCAATGTAGCCGCTTGGTTTATTTCCTCGGCTGTTCTTGTTTTGCTCACAGCCATAAGGGTTATGTCATATTTATCACGTTGCGCGAACTGGGTAGCTGTCTCAATGCGCTCAAGGATGCTAGCAATATTTTGTTGTAGATTTGACATAGAAATTGAATGTTAGCTGTCTATGGGATTGTTTGCCCTAGGTGAGGATTATCCAGCCAGTTCTGCAAAATAAGTGCTGCCGCTAGGTGATCAATTTTGGTTGGATCATTGACTTTGCGTTTTGCGTTTGCGTTGTTTGCATCCTCTCGCAATAAAGCTTTTATTTCACGACTGGTAAGTCGTTCATCCATCATTATCACCTCGGTTTTGAAGCGCTCTTTAAGTCGTTGCGCAAACTTTCTAGCCAACAGGCTAAGCTCACTCTCACTGTCATCCATATTTAGGGGTAAGCCAACAATAAACAAATTGGGCTGCCATTCATTATAAAGGACACTTAATTGATCCCAGTTGGGCACACCATCAGTTGCTTTAATAATGCTTAATGCTTTAGACGTATTGGTGAGTGTTTGGCCATAGGCGACACCAATTTGTTTCAGTCCGAAATCAAATCCTAAAATTGACTTATGGGTGGAAGGATTAGGCATTTCCAGAGTCTGGGGATAGCATGTCCAAGTCAATGCCTATTGAGGAGACGGCAGCTTCGGCACGATGGGCACAGTCAGTATTAAATATAATAGCTGAGTCTGCGGGAATGGTTAACCAACTATTCTGCTTGAGTTCGTCCTCCAGTTGGCCTGCGCCCCAACTTGAGTAGCCCAGGGTAATCAGAGAGTCCTTTGGTCCGCTTCCCTGGGCTATATCACCAAGAATGTCTTTCGAAGCAGTCAGGCTTATATCTTCACCAATCTCGACTGTTGATTCCCAGCTCTGCTCACAGGTTCTGTGCAGAATAAAGCCTCGATCCTGCTGCACTGGACCGCCATCAAAAATTAACCGATTGCCGTACTTATTTTTGTATTCTAGATCAAGTTGATCAAAGATTGCTTTGGCAGGAATATCTAGCTGCTGATTGATGATTAGTCCCATAGCACCCTCACTGCTGTGTTCACAAATATAAACAACAGATCGAGCAAAACTGCTGTCAGTGAGACTGGGCATTGCTACTAAGAAATGGTTTCTTAAGCTACCGATGGTCTTTTGTGTTGTCACTTCCATAGGTTCCAATATGAGGCTTAGGCACCACAAACACAAGTACAAAAACTTAATTAGTTGATTTATTTTTGCTTATATTCCTGAAAGATTTGCGTGGTGTAGCCTGTTATCCTCTGACACATGTCTGGCTAAACTCATCCCGCCATTAAATAAAGTTTTGGCTCAGCACAGTATTTGCCAGTTTAGGCATTGGTCATTATTCGTTGATTGATAGCGCTTATTAATTTATCAGCAATACCTGTACTTTGTGCACTGTCTATCTCTTTGATGCAGGTTGGGCTAGTGACATTAATTTCCGTCAGATAATCTCCAATAACATCCAGACCCACAAATAAAAGCCCCAGCTCATTGAGCGCTGGTGCAACCTGTTGGGCAATCCATAGGTCTCTTTCTGAAAGTGGCTGAACCACACCTTGGCCGCCCGAAGCTAGGTTGCCACGAAAATCATCTGCTGAGGGCATGCGTGCCAGACAATAGGGTATGACTTCCCCATCAACAACTATGATACGTTTGTCACCATTGGCAATCTCAGGTAAATACTTTTGAACCATAATGGTTTGCTTACCATTATTGGTGAGGGTCTCAAGGATAACATTTAGGTTTTGATCGCCCTCTTTAACGCGAAAAATAGAGGTGCCACCCATGCCATCTAAGGGTTTAAAAACTACATCTTTATGCTCTGCTAAAAATCCTTTAAGTCTTGTTTGATCGCGAGCGACTAAAAGGGGCGGGGTACATTGTGGGAACTCTGTTGCAAATACTTTCTCATTGCAGTCGCGTAGGCTCTGCGGTTTATTGACAACCAAAGTGCCCAGTTTTTCTGCTGCTTCTAGTATGTACGTAGAGTAAATATACTCACTGTCAAAAGGAGGATCCTTGCGCATTAGGATGGCATCAAAACTCTGCAGGGGCAAAGTGATGAACGACTCAAGCTGAAACCATTGCTCGGAATTATCAAACACTTGCAGTGGGCGAGCATCAGCAAAGGGTTGCCCGTTCTCAAGAAAGAGATTCTGTTGTTCCATGTAAAACAATTTAAACCCCTGCTTTTGAGCCGCTAACAAAAGTCGCAGGGTCGTATCTTTTTCAAAGTTTATTGAAACAATTGGGTCCATAACGACCCCAATGGATTTTTCCATACACAGCTCTGTATTTAGTTTTGGCCTAAGTGAGCTATTGTGACACACTTGCTTTGTAGATTAATACTCTCGAGCCTATGTGAAGTTAATGGTTTATGTTAGCAAGTTTGCGGGTAAATAATTTGCACCATTAAGCAATCTCTAGCATTATGGCGCCTTAATTGTGGTTAGGTGTTTTATGACTGATTATTTGATAGCTCCATCGATTTTAGCGGCCGATTTTGCTCGTTTAGGTGAAGAAGTGGAAACGGTACTGGAGGCCGGTGCTGACATTGTCCATTTTGATGTAATGGATAACCACTATGTGCCTAATTTAACCATTGGCCCTATGGTATGCAAAGCACTGCGTGACTTCGGCGTAACGGCACCTATTGATGTGCATTTGATGGTGCAGCCAGTGGATGATCTGATTCGTATGTTTGCTGATGCCGGCGCAACTTATATCACTTTTCATCCAGAGGCCTCAATGCATATCGATCGATCGTTGCAACTGGTTCGTGAGCTGGGCTGTAAGTCTGGATTGGTATTAAATCCAGCCACCAGCCTTGACCAAGTTAGGTGGGTTTTGGACAAAATTGATATGTTGTTGCTGATGTCGGTTAATCCAGGCTTTGGCGGACAAAAATTTATACCTTCCACCCTAACAAAACTCAAGCAAGCACGTGAGCTTATTAACAGTTCTGCCTACGATATTCGCTTAGAGGTTGATGGCGGAGTTGGAGTAAATAATATTGCTGAAATTGCAACAGCAGGTGCTGATACCTTTGTTGCAGGCTCTGCCATTTTTAGTCAGCCAGATTATGCTAAGGTCATTAGTGAAATGCGTGCCGAATTGGCCAAAGTCGGCTGATTTACGGGCGCTTTAATATTGATTACAATAGTTTGAAATCTATCGGAGATGGGTCTTGAAAAATATCAGTTTTGTACAACAGAGTTTAAGCCACCTGTGGTGGCGATGGCGCAGCTAGCGTTATCGAGAGGTTGTGTCCTCTCTAAACTCACTTGTTACATTACTAGGAAATTGCCATGACCCCTGAAAAATTCGCCGAACTGGCAGGTCAAAACTACAATCGAATACCAGTCACCCGTCAGTTGCAAGCTGACCTTGAAACACCCCTGAGTGTCTATCTTAAATTGGCTCACGGTCCAAACTCTTATCTCTTTGAATCTGTTCAGGGGGGTGAAAAATGGGGTCGTTATTCTCTTATTGGGCTACAGACCTCCACCGTATTAAAAGTCTTTGGGCAGCGCTTGGAAATCATTCGCGATGGTAAGCCTATGGTCAACCGTCAGACTTCAGACCCACTGGCAGAAGTCGAGCGATTTAGAAACTTGTTTAGTATGCCCGAGTTGCCTGAGTTACCACGATTCACAGGAGGCTTAGTGGGATATTTTGGCTATGATACGGTACGTTTTGTCGAATCTCGCCTTAAAGAGAGTGCCCCCAAAGATCAGTTACACACCCCGGATATCTTGTTAATGGCCTCTGACGAGGTAGCAATATTTGATAACTTATCAGGCACCCTGATGTTAGTTGTTCATGTTGATGCCGCTGAGTCTAATGGTCTACAAAATGCCACCAAGAGGCTAGATGAATTAGAAGCAAAGCTGTCAGATCCATTACCAGAGCTTCCTGCTATGAACTCGGGACAATCAGATCTCGCCGAGGATGCGTTTGAATCAAGTTTTGGTCGCGGTGAATTTATGGCGGCAGTAGATAAAATCAAAGACTATATTATGGCCGGAGACGCTATGCAGGTTGTGCCCTCTCAGCGCCTATCTGCGCCCTTTAATGGCTCGCCACTCAATCTCTACCGGGCACTGCGACGATTAAATCCCTCACCCTATATGTATTATCTCAACCTTGATGATTTCTATATTGTAGGTTCATCGCCTGAGGTATTGGCGCGCCTAGAAGACGGTCAGGTAACCGTTAGGCCAATTGCCGGCACTCGACGCCGTGGTGTCAACAATGAGGAAGATTTGGCCATGGAACAGGACATGCTTGGCGATCCCAAGGAAATTGCCGAACATTTAATGCTAATTGATTTGGGACGTAATGATGTGGGTCGTATCAGTAAAACAGGTACAGTCGAGGTCACAGAGAAAATGGTGGTCGAGCGCTATTCCCATGTGATGCATATAACCTCTAATGTGGTGGGTGATGTCAGAGATAATATGGGTCCTATCGAAGTGCTCAAGGCGACACTGCCTGCTGGTACATTGAGTGGCGCACCCAAAATCCGTGCTATGGAAATTATTGATCAAGTGGAGCCTGTTAAGCGTGGTATCTATGGTGGCGCTGTTGGCTATATAGGCTGGAATGGCAATATGGATACAGCGATTGCCATTCGCACAGCTGTAATTAAGGACGGCATGCTTCATGTTCAGGCGGGTGCTGGCGTGGTGGCGGATTCGATTCCCGAGCTTGAATGGAAAGAGACAATGAATAAAGCAAGGGCAGTTATGCGTGCCGCAGCAACTGTTGATACCCTAGCGGGTAAAGCGGTCGGTAAGGCAGTCGATAAAGAGGTCGGCAAATGATATTAATGATCGATAACTATGATTCGTTTACCTACAACGTGGTGCAGTACCTTGCGGAACTAAAGGCTGATGTGCAGGTTTATAGAAATGATGAGATTACTATCGCTGAAATTGAACAGCTGACGCCAGAAAAGATTGTAATATCACCGGGTCCCTGTACGCCCAATGAGGCGGGCATTTCCGTTGAGGTAATTCAACATTTTGCCGGAAAGATTCCAATCTTGGGTATCTGCCTGGGCCATCAAAGTATCGGCCAAGCCTTTGGCGCAGATATTGTGCGCGCCAAACAAGTTATGCATGGTAAGACATCGTTGATTTATCACAACAATACGGGAGTCTTTAAAGGGTTGAGCAATCCTTTTGAGGCAACTAGGTACCACTCACTGGTGATAGATCAAAATTCACTGCCAGAGTGCTTGGAGCTAGTCGCTTGGACTGAGGATTCACAGGGTGCGGTAGATGAAATAATGGGTGTCCGCCATACCGAGTTGCAGTTACAGGGAGTGCAATTTCATCCTGAATCCATCCTCACCCAGCAGGGGCACGATTTATTAGAAAATTTTCTAAGGGGTTAGTCTGTGGAAATTAATCAAGCACTTGAGCGAGTCGTTAACAATCAGCATTTAGATTGTGCGGAGATGCGTGATGTGATGCGTCAAATTATGACGGGTCAGGCAACGCCAACGCAGATTGGTGGATTTTTGGTGGCACTACGCATGAAAGGTGAAACCATTGATGAAATTACTGGCGCTGTTGAGGTAATGCGTGAGCTGGCGACCGGCGTTGAGGTCAGCGGCGATTTTCTAGTTGATATTGTTGGCACCGGCGGCGATGAATCAAACCTATTTAATGTCTCAACAGCTTCCTCATTTGTGGTTGCCGCCTCAGGTGGTCAAGTGGCTAAACATGGTAACCGTTCCGTCAGTAGTAGTAGCGGCGCTGCCGATTTGTTAGAGGCTGCCGGCGTTAACCTGAGCCTCAATCCCGATCAGGTTGCCCTCTGTGTCAAAGAGCTTGGAGTAGGGTTTATGTTTGCGCCAGCTCATCATAGTGCAATGAAGCACGCCATTGGACCGCGGCGTGAACTAGGGCTGCGCACTCTCTTTAATATTCTTGGTCCCATGACCAATCCCGCCGGTGTTAAGCACCAGCTTATTGGAGTCTATGATAAGTCTCTTTGTAAGCCGATGGCCGAAGTGTTGGGACGCTTAGGTGCCAAGCATATTATGGTGGTTCATTCGGCCGATGGTTTGGATGAGATCAGCATCGCTGCAGAGACTTATGTTGCAGAATTTAAAAATGGTGAATTAACTGAGTACAGCATTGCCCCTGAAGACTATTTTTCCAGTCGTCAAAGCTTACAGGGGTTGTCAGTGACTGATGCTCAACAATCCTATGAGATCATTATGGATGCCCTGGGTAAACAGCGCACACCCAATGCGGGCAAAGCGGCAGACTTGATTGCTATCAATGCGGGCGCAGCCCTTTATGTCGCAGGTTGTGCCAGTACGCTCAGCCAGGGCATAGAAATGGCTCAGGACAGTATTCAGTCCGGATTAGCGTTTGCCAAAGTAAAAGATTTTGCTGCGTTTACTGTGGCTCAGGCAGATGCCTAAGTTTTATAAAGAGACAACAAATGAAAGCCGATACCCCGACTGTTTTAAAAAAGATACTGACTCGTAAACGTGAAGAAGTTTTGCAGAGGCAGGATAAAGTATCTATTGATGAGTTACTTAGACAAGCTGATCAAATGCCGGCAACGCGCGGATTTTCCGGCGCACTGGCTAAACAGATCAGTCTGGGTGAATCAGGCGTAATCGCAGAAATTAAAAAAGCATCGCCAAGTAAAGGTGTTATTCGAGAGGACTTCGACCCAGTGGCTATCGCAAAAAGCTACCAACAGGGAGGTGCAACATGCTTATCGGTCCTAACAGATATTGATTTTTTTCAGGGGGCGGATACGTATTTGCAGGATGCAAGGGCTGCCTGCGAATTACCCGTGATTAGAAAAGATTTTATTATCGGTGAGTATCAACTCTATGAGTCGCGTGCTCTAGGGGCAGATTGTGTATTGCTTATAGTGGCGGCACTCGAACCCAAATTACTAAGCGACCTTCACCAAACTGCAGTTTCCATTGGGCTAGATGTGCTAGTAGAAGTTCACGACCAGGCTGAACTGGATATTGCTCTGTCTTTGGATAATCAAATGGTGGGTATCAACAACCGCAACCTCCATACGTTCGATGTCTCTCTTGAAACTACATTTAAACTGTTGGATCAGATTCCTGAGGATCGAATAATCATCACAGAGAGCGGCATCAATAGCAGGCAAGATGTTTTGGCTATGCGCGACAAAAACGTTAATGGTTTTTTAGTTGGTGAGGCCTTTATGCGCTGCGATGATCCAGGACAAGCACTGCATCAGTTTTTTAATTAAAAAAAACGCGTTGAGGCCGGTAGTAATCCTCCTTTACTGGTGTTGAATATAACGATATTTTTACCCATCGTGGAAATTAAACCATTTGCTTCAAGGTCCTTGAGTACTCTTCCCACCATTTCTCTGGAGCACCCAACAATTTTCGAAATTTCTTGACGGGTTACTCTGATTTGGGTTCCCTCCATACAGGGTTGTGCCTCTGGTTCTTCGCACAGACACAGAAGTGAATGCGCAACGCGTCCACTCACATCTAAAAATGCTAGATCGCAAACTTTACGTGATGTATTTCTAAGCCGGTTAGTCACCTGTTGCGCGACCGCAAAAAGGAGATCGGGGTACTTGGCACTGAGATTTAAAAATCTGCTATAACTTATCTCGCCCATCTCGCAGTCAGAGCGAGTGCGTATGCATGCACTGCGGGATTCTCTTTCAAACAGGCCCATCTCACCGACAAAATCTCCGGCATTAAGATGTGCCAAAGTAATTTCTTTGCCGCCATTATCCTCAGCTACAGCTGCTACAGATCCGCTGATAATATAGTAGAGAGTATCACTGTGATCGCCCAAGTGAATAATAGTTGCCTTGGCGGGGTATCTGCGTTGACAGCAGTTAGCAAGCAGGACTTCGATATTTTTCAAAGGAGTCCCTCCCTGTATAATGTCCAAATTATCTCTCCTGATAGATTTAACTTATTGATACAAATTCATATAAAGACCGAAAAAATTACAACCTAAGTTGATATGTTGTCTTAGCATAGTAAAAATTTTGGGTCCAAGGATAAGTTTTTATAGTTGGGTTAGTTGGCGTAAATAATTGAAAATAAGGTAAAAAACAATGCAAGCAGTTGTTAAATGGGTAGATGGCGTTATGTTTTTAGGTGAATCTGGTAGTGGCCATGCCGTCGCTATGGATGGTGCCCCGGACCAGGGAGGCAGAAATATGGGTGCTCGTCCTATGGAAATGTTCCTGCTAGGGTTGGGGGGTTGCGCATCATTTGATGTTATTTCAATGTTAAAAAAAGGCCGTCAACAGGTAGCTGATTGTAGGGTTGAAATTGAAGCTGAGCGCAAAGATGAAATACCAGCTGTGTTTAGCAAAATAAATATGAAATTTGTTATTTCAGGTCACCAACTTAAGGAAAGTCAGGTTCAGAGAGCGGTTCAACTGTCAGCGGAAAAGTACTGTTCGGCGTCTAGAATATTAGAGGCGGCAGGCGTTGATTTAACTCACAGCTATGAAATAGAGTAATTTAGCTTGTACCTTTTGATAGCAGCCCCAACAGATGTCGAGGACAGCTTTTAGTTAAACGGATAAGTAGATTTTTTGTGGACAAAAAAAAGGGACTCTGGCGAGTCCCTATAAAGAATCCTTTAGCAAGGATTAAGAGGGGTTTGGTTTCACTGGGGAAAGTAAACTTTCCTAAACTGTATCACCATCAGTTGGTTCGCAGTCTAATCTGCTAGGAGCTTTAGAAATTGGGGCTCCAAGCTTTTCGAATTCATCTTTCGCTATGGCAACACCCGTTAGTCCAGCAAATCCAAGCAGCACATAAACGAGTGTCATTAAATTTCCTTTGTCGCGAATTGGCTTGATTGCTTTATGGTTTGTATTATATGAACCCCCTAAGTATAATCCAAATGCATTTTTTTCATCGTAAATATTACCAAATGTAATACTAGGGGTTGCTTCTAATGAATCTTCAAAGGCTTTCTCGTCTTGATCTAAATTTATTGGTTTCTCTACAAGCTCTTTTAGAGGAAAGAAGCGTGACAAAAGCCGCGCAGAGGCTTTTTATTACTCAGCCAGCTATGAGCCGTGTGCTACAGCGTTTGCGGGTTCAGTTGGGTGATCCTCTCTTTACCCGAGCAGGCAATGAGCTGGTACCCACTCCTAAGGCGAGAGATATTCAGCAGCGCCTTCCCAGTTTATTGGATAGTGTTTTAGATATTGTCAGCGAAGGTGAATTTGATCCAGCCACATACAGTGGTGAAATAGTTATTGCAGTTCCAGAGTTTGTTGCTATTTCGTTAATTTCAGAATTAACCCGCGTGGTTACTGAGCAGGCGCCAAACCTTATACTATCTATTTCAAGTGAAACTGAGTCTGTGGAGGGAGAGCTGGCCGATGGCATACTGGATTTTGCGATTGATATTGACAGAGGCGTTACTGAGGACTTTAACTCGAAAAGTTTGGCAATCTTTACCCCTTCAATATGGATGAGAGAGGGGCATCCCCTGGCGAAAAAAGCCCAGGTGACCCTGGATGAAATTCTCGACTACCCTTTTGTTCAATACTATCTTCTGATATCAAAGCGTGTAAGTGCGCGCACAGATGCTCGCTTTGACAGGGCGCTTCGTGAGTTGGGTCGTAAACGTAAAAAAGCTCTAGTGACCAACCAACTGATGACGGCTATGGAGACAGTTTGCGACAGTGATTGTTTAATGGTTGCCGCTAAGTATGGCCAAACCATGGAGCGCGAAATGTATAGAATTGTGCGTAAGCCTTATCCGATGGAACTACCTCATGTTGCGCGAATTCCTTTGGTTCTGCTACAGCATAAAAGAACAGCAAGTTCACCAATCCACCGCTGGATATCTAACAAGATTGTTGATTTGATTAGAGAGTGGGAAAAGGATATAGATACCTAAGACCAATCAGGCGCATAGGTAAATGTAGCTATAGTTTATAACTACTACGAGTCATTAGTGAGGACACCATTGTCATCATACGCTTAACCGGCTTTGGAAAGTTATAACCTCCAGCCTCAAGTGCTGAATCAGCGTGACTTTTCTCATCCACTAACATTTGTTCCACAATAGATCGGCTTTTTTTATCATTTTGTGGAAGTTCTTGTAAATGTTTTTCCAAATGCTGACAGACCAGCTCCTCGGTGGCAGCGACAAATCCAAGGCTAAGTTTATCGCTGATAATTCCCGCCCCTGCGCCCAATGCAAACGACATGGCATACCATGCAGGGTTAAGGATGCTGGTCGTTCCACCTAGTTCATTCAGACGTTGCTCGCACCATGCTAGATGATCAATCTCCTCCTCTGCGGAATGGGCCATTTGTTGGCTTACCTCTGGCAATTTAGCGGTTAGACCTTGGCCTTGATAGAGCGCTTGTGCGCATACCTCTCCGGCATGGTTGACTCGCATCAGACCGATGGCATGCTTGCGCTCGCGCTCGCTTAAGTCAGAATCTTTAACCTTTGACGCTGGTGATTGCCGCTTTGGCTGGGGTGCTTTTGCAAATGCACCTCTAAGGCCAGCATCAATTTGGCTTAAAACGTGATCAAGGGATGAGAGTTGTCTGTTTGGCATAGGTTATCTATCTACTCACATTAACTGGTTTTACCCAGCCTATTGGCCCACATAATTGGAAGGTATGCCAAGGCAAAAAAGGCCATGGCGAGTACCTCTGATACAAGAAGATACGTAGGCCATGGACCAAAGAGATCGAGTATAGATGGATTAATAGGTTTTTCCATTAAATAAAAGTAATTTGCATCTAATAAGAGGTTAATTGGCACTATGATCATTAGATAGAGATTTAACCAGACAAAAGTAATAAAAATACCTTTGGCTCTTGGGCGCAACTGAAAACTCAGTAAATAGTGAATAACAATAATAACTAGTCCAACATGACTGATCCAATATTTAAAAAACCCATAGGTTGGAAAGCCAACATAGAGATCAGGCGTGATAATAGCCTGAAAAGTACCTGACATAACTGCAAAATAAACCACTTCCATACGTTTAGGATTGGGATTCCAAAACAGAAGGGGCGCGGTAAAAGCAAATAGGTTGCAGATAGACAGAGGCAAATCCACGGCAATATCAAAGCGCTCAAATTGAATATGAAAGACAATAAAAAGGATAACCGTCAGAGATAAAAATACTGATAGGCAACGACCAATTAAAAGATTTTGTTGTCGTGTAAGGTTTCGACCAACAACAATAAGGAGAATCAGTAAACCAAGGGAGAATATTAACGTGGCAATATGCGTTTGACTAAATGAAGCAAAGGGGATATCGCCACTGAAAAAAGCACTATTGGTCATCACTTACACCTCGCCAAATAAACTTAGTTACTCTTTTGATTCGCGCGCTATTGCTCTCCACGCAATATCTTCTCTAAAAAACATCCCTTCCCAACTAATAGTTGATGCTAATGTATAGGCTTGTTTTTGTGCCTCTGAGATTGTAGCACCCAGCGCTGTAGCACAAAGTACTCGACCTCCATTGGTCATAACTGGGCCGTCTAGCACATTATCGCCATGAGCTGTTCCAGCATGAAACAGTTTTGCACTGATTGTATCTGATGATGTATTGGGATTTTCATCAGTCTGCAATTGTGGCAGCCCATTTATTGTATGCCCTTTTTGGTAACTTCCTGGGTAACCGCCAGCCGCAAGCACTACGCCTACTGAGGGTCTGCTATCCCATATAGTTTGTTGCTGGTCTAATTGACCTTTAATAGCCGCAAGGCAGTGATCAACAAGATCAGAATTTAGGCGCAGCATAATAGGCTGAGTTTCAGGGTCGCCAAAGCGGCAGTTATATTCAATAACTTTAGGCGTGCCATCGCTCATAATCATTAAGCCGGCGTAGAGAAAGCCAGTGTAGCTATTGCCTTCATCGGCCATTCCTTTGACAGTGGGATATATAACTTCATCCATAATACGCTGGTAGATAACATCATCAACCACCGGTGCAGGCGAGTAAGCCCCCATGCCGCCAGTGTTGGGCCCGGTATCTCCTTCGCCAACACGCTTATGATCTTGACTGGTTGCCATGGGCAGTACATTGACTCCATCGGCCATAACAATAAAGCTGGCCTCTTCGCCATCCAGAAACTCCTCAATAACCACGCGATGCCCAGCTTCGCCGAAGGTATTGCCAGAGAGCATATCTCTCACTGCAGTTTCAGCCTCATCTAGAGTTGTGGCGACAATAACGCCTTTGCCCGCTGCCAAACCGTCAGCTTTGATAACTATAGGTGCCCCTACTTTATTTAGATATGTGAGGGCGGCATCGACATCAGTAAAGGTCTCATAATTAGCTGTAGGAATATTATGTCGTGCCAGAAAATCTTTGGTAAATGACTTGGAGCCCTCTAGTTGGGCGGCGCCAGAGGAGGGGCCAAAAATTGGCAGGTCTCTACTTGAAAAAAAATCTACAATCCCATCGACAAGAGGTTGTTCTGGCCCAACAATCGTCAACCCGACATTATTTGTATTGGCAAAATCAGCCAGTGCCTCAAAATTGTTTGCGTCAACAGAAAGGTTTTTCAGGCCCGGTTCAATGGCTGTGCCTGCATTTCCCGGTGCAACAAATACGGTTTCAACAGTTGGGGATTGGGCGGCCTTCCAAGCAAGTGCATGTTCGCGTCCACCAGATCCAATGACCAATATATTCATTAATAAAACACTCAATTTATATTATTGGCGAATTGTAACAGACAGCCATGCTGTGGTGGTGACATATACAAGGAATTAATAAATAAAGAATGGGCTGTTCGACATATAAATAGCCTATCCTTAATGGGATCTGAAAAAATGCTGGTCACGTAACCAAAATCAAGTATAAAAGAATGGTCTAACTTATTGTCACTAACTAATTCATCGCCAACCATTATCTGGTTTAGACAGGATCTGCGTCTTGCAGATAACCCTGCGTTTTCAGAAGCCTGCAAGAGCGGGCAGGTCATCCCTGTTTATATACTTGATGAGCAGGCAGCTGGTTCCTGGGCCCTCGGTGGAGCAGGTAGCTGGTGGCTTCATCACGCACTATTGGCTTTAGATAACAAACTAGATCAACACTTAAATATTTTTAAAGGTGATCCCCTTGAGATATTAATGTCCCTAGTAGAGGAATACGAAGCCAAGGCTGTATATTGGAATCGCTGCTATGAGCCATGGCGCATAGAGCGTGATGGCAAGCTGAAGACTCACCTGAAAAGTAGCGCTTTAGATGTGCAAAGCTTTAATGGTTCTTTATTGTGGGAGCCTTGGCAAATTCTTAAACAAGATCAAACAGCTTACAAAGTATTCACGCCATATTTTAGGCGTGGTTGTTTACCCCATAGTGACCCTCGTGAGCCCTTGAGCGAGCCGGTTAACTACAAATTATGCAATAAAAGTAAGTGTTCACTTACAATAGAAGATTTGAATTTGCTACCTAAAATAAAATGGTATGACGGTATTTCCCGCAGGTGGGATGTAACAGAGGACGCTGCGCAACAGCGTTTAGAGCATTTCATATCGACCGGCCTTCAAGACTACCGTGAGGGTAGAAATTATCCTAGCAAAAAGAATGTCTCTGAGCTCTCTCCCTATCTCCATTTTGGTCTTATTTCAACAAACACTGTTTGGCATCGAGCGCGCAACGAGGGTTCATTGTTTGCAGGCTCTGAAAATATTGACACCTTTCTATCGGAGCTAGGATGGCGAGAATTCTCCTATTATCTGTTGTATCATTTTCCGGCGTTACCCAGCACAAATTTACAAAATAAATTTGATAGCTTCCCTTGGCTATCGGATACAGAAGAGCATCTCTGCGCATGGCAGCAGGGTCAAACCGGTTACCCACTGGTAGATGCCGGGATGCGTGAACTTTATACCACTGGTTATATGCACAATAGGGTGCGTATGGTTGTGGGCTCATTTCTGGTAAAAAACCTACTAATTCACTGGCAACATGGTCATCGCTGGTTTTGGGACTGCCTTGTGGACGCTGATTTGGCAAGTAACAGTGCCAGTTGGCAGTGGATTGCTGGGTGCGGAGCAGATGCGGCACCGTTTTTTCGCATTTTTAATCCTGTTACCCAGAGCAAGAAATTTGATCCAGATGGTGATTATATTCGCCAGTATGTCCCTGAGTTGACTAATATGCCAAGCAAATATATTCATGAGCCATGGTTGGCACCCCAAGATATTCTCGACAGCGCAGGGGTTATATTAGGCTCTGACTATCCTTATCCTGTTGTTGATATAAAACAGTCTCGTGAACGGGCATTGGCAGCTTTTAAGCAAACCTCTAATGACGGAAATGTCGCATCCCAGTAAATACCATAGCCATATTGTGTTCATTGGCTGCGGCTATTACTTCATCATCCCGCATTGATCCACCGGGCTGAATAATACAACTGATTCCTGATTCACCGGCGTTATCTATGCCATCACGAAAGGGAAAGAAAGCATCTGAGGCCATCACTGCGCCCTTAACGTCTAATCCTGCATGCTCTGCTTTAATAGCAGCGATACGCGCACTGTTAATACGACTCATTTGGCCAGCACCAACACCCACTGTCTGATTGTCCTTGGCGTAAACTATGGCATTTGATTTGACCATCTTTGCTACTTTCCATGCAAACAGCATATCGGCCATTTCTTGTTCAGTGGGAACACGCTGAGATACAACTTTAAGATCTTGCTCAGTCACCATGCCATTGTCGCGGTCTTGAATAAGCAGGCCACCATTGACCCGCTTATAATCTAAGTTTTGGGGTCGTTGCTGTCCCCAAGCGCCACATTCCAGTAGGCGTACATTTTTCTTGGCACTCACCAGAGAGCTAGCCTCGGTACTTATTGAGGGCGCAATAATAACTTCTACAAATTGCCTATCGCAGATAGTAGCCGCTGTGGCAGCATCAAGTTCACGATTAAAGGCAATGATCCCGCCGAAGGCTGATTCGGGATCAGTGGCAAAGGCCAGGTCATAGGCGCTGGCTATATCTGCGGCAACTGCAACACCACAGGGATTAGCGTGTTTAACAATGACACAGGCGGGTTGATCAAATTGCTTAACAGCCTCTAAAGCTGCATCTGTATCAGCAATATTATTAAAGGACAGTTCTTTGCCCTGCAACTGTTTGGCAGTTGCTACACTGGCCTCACTGGGATTAGCCTCAGTAAAGAAGGCTGCTTTTTGATGAGGGTTCTCACCGTAGCGCATAGCCTGTTTTTTAATATATTGCACATTGTAGGTATCAGGGAATGTTCGCTCTGTATTGGACGAGTCTCGGCGACCGAAGTGATTTGCAATCATGCCATCGTAGGCGCTGGTATGTTCGAATGCCTTAACCATAAGTTGATATCGCGTATCGTAGGTCAATTGACCCTGATTTTTATCCATTTCATTGAGGACAGTTTGGTAGTCTAGGCTGTTAACTACTATAGCCACATCTTTATGGTTTTTTGCTGCCGATCGGACCATTGTGGGCCCACCTATATCAATATTTTCAATGGCAGTGGGTAAATCACAGTTTGGATCTGCGACTGTGGCGGCAAAGGGATACAGGTTTACCACAACCATATCAATTGGTTTAATGCCGTGTTCAGTCATAACTGATTCATCAGTTCCGCGTCGTCCCAAAATACCGCCATGAATTTTTGGGTGAAGTGTTTTTACACGCCCATCCATCATTTCTGGAAATTGTGTGTAGTCGGATACTTCAGTCACATCAATTCCCTGATCTTTAAGCAGCCTAAAGGTACCGCCAGTGGATAGTATTTCAACACCGTGATTATTGAGTGCTTTAGCAAACTCAACTACACCAGTTTTGTCTGACACACTAATTAGGGCGCGGGCTATTTTACGTAAGTTGCTCATGGGGTTTTAAGATCCTTAAAGAAGATTGTATTGCTTTAGTTTCTTGCGCAGGGTGCCGCGATTTAGACCTAGCAGCTCTGCAGTTTTACTTTGATTTTGTCGCGTATATTTCATTGCAGCTTCAAGCAGTGGAGGTTCAACCTCATTCATCACAATGTTATATACATCTCGAGTTTCTTGACCATCTAAGTCGTCAAAGTAGCGTTTTAACGCCTCTGTAACATGTTCTCGCAATGAGCGTTGATGTGCCTCTTCTGAGTCTGCTGGCTGCACGCTTTCAAGCGTGTTATCCGCACGTTCTTGTGCTTGGTCTGTTTTTGACGTCATGCCGCCAGCTCCTGATTAGAGTGTTTGGAAAAGAATTCTTGGAGCATGTGTTGTTGTTGTTCTGTAGTCTCAAGACGATTGAATTGTTGGGTGAAGTTTTTACTTTGGGACAACAAATCACAATACCAGCCAATATGCTTGCGAGAGATTCGAACGCCGCCTACCTCGCCATAGAATTTGTGAAGCTCGCACAAATGTCTGATCATTACACTGCCGATCTCGTTAAAAGTCGGTGCGGGAAGCAGTTCACTTTCTTGCAGGTAGTGATTGATTTGTTTAAAGATCCATGGATTGCCTTGAGCACCTCGGCCAATCATAACTGCGTTGGCGCCAGTTTTTTTAAGCACTGTCTCAGCTTGCTGTGGTGAGGTGATATCGCCATTGGCGATAACAGGCATGGAAACGCTATCCACCACCTTAGCTATGGTGTCATACTCGACCTCGCCGACAAATCTACAGGCCCTTGTGCGCCCATGAACAGCTAACGCAGCAATGCCGGCATCTTCAGCAATTTTAGCTATATTGACAGCATTGCGGTTTTGACGATCCCAGCCAGTGCGTATCTTAAGAGTTACAGGCACTTGTACAGAATTAACAACGGCATTAAGTATATTTTCAACCAGTTCAGGGTCTTGGAGAAGGGCCGAGCCAGCAGCTCTTTTACACACCTTTTTAGCAGGGCAGCCCATATTGATATCAATAATATCTGCACCCTGTTGAACATTAAATTGTGCAGCTTCAGCCATCATTTGCGGATCATAGCCTGCGATTTGTACAGATCTGGGTGAGGGCTCATCGCCAAACTGAATACGCAGACGCGATTTGCGAGTAGACCAAGTGCTAGGGTCGGCTGCAACCATTTCAGATACCACCAGACCTGCCCCCATCTCACGACATAGTTGGCGAAATGGGAGATCTGTAACGCCAGCCATAGGTGCTAAAAGCGCTTTTTGTTTTATTTGAAAGGGGCCAATATTAAACAAGATCAGAATCGCTGCATTTTTAATAGGGGCGCAATCATAACCCGTACGCAACTGATTAAAAAGTGATCAATTCAAAAAAAGCTTTGAAGTAACAAAATCACGAGTTTAGTGGCAATCATTAAATAATGAATAAAGTGCTCAGGGATTTTTTTGACCTGCAAGTTGTACCCAATCCTCTTGCACATTATTGGGTTCAAATTCGAAGTTGTTATGATAGGCAGCAGCTACTTGTGAAGCTTGATGATTTAAAACGCCAGACAGACAAAGAGCACCATTAGCCTTAACAAGGCCAGTAATTTTTTCAGCTAACTCAATCAATGGATTTGCCAGAATATTTGCTACTACAATATCTGCATAAATATCGTTAGGTATCTGATCTGGAAGTAGTAATACTAGCTTTTCGTCTTCTATGCCATTTAGCCGAGCATTATCGCGACTTGCCAGAAGTGCTTGAGGATCGTTATCTATTGCCAATACCTTTGAAGCCCCGAGAAGAAGGGCAGCTATGCCTAAGATGCCTGATCCACAGCCATAATCAACCACCAATTTGCCATTTAATGGCTGCGTTTCGAGCCAATTTAGACACAACATAGTTGTTGGATGACTGCCTGTACCAAAAGCTAGGCCGGGATCGAGATGTAAGTTAACAGCATCAGGGTTTGGCGGAGCAATCCAACTTGGGCAGATCCATAGTTTGCCCGTATTACAGGATATGGGCCTAAAGTGTTTTTTCCATTCCTGTGACCAATCCTTATCTTCGACCAACTCCCAATAAGGCGGTGAAACAAAGGGAAAGGCACTGACAATATTAGATGAAATACTTTCTGTGTCCACGTCAGCCGCGAACAGCGCTCTTATTACACATTTATCCCAAAGTGGTGTTTCTCCAACCCCAGGTTCCAAAATAGGCTGATCAGCACCATCTTGTAGAGTAATTGATAGTGCGCCAGATTCTAAAAAAGCCTCTTCTACTGCACCACTAGATTTTTGAGGTACTTCAGAAGAGGCTTGTATTAACTGGCTTTTAGACAAAGTAAGCGCTCACTTATTTCTATAAAATAAGCTTATTTATGGATTACAGACCTAATTTTTTCTCAAGGTAATGGATATTGACACCACCTTTTTGGAATTCCTTATCACGAACCAGATCTTCATGGAGTTGAATATTAGTCTTAATGCCGTCGATAAGTAACTCATCTAACGCATTGCGCATGCGAGATAGGGCTGAGTTCCTATCACGGCCATAGGTAATCACTTTGCCAATCATTGAGTCATAATTGGGTGGCACTGTATACCCATTGTAGATATGTGAGTCGACTCTTACACCATTGCCACCTGGCGCATGGTAAGCGTTTATGGTGCCAGGCTGCGGCAAAAAAGTTTCAGGATCTTCAGCATTAATTCGACATTCAAAAGAATGGCCACGGAAAATAATATCCTCTTGTTTTAAACTCAAGGGCCTGCCACCTGCAATTAATAACTGCTCTTTAATAATATCCACCCCGGTGATCATTTCTGAAACAGGGTGCTCTACCTGAACACGTGTGTTCATTTCGATAAAGTAATATTCTCCATCTTCATAGAGAAATTCAAATGTGCCAGCTCCGCGGTAGTTCATTTGAATACAGGCATTTACACAGCTATTAAATACAGCTTGTCGCGCCTCTTCAGGAATGCCGGGAGCTGGTGCTTCTTCAATCACTTTCTGATGACGTCGTTGCAGGGAACAGTCGCGATCACCCAGGTGTATAGCACTTCCCTGCCCATCTGACAGCACTTGAACTTCAACATGACGGGGGTTTTGCAGGAATTTTTCCATATAAACTGTACCATCCCCAAAAGCAGCTGCAGCCTCAGTTTTAGTGATTGTCACCGCATTGATCAGACTCTCTTGGTCCTCAACGACTCTCATGCCTCGACCGCCCCCACCTGCAGCAGCTTTGATAATAACCGGATAGCCAATGCGTTCAGCTGTAGCTATAAGTTGATTAGGGTCTTCTGATAGAGGTCCATCTGAGCCCGGTACTGTGGGCACGCCAGCAGCTTTCATAGCTTTGATGGCGGCAACCTTGTCTCCCATGGTGCGAATAACATCAGCGGTAGGGCCAATAAAGACAAAACCACTGTTTTCAACCTGGTCAGCAAAGTCAGCATTTTCAGCTAGAAAACCATAACCCGGATGCACACCTTGAGCACCAGTAATCTCCATGGCGCTGATGATTGCAGGCACATTTAAGTAGCTCTGTGGAGATGGATTTGGGCCAATACAGACCGCCTCATCAGCTAACTTCACATGTTTTAAAGCTGCATCTACTTTGGAGTGAACAGCGACAGTTTGTATACCAAGCTCCTTACAGGCGCGCAGTATTCTAAGGGCAATTTCGCCACGGTTGGCGATCAGCACTTTCTTAAGCATAGGGTATATCCTGCTCGGCGTTATATGATGGTGATCAACGGCTGGTCGAATTCGACGGGTTCACCATCTTCAACCAGAATGGCACCAATGGTTCCAGATTTATCAGCTTCGATCTGATTCATCATCTTCATAGCTTCAATAATGCATAAAACATCACCAGCGGAAACAGTTTGGCCTACAGTGGCAAAAGCTGGCGACCCAGGTGCTGGTGAAGCATAAAAAGTGCCCACCATAGGAGAGTTTACGGTATGCCCCTCAGGGATATCTGGCTGTATGTCTTTTGTCTCAGGTATTGCAGGAGCAGCGGGAGCGGGAGTAGGAGTTGCGACAACAGTCTGTGCAACAGGTGCTGGAGCTGCAAAAGTGGCTGTTGATCCACCTCGGCTGATACGTACAGACTCATCCCCTTCATTAATCTCTAGCTCGTTTATATTAGATTGTTCGAGTAGTTCAATCAGTTTTTTTACTTTACGAATATCCATCCCAGTCTCTCAATGGTTGTAGGTTAGGTGTTAAGTTTGTTTAGTATTGCTTGTAAGGCAAATGCATAACTGGTGGAGCCAAATCCACAGATAACGCCCTCAGCAATATCAGAAAAATAAGAATGTCTGCGAAAATCTTCGCGCGCATGCACATTGGACATGTGCACTTCGATAAAAGGAATATCCACTCCCAGTAACGCATCACGCAGTGCAATGCTGGTATGTGTAAAGGCGCCTGGATTAAAGATGACAAAATCAATGCCCTCAGCAGGGGCATTGTGTATGTGATCAATCAGGTCATGCTCACCATTGCTTTGATATGCAACGATCTGATGTCCAGCAGTCGTGGCAGTTTGATCAAGTGTTTCAACTATTTGATCAAGGGTTTCAAGACCGTATTTTTCAGGCTCACGTGTACCCAGTAAATTAAGGTTAGGGCCATTTAGTATTAGAATTTTTGCCATAGTGTCCTGCCAACAGAGGCCAAATCGATGCGTAGTCTGCCCTAAAACAATTGCAGTGTCTATTATTTAGAGAAAAAATCGCATTTTTAGCGAATTTGTCTACATTTAGCCGATTTTTACAATGATTTATCGGTTTTTAGCAGAATTAGTATCACTTAAATAAACCTGTTGAATACATTTAGACTCAATTTCTTACTTCTTGTGAAAGAAATTTTAGAAAATACGTGATTTTTCGTGAAATTGCAGGCAAAATATACCTAAAAGTCGCTATTTTCTATTTTGTGCGATTATTTGCGCGACCAATAGCCTCGAGGAGCATGGTTTCTACAAGGATTTGCGGTAGGATTTCGGGTGCCTCATCCCCATTCGGATACATGAGGTATAAGGGTACACCGCTGCGGTTAAATTTATTAAGCAGTTTGGTAACCTGTGGATCATTATTGGTCCAATCACCCTTAAGGTAGGTAATGCCGTTTTCTTCTAAGCTTTTATAAAAGGACTGTCCAAAAGCAACGCGCTCATTCACTAAGCAAGTGATACACCAGTCAGCAGTTAAGTTAATAAAAACAGGCTTACTTTGTAATCTTAGGGAGTTTAGTCTTTGCTCGGAGTAGGGTTCCCATTGTTGATCTTTATGCTCTAACTTAAGACTCCATGATGGCAGGATCAAGGCGCCGATAATTAGAGCGCAAGAAAGAGCTTTTACCCATAGTTTTTTGACAGTGTCTAGTCGCAATAGCCAAATAGCCATGGTGATTAAAAGAAGACCTATAATAATTGCCGCAGTCACATCTACACTGGTTTGACGTCCCGCGACCCACAACAACCAAATTGCTGTCATAAAGAGTGGAAATGCCAAGAACTGCTTTAGGTTTTCCATCCAGGGCCCAGGCTTAGGTAATTTGTCACTTAAACTGGGTACCATGGTGAGAAGTAAAAAGGGAAGCGCCATACCTAAACCCAGCACTGCAAAAACAAGAAGAGCAATATAAGTGGGCTGTGAAATCGCAAAACCCAATGCCGGACCCATAAAAGGTGCGGTGCAGGGGCTAGCCACGGTGGTTGCTAAAACGCCAGTCATAAAAGACGAGTTTAGGCCTTTGCCTGTATCAGCGGATTGTCCCAGTGACATAAGTCCACTACCTATTTGTAGGTAGCCTGATAGTGATAAACCCATCACCGTAAACAGGTAAATAAGAAAGATAACAAAGCCGGGTGATTGCAATTGAAATCCCCAGCCTATGGCTTCACCAGCGGATCTTAAAGACAGCATAAGGGCAGCGATTACCAGAAAGCTAGCTATGATACCTAATGTATAAGCAAGTCCATGCAGTTGTTTCTCAGAGGATGTTTGATGGGTGCGCGTAAAACTTAGAACCTTGATAGATAGAACAGGAAAAACGCATGGCATTAAATTCAAAATCAAGCCTCCAATAAGCGCCAGAAGCAGAACTAGCCATAGAGAGGTATTGGTAACCGGCTCTAAAGAACCTGAATTGGATTGGTTTAAAGGTGCTGAAATACTGGATACAAGTCCAGAAGTGGTATTGATCTCAAACCAGCGAGTATGTGGGGGATAGCAAAGGCCTGCATCAGCACAGCCTTGAGATTCCAATTTGAACTGGAAAGTTTCTGTGTCACTTTTAAAGGGTACTTTTAGCAGGGTTTGCTGATAGTAGACCTCCATATCAGTTTCAAAAAAATCATCCCACTTTGTAATTCCCGTTTCAAACTCGAGTTCACCAAACTGTATCAATGACGATGGAGACTCAATTTTAAAGCGATCGCGATAAAGGTAGTAATTTTTTTCGATAAACCAGTCAAAAATTAGTGTATCTTGCTCCACATAAGCGGACACATTAAAAGCTTTTTCAACTGGTAAAAAGGTAACATCTGTTTGAAATGAATTGCCTTGTATCGAGGGCTGAGAGTTGGTTGACGATCCAGCAGCTTGCTGCAATGGCGTTGAAAAAGCATTAAACGCAAGCAAACTGCTCAACAGTAAAAGACATTTTAGTGCTTCTTTCATGCAGCATGTTCCTTTATGATGATCATGGGGTTTAATTAGTTAGGATCAATTAAATTCTACTTTAACATTTTAAGCGCTTTAAAGTGATAAACTAAAGGGAAAGGAGCAAGGTCTTTTTCACTATAAATTAGGGGTTGCATGAAAAATAATGTAAAACACATTTTAATCGTTTTGCTAATAGGGCTATCTATTCCTTGCTCAGCCCATAATCATGGCCTAAAAAATACCCTTACTGTTTCTGACGCTGTAATTAGGCCACTGCTCCCCGGGCAAACCAATACAGCGGCTTATTTAACGATCAACAATCCTAGCAACAAAGACTGTTTATTATTAGAGGTGGAATCTCCCCACGCCAAAGCTGTTGAATTTCATACCCATCATTATGAACAGGGTATGGTTAAAATGAGACAGTTGGAAACACTGCAGCTAAGTGCGGGAGACTCTCTGACGTTTGAACCCGGTGGTCTTCACCTAATGCTGTTTGATGTAAAAGTGAATCAAAAAAGCCATGGTGGTACGAAAATTAATATTCACACAGATCACTGCGGGACAATTAGCTTTGATGCAGCCCAAACAAAAGTTATTGTTAAGGCTAAAGGGGGTATGCATCACTGATGAATGGTATAGCGAGTTTAAAGTTTAAGTGGCCATGGCGATCTGATTCTGAAAAAGAAGATCTCGATAATCACTTGCCATCGATGGAAAACTCCCCCAATTGGCGACTGATATCAATTGCTGCTTTTTCAATATTTATTGGCTTGCTAATGCTTGGCTGGTATTGGAGTCAAGAACCCGAGCCGTTCTCGGTGCCAGCAGCCTACGAAGCAGATACTGGTACAGTTACGGGCGTTATCACTACCACTACTTTAATAAATGTTGTGGATATTTTGCTGGAAAAACCTGGTGGATATATAGCTAATGATTTGCTGCCGCCTGGGCTGTGGTTAGATAATTTGCCGAACTGGGAGTTTGGTGTACTAGTTCAGGTGCGAGACTTAAGTAAGGCGATGCGTGAATCCTACAGCCGTTCACAATCTCAATCTACGGAAGATCCT
Organism: Porticoccaceae bacterium; assembly: GCA_964231105.1. Classification (GTDB taxonomy): domain Bacteria; phylum Pseudomonadota; class Gammaproteobacteria; order Pseudomonadales; family Porticoccaceae; genus HTCC2207. The sequence continues at coordinate 66,608 of CAXRJI010000040.1, forward strand.
GATTTGGCACTGGCTGAACCAAGGTTTAATGTAAACCATACTAGTTGGGCTGTTCCCTGGCCAGAGAGTGAATATGCGGAAGGTCGAGAACATTTGGAAAGTTATCTTAATCGTCTTATCGATGAAGATGATTACAATGCTCAATTTTTTGCTCGAGCAGATAATCTTAGTTATTGGTTGGCTACGGTTGAAACCAGATTGGGAAGTCTTTCGCAAAGATTATCTGCCAGTGTAGGTCAACGCAGAATAAACACCGACCTGTCCGGTGCAGCAGGCGCAAAACAATCTACTTCAGCTCCCATTGAATTAGAGATAAAAACGCCATGGTTCGAGATAGATGATATTTTTTATGAGGCCCGCGGCACGGCTTGGGCACTATTACATTTCTTAAAAGCCGTTGAAGTTGATTTTGCCGATGTGCTTGCCAGAAAAAATGCACTGACAAGTGTGCGACAAATTGTTCGAGAGTTGGAAATGACTCAGCAACCCATACGTAGCCCGATTATTGTCAATGGTGATGGCTTTGGCCTACTAGCTAATCACTCCTTGGTCATGGCTTCATATATTAGCCGAGCTAATGCGGCAATTATTGATCTACGTGAGCTTTTATCCAAAGGCTAATCTGTAACAACTCACTCTCTTTCCAACTGCCAAACTAAATGCCAGCTATTCAGATGCAGCTCGATGGGTGACTATACCGTCTTGGGTGGCAAGAAAAAGAATATCAGCGGGCTTTTGGGCAAATAATCCATTAGTCACTACACCCGTAATTTGGTTAATAGTTTGTTCGAGTTCTGTGGCACAGGCGATAGGATAGAGATGATGTACATCAAGGATGCTGTTGCCGTTATCAGTAATAACATTTTCACGCCACACTGGATCACCGCCTAATTGAACTAACTCCCGGGCCACATAACTGCGAGCCATAGGAATTACTTCAACAGGTAATGGAAAACCACCCAAATGGTCTACCCACTTACTTTCATCGGCAATACAGACAAACTCATTGGCCACGGCAGTCACAATTTTTTCTCGGGTTAGTGCGGCGCCGCCACCTTTAATAAGTTCAAGTTTGCTATTCGCTTCATCAGCGCCATCAATATAAATTGTGACATCTGGCACTGCATTTAGCTCAAAGACGGGGATACCATGGCCGCGTAGACGTTCTGCAGAACCCTCAGAACTGGCAACGGTACCCTGAAAAAGATGTTTATATTCGGCGATTTGGTCAATAAAGCAATTAGCCGTAGAGCCAGTTCCTATACCAACAATACTGTCAGGTTCAATTTTGCCAAGGGTGTAGTCTACGGCAGCTTTAGCAACAGCTTGTTTTAATTGATCTTGATCCACACAAAACCCTTATTAAGTTATAATGATTTTAAAGTGAATTATACTAACATGGACGCCTGATTAAATTGTAGTGAAACCCCATGCCGCAGAACTATATAAAAAAAATCCTCAATGCTGATATTTATGATCTAGTGATTAAAACACCGGTGGATCAGGCACCTTTATTGTCCCAACGACTTAATAATCAGGTGATACTTAAGCGTGAAGATCTGCAGCCAGTTTTTTCCTTCAAGTTGCGTGGAGCCTACAACAAATTGCGTCATCTAACGGACCAGCAATTGGAATCAGGCGTTATTGCGGCTTCGGCTGGCAATCATGCTCAGGGCTTAGCTCTGGCGGCTAAGCAGATGGGTGTTAAAGCAACAATTGTTATGCCACGTACCACCCCTAGTATCAAAGTTGATGCAGTGCGATCTAGGGGAGCCAAGGTGGTATTAGTGGGCGATGACTATGACACTGCAGCTGCCCATGCTGACAAATTAGTGGCTGAGCAAGGGCTAACCTATATTCATCCCTTTGATGATCCAGACGTTATTGCTGGTCAGGGCACTATTGGTATGGAGATTTTGGATCAAGTACCTGGACCACTAGACGCAGTATTTATAGCTGTAGGTGGGGGTGGCTTGTGCGCGGGTGTTGCTGCCTTTATTAAACAGCAGCGACCTGGTGTAAAAATTATTGCCGTTGAATCAGACGATGCGGCTTGCTTGGATGCAGCTATTAAAGCCGGTCGCAGGGTGCGTCTTAAGGAAGTAGGTATCTTTGCCGATGGTACGGCAGTGGCACAAATTGGCAAGGAGACTTTTAGACTGCTCAAAGATTTGGTGGACGAGGTCATTACAGTCACAACTGATGAGATTTGCGCAGCAATTAAAGATGTCTATAACGATACCCGCGCAATCTGCGAACCCTCTGGTGCGCTGGGCACAGCGGGCTTGAAAAAATATGTTGCTATGCATGGTGTCAAGGATCAGACATTGCTGTCGGTTCAGTGTGGTGCCAATATTGATTTTGATCGACTGCGCTATATTTCCGAACGCACTCAAATTGGTGAAAAACGCGAGACAGTTCTGGCCGTAACCATAGATGAAAAGCCCGGCAGTTTTCAGGCTTTCTGTCGTGCCTTAGGTAGACACAGTATCTCCGAGTTCAATTACCGTTACAGTGATGATGATCAGGCACATATTTTTGTTGGTGTGCAGGTCAATGGTGACCAGGATCGTTTGAAGTTGGTTCAGGAACTTGAGCAGAAGGGCTATCCAGTTTCTGATATGACAGACAATGAAATGGCAAAATTACATATTCGCCATATGGTGGGTGGGCGCTCGCAGCAAGTCACTGAGGAGCAGGTTTACCGCTTTGAATTTCCTGAGCGACCAGGGGCATTGCTTGATTTTCTTGTGCAGTTGGGGGGTCGTTTTAATATTTCGATGTTCCACTATCGCAATCATGGATCCGCATTCGGCCGGGTCTTGGTCGGCCTGCAGGTGTCAAGTAAAGACCAACAGGCGCTAAAGACCTTCCTAGATCAACTAGGCTACCGATACGTCGATGAGACAGATAATCAAGCGTATAAGTTTTTTCTCAGCTAAGAAAAATCCGCTATTACTGAATTAAATCGCTGATTTTACGGATTTGCAGAGCCTCAAAGCCAGAGCCTGCAAGCGCATCAGAGATAACCACGACTTGGTCATCGGGGGAGAAGTCATTGCGTTGGATCATTATCTCGGCGGCGGCTGCTAGAGTCTTTTCAGGGTCCTCGTCTATCTCTATCTGATAGCTTAAAACATTGCGGTTAATGACCAGTTGTCGACGCGTGGCACTGCTGTCAGTAAAAGCACATATCACTGATTCTGGATGGCTATTGGTGACTCGATTAGCCATGCGTCCACGATGGGTAGGGACAATAATAGCTTTGGCGGAGATTGAGGTTGCAAGTTCAACAGCGGCCTTGGCTATCTGGTCTTTGTTGCTCTCAACGTTAAGGTTGTCGGTGAAGCGCAAGCCGCGACTCTTTTCGATTGAGCGGGCAATCCTGTCAAGGTTCTCAACGCACTTGATAGGATATTTTCCTACCGTAGTTTCGCCTGACAGCATTATGGCGTCTGCCTCTTCATAAACTGCATTAGCCACATCAGTGACCTCGGCTCGAGTTGGGATAGGATTTTCGATCATGGATTCGAGCATGTGAGTGGCGACAATGACACGTTTGCCCATCTCCGCACAGGTACGAATAATTCGTCGTTGTATGCGTGGCAATACTTCTAGAGGTACCTCTACACCGAGATCTCCTCGGGCAACCATAATGCCGTCAGCAACTTCGATGATCTCAACCATATTTCTAATGGCTTCTTGATCCTCTAGTTTGGCAATTATTTTAACTTGGTCAATTTTGTCACCAAGAAGCTGTTGAAGTTGTCGCACATCCTCGGCTTCACGAACAAAAGATAGAGCTATAAAATCAACACCTTGCTCAAGACCAAACTCAATATCACGTCGATCTTTATCAGTAATAGCTGGAAGGTTGACTCGAATACCAGGGAGATTTACATGACGTTTACTTTTGAGCAGGCCACCGTCAATTACCTTAACTTGCATCATGCGGTCTTCTTTACTTAGAACCTGAAGGTTGATCAATCCGTTATCGACGGTGATCATATCGCCCACATTGACGTCAGTAATAAGATCATCGTAGTTGATTTGAATAGATGAGGATTCGACGTCTTCATGACCTCGCGCCACAATTGATAATGTATCACCCTCTTCTAGATGAAGGTCTTCCGCTCTGTCACCGGTGCGAATTTCTGGACCTTGGGTATCTAATAGAATGGCAATTGGATGGTTGCGTGTCTCGTTTAGCTTATGAATAGACGCAATAATTTTGGCATGAGAGTTATGATCACCATGGGACATATTTAGGCGCGCTACGTTCATTCCTGCATCAGCAAGTTTTTCGAGCATTTCAATTGAATCGGTGGCGGGTCCAATGGTACAGATTATTTTTGTCTGGCGCATATGATCTCTCGGTCAGTGATTATTTGATTAACAGGAATATCCCATTTTTGAGTTGATATTAAACTTACCTCTTGATTACTGTGTGCCAATCCAATTAGCTTTGGAGCAGGCCTATTACCTGATGCCATAAAAGCTAATGTGCGGTCATAGTAACCTCCACCCATGCCAATGCGATTGCCGCTCCGATCAAAGCCAACCAGTGGTGTGAATATAATATCTAAACTCCATGGCGGGACAATATTGCGATATCTTAAGCTTGGCTCAGGTATGCCGTACCGGTTAGGTAGCAGCTTGGTGTGGTACTCATATCGACTAAAGTGTAAACGGTTTACATTTAGCGGGTATAGTACTGGCAGAAAACAATGTTTTCCAGACTGTATACATATATCCGCAATTATAGCGGGATCTATCTCTCCATCACTGGCTATATAAATTCCCACTCTTTTTGCACGCAGAAAAAAATCTTGCGCACACACTATTGAAGCAAGCCTGTCGGCGCTTAGTCGCTGTTGACGTGGCGTTAGCGAACGGCGTTTTGCACGTAGCTGCTGTCTAATTTGGCCGCAGGTCATGATCGTAAATCAATTTGTGTAAAACCCCAGAGTGCCGCTATCAACGTGGCCTTGAACCGAAAAGTTCAAGGAGGCTACCCTCGCACCAAATCAGGCTTTCCGACGCACGGAATTGCACAACATTGATGACGGAGAGAGGCCATAAAATAAGTATCGGCTCAGGACTTCTTGACTGGCAAACACCCCAGGAAATTCCATTATAACAGAGGCAATGGTAAAAACGGGAGGGGTTAGGTAAATTATTTAGAGAGATCTGCAAGCACAGAATCGAGTTTTGAGTTCATTGATTGCAAGGCGCTGTTAGCAGCAGAATTTTTTTCTGCCGCTTGATTGCTGCGGATAAGGTCATGGGCTAGGTTTAAAGCTGCCATCACAGCAATACGTTCTAACCCAATAATATGTGACCCACGGCGAATTTCTTCCATCTTTTCGTTTAACAGCTTCGCAGAATACTCAAGCGCTTGCCTTTCATTGGGCTCACAGTTGACTTGATACTCTTTATCCAGAATGCGAATTTTGAGTGAAAGATTCGACATAGTATTTACTCAGAACTAATGGTTACTCAGAACTTAAGCTTTGCAGCCTAGTAATCATAGTTTTTATTTGATTACGGGCCATTTCGTTTTTCTGTAACAGCTCAATACGCTCACCGGCTAGATCTGCCTCGCGTTCTCGAAGCACCGTATTTTCCTCTTTAAGCTGTTGGCAGGTCGCTATTAACTGGTCTAGTTTTTGTTCAAAATTGTGAATAGTCATTGGTACCAAGTTTGTGCTTTTCGCAATTAACAGTTGGAGGCTTACTATAGGCACTGATCGTCATTGGGTCAATTATCGTAGCCATCAAACTGAGATGCTTTGAATGACTAGTTTTGGTACGATGTTGCAAATTTTAGGAGTACTTTAAGTGACATTTGAACAGCTAGAGGATCTATTCTATCAACTTAATATTGTCGCAAGTCCCTCTGGCTTTCATGGCTTTCTGTGTGGCAGATTAAGTTCAGGGCCTGTAGGCATGCAAGAGCTTATTGCCTGTTCAACAGAGTGGCTGGCGCTTAAGAATGAAGTTGCTGAGGCAGCTGAAGATCCCCTGAGAACTTTTTACGAGTCTACCCTGACTGACTTGCAGGATATAACGTTTATATTCCAGCCTCTTTTGCCCGAGGATGAACTGCCGCTTGCGGAGCGTCTGGTAGCTGTGGGGGAATGGTGCAGTCACTATATTTCAGGATTGGGTGAGGGAATTGGCACTGAGTTTGAGGTGTCTGGCGAGGGTAAAGAGGCTCTACAAGATTTAGCGGCAATAGGCCAAATTTCTACCGAGTTTGATATAGATGAGGATGGCGAGCGGGATTACCTTGAGCTCGTCGAGTATATTCGTGTCGCCGTACAATTGATATTTGCAGACCTAAATTCGCAGATTGAAACAGATGAGCAGCCAACAGTTCACTGATACCTAAAGCAGTAGGGTTAATGCCTAATGATTACAAAAAGGGAGTATGCAGCTCGGCGACGTGACGTAATGTCCGTGATGCAACCAAATAGTATTGCAATCATAGCGGCTGCTCCCGAGCGAATTCGATCTAAGGATACTCTTTACCCCTATAAACAATGTACTAACCTAACCTATTTGTGCGGGTTTCCTGAACCTGATGCGGTGATGCTATTAATACCGCAACGCTCACAGGGAGAATTTGTTCTATTTTGCCGTGAGAAGAACCCGCAGCGAGAAATATGGGATGGTTTCAGGCACGGGCCCAGCGGCGCAATAGAAAGCTATTGTGCAGATGACGCTTTTCCAATTGATGATATAGACGATATCCTCCCTGGCCTTCTAGAGAGTAAAAGTCATGTCTACTTTTCTTTGGGCAAAGATGCAGACTTTGATAAACGTGTGATGCAGTGGACAAAGGAGGTGTGGAAAAATCCAGCCTCAGAACAAAAGGGTCACCACTCAGTTAAACCGGGTGAGCTTAAGGATTTTGATCACTTGCTTAGCGAAATGAGACTGATTAAATCCTCTGCGGAAATAAAGTTAATGCGAAAAGCAGCAGATATTTCCGCCCATGCCCATCGACGAGTTATGACTTATTGCCGCCCACATCTGAGCGAGTACCATTTGCAGGCTGAAATAGAGCATGAGTTTATGCGCTCAGGCGCATCTGGGCCAGCTTATACCAGTATTGTGGGCGCGGGCAAAAATGCCTGTGTGCTGCATTATATTGAAAACCGAGACAAATTAAGGTCCGGTGATTTGGTGCTGATAGATGCGGGATGTGAGTATGAAAATTACACCGCAGATATTACTCGAACATTCCCAATAAGTGGCAAGTTTACCGAGCCTCAGGCAGCTATCTATGACATAGTTCTGGCTGCGCAAACCGCAGCTATTGAGAATATAGCGCCCGGATTATCGTTCGACAGGGGCAATAAAGCAGCTATTTATGAAATCACAAAGGGGTTGGTTGAATTGGGCTTATTGAATGGTGACGTAGATAGTCTTATTGCCCAGGGCGCCTACCGCCAGTTCTATATGCACAGTGTAAGCCATTGGTTGGGCATGGACGTCCACGATGTTGGTGACTATAAAATTGAAGATTGCTGGCGTGTGCTTGAGCCAGGCATGGTGTTGACAGTTGAGCCGGGCATTTACATTGCAACAGACAATAAAAATGTAGACAAAATGTGGCGAGGTATAGGCATCAGAATTGAAGATAATGTGTTAGTCACCCAAAAGGGCAATGAAATTCTTACTGAGCAAGTGCCCAGAGATCGTCAGCAAATTGAGCAGTTAATGGCGGGCTAAAAAAGTGAGTGTCAAAGCTAAATCCAAAACCAGCTACGATATAACCATTATAGGCGGCGGCATGGTGGGTATGAGCTTAGCCCTGCTTTTAGGGCAGCAAAAACGCTGGCAAATTGCGCTGGTAGAGTCACAGTCCCTCGAAGGTAGTCAAGAGAGCCCTGTTTACAGCCCAAGCTTTGATAACCGATCAACTGCACTGTCATGGAGTAGCCGCAACATTTTTGAAAAACTAGGGCTTTGGCAGCAGCTAGAGCCCCATGCATCAGCCATTTCTCAAATCCATGTGAGCGACCGAGGGCATATTGGCCTTACTCGCATTGAAGCCAAGGAGGCGGGCGTCGAGGCCTTAGGCTATGTATTAGAAAATAGCTGGTTGGGTTCGGTCCTTCTAAGTGCAGCTACTGCCAGCAATATAGCTTTTTATGGTGGTAGCAAGGTTAAAACTGTTAAACCCATGGCTAAGGCCGTTGAAATAGACTTAGAGGGTCAAAATAAAACATCTCACCTTGATACTAAACTGCTTGTTATTGCTGATGGCGCAGATTCTGCTACGGCTAAACAGCTGGGTATTCAATTTCATACCAAGTCCTACGGGCACAGCGCCATTATTACTAATATTAGCCTGCAAAATGCCCATCGCGGTATAGCCTATGAGCGTTTTACAGATCAAGGCCCTATGGCCATGTTGCCTCTCCCTGATTATTCTGAAGGTCCTCGGGCATCCTTGGTATGGACTCAGCCTACAGAGATGGCAGAAAGATTAATAAATGCCGATGACAAAAGTTTTTTGTCAGATCTACAAGAACGCTTTGGTTTTCGAATGGGCCGGTTTAAAGGTGTTGGTGACCGTTTCTGTTACCCACTTGCCCTTACCACTGCAGAGGAACAAGTACGCCGCCGTCTGGTAGTTATTGGAAATGCTGCCCATAGTTTGCACCCGGTGGCGGGTCAGGGATTTAATCTCTCTTTGCGCGATGCCGCTGCCTTGGCCAACAACTTAGCAAATGGTTCGCAGAATGATGATGTAGGTGAATTAGACGGATTATTAAACTATCAGAAACAACAAGCTAGAGATCAACGTAACACCATACTCTTTAGTGATAGCTTGCCAAAGCTGTTTGGACTTTCATCCTCTGCCGCAGCCTTGGGGCGTAATTCAGGCTTAGTATTGATGGATATGTTGCCTCCGTTTCGCAAGCAGTTCGCTCGCTTTGGTATGGGGCTTGGTAACCCGCAGGTTGACTATGGTTAAGCCTAACAACACTCACTACGATGTAATTATTATAGGTGCCGGCATGGTGGGAGCGGCCTGTGCCTGCTTGTTGGCACAGAAGGAAGAAAACCAGCAATCTAATATCATTAAAATTGCCCTAATTGAAGCGCGTCCAACTCAGCCCTATGACGGCACAAAGTTTGATCCCAGAGTTGCTGCACTGACTGAAAAAACTAAAAATATTTTAGACAGTTGCAACCTCTGGCAGTCTATTAAAGCTAAGCGAACAAGCCCTTATACCAGCATGCGTGTCTGGGATGCTGAGGGTACCGGCCATATCCATTTTGATTGTCGAGAGGTCCATCAACCTAATCTTGGGCATATAGTGGAAGCCTCAGTTATCACCACAGCATTAATGACCCAAATTGAACAATTGCCAAACGTTGATATTTATTGCCCGGCCGCCATAGAGAATTATCAGATGCAGGAAGGTGAAGTTATTTTGGATCTTGATAATGGTTCACAGATTGCGGCTAATCTGTTGGTTGCTGCCGATGGTGCAAATTCTTCCGTGCGAGATCAGTTTCAATTTACTACAAGGGAATGGGACTATCAGCAACAGGCCATAGTGACGACTATTACCACGGAGCAGTGTAACCAGCAAACTGCTTGGCAGCGCTTTATGGAAACAGGCCCTCTAGCATTATTACCGTTAAACGATAATGGTGATTTGCATCGCTGTTCTATAGTGTGGTCCCAAGATACCACCGAGGCGGATAGATTAATGGCGCTTGGCGATACTGAATTTTGTCAGCAACTTTCAGCCGCCAGTGAGTATTGTTTAGGTCAGGTAACGGCAGTGGATAAACGCTTCTCAGTGCCTCTTATTCAGCGTCACGCCATTGACTATGTCCAGCCCAGAGTTGCTCTTATCGGTGATGCTGCCCATAGCATCCACCCCTTAGCAGGACAGGGTGTTAATCTTGGTTTTTCAGATGTACAGGTGCTTGCTAAAGAAGTTCAGAGGGCATTTTCTCAAGGGCTGGATATTGGGGATTTAACCGTACTAAAGCGCTACCAGCGTCAACGCAAACCAGAAAACCTAGCTGCCATGGCTGCGATGGAAGGCTTTAAGCGATTATTTGGCTCCACAAACCCTGCACTGCGTTTGATGCGCAACAAGGGCATGTCAGGCGTTAATCAGATAGCCCCACTTAAAAATCAATTGATTAAAAAGGCGATGGGATTGTGATATGTGGAAGCCCCCATGCCCAAATCTTACCTAACTGAATTTAATACATTACTATTCAATACGTTACTTACTTTGCGTTACTTACCTTTGCATTACTTTCCAACGCGCCACTAAAAGCAGTATCAAAGGCTATTTAAAATCCGTATTTTTCGCTGGGTTATTGTGCTTAGGGTTAATTCTGCACAAATTGCTTCAAAGTGTTTTAGTGTTGCTTCCTATAAATCTACCCCTTTGCAAATGCTTGATAGTCAGTCAACTAGTGTGCTTAAAATGTAATTTTTAATTGCGAATAATTATCATTCAGGTAAAATAGCCTTTTCCTCCTGTAACTTTAATCATCCCAGTAAGTGACGCTAGTAATGAAAAATGTACTAAAAATTTTTAATGTTTGTATTTTATTGATCCTTTTTGTCGAAAGGACTTATGCGGACGAAGTCAATATATACACCTCGAGACATTATGACTCCGACCCTGCGCTATATTCCGAATTTACAGAAAAAACAGGTATTCGTGTAAATGTTGTCTCAGGAAAGGGAAATGCGTTACTTGAAAGATTAAAAGCTGAGGGTAAGAATTCGCCTGCTGATATCTTTTTTACTGTGGATGCAGGTAATCTATGGCGAGTGCAAAATGAGGGCTTTTTTCAGCCGATTAAATCAAGCAACATAAAAAAAGTTGTCCCTGAAAATTTAACGGGTCCCAACGACGAGTGGGTGGCTATTGCAAAACGCACTCGAGTCATTTATTACAATCCTGAACTTATATCGCCTTCTGAAATAAATAATCTCACCTATGAAGATCTCGCGGATCCAAAGTGGAAAGGCAAAATAGTCATTAGAAGTTCTAGCAATATGTACAATCAATCCCTAGTGGCTTCCCTGCTAAGCAATCATGGCTTAGAGTTTACCCAGCAGTGGGCTAAGGGTTTAGTCTCTAACTTTGCCAGAAAACCACAGGGCAATGATCGAGCACAAATCATGGCTGTTGCCAATGGTGAAGCTACGCTTGCTGTAGCCAATAGTTACTACATAGGTGTAATGCTTTCCGGTAAGGGGGGGCAGCAGCAACTGGACGCTGCAAAAAAAGTCAAAATTCATTTTCCTAACCAAAGTAATCGTGGCACTCATATCAATATAAGTGGTGCTGGCATTCTTAAGACTTCGCCTAACTACAATAACGCAATAAAGTTTTTAGAATTTCTTCTCACTGAAAAGGCTCAGGATTATATGGTCAATGTTTCCTATGAGTATCCTGTGCTTAAAAATGTGAGCCCTCATCCATCGATAGCTTCATTTGGCACAGGCTTCAAGGAGGACAGTACAGCAGTCGCAACCTATGGAGAATTTAATACAGATGCGGTTAAGGTGATGGATAGAGCAGGTTGGCGATAAGAAAAACGTCACTGTATGTGGGTCATGGTGAAATTATTGAATAAAAGTGACGATGGTTAGAGTGACAATGCTTAAAAGTGATAATGGTTAAAAGTCAAAATGGCTAAAGGTTCCACATCAACTTTCTGGCGTTTTCTGCCATACACAGTACTGGCAATTTTCTTACTGCCAGTTCTTGTTATTTTATCCAGTTTATTCGGTGAGTGGTCGGAGAACTGGACGCATATCTACGAATTTGTGTTATTTGATACAGTTTTAAATTCACTAATTCTGATGATCGGCGTTTCAATACTTGTTATTATTTTAGGAACAACGACTGCATGGATCGTGACTCAGCATGATTTCTTTGCAAAAGATATTCTGGAATGGGCGCTGATACTCCCCTTGTCCATACCACCCTATATATTGGCATACACCTTTACAGGATTATTCGACACCTATGGCACGGCCAATAATTTGGTTAGAGATTTATTTGGGTTACAACAACAGGTTGCTCTGTTTCCCAATGTGCGCAATATTACCGGTGCGATTATTGTATTTGCGTTTACCCTTTATCCCTATGTTTATTTGGTCTCAAGAGCGGCTTTTTTAAATCAATCCCGCTCCATGCTGGAGGCGGGACGAATGTTGGGTCTTAACAGGCTACAAATTTTTTATAAACTGGCGCTACCTATTATTAGGCCAGCGGTGGTTGCCGGTTTAATGCTTGTTCTAATGGAAACGCTATCAGATTTTGGAGCCGTGGAGCACTTTGCTGTGCAGACTTTTACCACTGGTATATTTAGAACTTGGTATGGTATGTACGATATTGATACTGCCATGCAATTAGCGTCACTACTTTTATTGTTCGTGGTTATTTTTTACCTGCTTGAAAAATATTCAAGAAATAATGCCCAATACACCAGCAGCGCCTCTACCTATAAGCCTATGACTGCGCAAAAACTTAGAGGTTATAAGAGCATCGTTGCGTTTCTGATTTGTTTTGTACCTATTTTTATTGGATTTATATTGCCAATTTTAGAGTTGTCAGTTTGGGCTGTTGATCACAATATAAACTTTTTCGATCAACATTTTATACAGACAACGTTAAATACAGTGTTGCTTGCATTTGTTTCGGCACTTATATGTACAGGAGTGTGTCTCCTGGTGAGTTTTTCGGCGCGGTTACAAAAAAACAGGTATTCAAAACAAGTGAGCTCTCTTCTTTCCTTAGGTTATGCGCTACCCGGTTTAATTCTTGCTGTGGGAATTATCAAATTATTTACTGTGCTTGATAAAACGCTGCTGGTGAATACTGACATTGTCCTCACAGGGAGTTTGGTTGGTCTGGTTGTCGCGTACATCATTAAATCCTATGCGCTGGCCAGCTCTTCCATTGAATCGGGCTATGAGCGAATAAGTACGTCAATGGATGATTCTGCCCGTATGCTTAAATCAAAAGGCTTTAACTTGCTCGGACGGATTCATTTTCCACTGCTTAAAACCAGCTTGTTAACCAGTACTCTGCTTGTGATTTCAGAAGTTGTAAAGGAATTACCAGCCACCTTAATACTCAGACCATTTAATTTTGATACCTTGGCGGTATCAACCTATATTTATGCCGCCGAGGAGAGAATGACACAGGCATCCGCGCCGGCTATAGCGATTGTTCTGGTGGGTTTAATACCCATTATTATATTGACAAAAATGATCAAATCAGCGCGACCTGTAAGAGAGACTCTATGATACCAATAATAGATATTTGTGACCTCAGTCACGCCTATGGGAGCCAAGCCAGTATTCTGCATGACATAAATCTTCAGGTTCAATCGGGAGAAATTGTGTCAATTCTTGGTCCATCAGGATGTGGCAAAACAACCTTATTGAGGATCATTGCAGGTCTGGAAAAACATACTTCTGGCACTGTGAAAATCAACCAAAGACTAGTCTCAAGCCATAACTTTTCGCTACCTCCAGAACAGCGAAATATAGGCCTTGTAGTTCAAGAGAAAGCACTATTTCCACACCTCACTGTTGAAAAAAATGTCACTTTTGGTATTCAGGCTGAGAAAAACATGACAGATATTGCCATGCAGTATCTGCAACTATTTAAAGTTGATCATCTGAGAAAAAAATATCCCCATGAGATATCAGGTGGAGAGCAACAGCGCGTTGCCTTGGCCAGATCAATGGCACCAAACCCTACTTTGCTTCTATTAGACGAACCCTTTAGTGCCCTTGATGAAAAATTAAAAAATAAGTTGCACCAGGAAACCAAAAAGATATTTAAAGAAAAAGGACTAACCGTGGTGATTGTGTCGCACGACAAGCAAGAGGCGCAGTTTTTTTCAGATAAAATATTTACTATTGAGGACGGTCGAATTTTACAAATTGGCCAGTAGTCTTTATCAGGCTAGCAAGCAGTGTCTAGTGAGAAAGTACCACCAATTTAAAAGAGCCGTTGCTGGCTAACACATCGACATTGTCAAAGTACTGGGTCGCTATTTGTTCCAGTGCAATAAAACTATTCACCACAAAAAGTGCTTTGCCAGACTCTTTAAGTAGTTTTTTGCTATTTCTTAAGAATTTAATTGATAGCTCGCTATCAACAGCAAAGCCACTATGAAAAGGCGGATTGCAAAGGATGGCGTCAAAGCTCTCGTGAATCTGATCGCCGGCATTGGCAGCCACCACATCCCAATCAATTTTATTGTTACTACTAAGATTTTTACTGGTTGCCATCAAGGCTGCCGCATTATTATCAGTGGCAACTACACGCTCAAATCCTTGTTCGATAGCTTGAAGAGAGAGGTAGCCATAGCCGCAACCCAAATCAAGAAGGGACCGGGGTGCTTTTTTAAAGCCAGCTAAAAACTCAGGTAGATAGTTGACTAGAAATTGACTACCACGATCAATTTTATTCCAACCAAAGATGCCGGGCTTGCTTTGTAAGGGCAATTTACTGTCAGTTTTTAGAGGCCGTAGCTGGGCGTAATTTTTATCGTCCAGTGGATCGCCATCTAGTTCATTGAGCTGAATAGTCGCTGTGTAGGCACTACCTTTTTTGTCTGCGTTAACTGGGTTGCCAAATAATTGACTAGCCTGCTTTACATAGGTTTTTATGCCGTCATTTTTTTGGCCGCTCAATATAAGTGTTGCGCCAGCCTTGAGTAAACGTTGAGCACAGTTGATCACATGGTGATTGCTTGCTCGTTCTTTGGATACTCTGTACAGGAGGCCATCTAAACTCCGTTTTGGACAATGGCTAAAGTCAAAATCATTAAAGGCGGATTTTAAACCAGCAGTCTGTGCTGCCTGTGCTATATCAAATCGATTGCTAACAACTTGGGGAGACTGCCCTTGGGCATTGCGTATAGCTGACCAATCCACCGAATACCAATTCTCGTCAGCGACAATCAGCCAATGGCCCTGTAACAAAGGCATTTTTTGTAGGATCAGTTTAACCGCTGTATCTGTATTGCCATTCATTGGATGGAAGCTACTTCAATTTCGCTCAGAGGACGATAATCGCCGGGCTCCAGTGATGGGTCAAGGATGATTTCGCCAATTCTAAATCTGTGTAGACTTTTTACCTGATTACCCAGTGCCTCCATCATGCGTTTGACCTGATGATACTTGCCTTCACTGATGGTAAGGTGAATATGGTGCGCATCGATCACTTCCATGGTCGCTGGAAGGCAGCGACGCTTTTCTCCCTCAAGCATAATGCCCGCATGCAATTTTTTTGCATAATTCTCTTGGATGGGGTTTTTTAGTTCGACAGCGTATGTTTTTTTGCAATTAGATTGAGGTGAGGTGAGGCGGTGATTCCACTGACCGTCATCAGTAATAAGTAACAGCCCAGTTGAGTCTATATCCAAGCGTCCAGCAATTTGTAATTGTTCGCTACGGTGTTCATAAATTAAGGACAGAGCCGTAGGGTTAAATTTATCCTTATTAGCAGATACTACGCCCTGTGGCTTATTCATCATAAAGTAACGCTTGCCCGATAAAATAATAGGCGAGCCCTCAATTGCAACTATCTGCTCAGCTAATACTTTTTGCGCACCATTGACAGCGACTTCATCATCAACCGTCACTTGTTGCGCTTTGATAAGTTTTTTTACCAAAGAGCGAGACAGATCTGTGGCGTTGCTAATGTACTTGTCGAGTCGCAAATTTATTGGCCATTAATATGACGTGCAGCTTGTTTGGCAAAATAAGTGAGAATGCCATTGGCACCGGCGCGTTTAAAGGCTAACAGAGATTCCATCATGACTTTGTTGCCATCAAGCCAGCCTTTCTCTGCGGCTGCGCAGAGCATGGCATATTCACCACTGACTTGATAGACAAAAGTGGGCGCCTTAAGTGTATCGACCACTTTGTGCAGCACATCAAGATAAGGCATACCGGGTTTTATCATAATCATATCTGCACCCTCATTGAGATCAAGGGCACATTCATGCAATGCTTCATCTATATTTGCTGGGTCCATCTGATAGGATTTTTTATCGCCACCAGCAATATTATCTGCAGACCCAACAGCATCCCGAAAAGGACCATAGAAATGGGAGGCATACTTTGCTGAATAAGCCATAATTTGGGTGTTGATATAACCTTTGCTTTCCAGCGCTTCACGGATAGCTAAAATTCGCCCATCCATCATATCTGAGGGCGCAACAATATCTGCACCTGCTTGTGCATGAGACAGGGCCTGTTTAACTAGGATCTCAACCGTTGCATCATTGATAACATAGCCAGATTTTGGGTCAACAATGCCATCTTGACCATGGGTGGTAAACGGGTCTAGGGCGACATCAGAGATAATACCCAGTTCTGGAACGGCATCCTTAACGGCCCTAATCGCAGTTTGAGCTAAGCCGTCAGGGTTAAATGCTTCCTCGGCATGCAGTGATTTTTTGTCAGAATTAATAACAGGAAAAAGCGCTATAGCGGGAATCCCCATGTCAGCGATTTCACGAGCTTCCTCTACCAATAAATCAACTGATAGCCGATTTATATTTGGCATCGATTCTACAGGTTGGCACTGTTTGCTGCCCTCGACCACAAAAAGGGGCAGTATAAGATCCGCAGTTGACAGGCTAGCCTCAGCATTGAGACGCCGGGAAAAGTCACTGGCACGACTGCGTCGCATTCGTGTCAAGGGGTAGGGGCCGCGATCAGTTTTAAAGCTCATGTTATCTCCACGGGCGTGACAATTGCGCATTGTACAATATGGGCTCTAGGGTTAATAGATTCCTCTAATTTAACCCTATAAATACCTACTATCGAAGATTGTACGAGTTGATAGCCAAAAATTGTCACATTAGTAATACCCACTTCAAGGTAAGACTTATCTGTGGCTAAGCCCACTAATTTATGTAAGTTTTAAGTCCACCTCGTTGCACGACACGTAGGAATGAAAAAACAAAGGAGGGCTTATGACAATAGCTCTTTGGTCACTTTTGGCAGCCATATTTATGCCTTGGGTATTAACTATTTTCGCTAAAGCGCCGGCAGCAAAGCAGGGTCAATATGACAACAGATCCCCGCGCATTTCTCTCAATCAATTGCAAGGCCTAAGTCAACGTGCCAATTGGGCTCAACAAAACAGCTTTGAAATACTGCCTGGTTACATTGCAGCGGTGCTGGTTGCACATATGGCTGGAGCCAATCAAGCAACCCTCGATTGGCTAGCGGTGATATTTATCCTCTCAAGGATACTCTTCGCAATCTGTTACTTGAAAGATTGGTCGACACT
This sequence comes from Porticoccaceae bacterium, assembly GCA_964231105.1. Taxonomy (GTDB): domain Bacteria; phylum Pseudomonadota; class Gammaproteobacteria; order Pseudomonadales; family Porticoccaceae; genus HTCC2207. The sequence continues at coordinate 83,944 of CAXRJI010000040.1, forward strand.
GCGTTCGCTAGTTTGGACGCTGGGTGTTGCTTGTATAGTGGCCATGTTTATTATTTCAATTTGACCAAAAACTCCGCAGATTCACTAAATTAATCTAGGCTAGATCCTTGCGAACACGCGCTCTGCGGCATCAAGGGTGTCTTGTATATCTTGATCGGTGTGGGCAGAGGATGTAAAGCCCGCTTCATAGGACGCAGGCGCTAAGTAAACTCCCTCCTCCAACATACCATGGAAAAACCGCGCAAAGCGCTCGGTATCACAGGCCATCACCTGCTGATAATTGACGATTTTCTCTTCCTCTGAAAAGAAAAGACCCCACATGGTGCCTACATGGTTGCTGGTCATTGGAATATTAAATTCTTTTGCGCGGGCAATTAGTCCATGAACCAATCGGTCAGTGCGCTCAACCACCGGATCTAAAAAGCCTGGTTGAGAAATCAGATTAAGTGTAGCCAGTCCAGCGGCCATAGCTACAGGGTTACCTGATAAAGTACCGGCCTGATAAACGGGTCCAAGTGGTGCAATATGTTGCATAATTTCCTGTTTTCCACCAAAGGCACCAACCGGCATGCCGCCACCGATCACTTTACCTAAGCACACTAAATCAGCTTCGATATTGTAGTAACCGATAGCTCCCTTTTGACTGATTCTAAAGCCAGTCATAACCTCGTCCATTATCAGTACAGCACCGCTATCGGTGCAACATTCTCGAAGGGTTTCCAGAAAGCCGGGGACTGGGGGCACACAGTTCATATTACCCACAACAGGCTCAACAATAATGCAGGCTATCTGATCACCTATTTGATCAAATACCTTTCGCACCTGTTCACTATCGTTGTAAGTCAAGGTGACCGTGTGATCTGCTAGGCACTCAGGCACTCCGGGTGAACTTGGGACACCCAATGTTAGGGCTCCAGATCCTGCTTTTACTAATAAAGAGTCTGAGTGGCCATGGTAGCAGCCTTCAAATTTAATGATCTTATCGCGGCCTGTGTATCCTCTGGCCAGACGGATCGCGCTCATAGTCGCTTCTGTACCTGAATTGACCATACGCACCATATCCATACCGGGCACTATGGAACAGATCTTATCTGCTAGGCTAATCTCCAATTCGGTGGGGGTGCCAAAAGAGGTGGCCTTTTCTAATTGCTCTGAAATAGCTTGCATTACTTGTGGGTGATTGTGCCCAAGTAACATAGGCCCCCAAGAGAGCACATAATCAATATAGCGATTACCATCTGCATCGAACATATAGGCACCGCGTGCGCGTTCAAAGAAAACTGGCGTGCCGCCCACTGCTTTAAAAGCTCTTACAGGGGAATTAACACCGCCCGGTATATGCCGTTGCGCGGCAGTAAAAAGGGTCTTTGAATTGGAGTTTCGAGAGCGGTTTGATTGAGCAGTCATTAGGATTCCTAGATTAAAATACAAAAGCTACTTGCTTTTGTTGCTTCAGCTTTACGAAAATTATGCACGTGCAGATTTTTTCAAAAGGGCTTCACGATCACTAAAATGACTATCGCCACCAAGAATAAGACAGGCACTTCATTAAAAATACGAAAATAGATATGTGTTTTTTCACTTTGATCATTGGCGAGTTTTTTCATATGTATTAGGCAAAGATGATGATAGACAATCAGCAAGATAACCAAGACAATTTTAAGATGAAACCATACCTGACCTATATACGCTTGGGGTGCCATCCACACTAACCATAGACCCAGCACAACAGTTGCAATCATTGAGGGATTAGCAATACCTCGATAAAGCTTGCGCTCCATTACTTTAAAGCGTTCAATGCTGACACTGTCTTCAGCCATTGCATGGTAGACAAATAGTCGCGGCAGATAGAATAGAGCCGCAAACCAGCAAATGACTGCAATTAGATGGAAAGCCAGTACCCACTTATACATAAAGACCTCTGAGATTAAAATTTACCCTGCTTTTTCAATAATACCCTACGCATTATTTATGCAGTTTGAGGTATTATAGGCGTCAGAACCTAATCTGGAAAATTCTTAAGTGAGGTTATGGTGATAAAAGTTGGAATTGTTGGGGGCACCGGGTACACAGGCGCTGAATTATTACGCTTGTTGGCAGGGCACCCACAGGTTGAGTTAGTGGCGATTACCTCTAGATCTGAAGTGGGTGTGGCGGTGGCGGATTTATTCCCCAACCTGAGGGGTATAGTCAATTTAGTCTTCTGCAAACCAGAGCTAAAGAATTTAGAAACCTGTGACGTTGTTTTCTTTGCTACCCCCCATGGCGTGGCTCAAGAATTAATACCTTCAATTTTGCAAGCAGGAATAAGAGTTATCGATCTATCTGCTGATTTTAGACTGCGTGATATTCCACTGTGGGAAAAATGGTACGGTCAAGATCATGCTGCTCCCGAATTAGTAGCGGAGGCAGTATATGGTCTACCTGAAACCAATCGTGAGGCAATAAAGGGTTCAAAGCTTATTGCCTGTCCGGGGTGTTATCCCACCAGTATTCAGTTAGGGCTGTTGCCCTTGCTAGAGTCGGGTTGTATTGCCACTGATGACATAATTGCAAATGCTGCTTCAGGAGTAACAGGTGCTGGACGTCAAGCCAGTGTGGCTAATTTACTCACTGAAGTGAGTGATAGTTTTAAGGCCTATGGTGCCTCTGGACATCGCCATCAGCCAGAAATTGAACAGGGATTAGCCGATATTGCAGGTGCCCCAGTGGGTGTGACTTTTGTGCCTCACTTACTGCCTATTAATCGAGGCATACACAGTACGCTCTACACCACATTGACCGATACCCAAATGGATGTCCAGGCTCTGTATGAGCAGCGTTATCAAGATGAGCCCTTTGTCGATGTGCTTCCAGCGGGAAGTTATCCAGAGACTCGATCGGTGCGTGGCTCTAATTATTGCCGCATTGCACTGCATCGACCAGGCGCTGGTCGAAGATTGGTGGTACTAGTTGTTGAGGATAATTTGACTAAAGGTGCTTCAGGACAAGCATTGCAATGTTTTAATATTATGTTTAGCCTAGATGAAAAAACTGGATTAACAATGCCGGCGGTACTTCCATAATGGCTACAAAACGACCTTATGTAATTTACTTTCGACCTATCTATTTACTAATAGCAATGGTTGGTGTTTTGTTGTTAGCCCTGTTTATAGGTACTCTGTTTGGAGATAGAGCGTTTGTGGAGACAATCACAAATAACCAACAGCTGAAAAGAGAAATTACAGATTTAGAAGAGAATCTTGCCGATAGCCAGAGTGCGCTAATTCAGCTTCAACTTTCAGCAGATGTAGACGCAGCGGCACTTGAGAAGGCGCGTCAAAAGATGGTTGATATGCAAAGTCAAATTTATCGCCGTGACCAAGAGTTGGTTCTCTACCGTGAAATGCTACAAGACAATAAGCAACCCAACGGACTATCAATTTATGATCTAAAATTAACGAAGGTTGGCGAAAGACGCTATCGATACCTCTGGGTTGCAAGACAAAAAATTGAAGAAATGAAGGCACTTACTGTCCATGTAAATATCTGGGTTATTGGATTACAGGGAGAGGAATTAGTGGATTTATCTCTAGACCAATTGGATGCAGATGTGAAGTCGTTGCCGATCAAAGTTAGTTATAAGTACTTTTCTATTAATGAGGGTACCATGGAGTTGCCTGAAGACTTTACCCCACAGTCGGTCAGGGTTACACTCCGCTACCCGTGGATGAAAACGCCCCAGTTCGATGAAATGTTCGACTGGCAAATGGAGGAATAACAATGGTGTTTAAGAAAATTAATCAAGAGCTGGCAAACATATCAAGCGATACCACAACCCTTATTTCTGCCGGCACTAAAGTGATCGGAGATCTTAACTTCAGCGGTAATATAGAGATACTCGGATCTGTGGTGGGTAATGTCAGTTCAGAAGATGACGGTTCTCGTGTTCGTATTTTGCATGGCGGTTCTGTCAAAGGTGATATTAAATGCTCACTTATTGAGATTAATGGCAATGCTAAAGGCAATATCTTTGCCCGTGATCACCTATCTATTGAGGCACAATCTGAGATTGAAGGAAACATCCACTATGCCTCGGTTGAAATGCAAACAGGCGCTAGAGTACGCGGCACCTTTAGCTATCAGAAATTGCAGCAGGACGGGCGCTTGTCCTCTGAGGAAAACGCTGCCAACGCTAAAGTGAAGGCAATCGCGCGTAACAAATAGTCAGAGTATTGGCGTTAGAACGTATATTTTTTCTTTTTGAATATTTGGATCTAGATCACATATGTCGGGTTTACAAACATTTACTCCCTCAGTACTAGAAATCACTGATGGAGCAATTGCAAAGGTGCAGAGCCTGCGGGTTGAGGAAGATAATCAAGACCTCAACCTGAGGGTGTATGTTACGGGCGGTGGTTGCTCGGGCTTCCAATACGGCTTTTCCTTTGAGGAGACTATGACAGAAGAGGATACTCCAGTGTCACGAGACGGTGTCACGGTGTTGATAGACCCACTGAGTTATCAGTATTTGGTAGGTTCAACTGTGGACTATGAAGAGAGTCTAATGGGTTCAAAGTTTGTTATCACTAATCCAAACGCTACCACGACTTGTGGCTGTGGCGCTTCTTTTACTATCTAAAGATTCTGTTTAACAAACAGTTTGAGAGACCTTCTGGGCTTTTGTACAGGTGCTGATATAGGTGCTTTTTAAGGCGCGAGATCAGGGTAAGTACAAAGCGCCAAGTACCGTCTCTCTCAATGCGCCAGTTACCGCTGTCACGTTACCAGGTTTACCCTCAAGTCGTTGTTTGGCTAGCCAAGCAAAGGCGCAGGCCTCGATCCAGCTAGGTCCCAAGCCCAATGCCTCTGTGGTCGCCACGGTGGCCTCAGGCAGTGTTGCTTCTAAGGCTCCCATTAAGGTGCTATTAAAGGCACCACCTCCGCATACATACACTTCCTCTATTGCAATGTCTAAACCATTGATTGCGTCGCAGATAGTCTCAGTAGTGAGTGCAAGTAACGTGGCCTGCACATCCTCAGAGGGTATTTGGGTAAAAGCACTTAACTGTTTATTAAGCCACTGTTGATTGAACAATTCCCTGCCTGTACTTTTTGGCGCTGGTTGAGAGAAAAAATCACAGGCCTTTAACTGCGTTAGCAATGTGCCGTTAATAGAGCCGCGTGCGGCCCAGCTACCCTCTTGGTCATAGGCCTTTCCTAAATGGGTTTGGCTCCATATATCCATAAGCATATTGCCTGGGCCTGTATCAAAACCAAAACATCCACCCTCTTTTGCCAAGACCGTGATATTGGCAATACCACCAATATTTAGAATGACACGATTTTTTACCTTGCTGGCGAAGATCTCACGATGAAAAGCAGGTACCAGTGGCGCGCCTTGTCCATTAAGCGCAAGATCCTTGCGTCTAAAATCCGCCACTACAGGAATACCTGTATCTGCACATAAAATATTGGCATCACCAATTTGTAAGCTGGTGGGGATTTCCTCTTTACCGGGAGCAATATGCCGTACAGTTTGTCCATGACAGCCTATGGCAGAAACTTGAGACGAATTAAGGCCCACCGTTTCAATCAGCTTTAGGGTGGTTGCCGAGTAAAGTTTACCGAGCTGATGATCGGTTTCAGTCAGTGTTTTTAAGCTGCCCTGTTTAGCCTCACATAACTCTAATATATCAGTCCTTAAATGCTCGGGCATTGGTTGGCTATAACTGCCAATTAGATCAAAACTGTCCTGTTCAAAACGCACCGCGACCGCATCTACAGCATCCAAGCTGGTGCCAGACATAAGACCGATATAAACAGTTGCATCGGTCATAGGCGATGACTAATTGGCATCTGTTGAATTGCCATGATTTGAAGCCAGTTGCTGAGCTTGCTGACGCTCAGCAAGCTGACTCAGTAAGATATTTGTGGCACTGAGAAAGATTTTCTTCTCAGATTTGGGGATCGGCTTAGCTTTTGGAAGTGCAACTGTGCGCGGGTTTCGATGCACACCATTGACCAAAAACTCATAGTGAAGGTGAGGACCTGTTGCATAGCCGGTTGCGCCCACAGTCCCGATTAACTGGCGTTGACGAACAGACTGCCCAGTGCGCACCTTTCTTTTATGAAGATGAAGATACTTTGTCGTGTAAGTTTGCCCATGCTGAATAACTACATAGTTGCCATTGGGTTTGGTATAGCCGGCCTCGATCACTTTGCCATCACCAGAGGCATACACAGGTGTACCACGGGGCGCTGCATAGTCAACACCGCGGTGGGCTTTTATTTTTTTATGAATAGGGTGTTTGCGGCGCAAATTAAAGCCAGAACTAATGCGGAAAATATCTAATGGTGTTCGCAAAAAATCTTTGCGCATGCTTAGGCCATCGGGCGTATAGTAGCTACTGCGGCCTCGACCATCTGTGTAGCGGACAGCTTGGTAGGTTTTGCCACGGTTAGTAAATGAAGCAGCCAATATGTTTCCTGCCGGTAGCCGTTGACCATCAATAAAGCGCTCTTCAAAAAGTAGAGCAAATGAATCCCCAGCGCGGATATCAAAAACAAAATCAATATCCCAGCCAAAAATATTGGCCAGTTCCATAACAACTTTATCCGGCAGGGCGGCCTGTCTTCCAGCTGTAAAAAGGGACTCCTTGATGACACCCTCTCTATAACTAGTGAAAACATCAGGTTCGCGCAATTCTTGCCAGGATTGATAGTTATCATTGTGTAAAACAAATATATAAGATTCTAAGAGAGATCTTTGATAATGCATTTCGTACAGGTTGCCTTGATTATCCGTACCAAAGCGCATTAATTCACCCGGGTGAAGTTTAGTCAGTGATGGCCCATGTTTTGTGGCAGCAACCTTATTGACATCTGAGATGCCTAGTCCAGCGCGCTGAAAAATTGTTGTCAGATTATCGCCGTTAACAATGGCTTGCTCTTGCCACTGAAGATCTATCAAGGGACTCTGGGGTTTAGGCTGTTCCTTACCACCTATAAATTTATGATTGCTAAGAAGTTCTGGAGATGGGTCAGACACAGGTTGAGGCTTTTGACTAAGGAGCACTAACCAGCCGACAAGACAAATTGTCAGTAAAAGCAGAATGCGCCAGCGCGCAAAACTTCTGGCTGGTTTCCGCGACGATTTAGAAATCTGCTGCATTTGACTCATAAATTGGGTTCAGCCACCAAGTAATGCGCGAATTCTAGCCTGAATAAACAATAAGTTACAATGGTTACTTGCAATAGACTTTTAGCCGCTAAGTCATACTCGTACCCTAACTTTGAGTAAGAAGTGATATAGAAGGCATAATAAGGTTGTAATTGGCTGATCAATCTGTACAGTTATCGATCCGCAAAATCATCAATTAAACAGTAAGCAATGAAACTAAACGGCAAACAATTTTTACAGCAGCTTAGGGATCGAGGCTTGATTGCCCAGATCTCTGGGGACGATCAACTAGAAACCCATCTCGACCAGTCGCGAGCCGTTTACTGTGGCTTTGATCCAACTGCAGATAGTTTGCATTTAGGTCATCTTGTGCCTCTTTTGGTCCTCAAGCGCCTACAGCAAGCCGGGCATACACCCATTGCTTTGGTTGGAGGAGCAACAGGATTAATTGGTGATCCCAGCTTTAAGGCTGCCGAGAGAAAGCTAAATACACCGGATGTTATCGCTGGATGGGCAGACAAAATAAAGGCTCAGGTAAGTCAATTTATTGATTTTGACTGTCCTGACAATGCCGCATTAATCGCCAATAACTTAGACTGGATTGGTGATATGAATGCACTGGATTTTTTGCGTGATATTGGCAAGCACTTCTCAGTCAATAGCATGATTGCTAAAGAGTCGGTAAAACAGCGTATTGACCGCGATGGATCGGGCATTTCTTTTACCGAGTTTGCCTACTCTTTATTGCAGGGTCTGGATTTCGCTGAACTCAATAAGCGCTTTGACTGTACGCTACAGGTAGGGGGTAGTGATCAGTGGGGTAATATTGTTAGCGGTATTGATTTAGCGCGGCGCCAAAACCAAGCTCAGTGTTTTGCACTAACAGTGCCTCTTGTTACTAAAGCCGATGGAACCAAGTTTGGAAAAACTGAGGCTGGTGCGGTGTGGTTAGATGCGCAAAAAACCTCCCCTTACAGTTTTTATCAATTCTGGCTAAATGTAGCTGATGCCGATGTCTATAAATTCCTGCGCTATTTTACATTCTTGTCCATTGAAGAAATTGAGGATATTGAGGCTGCAGACAATGCAGCACAGGCTCGACCTCAGGCTCAAGCTATTTTAGCCCGCGAAGTAACAGAACTGGTGCATGGTAAGACAGGTCTCGATGCAGCACTTCGCATCACCGAAGCCTTATTTAGCGGTGACGCCAATGACTTATCAGAGCAGGATTTGCAGCAACTCAGATTAGATGGATTGCCATCCTCAACATTGCCAGCAGATTTTACAGATAAACCCCTGACGCAATTACTAACTGATTGCGGCATGGTAAAAGCAGGCCGTGAAGTAAAGGATGCGCTAGGGCGCAATTCTGTATTTATTAATGGCATTGCCAAAGGTGCTGAGGATAATATGAATAGCGCTGAGATTTTTGCACCTAAACAAGCGCTTTTTGGGCGCTTTTTCTTGGTGCGGTTAGGCAAGAAAAAATACCACCTTTTCGAGCTTTAGCGCGCGTATTTTTGATACTTATCAAATCTCTTAAAAATAAACCGAAATACCTATTGACAGAGCCCATTTGGTCTGTAGAATGCGCGCTCCCAACAGAGATGTTCAGCCGTAAAAATATCGTTGAATTTCCAGAGAGAAAATAATCCAAATTATTTGTCTTTTGACTGTTGACAATGGGGCTACTATCTATAGAATACGCGTCCCGCTCTGAGGAGCGAATGTTCTTTAAAAATATAATCAAGCAATGCGTGTGGGCACTTGCTAGTTGATAGTGAGACATTATTATCATAAGCAAGTGACTCATCGATTCATTTATGAATTAGGTAAGTACAGTTTTTATGAGCTGAGATTTTGAATGGTAAAGCAGGTTTTTGCGTAACCATTCCCTCTCCTTAACTGGCGAGGTTAAAAGATTGAACTGAAGAGTTTGATCATGGCTCAGATTGAACGCTGGCGGCAGGCCTAACACATGCAAGTCGAGCGCGAAAACACTTCGGTGTGAGTAGAGCGGCGGACGGGTGAGTAATGCTTGGGAATCTGCCCAGTAGTGGGGGATAACCTGTGGAAACGCAGGCTAATACCGCATACGTCCTACGGGAGAAAGCAGGGGATCTTCGGACCTTGCGCTAT
>CAXRJI010000041.1:0-98008 GCA_964231105.1 Porticoccaceae bacterium
CAAAACAGAGTTCCTTGAGAAGCGCTTGGTTATCCCGATTCACTTTATCTACATACAATGGCAACTGCATTGAGAGAGAGCGTCCTCGAAGTACCTCTGCAATCACCTCTGCTGCAGCCACTCGGACATCAATCATTTAGGCAAACCTTGCGCCTAATGCAAACAAATCAGCGCGGGATTTTAATATTTCTGCCACGGCCATACGTGACTTGCCAGCCAGTTGAATCTCACTGACAAGTAAATGCCCACTGCCACACTGAACAAGTAACCCCTCTGCGCTAGAGGTGACAATGGAACCGGGCTCGCCTACTGCTGATGACGGTGACACCTGTGCCGACCATACTTTTATTCGAATATCACCCATGTGCGTATAGGCAACGGGAAAGGGATTAAAAGCACGAATTTTTCGCTCTATATTCGCTGCTGAATCAGACCAGTTAATCAGTGCCTCAGACTTATCAATTTTGTGTGCATAGGTGCTCTGTTGCTCATCTTGGGCACTGGCTACTGCTGTACCTGATTCAATTTTGCTTAGGGCTGATAACAGGGCGGGCCCGCCCAGTTCTGCCAATTTTTCAAAAAGTGAGTCACTTGTATCCTCAGGTGCTATGTCACAGTGAGCGCTAGAAATAACCGGCCCAGTGTCCAAGCCCGCCTCCATTTGCATAATACTGACACCGGTCTCATTATCCCCTGCTTCAATAGCCCGCTGAATAGGTGCCGCCCCGCGCCACCTTGGCAACAGCGAGGCATGCACATTGATACAGCCTAATCTGGGTATATCCAGAACCGCCTGGGGAAGCAGCAATCCATAGGCAACTACTACCATCAGGTCAGCATTATGTTGCGAGAGTAATTGTTGCTGATCAGAGGTTTTGAGGGATTCGGGTTGAAATAGCGGCAGATTGTTTTGTTCAGCTAACAACTTAACAGCACTGGCCGTTAGTTTTTTGCCCCGCCCCGCCGGACGATCAGGTTGAGTGTAGACCGCTATAACCTGATGCTGTCCTTGGTCAATAATGGACTGCAGGTGTGTAGCGGCAAATGCCGGAGTGCCAGCAAAAATTATTTTCAATCTGTTGCGTTCCTATGCCCGCTGTTTTTTTAGTTTTTTACGGATACGCTGTCTCTTTAAAGGGGAAAGATAATCAACAAATAGCTTTCCTTCCAAGTGATCAATTTCATGCTGAATACACACGGCCAAAAGCCCTTTTGCCTCTTCTTCAAAGGCTTTACCATTAGCATCCAATGCGCGAATCATGACATGGGATGGGCGATCAACACTTTCATAAAAGCCCGGTACTGATAGGCAACCCTCATCGTAGGGCACTGATCCTGGCTCTAAAACTTCAATCTCTGGATTGATAAATACCCGAGGCTCATTGCGCTTTTCGGAGATATCCATCACGATAATACGCTTGTGGACATCTACTTGAGAGGCGGCCAGACCAATACCCTGAGCGTCCTCCATTGTTTCAAACATATCATCTACTAGCTTGCGAATAGAATCATCGACCACATCGACCGGTACAGCCTTGGTACGAAGTCGCGGATCTGGATATTCAAGAATAGTTAATTTAGCCATACAGTCTCTGTTTAAAATTTTTTAACCCAGCTAATTAGCCTGATACCAGCAAATAATTAGGATAAAGCATCTAAAATAATACTCACCTAAAAAAGATTTACCAAGCCTTGGATCGAAATTCGATTATACACTAACCTTGCTATCATAAAGGAATCTTATAAGGAGCTAAAATGCCTAGGGATGATGAGGGCTATTGGGCTTTAGTGGCCCAAGCGATACCAGATTTTAACAACAAGGCGCAGCAAAGTTTGTTAGCTAGTCTAGGTAGTTTCAGAGCGATTTTTGATAGCAGTGAAGAAATACCAGATCAGGTAGCAAACAAACTGCTTAAGTGTGTTCGAGGTAAATATCATAGCGGGTGCTGGCAGGATACTTACAAAAGCATTGCAAAGACTATAGATGCCACAGGCGCAGATGTTTTAGCGGTTACCCACTGCAACTATCCAGCCCAGCTAAAAGAGATTACCAGACCGCCAACTGTTTTGTATTTTCGTGGTGAAATAAACTGTCTGCATATGCCCCAGATAGCAGTGGTAGGCAGTCGCCGTATGACTGCGGGCGGTGATAGCCATGCTCGATCTTGGTCACATTATCTCGCACAAAACGGCTTTACTATTACCAGTGGCTTGGCATTGGGTATAGATACATCAGCGCATCAAGGCGCACTGCAAACTGAAAAGGGCAAAACAGTGGGGGTAATGGCCACTGGGATTGAGCGTATTTATCCCTCACGCAATGCTCAACTGGCAAAGCAGATTATAGATAAGGGTGGCGCACTAGTGACTGAGTTCCCTCCAGGCGCTCCACCCAGACCCGCTCACTTTCCGCAACGAAATCGAATTATAAGTGGTCTCAGCCTGGGTGTGCTTGTAGTTGAGGCAGCGTTAAAAAGTGGGTCATTGATCACTGCTAAATATGCTCTTGAGCAGAATCGTGAAGTATTTGCTATTCCGGGATCTATTAATAACCCTCAAAGCAAAGGTTGCCATCAACTGATTAAACAAGGGGCGAGCCTAGTAGAGTCAGTGACAGAAATGGTTGATGAGCTCCATGGCCCATTGGGGGCATTAAGTGAACAGGCAACTCAGGTTAAGCCGATAAAACAGTTACCAGAATTAAGCCTTGAAGAAACCAAGTTACTAGAACTGATAGGCTATGATTCCATTTTAATTGATGACATCCGTAGCCCTTGGTCAATGGAGCAGTTATCACAGCTATTGGTATCGTTAGAGTTAAAGGGGGTGATTACTAATCAGCATGGTTACTACCAGCGGTTACTCTAAATGAGGTGACCTGTTATGAGGTTTTTCATGAGGTAGTTCTTCGATATGCAGTATTAGAAACTATTGCGGAAGTCTCAAGAGACCCTCAAGAGACTCCCTAAGTGGCTTCCTAAGTGACTAAGTTTGGTAAAAACATCTTAAATAGTGCAAACAGAGTACCCAAGAGAACCACGTAAAGGCCTATTTGAGATTTCAGTATTTTTATGGTGATCTTGTCAACAAGCCGCTGTTCGACTTGCAATAGATCCTGCTTAGTTGATAGGTCGTTAGTTACTTTCACCAGAACCTCCACATGCGTCTTAGCTTGTTTTTCAGGGACGCCCGATTGTTTCAAGCTATCCATTATCTCAAGCGTGTCAATTGCCCTAGCAGTCATTGGAAATCCTTATCTTTTTTATTGCCGTCAAAATCCAAGTTAGGCCTATATGATTGTTTTTTCAAGCTTATATAGCCATTCTATTTGTAAGTTAATAGGCCCTATTGGCAATGAAAAAGTTTTTTCAGTTTAGTTAATATGCTTAGGAAGCAAAAAAAATCCTATAGGCTTACGCTGGTTTATTCTTTTGGTGCAAGTTAAGTTTGATTAATGAATTTTATCACTTGCGCTGGGCAATATACTGAAAATAGCCCCTTGCGCGTGGCTTCAAGTTTCGGTAGTCTGCGCGGTTTTTACGGAGATCATAAATACGATGAGCAAGCCTTTTGTAGCAATCCTAATGGGTTCCGATTCTGACCTACCGGTAATGGAAGCCAGCTTTGATATTTTGAAGAAGTTCGATATTCCTTTTGAAGTCAAGGTCACCTCAGCCCACCGTACACCAGCAGCTACTCACGCCTACGTGACTGATGCTGACGCGCGAGGATGTGCGGCCTTTATCTGTGCCGCTGGTATGGCAGCACATTTAGCTGGTGCAGTGTCTGCTACCACCCTTAAGCCCGTGATTGGCGTGCCCATTAATGGTTCTTTAGATGGCCTTGATTCTCTGTTGTCCACCGTGCAAATGCCTGGTGGTATTCCTGTAGCTACGGTTGCCATTGGCAAAGCGGGCGCAAAAAATGCCGCCTATTTAGCCGCGCAGATTATCGGTGTGGCTGATGCAGATATGCACAAGAAATTGGTCGATGAGCGCGCTGCTAACGCTGAGGCAATCATTGCTAAAGATGCGGCTCTGCAGGAAAAGCTTAAAAATAGCTGAGCTCCTCAGTGATCAATTGGTGCCAGCACCCCAAACTTAATTTAGCGGTGCAGATCTTGTACCGCCAAGGTGTGTTGGCCTATCCCACAGAAGCGGTCTGGGGGCTGGGGTGCGATCCTTGGTCTGAGGTTGCTGTGGCAAAAATTCTCGAATTAAAGCGACGACCCGTGCACAAGGGTCTTATTCTAATTGGCGCCCATTGGGACCAGTTTGCCCCCTATCTTTTGGGCCTTAATAGTGAACAGCTAACTCGCTTAAAGCGCCCAAACAAAAAACCCCGCACTTGGCTGATTCCTCACAATGGCACTGCGCCCGATTGGATTGTGGGCAATCATGATTCTCTGGCAGTTCGGGTCACTCAGCATCCTATCGCTGCAGCCCTTTGTCACCTGTTTGATGGCCCCATTGTATCCACATCGGCAAATCCTCAGGGATTGCCAGCGGCCACCTGCGGGTTTAAAGTGAAGTGTTACTTCTCAAACAAACTGGACTATCAAACTCCCGGACAGGTGGGGGGTGCGGCAAAAGCCAGCGAGATTAGAGATTTGTTAAGCGATGAGGTCGTTCGACAGGGCTAATGACAGTTGATAAAAATCTTGTAAAAGACTATCTGATGGGCTTGCAAGATAGCATCTGTAATCAGTTACAGATGTTAGATGGCAAGGCTTGGCAGGAGGATAACTGGGATCGCCCAGAGGGTGGCGGTGGGCGAAGCCGCGTAGTGGCCGATGGTGCGGTCATTGAAAAGGGCGGTGTTAATTTCTCCCATATCAGCGGTGCGCAAATGCCTGTCTCTGCAACCCAAAATCGTCCTGAACTTGCCGGCCGTAGTTTTGAGGCCATGGGGGTCTCAGTGGTGATTCATCCTTACAATCCCTATATACCCACCTCGCATTCCAATGTTCGATTTTTTATTGCTGAAAAAGCAGACGCTGATCCGGTCTGGTGGTTTGGCGGTGGTTATGACTTAACGCCCTATTACGGTAATGAAGAAGATTGTATTCATTGGCACCGTACCGCAAAAGAAGCCTGCGACCCATTTGGGGAGGATCTTTATCCCCGTTTAAAAAAATGGTGTGATGAGTATTTTTATCTGCCTCACCGGAATGAGCCACGGGGTATTGGCGGTTTGTTTTTTGATGATTTTAATCAACTGGGTTTTGAGCAAAGTTTTGCGTTTATGCGCGCAGTGGGTGATAGTTATTGTTCTGCTTATTTGCCAATTATGCAGCGCCGTTATCAACAGCCCTTCGGTGACCGCGAGCGTGACTTTCAGCTCTATCGACGCGGCCGCTATGTGGAGTTTAATTTGGTGCAAGATAGAGGTACCTTATTTGGCCTGCAGACCGGTGGGCGCACTGAATCTATTCTGATGTCCCTGCCGCCCTTGGTGCGATGGGAATACAACTGGCAACCACAGGCAGGCTCTTCTGAGGCTGCGCTTTATAGTGATTACCTAGTCAAACGAGACTGGCTATGAGTGACCCAATGCTAACTGATCAATACGCTGTCTTTGGCAACCCCATTGAACACAGCAAATCGCCAGAGATACATCGTCAGTTTGCTGAGCAGACGCAACAAGCACTGGTCTATGAGAAGCAGTTGGTACCTGAGAATGATTTCGATCAGGCGGCTGACGCTTTTTTTGCTAGTGCTGGCAAGGGGCTTAATGTGACTGTGCCCTTTAAGCAGGAGGCCTACCAGTATGCTGACAAAACAACCGACAGAGCGCGTCTTGCCGGCGCAGTTAATACACTAGCTCTGCAGAGTGACAATAGCGTATTAGGTGACAACACTGACGGCGTTGGTCTGGTAACAGATATTAAAGATAATTTGGGCTGGCAAATTCGCCATAAGCGTATTCTTATTTTGGGTGCAGGGGGAGCAGTACGCGGTGTTTTAGAGCCCTTGCTAGCAGAACAGCCGCAGCATATTGTGATTGCCAATCGCAGTGTTGATAAAGCCTTGCAGTTATCCCAACAATTTGCCGAATTGGGTTATTTGTTGGGTTGTGGCTACGATATGTTGGGTGAGCAATCTTATGATTTGATTATCAATGGCACCAGTGCAGGCTTGCAGGGTGAGCTGCCTCCTCTGCCCGACACCCTTATCGCCAGAGAGGGACTGCAAGCAAAGACTGTTTGCTACGATATGTTGTATGGCGCCAAGCCTACTCTCTTTGTGCAATGGGCACAGCAACATGGAGCTGCAGCCAGTGATGGGTTGGGTATGTTAGTCGAGCAAGCGGCTGAGTCTTTTGCGCTTTGGCGCGGTGTGCGTCCCCAGACCTCAGAGGTAATAGCGCAACTACGTGGGCAGTTGAGTTAGGTTGTGACGCCCTTCTCGGCCAGGTATTGATCCTTTAATTTGACATAATTAGCCGCAGAGTAGGTAAAGAAGGATTTTTCATTTTCCGTTAATGCGCGAAGTTGTCTGCAGGGGTTGCCTACATAGACAAAGCCAGAGGCAAGTTGTTTTCCTGGTGGCACTATACACCCTGCCCCAATAACCACCTCGTCCTCAACCATCGCACCATCATTTACGATGGCGCCATTGCCGACCAGGATGCGGTTCCCCAGTGTACAGCCGTGAAGAATGGCACCGTGACCCACGACCACATCTTCGCCAATGACTAGTGGATAGCCACCAGGGTTATAATCTGAGGCATGGGTGATATGAAGCACAGCATTGTCTTGAATATTAGATCTGGCACCTACTTTAATAGAATGCATATCGCCACGAATCACCGCTCCCGGCCAGACAGAAACATCATCGTCCAGCTGTGTGTCACCAATCACGGTGGCAGCGGGATCTACGTAGACCCGTTGTCCTAGTTTGGGTGAAATCCCTTTGTGGGAGCGCATTGAGTGATCCATGTTAATGTTCCGCTGTTATAATAGGTTATCTATTGTGGTGAGTTTTTAATGACATTTTCAAGCACAAAACGATTTATCGCCGGGGTCGTCTGTCCACAATGTTCCGCCATGGACAAAATGCAGGTCTATAATCATGACGGAACTGACTATAGGGAATGCATTAGTTGTGGGTTTAAAGACCAAATACGTATCGCCTCTGCGCCTAACGAATTGCAAACCCGAGTCAACAAAGATTCGGCTGCCGAAGAGCCACGCCAAGTCAAACTGATAGACCCATTAAAAACTGACTAACGTCTTAGATCCACAGGGCTATTTGCACAGTATTAATAAGATGAAACGCTAATTCCAGTCAAAGTAAGAGCATTAGGATTAATTGTTACAGCCCTCTAGGTTTGTCAAATAAAATTTCCGACCAAAAGTCCGAAAGCAAAGCCAAATCGAGTAGAGAAAATTGTTTGATTTTGTTACTATGCGCGCCGCAATTAACCCTCTCGGCAAGCCTCTTGAATGTTTCCTGAGTTTTGTCCCGAGCTTTCATCGCGAAGGAAGACAGTTTTTCCCACATTTACCACGGAGAAATAAGTAATGTTGAAAAGAGCGCAAGCACTTTTCTTGAGATGCTTAGGTGCGGTTCTCGCCCTAGCAACCGCTGGTGTTAGTTATGCAGAAAATGCAGCCAGCCAGCTAAATATGCCTCAAGGAGTCACAGAAGTAAGCCAGGTGGCCTACGATATCCATATGATCATGATGTGGATTTGTACAGCTATCGGTGTATTAGTTTTCGGTTTTATGTTTTATGTTATGTACGCCCACCGCAAATCCCGTGGTGCCGTTGCCGAGAACTTTCACGAGAACACCCTAGTTGAATTGCTTTGGACTGTGGTCCCGGCAATCATTCTTATCGTGATGGCTATCCCAGCAACCACTGCTCTCCTTAAGGTCTACGATACTGAAAATGCTGACATTGATATTAAAGTCACAGGTTATCAGTGGAAGTGGCAATACGAGTATCTGGGCGAAGATGTTAAGTTCCTTAGTGAGCTTCGCACCTCTGAGGATGAAATCTATGGTCGCGAACCTAAGGGTGAGCATTACCTGCGCGAAGTCACTGAACCTCTAGTCATTCCCGTTGGAAAAAAAGTACGTTTCTTAATCACAGGCAGTGACGTTATACACAGCTGGTGGGTACCGGACTTTGGTGTCAAACGCGATGCTGTACCAGGCCTATTTACCACAGCTTGGGCCAAGACTGATGAACCTGGTGTCTATGTTGGCGAATGTACTGAACTGTGTGGTAGAGGACATGCCTTTATGCCGGTGGTTGTTGAGGTTAAGGAAGAGGAAGAATACAACCAATGGCTAGCCGGCAAAAAAGCTGAAGCAGCCGAGTATGCTTCAACCATTGGAAAAGAGTGGAGCTTTGATGAGCTAATGACCCGTGGTGAAGAAGTCTACAACCGCTCTTGTGCGGCCTGTCATATGGTCGATGGAACCGGTATAGATGGTGTCTTCCCTGCTCTTAAAGACAGTCCAATTGCATTGGGCCCCAAAGAGGGTCACATAGCGATTCTTATTAATGGTGTTGCGGGTTCCTCTATGCAATCTTTTGCTGACCAACTCTCCGAAGTTGATATAGCAGCGGTTGTTCACTACGAGCGCAATGCCTGGGGCAACGATGTGGGAGATATCACTCAACCCATCGATGTTCTAAATTACAAACAAGGCCAATAGGGAGTTAACGATATGGCACATGGTCCCGCTACACTGGCAGATGGCTGGAAACAATACGCAAGCCGTTGGCTATTCACTACCAACCACAAAGATATTGGTACGCTTTACCTATGGTTTAGCTTTGCCATGTTTATTCTGGGTGGATCTTTTGCAATGATTATTCGTGCCGAGCTATTCCAGCCCGGTATGCAACTTATCAAGCCAGAATTTTTCAATCAGATGACCACCATGCATGGACTGGTCATGGTATTTGGCGCCATTATGCCGGCCTTTGTTGGCTTGGCTAACTGGCTGATACCCATGATGATTGGTGCGCCGGATATGGCGCTACCGCGCATGAATAACCTGAGCTTCTGGATTCTACCCTTTGCCTTTGCCATTCTGGTAGCAACGCTGTTTATGGAAGGCGGCGGTCCCAACTTCGGTTGGACGTTTTATGCGCCACTATCTACTACCTATGCACCAGATTCAGTAAATTACTTTATTTTTGCAATCCATATTATGGGTGCTTCATCCATTATGGGCTCCATTAATATTATCGCTACTGTAATGAATATGCGTGCCCCCGGCATGACATATATGAAGATGCCACTGTTTGTATGGACCTGGTTGATTACTGCGTTTCTTTTGGTTGCTGTAATGCCAGTTCTAGCAGGTGCTGTGACCATGATGTTGATGGATATCAACTTTGGCACTAGCTTCTTTGATGCTGCTGGTGGTGGTGATCCGGTTCTGTTCCAGCACATTTTCTGGTTCTTTGGTCACCCGGAGGTTTACATTATTATCTTGCCAGCCTTTGGTGTGGTATCGCAGATTATTCCAACCTTTAGTCGCAAGCCACTATTTGGTTATTCGTCGATGGTTTACGCGACAGCTGCGATTGCCTTCCTGTCCTTTATCGTATGGGCCCACCATATGTTTACTGTAGGCATGCCAATTGCCGGTGAACTGTATTTTATGTATGCCACCATGCTGATTGCGGTGCCTACAGGTGTGAAGGTATTTAACTGGATTACCACCATGTACAAAGGTGCACTAACCTTTGAAACGCCCATGTTGTTCTCCATTGCCTTTGTGATTTTATTTACCTTTGGTGGCTTCACTGGTCTGATGTTGTCTATCGCAGCGGCTGATATGCAGTACCATGATACCTATTTTGTCGTTGCTCACTTCCATTACGTAATGGTTGCTGGTGCGGTATTTAGCGGCACGGCAGCGGTCTATTATTGGCTGCCCAAATGGTGTGGCAAGATGTATGACGAGACTATGGGTAAGGTTCAGTTTTGGGTTGCATTTATTGGTTTTAATATTGCCTTTATGCCTCAGCATTTCCTAGGTCTTGCAGGTATGCCCAGACGTTATGCCGATTATGGCCTGCAGTTTGCAGATTGGAATATGGTTTCTAGTGTGGGTGCCTTTATCTATGGCGCAGCACAGATTATGTTCCTGTTTAATGTGATCCGCACCATAACCCACGGCAAGCCTGTAAAAGATCCGCAGGTCTGGGAAGGCGCAGAGGGACTGGAATGGACCGTTGCTACGCCAGCGCCCTACCATACCTTTGCCAAGCCACCAAAAGTTAAGTAAGGAAAAGGTCTGATCGTGGAAACTATTCATCGCACAATCATTGCCAAGTTATTGGTTCTGGCTGTAGCTATGTTTATGTTTGCTATGTTTGTACTGCCACCACTTTATGATCTGTTTTGTGAGATCACTGGGATTGGTGGCAGAACAACAGGCGATGTCTATGAGGCGGTTGATGTTAAAATCGATACCTCAAGGGAAGTAAGAGTGCAGTTTGTTGCAGCTAACAATGCGCAAATGCCCTGGGAGTTCTATCCCATGGAGCACAGCGTAGTAGTCCATCCTGGTGAATCTAGGGCGGTTAATTTCTTTGCTCATAATAAGACGGGCGAAGATATGATCGGTCAGGCAATACCCAATGTTTTACCCAACAATGCTGCAGACTATTTTCACAAAACAGCCTGTTTCTGCTTTGACAATCAGCCGTTAGCGGCCGGTGAGCAAGCAGAGCTTGGGCTAGTTTTTATTTTAGATCCTGATTTACCGGACAATGTGAATACAGTCACACTGTCTTATACACTTTTTGATATAACAGATCGCACATCAGTTGCGATAGCACAGCGCTAGCCAACTTATCTCGAGTGGTTACTCGCTACAAAACGGAGAATAGTAATGTCAACAGAGAGCAGTTATTACGTACCTGAGCAGAGTAAGCTCCCAATTTTCACCGCAATTGGAATGGGCACCCTAGCCTATGGCGCTGCCTCTTGGGTTATTGATGGTGGGTCACCGCTAATATTTTTGGTAGGTTTGCTGATTACAGCTGTAGTTCTCTACAGTTGGTGGAGCATCGTGATTGACGAGAATATGCGTGGCTTAGCTAACCATCAATTAAAGAAGTCCTATGTGCTTGGCATGCTGTGGTTTATCTTCTCTGAAGTAATGTTCTTTGCCGCTTTTTTTGGCGCCCTCTTTTATGTGCGTGTATTTGCCAATGCTTGGATCGGCGGTGAAGCTGCAGTGGGCATGTTTGATGATTCGCCAACAGATGCAGCTGCAGCCAACAATGAATATCTATGGCCTGGTTATGAAACACAGTGGCCCGTTATGGTAACGCCCGATCAGGCGGCCAATGGTGATGCTGCGCAATTCCAAGGTCCTGAGCAAAATATGAGCTGGCCCGGCTTTGCAAAGTTACTTAGCTGGTTGCCCCTGTGGAATACCGTGATCCTTATTACCTCGAGTGTAACGGTACATATTGCCCACACGGGCCTAAAAAATGACAACCGCAAGCAGTTCTTAAACTGGCTGGGTATTACCGTAGCTCTAGGTATTATCTTCCTGTTCTTACAAGGCCTAGAATATGTTCATGCCTATAATGATTTGGGTCTAACCCTTGAGACAGGTATTTATGGCACCACCTTCTTTATGTTGACCGGTTTCCATGGCTTCCACGTAACTATGGGTACAATTATGTTACTGGTCCAACTTTTACGGGGGCTTAAAGGCCACTTTAATAAAGATGATCAGTTTGGTTTTGAGGCCTCATCTTGGTATTGGCACTTTGTTGATGTAGTCTGGATTGGATTGTTTATATTTGTCTATATATTAGGCTAGCTTTAAAAGCAAACGATAAAACGGCCAGGCAATGTCTGGCCGTTTTTATTTGCTAATTTTGTGATGAAGGAGTCTCTTTATCAGTGGGTAATGTAGGAATTTGTTGTTGTACTGATATATCAGGGTGTAGTTGGCGATCCCATGGGGCGCTACTGTTTAACTGACCTGTATAAGCACCATAGATAACGGTTGCTAGCAATAAAATTGCCAAGCTAACCCGTAGACCCAAACTGTAGAGTAAGCGTTTTTTGGGACTGCCAAGGTCCTTGACGAGAAAATTAAGTCCGCTGAACAGACTGATAACAACGGCAACAAAAAGAAACACAATAATAGTTTTAAGCAACATGATTCGTCCAATTTACGGTAGAGAGTTAATTTAAGCATAGATGACTAGCCAGCCACAAAAAAAACAGACTTTCGAATGGCAGCCAAACAGAAATATATTATTGTTTAGCGCGCTATTCTTGCCCCTTTTGCTGGCGCTGGGCTACTGGCAGTTACAGCGTGCTGATGAAAAGCAAGAAATTCTTGACCAATATCAAACCAACCGTCAACAGCTCCCCCTAACCGATATTAAATTGTTAGATACCGAACAAGACTTTCAATATCGACAAGCTTCAATTCAGGGTGAATTAGAAAATAAAAAGATCATAATTTTGGACAACCGTGTTAAATACAGTCGTCCCGGTTATGAAATACTACAGGCTGTAACTGTTTTAGGATCAAGTAAAAAGCTTTTAGTAAATCGAGGTTGGGTACCTGCAGACCTCGACAGATCTGTTTTGCCAGAGTACCCATTAGTGACTGGTAATAGTCAGCTTAATGGTTATTTATACCGTACATTGGAAGGCGGTTACCGTTTGGACGATGGCGTAAAAACCATATCAGAAAAACCCACCAGAGTTGGTTGGATTACCGTTGAGCGTGCTGCAAAATTATTTGGGGAGCCGTTCTATCCTTATCAGCTCCGCCTTGACCGAGATTCACAGGGTGCACTTGAAACAGGGTGGCCAACTGTTGCTGTTCAGCCAGAAAAACATACTGCCTACGCGGTGCAGTGGTTTGTTATGGCTTTTACCTTATGCCTGTTGACCCTGATGGCTAATTCTAATCTGATTAGCTTTTTTAGAAAGAACCAGTCGTAACAGCGAATTACACAAAACGAGAAAAGATCTATGTCAAATCAGACCCCCCTTACGCCTCAGCAGAAAAACTTCAAATACCAAATTTGGCTAATGTTAATCATCGTGGTTGGTGTTATTGCTACTGGCTTTCTTATGATTCCTAAAACAGAGCAACAGCGCCAACAAATGATTGATCGATTGGGCACAACTAATATGGGGCAGCTAGTAAGTCCAAGTGCTGACCTATCGTCCCTGTTAGCACCACTAACAAATGAGGATAAGCCCAAGTGGCAGATAGTGATTGTCAGCGGTCAGATCTGTGATGATAGTTGCATGGAAATACTAAAAAACACCCGACAAGTTCATATATTACTGGGTAAATATACTGGCCGAGCAAAGCGTTTATTCTTGCTCAATAAACAGCAACTTGATGAGCTTGATGTTGATTCTCTCAGTGAACAGCATCCATTTCTGCAAGTATCAGCTATAGATAGATCTGAGCTAAACGCCCTGCTAGAGGGTACCTCAGCGCAGTGGGATATGAGCGACACCCGATACCTTGTTGTCACACCGGATCATAAAGCGGTCTTGTACTACACCGCAGAAGATGATGCGAATGGACTGCTAGATGACCTTAAACATCTGTTAAAATATTCCCCCGCTCGCTGAGAGTAGTTTAAATTTAGTTTACTGCAGCAAGTTACATAAAACGTTTGGAGCAAAGATTTGGCCGCCAATACCGAAGAAAATAAAGCCGTAAGCTGGCGTGACTATCTCGAGTTATGCAAGCCAAATGTAGTTGCCCTAATGATTTTGACCTCAGTTATCGGGATGCTACTTGCTACCCCACAATGGGTGCCCATAGATATTCTTATCCTTGGCAATCTGGGTATTGCCTTATGTGCAGGATCTGCCGCGGCCGTGAACCATGTAGTAGACCGCCATGTGGATGATAAAATGGCGCGAACAGCCAACCGACCCATTGCTCAGGGGCGTCTGACACCCAATCAAGCAATACTTTTTGCGATGCTAACTGGTCTCGCCGGCATGGCGGTATTAATCATATTTACCAACTTACTTACCGCTTGGCTGACCCTGGCATCTCTTATAGGCTACGCATTTATTTACACTATGTTTTTAAAACGCGCCACACCACAAAATATTGTAATTGGTGGCCTGGCTGGCGCCTCGCCGCCTCTTCTTGGATGGGTAGCTGTCACTGGTGAGATTCATCACAATGCCCTGTTATTGGTGCTTATAATTTTTGCTTGGACGCCACCTCACTTTTGGGCACTTGCGGTGCACCGTAAAGAAGAATATGCCGAGGCTGAAATTCCGATGTTGCCCGTCACTCATGGTGAAGACTATACGAAAATAAATATTTTTTTGTACACAGTGATGTTGGTAGTGATTTCGGTTTTACCCTACCTAACGGGGCTGTTTGGTTGGTTATACCTCAGTGCCTCGCTGTTATTGGGTATGGGGTTTCTCTACCACTGCTGGCAAATGTGGAGCAATAGAGACACAGGCATAAAGACGTTTAGATTTTCAATCGTTTATTTAATGGCATTGTTTGCAATTATGTTGCTTGACCATTATCTGATTGAAAAGGCCATTTTCCCGATACAATTTTAGTTATTAAGAGATCAGCTATGGACCAAAGACTGGGCGTTCGAAATACCGTTATTATTATTCTGGCATTTATTGTGTTGGTGGTATGGGGGTTTATTTGGCGAATTAATCAGCCAGTAATAATGTCTAACGAAGAGCTGCGCATTAATGGCGCAGTGGTATTAACGACCCCAAGAATTTTCAGCGACTTTGAGCTTATTGATCATCGCGGTGATGTTTTTAATCAAGAGCGTTTGCGCGATGTTTGGACTATTGTCTTCTTTGGATTTACCCATTGCCCTGATATTTGTCCTACCACATTGGCGACACTAAATGACACCTATAGCAAACTAAAAGATCATGAAAGAGAGCGTATGCAGATTGTAATGATCTCTATTGATCCAGAGCGTGATACAGAAGAAAAATTAGCCGAGTATGTGCCCTATTTTAATGACGAGTTTATCGGCGTAACTGGCAACAAACACTTAATACGACGTCTCACTGCAGAGCTCAATGTCGCTTACAACCAAGTGCCTTTAGATACTGGTGACTACACAGTTGATCACAGTACCCAGCTTGTACTCATCAATCCTAAGGGTCACTACCACGGTTTCTTTAAAGCCCCCCACAGTGAAATTATGCTGCGTAGCACTTGGCGTTCAATTGATGCAACCAGTGGGTTATAAGATTTCACGCTGTTGGTGTGGTGTATATTCCATGTTTTACTAACATCAAAACTCATTTCTCCCCAAAGCTAATTTTACAAGTCCCCTTTGCATTCAAAGTAGTCTATAGTATAGAAATGTGTATAAAACTGATTAGCTCAGCATTGTTACTCTTTCTAAGTGTTGTGGTATCTGCCTCACCATCCACATTATTACCGATAGGTTCCGATCCTCATTTAGAGCGTCAAATAGATCATCTGTTTGCAATAACGCGTAGCAGACCCTTAAGCAAGCCCTATTCAATCAGTGAAATTGAGTTGGCTATGCGAGAAATTAAGGAATCACGTCCCTTACTCTTTCAATCAATCATAGAGCAATTGGATAGATACAAAGGTAATAACAGGATTAGCCGCGTAAGCTTAACTACTCGTACATCTTTTGATCAGGATAGCTTCATTGCGAATCAAAGGGGCCTTAATTCTGATGAGTATCTGCAGACTCTTGTTGAGGCAGTATGGCGCCCCAATGAAAATAGCTTAGTTCAAGCCGGATTAGATTATCGAGTCAGTTCTGGTGAGCTTGTACCCCATAATACCTTTGTGGCCTATTCTGTAGGCAATACTCAATTAGATTTAGGCTACAGAGAGCACTGGTACTCGCCCTTTAAACATTCTGCGCAGCTGATTTCGACAAATGCACAACTGGGACCTTCTATATCCCTAAGTACCATTCTACCCATTGAGAACTGGTGGAACCTAAGTTTTGACCTCTTTTACACTCGTTTGGATAAAGTAGAAAAAGGGATTGCCTTCCAAAATGAATGGCACGATGGTAGGCCCCATTTACTTGGTACACATTTAAGCGTTGAGCCACTTGATGGCTGGAAACTTGGCTTTAATAGATTGCTGCAGTTTGGTGGTGGGCCTAGAGAAGTCTCTGTTGGTGATATTCTAAACGCCTTCTTTGATCCTGCTGGCAATGATAATTCTTACAGTCAAGAAGAAAGAGAGGGGGAATTTGGTGATCAATTGGCATCAGTGACCACCAGTTATAGTTTTGGCACAGAGCTTCCCATTGAGATCTATGCAGAGATTGCGGGTGAGGACACTCAGGGCGGGAGTAATCTTAGCTTGGGTAATCAGGCAACCAATTTTGGTATCTTTTTGCCACAGCTTTACAACGATTTTGCCTTGAGATATGAGTATAACCGATGGAAAACACTTTGGTATACCAATCATCTTTATGCAAATGGCAACACTAACAAGGGTCGTGTGTTTGGTCATTACGCTGGTGACCAACGCACATTTGGTCATGGAGTGCCTGCAGAAGTGCATAAAGCTACAATTGATTATCATGAATCTTTGAGCGCTAGTTGGAGCGCATCTGTAGCCACACTAAGAAACAGTGATAAAGCCCAGTATGACAAAGCCTATGAATTTCAGCTTGAGAATCGCCGTGTTTGGCAGGGAAAGCATCTCGATTCCAAACTGACTGTTGGTAAAAGCGTATTCTCAGAAAAATACGGTCAACTATCAGTGACAGTATCTTGGTGATCCATTGATTTAAAACTTGTTTCTATGGCGTCCAAAACGTCAATTGGTTGAACAGTTTCAACATGCCTTTTGTTGCCCTCAAGGATAATGCTGTTATTGAGTGGACGCCAACAATAGGCCGACCTAGATTGCCTGATAAGTGCGATCTGTTTTATATTTAGACTACTCGCAATATGCATGATGGCAGTCTCTACAGAGATAACGAGATCACAGAGCGACATTAAACCTGGCAATTCAAAGAAGTCTGTTTTTGCAGTGAAAAGTTCAACAGGTAAACTATTGATATCGTCGTTATTCATTATCCATTCCTTCATTGATTGAAAATCGTGAGGGGGCGAATTTAGAATAAACAATGTATTGGGTCTTTTTTTGCTGGCTGACTGAATCAGTTCTTTTAATTTAGATCGACTCCAACTTCGCCTTCTGTCAGTTGCTAAGTGGTTTATGAAAATTATGGTGGGGTTGACTAAATTATATTTGTTTTTCCAGCCCGTAAGTTTGTGCACACATTGTCTTTGGAAATGATCAGAAAGATTTAGTTTAAGTTCACGTCGCTCTGGTTCTAAAGCATCAAAAAATCGGCAGAAGATATGGTGATAATAGTCAGTAATATGATTAAAGTCCTCTAATTGCTGGATGCTTAATACACCATCCAGATGTTTGTAAACACAGTGATTGAGAAAGTTATTTAGTTTCGTTGGCGCCAAAGTGCCAAATACCTGCCCTTGGTTTTTAATCTTCAGTGCAGTTTTTGCAAAGTTGGCAGTGCGAGAAGTGGCGACGTACAGGATGGCATCATAGTCTTTATCATGAGCATGCTTAAGTTGAGAACTAAGCGCTGTCCCATCATTCACTATTGGATATACATAGTTTATGTGAGGTTCACTTGAGAGCCATTGCACTAGAGTATTACTGCGCCCAGTGTGCCAAGGCTTTTTTATACTTCTACAATCATCAATCCATACGTCCAGCACAAGATTGGGGTATCTGCCCACTAAGGATTTTAAAAAGGCGCCTTGATAGATATAATCTCCTAATGCTAGGTGAGACATGTAAAGCACTTTTTTGCAATCTAAAATAGGAATTATAGGCTGGCTATTTAAGGACTGGCTCACTCGTCTTCCTATAAACTTATGGTAAGTATTAATTGTAGTAAATTGTTAGCTTGATAGCATGCTTAACATAAACTTTGCTGATATTTTTTGTGGAGAATAAAATAATTCAAAGAGCAAAAACTCAGTTACAACAAAAGTCATGACACCAATTAAAGTGCTCAAAGACACTGCACACCTTCAATGACAAAATTTCCAGTCTGGGACTAAAGTAAAAATATGAATGCAATGCAAATCCAACAAAGTTTTACAGCAAGTTTAGAGCGCCACAAAAAAGTATTTGAAATAATGCATAATTACTCTAAGCAAGCATATAGCCTGTTAGAGCAATGTAACACAGCCCTAAAATCTGGTGGCAAAGTAATATGGCTCGGCAATGGGGGCAGTGCGGCCGATTCACAACATTTAGCAGCTGAATTTATGGTGCGTTATAAAAATGAAAGAGGTCCCTTGGCATCAATTGCTTTAACCACGGACACCTCTATTTTAACGGCACATTCTAATGACTATTCTTTCGATTCTGTTTTTGAGCGTCAAATTAAGGGCTTATGCAAGCCTCAAGATCTGGTGATTGGTTTAACTACCTCTGGTACGAGCACCAATATTAACTTGGCTCTCGCAGCGGCCAATGAAATTGGCGCTTATACAGTAGCTTTAACAGGTCGAAGCGGTGGAACAGTAAAAGATATTGCTAAATTAGCCATTATTGTTGATAACGATGAAACTGCCCGTATTCAGGAGGCCCATATGTTTATTGGTCATTGGTTATGTGAAGCTGTCGATGAATTAGTGGTAGAAGGTATTTGATGGATTTATCTTACTTCCAACAATTAAATAATTCGCGAATATTGGTTGTTGGCGATGTAATGTTAGATCGCTATTGGCATGGCGATACTGAACGCATTTCTCCTGAGGCTCCCGTACCAGTGGTTAAAGTCAGTGAGCTAGAGGATAAGCCGGGTGGAGCGGCCAATGTTGCCAAAAATATTGCTCATCTGGATGGTCAGGTCAGCGTGTTGGGTATTATCGGCAATGATGATTACGGCAACAGCCTTGAGTCATTGTTAGAGCGTGAAGGCATTCATTCATATTTAATAAGACAGCAACAAGCGCCAACAATAACCAAAATGCGAGTGATTAGTCGCCATCAACAAGTGGTGCGTTTAGATTTAGAACAGCGGTTTTTGTCCCGGTACGCAGACGCATTGTTAGAAAAGTTTCTAGATGTTTTTGAGCAGTTTGATGTTGTAGTATTTTCTGACTATAACAAAGGATCGCTAGCTAATATTAACCCAATGATTTGCAAGGCAAAGGAGGCTGGAAAAGTTGTCTTGGTGGATCCGAAAACAAAGCATATGAAAGATTATGCAGGGGCTGACTTTGTTACTCCAAATCTAGCTGAATTTGAGACAGCTGGTGGCTCCACTAGAGGCGAATCTGTACTTCGGGAGAGCGCACAGAAAATTATCGCTGACAGTAGTATTGGAGCCATGTTATTAACACGGTCAGAACAAGGCATGTCATTAATCACAGCTACAGAAAAGTATGATTTCCCAACACAAGCGTTGGAGGTCGCTGATGTGACAGGTGCTGGCGATACAGTTATTGCAACCTTAGCTGTTATGCTTGGCGCTAATATGCCTGCTAAACAGGCGGTAGAGATTGCCAATGTCGCAGCGGGCATTGCGGTGTCGCGGCTAGGTGCCACAACCGTGTCACCAGAGGAGTTAGTCGATAAGCTCATTGAATACTTGTCAGAAACGGGTGAACAGTATCATCCTCCAACAGAATTGGTAATAAAACATATCCACCAAGCGAAAAAGCGTGGCGAAAAAATTGTATTCACAAATGGTTGTTTTGACATACTTCATGCAGGACATGTGAAGTATTTGGCAAGGGCGAAAACGCTTGGTGGAAAGCTGGTTGTGGGTTTAAATAATGATGATTCGATTTCTCGGTTAAAGGGTGCACATCGGCCGATAAATCCATTGCAAGAGCGTGCTGCCGTGCTTTTGGCATTGGCATCCGTCGATTGGGTCATCCCTTTTGGGCGTGCTGAAGAGAACGATACGCCCGCAAAATTGATTGAGCAAATCAATCCTGACGTCCTTGTCAAAGGCGGCGACTACAGGGTTGAAGAAATTGCTGGGGCAGACTTTGTACTTGCCAATGGTGGACAGGTTGAAGTGCTTGATTTCATCGAACAATGTTCGACCTCTAATGTTATAGATAAAATTAAATCTTCTTAAGCAGCTAAGTTGACCTTGTTTTATGATATTCGTTCAGTAATTGCTGCCATTGTTTAGTATCCCAATAAAACAAAGTATTGCGATTTTTTTCCCTTATAAAAGACCGATGCAGTCGATCCAAATTTGATAGTAGCTTGGTGTTGTAAGGTTGAATAATCCGCCCTCTATCAAAATCAATTAAATAAACCTCGTTGTGTTCATCAAAAAGAATGTTGTTGATATTGAGGTCTGCATGGTAAACACCCTGTTTATGGAACTTGGCGATGGTCTGGCCCACTAGCATAATCTCGTTGTCTTTTAGGGGTCGAGTTTTTAATACCTCAAGCATGCTGCAGGCGCTGGGTATGGCCTTGGTAATCAAATCACCTCGATAAATACAGCCATAAGAGACAATTCTCGCGGCAATGGGTTGTGGCACATTAAGGCCTTTACTAGCCAATTTAATTAGCAATTTATACTCTCGATAGGTGCGCGTATTTTTAAGTCCTGTATAGAGATACTGATCACTTAAAAGTTTGCCAACCAGACCGCCCCTCCAATAGTGACGAAGTACAGCAGTTCCCCCCCCATAGTCAAAAAACCACGTGCTAGAACGCCCTTTCTTTTCAGTTATAATGGCCTTTTGCCGATGCCAGTAATAGGGCTCAAACCAATCTTGAGTGACATTAAATGGGTTATTGGCAGAGGTGAGTAAGGTTTGTTTGCCGGTTTTAATAATATTTATCATAAGGCTTTTACTGACACTTTAGACGAGTATAACAAGCCTGATTAGGCGGCGATATACGAGCTAATTGATATTAAACAAAAGTAACCTGCGCACCTCATTAAATTTATAAGGCTCATTGTGGTTTTACTACAGCAACCAAACAATATTTGTATCCTCCGTCTCTCTGCAATTGGGGATGTCTGTCATGCTATTGCCGCTGTGCAGGCAATTCAAAACCATTACCCCAAGGCCAATATTACTTGGGTTATTGGTAAGGTGGAAGCTGATCTAGTGAGTGGTCTGCCCGGCGTGAACCTTGTAGTGTTCGATAAAAAGCAAGGGAAAAGCGCTTACAAAAATCTTAGAGAGAGATTTAAATATATACAGTTTGATGTTCTCTTGCATATGCAGGTGGCCCTGCGAGCTAATTTAGCTGCTTATTGTATACCAGCCAAAGTAAAAATTGGCTTTGATTGGCGCAGATCTAAAGAGGGACATTACTGTTTCACCAATAAACGTATCGCCCCACAAAGATATGCCCACGTCTTAGAGGGATTTATGGGCTTCGCTCAAGCTATAGGTGTTCCCAGTGTGGCTCCAACTTGGACAGTGCCAATTGCGCAAGCAGACATAGAGTTCACGAAACAGCAGCTTAAAGGCTTAAACAAGGTCTTGGTTATTTCACCAGCAGCAAGTGCGCCGGAGCGTAACTGGTTATCAAAACGCTATGCTGAGGTTGCAAAGCATGCATATCAAGCAGGCTTTTCCGTTGTTATCACAGGCAGTTCTGCTAAATCAGAGCAGCGTTTAGCCTCGGAGATTATTTCATTTGTTGATTTTCCCATTTTGAATTTGGTAGGTAAAACGTCTCTAAAGCAATTGCTCTGCATTATTGAGCAGGCTTCTTTAGTCATAGCGCCGGATACTGGTCCCGCCCATATGGCAGTCGCAGTTGGGACCCCTGTAATAGGGCTCTATGCTTATTCGAATCCAGCGCGTACAGGTCCATACTTGTACCAAAAGTATGTGGTTGAGGTTTACAATGAAAATTTACGACGACGCTATAGCAAGACAGCTGAGCAACTTCCCTGGGGGCTGCGACTAAAAGAGAAAGGACTAATGAGGCAAATTAGTACGCAGTCTGTTATTGATAGATTTGAGCAAGTTGTCAGAGAGCAGCAGATCCTATGACAAACAAAGCAGTATTTTTAGATAGGGATGGCGTGATAAACAAAGACCATGCCTATGTCTACAAAATTGAAGACATTGAATTTGTAGACGGTATTTTTGATGTCTGTTGCCAGTTTAAGCAGCGTGGATATAAAATCATTATTGTGACTAACCAATCTGGCATTGGTCGCGGTTATTATTCAGAGCAGGATTTTGAGATCCTCACAGGGTGGATGGAGTCACAATTTATCGCTAATGGCTGTCCGATAGATGCAGTATATTTTTGTCCGCATCACCCTACAGACGCTATTGAACCCTACCTGTTAGACTGTGACTGCCGAAAACCCAAACCAGGCATGTTGTTGCAAGCAATCCAAGATTTTGCCTTGTTACCAAACGCCTGTGCAATGATTGGCGATAAAGCATCAGACATGTATGCAGCAAAGGCTGCTGGTGTTGGGCGAAAAATTTTGCTCAAGTCGGATCAAAATCTGATTTCTGAAGAGTTGGATTGTGCTGACGAAATATGGCAATCCCTAGATAGCACTCTAATATAAAGTTATTTTAGTTCTTTTGTGCAACGCTGAGTGATAAACAAAAGAGTAAGGTGCTGCTGACTACTACTGAGGGTCCTACGGGCGTGTCATAATTCCATGACAGAACTAAGCCCATAATTACCGCTAATATCGCGATGGCACTGGCAGCTAGTGCCATTGCCTCAGGTGTAGAGCATAGTCTGCGAGCAGTGGCTGCGGGAATAATCAGCAAAGCAGTAATAAGTAGCACGCCTACAATTTTCATAGTCATAGCAATGACCAGCGCCGTGATTAACATAAGAGCGGTTCGCACCAGAGTTACATTGATACCTTCAACCGCAGCTAGGTCAGGTTCAACGGTGATACTGATCAGTGGTTTCCACAGCCATGTGAGCAAAGCAATTGCAAACACTGCGCCACTATAGATTATCCATAAATCACTGATATTGACTGAAAGTAGATCGCCAAATAAAAGTGATAATAGATCAACTCTTACATCGGGTAACAGGGCAATTAGAAGTAGCCCGGCCGCCAGAGCGGAGTGTGAAAGAATGCCCAATAGGGTGTCTATAGCCAAAAATCCGCGCTGTTCGAGAGCTACCAATGACAGGGCAATCAATAGGCACACTAGCACAACAGTGAAGCCAATTTCAGTATTCAAAAGAATTCCAAGCGCCACCCCCAGGAGCGCGCTGTGTGCCAGAGTATCACCGAAATAAGCCATACGCCGCCAAACAACAAAACAACCCAGAGGTCCCGCGACAGCAGCCACGCCAATGCCAGCTAAAAGGGCAAAAAGAATAAACTCAGTCATGCTGACAGGCCTCGCCATCCACTATTTGACCATGCAAGGTATGCTGGTGATTATGATGATGGTTATAAACCGAGGTATTGCCAAAAATATTGATATAGGCAGGGTCTTGAGTCACTTTCTCAGGCTTACCTTGACAGCAGATATGTTGATTTAAGCAAATAACATGATCACTGTCTGACATCACCAGATGAAGGTCATGTGAAACCAGCACCACACCACAGTTAAGTGTCTCTTTAAGATTTGTAATAATACGGTAAAGTTCGTTTTGGCCATTAATATCTACGCCTTGAACCAGTTCATCAAGGACCAGAAGGTTGGGTCGGCGTAATATAGCGCGGGCTAGTAAAACACGCTGTATCTCGCCACCCGATAGGCTCTGAAATGAATTATTTTTTAAGTCAGAAATACCGGTTAAAGCCAGTGCTTCGTCGCAAGCACTAGCCGATACATCTGCCAAGCGAAGAAACCTATGTGTGGTAAGCGGTAAAGTAGGGTCCACGTAAAGTTTTTGGGGCATATAGCCGATTCGCAGTTCAGACGAGCGCTCAATAGTTCCGTTATCTGGCGCTATTAATCCAAGAATTATTTTAAGCAGTGTAGACTTTCCAGCACCGTTCGGCCCAATCACAGTGGTAATCTCCCCCTGAGATATGGACATTGAGATCTTATCCAAGACCATCCGATTAGCAAACGTCTTATTGACGGCTTCTAAGTTGAGCAAATGCTTACGCATGACTGTCTCCATTACTACATTTGGGGCAAATGCCAAATAGCTCGATAGTTTGTGAGCGAAGTGTAAAGTTAAGTGTTTCGCTGCGGTCCGTGATTAATTGATTGATTTTTGCATCGGCCACTTCAGCGACATTATTGCATTGTTCACAAATCATAAAAACATTGCTATGGACACTGTTGGGAAAAGGACAGCCAATAAAAGCATTCAGTGAGTGTATGCGGTGTGCTAGACCCTGTTCAACAAGAAACTCAATGGCACGATAAACTGTGGGGGGTGCAATTGACTTTCCACTTAGCTTGCTCATTTGGTCTTGAAGCTGATAGGCTCCTAGCGGTGAACGGCTTTGCCATAAAAGTTCGAGAACTGTTCTGCGCGCTGACGTAAGGCGAATGCCTCTTTCTGCACAGAGTGCAGTGGCCTGATCTAGCGCAGCCACTAAAGTGCGCTGATGATCATGTGACTGGAAGACTAATCGGGCGTTAGTGAGCATAATCAACCTAAAGCACAAGTATTTATGTTATAATATAACATAAATAATAAATTACAAACTCATATACGGTTGGGCTTGGAGATGAACAACAGATTTTACTTTAAAAAATGTTATAATATAACATTTAAGATTGCCTGCATACTTATACTTACAGCGGTGGTTCCCTCAGGTTGGACAAATGATTCCGAAAGACCGTTGGTGGTTACTACTATCAAACCCCTTGCAATTATTGCTCAGTCTGCCCTGGGTGCTAATGTGGATGTAGATTTTATCTTGCCACCCGGTCAGTCACCCCACGATGCTGTATTGACGGTTTCTGCGGTAAAAAAATTAACTATTGCAGATAAAGTAGTCTGGATAGGGCCTAATTTTGAAGCTCGGTCAGCAAAACATATAGCCTCACTACCTATGGAGAAATTGGTAACTGGCATTGAGTTATTGTCTACTGAGAATGGGCCATCCCATAATGACGGCCACTCCCATTATCAAATAGATCCTCATATTTGGCTGTCGCCCAGTTTTGCAAATCAAATAGCGGCAATACTTCAGCAAGCCTTTGACTTGCCGGTACAGGATATATTTACAAACAATGATTTTAAACTAACAGCATCCCTATTGGCGCCAGTGAAAAACAACCAGTTTGTTTCTCATCATGATGCCATAGGTTACTTTATTCAGACTTTTGATCTAGTACCTCCTCTATCCATAAGAGATGGTATGGGTGAAAAGCAAGGAATAAAAACCCAACTTGAGCTTCGACAACAAGCGAGGGAACAAAATGCACGATGTGTATTAGTTGAACCGCAACATGGTCATAAAGATGCCCTGAGAATAGCTCAAGATTTGGATTTGCCCTTAGTTGAATTTGATATCCAAGGCCTAGATAGACCACTTAAGCAAACAACTTATGCAAGTTATATAGAGGATATTGCAAAACAGCTTTTAACCTGCTTGCAATAGAAGTTGCCTTTTACAAGCCAAAGAGGGGTTTCTATGCCTAGCGCAACTCACCTAATAATGTTGTATCCTTTAGTTTTTGGCAAACAGCATTAAGTTCCCAAATGACTAGTAAACCACCACTCATTCTTGTAGATGGCTCGTCATATCTGTACCGAGCTTTCCATGCATTACCGCCCCTTACCAACAGTAAAGGCAAACCCACAGGTGCGGTGAAAGGTGTTATTAATATGATGCGGCGTCTGCAAAAAGACTACCCGCAAAGTGTCACCGCGGTTATCTTCGATGCCAAAGGCAAAACCTTTCGTGATGACTTATACAGCGACTATAAAGCTAATCGCCCGCCTATGCCTGATGATTTAAGACTGCAAATTGAACCTATCCACAATATTATCAAGGCCATGGGTATGCCCCTGCTGAGTATAGAGGGTGTTGAAGCCGACGATGTAATTGGTACCTTGGCGGTACAAGCCACGGCGCAGCAACAGCCAGTCGTAATATCCACTGGCGACAAAGATATTGCCCAGCTAGTCAACCAGCATATCAGTCTGGTTAACACCATGACTAACACCACACTTGATACCGAGGGTGTTAAAGCAAAGTTTGGTATACCACCGGAATTGATTATTGATTACTTAGCGCTGTTAGGCGATAAGTCTGACAATATTCCAGGCGTGCCCGGTGTGGGTGAGAAAACTGCACTAGCCTTATTACAGGGCTTAGGCGGCTTAGACAGTATTTATAACAACCTAGATAAGGTCGCAGATTTAAGTTTTCGTGGCGCCAAAACAATGGCTGATAAATTACAGGAGCACCGCGAGCTGGCCTATCTGTCCTATCAATTAGCTACTATTAAAACCGATGTTGAAATGGAGCTTTCGGTCACTGAGTTAGCCAATCAAACGCCCAATGAGCCTGAATTGTTGGCACTGTTTAAGGACCTAGAATTTAAAACGTGGATCAATGAATTAACTGAAAAAGAGTCAAACCTATCTGATCAAACCGCCGCAGAGGATATGCCGGAGCAGGCCCCTGTGACGCCAGTCCTCGCAGAGGGTAACTACGAAACAGTCCTTACCACAGAGAACTTTGAATCTTGGTTGCAACAGCTACAAGACAGCTCGTTAATGGCGATTGATACCGAAACAACTGGTCTGGATTATATGAGTGCTGAACTAGTGGGTGTCTCAGTGGCTATTGAGGCAGGGCATGCCGCCTATATCCCCTTTGGGCATGACTATCTGGGGGCACCGCAACAATTATCAAAACAGCAAGTGCTAGAAGCTTTAAGGCCAATATTGGAAAATCCCAACATTCGCAAAGTCGGGCAAAATCTAAAATTCGATATCAGTGTGCTTGCCCAGCATGGCATAGAGTTGCAGGGTGTTGCCTTTGATACCATGCTCGAGTCCTATGTGTTAGACAGTGTCGCCACCCGCCATGATATGGATAGCCTTGCTGACTATTATCTTCAGCATTCCACTACAAGCTTTTCAGATATCGCCGGCAAAGGCGCGGCGCAGCTAACTTTTAACCAAATAGCACTGGAGCAGGCAGGGCCCTACGCTGCTGAAGATGCAGATATTACTTTAAATTTGCATCAGGCCCTATGGCCTCGAGTCAGCGCTGAGCCCAGTTTACAAAAGGTGTTTGATGAAATTGAATTGCCGCTAATAGATGTTCTATCGCGTGTA
Organism: Porticoccaceae bacterium; assembly: GCA_964231105.1. Classification (GTDB taxonomy): domain Bacteria; phylum Pseudomonadota; class Gammaproteobacteria; order Pseudomonadales; family Porticoccaceae; genus HTCC2207. The sequence continues at coordinate 27,227 of CAXRJI010000041.1, forward strand.
GAGCGCAATGGTGCATTAGTAGACGACACGCTATTGTTTCAACAGAGTCAGGAGCTCGCAGATCGACTAAGAGAATTGGAGGATCAAGCTTGGGACCTAGCTGGCCAGCAGTTTAACCTAGCATCACCTAAACAACTGGCAGAGATTCTGTTTGAAAAATTACAAATCCCTGTGCTGAAAAAAACAGCCAAAGGCGCACCTTCCACCAAAGAGGAAGTATTACAGGAATTGGCTCTGGATTACCCCTTGCCAAAAATACTGTTAGAGCACCGTGGGTTGGCTAAATTAAAGTCAACTTACACAGATAAATTACCCACAATGATTAATCCTATTACCAAAAGGATTCATACTTCTTACCATCAAGCGGGTACTGCTACAGGCAGGCTCTCGTCCTCAGATCCCAATTTGCAGAATATACCAGCGCGAACCCCTGAGGGTCGTCGTGTCAGACAAGCCTTTATTGCGCCACCGGAACATTGTCTTGTGGCCGCAGATTACTCGCAAATTGAGTTACGAATTATGGCACACCTGTCAGAGGATAAAAGTTTGCTCGATGCCTTTGCTAAGGGTCAAGATATCCATAGTGCTACCGCAGCTGAGGTGTTTGGCGTGTCCCTAGACAGTGTCAGCTCTGATCAGCGACGCAGCGCAAAAGCAATCAATTTTGGATTGATTTACGGTATGTCAGCATTTGGATTGGCGCGCCAATTAAATATCCCCCGCAATCAGGCAGCTGAATATATTGAGCGGTACTTTGAGCGTTATCCCGGGGTCCAACAGTATATGAATAACACCCGCCACCTTGCTGCAGAAAAGGGCTATGTTGAAACCTATTTCGGGCGCCGACTCTATCTACCCGAAATTAATAGCAATAATGCAGTACGTCGCCAAGCGGCAGAGCGCACTGCAATTAATGCACCCATGCAGGGTACTGCAGCCGATATAATCAAATTGGCTATGATAAGTGTTGACAGCTGGTTGCGGGAAAATCAGTTGGTGAGCCGTATGATTATGCAAGTACATGATGAACTAGTTCTGGAGGTCCCCCAACAGGAGCTACAGCAGGTGACTACGGGTATCAGTGAATGTATGGAAAATGCCGCCAATTTATCAGTACCTCTAGTGGTTGATATGGGTACTGGTGATAATTGGGACAAAGCCCACTAATATCTGCTCACTAAAACCTACTTACAAAAACCTTGCCACTAAAAGCATAAAACTAAGTAACCAGCATCTAGCAAAATAGTCTTGCTAAATCTGCCCTGACAGAAGCACTTTTGTAGCTTCAGTCCAATGCCTTAATTTCTCTCTTAGGCGCTGCCTGAAAGCGCCTTGTTTATTCAAATACCATATAGTATATTCAAATATAAATAATCTGGAATGCCAGTATTTCTCTATGTTTTGGGCGTTTTTTTTCCAACATAGAGTCGTCATGCTCCGGTGAATTTTAAAAAATATGGTCATACAGTCTGCTTGCTTCGACTGCAGGTTAATTGAGTTTTGATTTGGCCAATAAAAATGAATAAGCACCGTAATCTGCCACACATTTTTTGGTTATCCAAATAAACCACAGGTAAGCACGGTAAAGAAAAGGGAAGTTCTGCTTTAGGAGTCACTTAATGGTAGGCGTAAAATCCGTTTGCAGAAACTGCAACCCAATCAACTGGCGCTTCACAGTTGCACTTCTTCTGGGTATTACCTCATCGCTTTCTCAAGCGGATCTAACCATTTCAGATGGAGAAACCTTTAGCCTAAATAGTGCTGAATCGCTGACTGTCAGCGGCAACTTAACCATTGAAAATAATGCCAGTCTATTGGGTGATACAGCCGGTGACGCAACAATTCGTGTAGACGGAAATTGGAGCAATTCTGGCACCTTTACCCATAATAATGACGCAGTATTTCTCACTGGCACGGGTGCTAGTATTGTCAGCGGTAGCAATACATTTCATACGTTAGTTGCAGATCATGCCGAAAGTGATACAGGGCCAGGCAAGGCAATCACATTTGCCGCCAACACAACTCAGACAATTGCCCATACCCTTACTCTCAAAGGTAGTTCAGGCAACCTTATGGCGCTTGCCTCCACCAGTCCCGGCAGTGCTGCCACTCTTGACGTTACTGGCGCAACCGTTACTGCCAGTTATCTTGATATTACGGACTCAATTTTATCCGGCTACAATGCTTCCAAGCCCGGTGATACCAACTCTACTGATAATGGTGGCAATAGTGGCTGGTTTAACACAGCCCCGACTATTACCAGCACAGCTTTAACGTCAATAGGTGCAGACGAGGTCTACAGTTACACCGTAACTGCAAACGATGCGGATGGTGACGCCGTCACTTTAAGTGCAACTACTATTCCTAGCTGGCTAACTTTTACTCCTTCAACAGGCGTATTGACTGGAACAGCGGGAAGCTCAAATTTGGGTACCCACAATACAGTTATTACAGCATCGGATAACTTTGGAGGTTCTGTTACCGATTCGTTTGTTATCACTGTTTCAGATGTAACAGCACCGGTGATTACATTAACTGGAGATGCTGTTGTCTCTCTTGAACAAGCTACGACCTACAATGATGATGGCGCAACAGCCAGCGATAATATCGACGGTGATATCACAGGCAATATAGTTACAGTCAATCCAGTTGATGTCGATACTGTGGGCAGCTACACCGTCACCTATAATGTATCCGATGCAGCGGGCAATGTAGCCACGCAGGTAACGCGAACAGTTAATATTACTGCTGATGTAACCGCTCCGGTTATTACTCTAGTTGGCAGTGCCACCGTCTCTGTAGCTTCAGGCGATACTTATACAGATGATGGTGCAACAGCTACCGATAATGTTGATGGCGATATTACAGGCTCAATTGTTACAGTTAATTCAGTTGATACTAGTACCGTCGGCACCTATAGCGTCACTTACAATGTCACCGACGCCACAGGTAATGTAGCCACCGAGGTCACAAGAACAGTTAATGTGCTAGCAACGGCAGATACCACCTTGCCGGAAATTATGCTTGTTGGTGACGCCTCGGTTTCTGTAGAGCAGGGAACGGTTTATACAGATGCCGGTGCTACTGCAAGCGATAATGTCGATGGCGATATCACAGCTTCCATTGTTACAGTCAATCCAGTGGATACTACTTTAGTTGGCACTTACACAGTGACTTACAATGTAAGCGATAGTTCAGGTAATACCGCTACAGAGGTTACACGCACAGTGACCGTAACCCCTGATGCAACGGCTCCCGTGATTGCTCTAGTGGGTGATGCCAGCGTCTCCATCGAGCAGGGTACAGCCTACAATGAGTTAGGCGCCTCGGCGACCGATGCGGTTGATGATAACACCAGTTTAAGCAGTAATATTGTGATTGATTCCTCGGCAGTTGATATCACTACAGTGGGAACCTATACGGTGACCTATAATGTGTCAGATTCTGCCGGCAATGTAGCAACAGAAGTTACGCGAACCGTCAATGTTACAGCTGATGCAACACCGCCAGTTATTACATTAGAAGGTGCAGCCAACGTTTCAGTAGAATTGGGCTCAGCCTATGTGGAGTTGGGTGCAACCGCAACGGATGCAGTTGATGATGACACGACCCTTAGCAACAACATTATTATTGATGCCTCGGCTGTTGATGTTAATACTGCTGGAACCTACTCAGTAACTTATAACCTGTCAGATGCAGCAGGCAATGCGGCCACAGAAGTTGTACGCACAGTTAATGTCGCAACCGACATAATACTGCCAGTGATTCACTTGGTAGGTGATGCTGTTGTCTCCGTAGAGCTGGGTTCGGATTACACTGATGCAGGTGCAACTGCGAGCGATAACCTTGATGGTGATATTACAGCTTCTATCGTCACAGTAAATCCGGTTGACGTGAATACCGTGGGTACCTACACCATAACCTACAATGTCACAGATAGCTCGGGCAACGCGGCGCTAGAGGTCACTAGAACAGTTACAGTCAGTGAATCTGGTCTGTCTCTAACAACAGATGTCTTTGCCTTAGTGGAGGGCGAGACGGATAACTTTGGGGTTAAGCTAAAAGTAGCTCCCCTGAGCACTGTTGTAATAAACCTCACCTCCAGTGATGAAGCGGAAGTGATGTTGTCAACGGCAACCTTGAACTTTAACGATGAGAATTGGGACACTGAGCAAACAGTCACTATAAGCGCTGTCGACGACTATAATCTCGATGATAGTTCAGCTGTGATTACACTTGCAGTGGACAAGCCTAATAGCGATAGCTCATTCCACAATGTTGCTGATAAAACTATTAGCATTTCAATCGAAAACAGCGATACAGCACTGGGACTTATTGAACAGTTTAATAACGGTGATGGCACAACGCCGCCCCCGCCCTCGCTATCCCTGTATCAGCAAGAGATAGGTATTACCGGCATTACGCAAGAAAATTTGCTACTGGTAAATGCGGCGGTACTCGCAGCGGATACTGGCGGTGCCGACACAGTAGCTGAGATACAGGCCATAGTAGATGCTGTTGAGAACCAACCTGTCTTTGAAACTGCTTTAAATGTAGCCACTGTCAACTTTGATGAAAGTGATGAAGTTATTGCATCGTTGCTTGATCAGCATGCACTGGGCTTTGCTGGCATAGTGGCTATGATAGATCAAGGTAATCAGGCCATGGGTTACCAATCAGTGCTAGACCGAAACCCCAACGACACTGTTGTAGTTACTGCAGGCCGATCCGAACTAGGTGACAAAGACGGCTTATTACAGATTGATAATTCCCCTGATTTAGAACTGTTTATAGATATCGATGGCGATACTATGCCTGACCTGATGTGGAGTCCTGCAGAGAATCGAGTTGAGCGGGTTAGCTTCCATCTAACCGGTATGGTTGGCCATACAAGTCAGGATATTTCCGATCAACTTGGCTATCCAATGCACACTAGTACGTTGGCAGGTGTTTCCAGTCAGCCGCAACTTTCAGGTAGCGCTGATGATGCCAACCATCCATTTAAGCTGTGGGCCTATTCAGAGGACCAACTGATAGCAGTGACAGAGACTTTATACACCGCTACAACTGCAGATGAAAATGGGCAGTATGCCTGGCAGGTAAGCACTGAGGATTACATTCAGCCCCTAGCTATTGGTGATAACATGCTTATAGTTAAAGGCTCTGTTTCGCTGCCCTTGCCAGTGACAGTCAGTGCACCATCACTCAGTTTAAGCATGCAGGCCAATCGCAAACAGGCCTCAGCTGGATCACTGGTAACCTACACTGTTCAGGTAGAAAATAAATCGGCTTATGCACTGAGTGATGTGACGATTAAGAATGATCTGCCACAGGGCTTTATATTTGTGGAAAACTCAGCGCGCTGGGACCATGACGCTGACGCTCAAACACCAATGGTGCAGGTCAGCACCTCATCCCATCATGGGGGTAAAACACGTCACTTTGATTTGGGTAATGTAAGCGCTTCATCTGTTAGTCAGATATTACGCTATCAAGTAAGAGTTGGTAGTGGAGTGAACAAGGGCACCTATACCAATAGCGCAAGTGCGAGTGATAACGCTGGCACGCCAAATAATCTATCTGATGATATTAGTTTGCCTAACAGTCAGGCCTCAGCGGAGATTCGGGTCGTAGAGGACGCGTTATTTGAGATGTCGACTGTAATAGGCAAGGTGTTTAATGATATTAATGGTAATGGTTGGCAGGATCCGGGTGATCTCCCTGTGCCCCATGTGCGCTTAGTAACCTCAGCTGGCCAACAGGTGACCACTGATGCCAACGGTCAGTACCATCTGGGTGCTATGCGCCCAGGGCGAATGGTGGTGCGTATCGACGAGCGCAGTCTGCCTGAGCAAACCCAACTCTTGGGGCATCGTTCTCAGGTTGTGGATATACGCCCAGGTATACCCAGCAAGGTAAATTTTGCCGTTCAACTTGCTGGTGCCTTGGATAATAAGCAGCCGGTGCGTATAGAGGCGTTGTCCAAACAGCTCAAACCTAGGCTAACTATTGGCGCCTTTGGAGCAGCCCAACTCAATGATCAACAGTTAGGCTTTATCGAGCCGCTTGAGATACGAGCCTACAGCAACTATGCCGCCTTTATTACGCAATGGCAGGTGCAGATTACCGAAGACTTTAGTCGTCGCGTAGTTAAAACTTTCTCTGGTGTAGGCCCAGACCTATTTGCTCCCATCTACTGGGACGGCTCAAGTGATCAAGGTGACTTTGTAGATCCTGAGCGTGATTACACATTGGAGCTAACGGTATCAGATGCTCTTGGCCATAAGGCATTTACTCATCGACAGGGGTTGCAATTAAGCGTGCCATCACCAGCGCTGGCACAAAAAGCTCCGGCAAATAAACAAACCAAAAGAGTGCAAAATTTAGCCTATAAAAATTGGTTACAACGCTTGGCCAAACAAGACACTACGGCGCGCAGTCATATTCGAGTAATTGGTAAATCTATCCGTGTATCCGGCGAGTATTTTGGCGCAGTGCGTATCAGTCTGGATAATCAGTTGCTAGTTGAAATGCCGAGCTATCAGCAGCCTGAAAGCGATGTGGCTGATATCTTACGTGGTCAATCACTGAATAAGGATCTATCACAGAAAACCCATATTGATCTTATTGTGCCCCGAGGCAAACTCCACATTCAGGTATTGGGTGATAAAGCAATTGTGTCAGAGCAATCTGCATCCCAACCTTTAATTCAACCTCCAATCCAGCCTGTGGCCCAAACAACAGCGCAACAGTCAGTAATCTCGCAAAAGACCGACGCTACTAGCGCTGGACAATGGGCTCTCGAGCAATTGGGTTATTTGGCTGGCAGCGTTGTCGAATTTGTATTCCCGAAAGCCCATGCTGATGATGTATTTGATATTCCAAGTATCGACAAAGATTACCTGTCTCAACAAAAGGACTATCAATACACCCTACAGCTTTTATCAGGCACTGATCGGCAAAAGCTTGTGCAAACAATAGAGCGATATAAAGACTCATTGGATATCAGTAGAGCCGCTTTGTTGTCAGCTAATTCACCACAGGGTGTGAGTTATAGCTTGATCTATGGTCTCTATAGTAACTACAAGACTGCTAAAGAGACACTTGACTCTGTTATTCCGCGCGCCTTTAAAGAGAGAGGTGCCTGGGTGCGAGTGTTGAACGCCACGCAATCCGAGCAATCAATGCCACAGCATAAAGCTAAGGTTTCAATCGCGTCCAATAAGGTCATACCCCTAGCACAACTCGAGTTAGACGCTGCGGGCAATAAACTCCCTGCTGTTACTCTTCAATATCTTTTAGACCAAGGTGAATACAGTCATACCATTGAGCTCCTGTCTGGTAATGATCCCCAGCAGTTAGTAAAAGTGGCTCAACAATATAGAAAAACCCAGAATATCAGTCGTTTTGCATTACTGATCGTGGCTAAGGGAGACGGTAATTACGCACTGATTTATGGTATTTACCATAATTATCAAAAGGCGAAGCGCACTCTACAGCGGGAACTGCCGCGGGCATTGGCTGACTTAGGTGCACAGGTACGCAGCCTAGTATCAATGCAACCAACCGCTGTGGCTGGCATAGACGCCGGGACACAAAGTGCCAGCGCTGGGCAAACACAGCTAATATTTGAGCAAACTATAGATACCCAACAACTGACGGCTAGTGACGACTACTTCTTGGTGGGGATTGTAGATGCGCAATTGGCCCATCGAGATATTACCGGCAATATTGACCTAGCTAAGTCTGGAGATAGTCGCTACAAAGACAAGATTTGGAAAGACGGCAAGATCCAACTTTACTTTAAAGGTACGGTTGCAGGGGATTATCTGGTGACCGCCAGTATTGATAGTGAGCGCGATGTTGATGATTTATTTAGCAACTTAGATCCGGATGCAACCTATGCGCTATATGGCGATAACTCAGCGGTGAATGATCTGGTGGCTGAGGCGGACGGACCCCTGTATCTGCTAGTCGAAAGAGATCTCTCTTGGGCTAAGTGGGGTCGATTGCAAGTGGCATTGGACAACAGTGAGTTGGCAAGTTTTCAGCGTGCCTTGCAGGGCGGTCAGGTGCACTATGAATCCACCCAGAGCACGGCTTATGGTGAGGCCGTCACAGAGGCTGATGCATTCGCTGCTAGAGTGCGGCAAAAAAGTGCTTATGTTGAATATCTGTCAACTGGTAGCAGTCTTTATTATCTGAAGCATCAGGGCGCATTAAGAGATAGCCTTAATCTTCGTCTTGAGGTACGTGATGCCGTCAGCGGTAATGTAAAATCTTCTCGCCATTTAACGCTTAATGACGACTATCAGTTTGATGCTGCCTCTGGGCGTATTACCTTCTGGATGCCCCCTGAGCGGGAAATTCAATCAGAGCTAATAATTGGCAGTGAACGCGGTGCTGTTGACCGAGTTTATGTAGTGGCTGACTACAGCTACAGCATAGCGGATGATTGGAGTGAAGGTGTTAGTGGCGGTCAAATTGAACAGGCCTTTGGTGATCATATACGGCTCGGAGTGACTCAAGTTGAAGAACAACAGCAGGGCGGTAACTACACCTTAGAAGGCATTAATAGCACCCTTCGTTTAGGTGAAAACCATACCCTCGAATTGGAGTATGCGCGCAGTGAATCACGCGCTGAGCCAAAGTATTTCTCGACTGATGGTGGTTTAACTTGGGGCATTAATGAATCAGCTATTACTGCTGCTGACGGCAACCAAACGGGCGATGCTGTTTCTTTGCGTGGTCGCATTGCCACAAACGAAGATAGGACCCAAGTAAATTATTATGCACGGGACATTTCCGAAGACTTCTCCTCAAGTGGCTATCAGCACCAGCGTGGACAGAAGGCAGCGGGTGTTGATCTAAGTCATCGTTTAAACCAAGACTTGTCAGTACGCCTCAAACATGACTGGCAGGAACGAGTGGGTGCTGGAGAGATTCAGTCAAATTATCGTACCGGGGCCACAGAGAGCAGTAGTTCAACCCTGCAAGTGAATTATGATGTAAGTGACAAGCTCACTTTAAGTAGCGAAGTGCGCTATCAAACCGCCACTGATGCTGATCCCTTAAATCTAACTGACGCTAACCGAGACGGCGAGACTTATGCTGTGCAGGGACGCTACCGTTTTGATGAAAATACGGAACTAAGCCTGACCCAACAAGCACATCTCAGTGGTGATGCAGACAGCCAAACTCGAATTGGATTGCGCAAACGCATCAATGACAAACTCTCACTGCAAGCCAGATTAAGCGAGGATGGAAGCGGCACAGCCTATAGTATTGCCAGTATTTATAATTTGGATGACAAGCTATCTATCAATACCGCGTTGGAGCAAGATAGTAGCGGTCGAACTCATACCGCTTTTGGCACGGGTTACAGTCCAAACCCAGATACCTATTATAACTTGGGCATTCAGGAACGCCGAGATGCTGAAACTAAGACAAGTCAATCAGTCATAGTAGGTGCCAATCGCAAGTTGGGTGAGCAAACTACTTTGGGCGCTGGCACTAGCTTTGCCCTCTCTGGCGAAAACAAGCGCAATGGTAGTGATATCAATCTTAGTCACACTCTTAATGATGGCCGTGAACTTCGGGGTGCTATTAGCCGCTATAGCCAGCTAGAAGGTGATGATGGTTATAGTGAAGGTCATGAAATCAATATGGGTGCTGATATTGATAGTCATTGGAGTGCCTTTATTACCCTTGGACAGGGCGATATTCACCGTATTGATGGCGGTCTTGATAAGCGAACCAACATGGCTCTAGGCAGTGCTTATTTATTGAGAGATGAACAGTATCAAGAATTGCTAACAGGTCGTTTGCGCATTGAGCAACGCGAAGATCGTGGCCAACAAAACACAGATACCTATTTGGTTGATCTGGATATCAAAGGGCGACTAAATGATGATTTAACGCTTATTAGTTCCCTTGACTTGGGAGAGAGTAAAGATATTGATAATGACACATTATCCGCACGTAATAATCGCTTTGATTTGGGCTTTGCCTATCGACCAGTGCTCAGTGATCGCTTCAATCTCGTAAGCAAATACAGCTGGGTTGACTATAAACAGCCAGACAATCAACTGGGTGATATTGGTTTTGAACGACATAAGGGGCATGTGTTGGCAGCCGATATTCTCTATGACTTCAGTCCCCAGTGGCGCTTGGGTACAAAACTTGCTGCTCGATACGGCGATGAAAAAATGCCTGAATTGCCCTGGGCAAAGACTGAGCGTTGGTTAGGCGCAACCCGCCTTGGCTACCGTTTTAATCCCGATACAACACTGTTTGTCGAGTACCGCATGCTAAAAGACCTGCAGGCTGACGATCAACAAGAGGGCTCAGCGATTGAATTGGTGCGTCGCTTTGAAAACATTGAGGTGGGTATAGGCTTTAACCATGCCGGCTTTAGTGATGACTTGGGCATAATGGATTACACCGAACAGCGCGGTTATCTGCGGATAACTGGCGTATTGGAATAAATTTAAAAATTAGTTAAATCAAATGAAAAAAGGGTGAACCCTATGATTAAAGAAAGTAGTTTATCTAAAGCGTTGGCATTAACTGTCTTAACCCTGTTTGTTAGCAGTGGCTGGGCGTTTGAGACAGACCAGAACTCAATAATAAAGGGCAATCTGACTTTAGACCCAAATGCGGTAAGTGATGCCAGTGCCAAACAGGGTAATCTTACGGTGCAGGGCGATACCATATTGGGAAGTGATACTACTGTAAGTGGAGTATTAACCGCTGAGAGTAACCTTTCAGTGGCTGGTACAACAACTTCATCCGGCGATATCAATGCGGGACAGACTGTTAACGTCGCGGGAGACCTTTACGTAGGTACCCTTAGTAAAAATATTGAGAGTGGTGGAATAAGAAACGTAGCCGGCTTAGTGTCGTATATTCAGTTAACACATGGGGCTAGCGCTGCTAGTGGCAACTGGTATATGGCTTTTTTTCACGGAACCAACCAAGTTGGTGTAATCTATCGGCAGGATAACGCAGTAATTTACTCTACTGCCTCTGACCAACGCCTTAAGACAAATATCCAAGACGCTAAAGAGGCAGGTAGCACAATAGATGCTATCCAAGTTCGACAGTTTGATTGGAAATCTGACGGGTCACATCAAGACTACGGAATGATTGCTCAAGAACTCTATGAGGTTGCCCCGGAAGCAGTAGCAAAGCCTAATAACCCAGAGAGTATGATGAGCGTTGATTACTCCAAGCTAGTGCCAATGCTGGTTAAAGAAATTCAATCGCTGCGTCAACGTGTTGAACAGTTGGAAAACAGCCAATAAAAAATAAATAAAACAGCCCTGTCTATAAATACTCACTAAAGAGTTTCGGCAAAAAGGGCTGTTTATTTTTGTTTGCCAGTGCATTACTTAAGCCTATTATCTTTTTATTTCCGCCAAATTTCTGATATAGATGGATATTTGCAAATAGCTACTCAAAATGGCGTACCAGAGTTAAAAAATTAAAAAAACAAAAAAATTAAAAAAACTTTGAACTTATCCAAAAGTCGCTGTCTAAATATATGCAAACAATGATTGCATATTCTCCCCCTAAATTGAGAATGAAAGTGTAAACTCTCCTAAGTAGAACAAGCCCTGATCTAAGCATTGGATCAGGGTTTTTTTTAAAGGTGGTATTTTCAGTCTGTTTATAGCTAGTCTTGAGCTAGCCAGTTATTGAGTTGTCGCTCCAGTTCCTCGAGACCTATTTTCTTTAATGAAGAGAAAATCTGCACTGACAGTAAGGTATAGCCAGGGTCCATGTCGCGCAGGCGTTTATCCACGGCCAACAGTGAGCTTTTTGCCGGCCCGCGTTTTAGTTTATCTGCTTTGGTAAGCAATATATGCACTGGCAGAGTAGCCTGGGCTGCCCAGTTAAGCATTTGTTGATCATAGTCTTGAAGGGGATGACGGATATCCATTAATAATATTAAACCAACCAAACTCTGACGCAGTTGCAGGTACTCAGCTAAATGATGATCCCATTTTGCTTTGACTGCTCTGGGCACTTTGGCATAGCCATAACCGGGCAAATCTACTAATCGTTTGTCCTGTCCGACCTCAAAGTAGTTGATCAATTGGGTACGTCCAGGCGTTTTACTGGTGCGTGCCATATTTTTATTATCGGTCAAGGTGTTAATCGCACTGGATTTGCCGGCATTGGAGCGCCCAGCAAAGGCAACCTCACAGCCGCTATCCTGCGGACACTGGCGAAGTGTGGGTGCGCTTAACAGGAACTTAGCGCGTTTAAAATTAACTGACTCTATCGTCATAAAAAGACATCATAATTTGGCTTAAGATACAGCGTATATTGTTATATAATGCGCGCGCTCTAGCCTCTAGTAGGCTATGTCTAGAGATCACACGTAACAGTGTTCTGCCATTCTAACGGATTGTGAGAGTTGGATTAACCATGAAAAGAAGCTTTTTATTAATTGTTTGCAGTTTAGTTGCTACATTTTTAATGTCCCAGACTTGGGCCGCTGGTGATGCAGTGGCAGGTCAGTCAAAAACTGCAACCTGTGTTGCCTGCCATGGTACTGACGGCAATACAGCTATCGCCTCGTTTCCACGGCTTGCGGGTCTTGGAGAAAAGTACCTGACGGCTCAGTTGCGCCATATTAAAAATGGTGAGCGTGTTATCGTAGAAATGACAGGTATATTGGACAATTCCTCTGATCAAGATTTGCAGGATATGGCCGCCTACTATGACAGCCAAGAGCGTCAATTATCTGGTGCTCAGGAAATTACCCTAGTGGGCATCACAGACCCACAAGAAGCTCTGGCGCTAGGTGAAAAAATTTACCGTGCTGGAAATTTGAAGACTGGCGTTGCCGCTTGTATCGCCTGTCACTCTCCTTCTGGCCATGGCAACGGCCCTGCGGGCTATCCTGCATTGGGTGGTCAGCATGCCGAATATACAGAGAAGCAACTTTTGGCCTATCGCAGGGGCGAGCGCAATACCGGGGCTAATGCGAAAATTATGCAAGGTGTGGCAGAGGCGCTAAGTGATAAGGAAATCAAAGCTTTGGCAAACTATATTGCTGGACTTAATTGATTTTCAATTGAAGCTATTTCAGCGAAAAAGGTCATAAATGGATTAGTCTAGGCTGAAACAGCCATGGCTCGGTAAAGAGAGTGATTAACATGTTATGGATTAAACGATTGATTTTAATGGTTGCACTGTTGCCAGTTGCAACTTTTCAGGCTTACGGCAAAGACTACCAAGCCGGGGTTCATTATGAGATTTTACCGCAGGCGGTGAGAACGGCTGATCCTAGTAAAATTGAAGTCAACGAAATCTTCTCTTATACCTGTGGTCACTGTTATACATTTGAAGATACGGTTGAGCCATGGCTTAAAACACTCCCAGCGGATGTGGATTTCCAACGCACACCCGCTATTTGGTCGCCAGCCCTAGAGCCCTATGCCCGCGCCTATTACGCTGCCCTTATGTTGGATGTGCTACATAAAGTGCATACACCTATCTTTGAGGCAATTCATCTTAAGAAACAACGCTTTTCTGGTGAGCAAGACTTTGCTGCAGTTTTTACTGCGGCCGGTGTTGATGGTCAAAAATTTACTAAGACTTATAACTCGTTTGGAATGACCAGTATGGTTAACCAAGCCAAGGCGCGAGTGCGTAGCTATCGCACGCAGGGAACGCCAGAGATTATTGTTAACGGAAAATACCGTGTTAGCACCCGTAATACCGGCGGTTTCTCTGGAATGCTAAGTGTGGCAGAGTTTTTGATACAGCGAGAACGTGCCCAACTAGCTCAGTGATAAGCCCTAAAAAACAAACAGTAAACGCTCAAAAATTTCACGCAAAAGGTACTGACAGGTCCTATGAAGCCAACCATTAAACCAAAAAATCCCAATTTTTCTTCCGGCCCCTGCTCTAAGAGACCAGGTTATAGCCTAGAGAACTTAAGCGTAGACACCTTGGGTCGCTCCCATCGTTCTGCCTTGGGCAAAGATGCATTGGGTAGAGCCTGCTCAGAAACAGCAGAACTGTTGGGCTTGCCGGAGGGCTTCCGAGTGGGCGTTGTTCCTGCCTCGGATACCGGCGCTGTGGAAATGATTATGTGGTCAGTGCTGGGTGAGCGACCCGTGGATATCTTTGCCTGGGAATCCTTTGGTAAGGGCTGGCTGACCGATGCAACTAAACAATTAAAGTTGCAAGACTTAAATAGTTACACCGCAGACTATGGGTTATTGCCAGATATGACCCAGTACAATCCTGATCATGACTGCGTGTTTACATGGAACGGCACCACTTCGGGAGTAAAAGTCGCCAATGCAGATTGGATTAGTGACGATCGAAGTGGTCTTACAATTTGTGATGCTACATCTGCAGTATTCGCCATGGATCTCCCCTGGGAAAAGCTTGATGTGGTCACCTACAGCTGGCAAAAAGTGCTCGGTGGTGAAGGTGCTCATGGCATGTTAATTTTAAGTCCCAGAGCGGTTCAGCGTCTGGAGTCCTATACGCCGCCCTGGCCATTACCAAAGATTTTTCGCCTGACCAAAGACGGCAAACTAATTGATGGTATCTTTCGCGGCGCGACTATTAATACGCCATCCATGCTCTGTGTAGCTGACTATTTAGATGCACTGGACTGGGTTCGCTCAATAGGCGGTGTTTCTGAGGCAATTAAAAAGTCAGAAGCAAATCTCGAGGTGCTTAAAGACTTTGTCGTTGCGCGTCCATGGATTGATTTTCTAGCTAAAGAAAAACAACAAATCTCCAATACCAGTGTGTGCTTGTGCCTTGATCTGGAGCCGACACAGGTCAAGCAAATGATTGCCCTACTGGAAGATGAGGCTGTTGCCTATGATATAGGCGCCTATCGTGATGCACCTGCCGGCTTGCGGATTTGGTGTGGCGCTACCGTTGAGCAAGAAGATCTTGAGGCATTACTGCCTTGGCTTGACTGGGCCTACCAGCAGGTTTCCCAGTAAAATAACCTCCCTAAAAATAGAGACAAAAAGCATGTATAAAATTCGTACCTACAATGCCATTTCAGCCAAAGGCCTCAACCGCTTTCCACAGGATAGTTATCAGATTGGCAGTGATATAGCCGATCCTGAGGGTTATATCTTACGCAGTCAGAAACTGCATGATGAGCAGGTGCCAGAGAGCCTACTGGCGGTTGCTAGAGCTGGGGCAGGGGTAAATAATATTCCCGTGGCTGATTACACGGATAAAGGCATTGTTGTCTTTAACTCTCCCGGTGCTAATGCCAACGCGGTTAAAGAACTTATTGTGGCTGGTCTATTATTGGGCTCTCGAGATATTTACGGCGGCATGAACTATGTCCAAGAACTGAACCATATGGATGATGCTGGCGAGATGGGTAAACTGCTAGAAAAAGAAAAAAAGCGTTTTGCCGGTTCAGAAATTGCAGGTAAAACCCTGGGTGTCGTCGGTCTGGGTGCCATTGGTTCAATTATTGCCAATTTAGGCTTAGAGCTGGGTATGGATGTTATTGGTTACGACCCCGCTATTTCTGTTGAAGCCGCCTGGCAGCTATCGGGTCGCGTTGAGCGAATGGAGAGCTTGCAAGCGCTACTTGCCAAAGCTGACTTTGTCACACTCCACGTGCCCGCAATCCCAGCAACCCAAGATTTAATTAATAGTGAAACGTTAAGCTTAATGAAAAGTAGCGCCAAGATTCTTAATTTTGCCCGAGAGCAAATTGTTAATACTAAAGATATGGTGGCGGCACTTGATAATGGCACTATCGCTGGTTATATCAGTGACTTCCCAATGCCGGAATTACTAGGCAGAAAAGATGTTTTGCTAATGCCGCATATTGGCGCAAGCACCGCAGAGGCAGAAGAAAATTGTGCTGTGATGGCGGCCAATCAGCTGATGGACTTTATTGAAAACGGCAATATTGAGAATTCAGTCAACTTCCCGCCCACTAAGATGGCACGCAACGGCGGCACTAGACTTACTTTTTGTAACAGTAATGTACCCAAAGTGCTAGGCAGCGTACTGTCTATTCTTGCGGATTCTGAACTTAATGTAGTTGATATGGTCAACAAAAGCAGCAACGAAGTGGACTACAATATCCTCGATATCGAGGGTGAGCTAAGCGCAGACATTATTGATCAGATTCAACAGGTCGAAGGCGTTATGCGTACTAGAGTAATCTGATACTCAGCCAGTGATGACCTACTTACAAAGCTATTTATGATGCTGGTTAACAGCTAGTTAAAAAGCTTGGCCCTTACAGTTCGACGATAAGCCTTGGGTGAAGCGCCCGCCCACTGTTTAAATTTGTTGGAAAACCAGGTTGCCTCGGCAAAGCCACTATAGTTGGCTACATCCAATATGGACAAATCTGTATTCTTGAGTAGGTCGCAGGCAAAGGTCATACGGATATGGGTAAGGTAGTCCACAGGAGTCTGTCCCAAGGCAGTTCTAAATCGGCGGTTGAAAGTCCTCACGGTCATACCAAATTGATTGGCTATATCAGGCATCTTAAGGTTTTTGCCCAAATTATCCTGCATCCAAATCTGGGCTTGTGCAATGGCTTCATCTGTATGTCTGCGGTCTTGTTCATCAAAACTGACTGATTCAGCAATATTGCGAATTTCGTGAAAAAAATTGCGCTGGGCCTGACGGGCAATTAGGCGACCAAAAATGCGCTCTACCTGATAGACAATAATCTCCGCCATGGCGTTGACACTTGCCGCACAGTAAATGGTGTCAGCTTTGGTTGTAAAACGTTGTCTTTCAAGTTTTACCCTTGGGTATTGACGCTGCAATTGATCGAAATAGTGCCAGTGTGTTGTCGCTGATTTTTCCTCCAGTAAGCCCGCCTCAGCGAGAAAACAAACCCCCGTGCCGACCGCGGTAAAGTTACAATTTTTTCGGTGTTGTTCTTGAAGCCAAGGAATATAAGCTTGATATTTGTCTAAAGCAGGTCTGGGGTTTCGCCACAAGGCCGGAATATGTATCAGGTCGCTGTGGGTTATATCATCTATGCTATGGGTAGGCTTTAACTCAAATCCAGCAGAGGTCACAACTGATTTTCCATCAGGAGTCACCCAGCGTGTTACAACTTTTTTTGTCGGGTCGCGCTGGGCTTGTGCGGCAGCATGAGCATAGTTAAAGATTTCAGCAGCAAGGGTGCTACTGGAAACCAACATATTGTCACAAAGCAAAAGCGTTAGATGAAAAGCCATACCATCAAATATAGCATATATGTCTTAAAAATTAATTAAAATGGCTGAATAATATAATAAAAAACAGTTAAATAGCCTTAGACTGCACATCTTTCAAATCTAACTCAAGAGCGCAAATATGTCCGTTTCACTCCCAGTAATTGTTGGTTTTGGTGGCTACAATGCCGCCGGGCGCAGCTCATCTCATCAAGCCTTTAGACGTATGATTTTGGAGTCTCTAACTGTTCAAGAACAGGAGATAACTATTTTAGGCCTTGCCTGCCTAATGGGTCATATCACTAAACAGGGTGCAGGTTACCACACTGTTGAAGGGCAACTGCTTACACCCAGTGAGGCCTGCGAGCAATATCGTGACAGGGTGTTGTCTGGCACATTGATCAGAAAAGTAGCTTCTTTTAATCCACACTCGGTACCAGGTCATAAAAAAGTCAGGCTCAGCGACAATACTGAAACAGTGGTATTTACAATTGCTAAGCGCGATTTGCCCCGACAATTACCCGAAAGTTGGCAGTTAGAGGAACTGGCAGACGGCATGTTTGAAGTAACTATAGACAGTACAAGTAGTTGCCTAATAGAAGCTGACTATGAGCTTGCCGCAAAGGCTGGAGGTGAATTGCCCGATGGCTTTAAGCCTAGCGAACATTACAATTCACGCTTTCATCCCCGCGGATTGCAAATGGCTTTAATGGGTGCCAGTGATGCCCTTCACTCAGTGGGCATCCCCTGGCAACAGATTGCCGATGCGGTTAATCCTGACCAAATTGGTGTCTATTCTTCTAGCGGCTTTGGTCAGGTTCAGGATGAGGCAATGGGCGGTCTACTGAAAGCACGTTTAAGAGGCGATCGCTCGACAGCCAAGCAACTTCCGCTGAGTCTTAACTCTATGCCAGCAGATTTTATCAATGCCTATGTGTTGGGTAGTGTTGGACATACAGAGGCTATCACGGGTGCCTGTGCCACATTTCTTTACGGGCTTCAGGCGGCAGTCCGTGATATCCGATCCGGCAAGCGCAGAGTAGCTATTGTCGGTAATGCAGAAGCTGTTGTGGTGCCCGAGGCTTTTGAAGGTTTCTGTAATATGAGTGCCCTTGGCAGTGATGAAAATCTATGCAAATTAGATGCTTCAACTTCACCAGACTGGCGTCGGGCCAGCCGCCCCTTTGGCGAAAACTGTGGCTTTACCCTGGCCGAAGGAACGCAGTATGTTGTCTTAATGGATGACGCTCTTGCTATAGAGCTAGGTGCTGATATTCACGGTGCTGTGCCTGAGGTATTTATTAATGCTGATGGCGTTAAGAAATCAATATCCGCACCCGGAGCTGGTAATCTAATTTCCTTTGCCAAGGCAGTTGCGGCGGCTATAAATATAGTTGGCAAAGAGACCGTACAAAAGCATAGTTTTGTTCACGCCCATGGTTCCAGTACCCCAGCTAATCGTGTGACCGAATCACAATTAATTGATCGTGTGGCACAGGCTTTTGATATTAATGATTGGCCAGTGACTGCCGTAAAGTCCTATGTTGGCCATACCATCTCAGTAGCAGGTGGCGACCAACTATCATCTGCACTGGGTACCTTTAAGTATGGAATTATTCCTGGCATTAAGACCGTTTCTGAGATTGCAGCGGATGTCAGTCAAGAGCGTGCAATGTTCGTTTTGCAAGATATGCCTACCGCTGACCGCGAGATGTCAGTGGTCTTTATTAACTCAAAAGGTTTTGGTGGCAATAATGCCACTGCAGTTGCATTATCTCCGCAGCAAGTAGAGGCTATGATCGCAAATCGCTACAGTACTGATACGCTAAATGCCTATTATAAGAAGCGGGACAAAGTGAGAGAAAAGGTGCAGGCCTATGCAGAGCGGGCTGATGCCGCGCAGCTTGACGTTATCTATCGATTTGGTGAACCCTTGATTGATGAAGATAAGATGGTTGTCACCCAAGAGAGTATTAGTATTCCCGGCTTTTCGCGAGAGGTTGAGTTTGATTTGGAAAATCCCTACAGCGATATGCAATAAATAGGGGTTGCTAGAATAGGGGCTACTAGAATAGGGGCTACTAGAAGGTGCCAATAGAATAGGCGCTATTAAACAGCTCCCTCAATAAAGCTTATTACGCTCGCTATGCTTGGCAACTGAGTCAATAAAGGTCTGCAAATCGGATATCACCTCGACGTCCACTAATCGCCCTTGATTGGCCAATTTTTCATTAGGTACTTGATATCGTTGTAGCGAGGTCTTGCTATTGTTAGCTTGTCCTTTAAATGACTGCGGGTCAAACACCAGTGCGCCACCATGAATAGCAACAATTTTTCCTTCACGCTTATCGACAATAGCGCCACCAGACATGCCTGCTCTGGCATCGCAATTATGTAGCAGAAGTTTTTTACTTAGGGACTGACTTGGTTTTATAGCGCTACAGGTATCTGAGTCTATTATGCGGTCTTGATGGATATTATAGGCAACCAGCGTTAACTGGCTTAGGCTGTCAAAATGATTGTTCTTATATTGTTGCGACAACCCTAGAGCGGGTTGTTGCAAGGGGACATCAAGCATCAAAAAAATAATGTCATTTTCTGCCTGTGTTATTTTATTTGTATTGGCAACGTCATAGTGGGTAGAAGAAGTTAGCGCTATATCCACACTACTCAACCGTTTATTTTGTGGTCGGTATTGGCAGTGTTTAAATGCCTGACCCGTCTGTTTATCAAACAAGATATGCGCTGCGGAGATAAGGACTGACTTTTTGTGGTTCTTGACAGTAGGCAAATGGATATGTGCCGCAGATCCTCTAATCTTGTTATCACAAACAACAGTGCCCATTGCATCGGCTAATAGTGAATTTTTATCGACATAGGAAGGGTGTTCAGTAGCACCTGCTATGTCCGTTATGCTGGCTATAAAGGAAAGTCCAATACCAAAAATAAGTCCTTTTATGGAGGATTTATTGCCAGTCACCTGTGCTGGTGCATCCGTTTGAGGGCGGTAGGCATTTATTGTAAATCTCCCCATTGTGCTTGCAGAATGCTGATGGCGGCAATAGGTGCAGTTTCTGTTCGCAGTACCCGAGGACCCAATGCCAGTGGCTGAAAGCCTTGATGCATTACTTGGTCTATTTCGCGGTCTGAAAAACCGCCTTCAGGGCCTACACAAAGGGCAACCGATGTGGCTGACTGGCCAAGGTTTTGCAGTCGATTTTCGGCTTTATGATGCAACAATAGTTTAAGGTCTTCACTGCAATCGGCTGGCCATATTTGCAGTGTGGTTGGAGAATTGATAGTGGGCAAGCCATTGCGTTGACACTGTTCGCAGGCACTGATTGCCACCTGCTGCCAGTGACGAACTTTTTTACTCAGTCTGTCACCGGTTAATTTAACCTCGCAGCGTTCGGTGAATAATGGAGTAATTTGCGTAACGCCCAATTCAGTGGCTTTCTGCACAATCCAATCCATACGCTCGCCGCGAGAAATACCAATCCCCAAATGCAGGCATAGGGGTGATTCTCTGTCAATCTTATCAAAGTGCTTTATGTGCACAGAGGCAGAGCCTTTTTTGGCTTCAACCAATTGCCCCCTAAACTCACCGCCCTGACCATTAAAAATAACCACTTCTTGACCGGCACTCATGCGCAATACGGAAGTCAGATGACGAGCCGGACCGGATTCAAGTTGCACTACATCACCAACAGAAATCAGCTGGGGTGAGTAAACTCGCGGGATGCGCATAATTTATTCTTTTGTGGACAGACCTAAGTTACGGCATAAGGTATCAGAAATTTGCCATTGATTCATGGTATAAAAATGCAGTCCCGGTGCACCGCCCGCAAGCAGTGTTTCACAGAGATCACTGACAACCTCAATGCCATACTGAATTAAATCTTCACTATTGTTACTGCGTTCTTTTAATTGCCAGCGTAACCAGCGTGGTATTTCGGCGCCGCAGTTATCAGAGAAGCGCACAAGATTTTCGTAGTTGGTTAGGGGCATAATGCCCGGCACTATGGGTTTCTCGATACCTATCTTTTGGCAGTTATCGAGAAATTTAAAGTAGGCATCGGGGTTGTAAAAATACTGGGTTATGGCGCGATTGGCGCCAGCCTTAAACTTTTCTCCCAGCCAGAATATATCTTTACTATAGCTCTCGGACTCAGGGTGTATTTCGGGATAAGCGGCGACATTAATTTCAAAGTGGTCTGCACTGTGTTCACGAATAAGCGCAACCAACTCGTTGGCATGCACCAATTGACGAGTGCCGCCAATTCCCGAGGGCAAGTCGCCGCGCAAGGCCACAAGATTAGAGATACCAGCTTTTTGGTAATCATCAATCAGCGCTAAAACAGCTTCCCTAGTATCACCGCCAAAAGAGAGGTGGGGTGCAGCTTGGTAGCCCTGCTGTTGTATATCTAAGACCAGCTGCTTGGTAGTGTCTCTGGTGGAGCCACCGGCGCCGTAGGTCACCGAGAAAAAATCTGGATTAAAAATACTGAGTTTTTGGCAATTGGTTTGCAGGTTTTTGCGGCCCTGCTCAGTTTTTGCAGCAAAGAACTCAAAGCTTATATGAGGTGTTTCGGTCATGGATAATCCTAAGCTCCAAGACCCCTCAATCTCTTTCGAGACTGAGGGTAGGAGAGAAAATAATTAATATTTGTAGTCGTCGCCTTTAAACGGCCCTTGAACGGGTACATTGATATAATCAGCTTGTTCTTGTGACAGCTGGGTAATCACACCACCAAATCCACGTACCATATGGGCGGCCACTTCTTCGTCAAGATGCTTGGGTAGCACTTCGACGCGCAACATCTCAGCTTGAGTGGCACTATCTTGAGTGGCAAAAGCGCGCTTATAGAGTTCAATTTGCGCCAGCACCTGATTAGCAAAAGAACCATCCATAATGCGGCTAGGATGACCTGTGGCATTACCCAAGTTCACCAAGCGACCCTCAGCCAGTAAAAGCAAATGATCATTAGTACTGCGATCGCGGTAGACCTTATGGACTTGCGGCTTGACCTCTTCCCAGTCCCAAGTTTTGCGCATATAAGCCGTATCGATCTCATTATCGAAGTGACCAATATTACACACCACGCAACCACTTTTAAGGGCACCCAGTACTGCGGCATCGCAGACATTGTAATTGCCTGTTGAGGTAACCAATAAATCGGTATTGGCCAGTAGATCACTGTTTACTCCCATACTGGCATCGCCATCTACATAAGTTGAGACTACCTCAAAGCCATCCATACAGGCCTGCATGGCACAGATCGGATCCACCTCGGTGACCTTAACAATCATACCCTCTTGGCGCAGGGATTGAGCCGACCCCTTGCCCACATCGCCGTAACCAATAACCAGAGCTTTTTTACCCGACAGCAGATGGTCAGTAGCACGCTTAATGGCATCATTAAGGCTATGTCTGCAGCCATATTTGTTATCATTTTTGGACTTGGTCACTGAGTCATTGACATTAATAGCTGGCACCTTTAACTCACCCGCTTCCAGCATCTCATAGAGACGATGAACACCTGTAGTCGTCTCTTCGGTGATACCATGAACCTGATCTAGTACCTGAGGGTATTTTTGATGTAGCAGGGCAGTTAGATCGCCGCCATCATCCAACACCATATTGGCGTCCCAGGGTTTGCCATCTTTAAGCACCTGTTGCTCTAGACACCAGTCGTACTCTTCTTCAGTCTCGCCCTTCCAGGCAAATACAGGCGTGCCATTAGCTGCGATAGCTGCAGCGGCATGATCTTGAGTAGAAAAAATATTACAGGAGGTCCAACGGACTTCTGCACCCAGGGCCTCCAATGTTTGAATAAGTACTGCCGTCTGGATAGTCATATGAATACAGCCGAGGATACGTGCACCAGCCAGTGGTTGCTCAGCACTGTATTTGTCGCGCAGCGCCATCAGCGCCGGCATTTCTGTTTCGGCAATGGCGATTTCTTTCCTTCCCCATTCCGCTAGATTGATATCAGCAACCTTGTAGTCACTGAAGGGTTGTTTTTTATCTGCCAGTTGTATTGCAGTCATCTTTAATTACCTTTTTATAAAAAAGTTATTTACGGACTAGAGTGCTTTTTTGAGCAACTCAGCCTTGTCTGTTTTTTCCCAAGTAAAATCTTTGCCTGTGCGCCCGAAGTGCCCATAGGAGGCCGTTTGCCTATAAATGGGTCGACACAGATCGAGCATTTCAATTAAACCGCGCGGGCGAAGATCAAAATGTTCACGCACCAGTTTGATAATTTCATCGTCAGGCAGTTTGCCAGTGCCATAGGTATTGATGCTGATTGACGTAGGTTCAGACACACCAATGGCATAGGACACTTGAATTTCACAGCGCTCAGCAAGACCTGCTGCGACAATGTTTTTCGCTACATAGCGGCCAGCATAGGCGGCTGATCGATCAACTTTGGTGGGGTCCTTACCAGAAAAAGCGCCTCCGCCGTGGTGCGCCATACCACCATAGGAATCGACAATTATTTTACGTCCCGTTAAACCACAGTCACCCATGGGCCCGCCGATCTCAAAGTTACCGGTAGGGTTAATATGGTATTTGGTATCTGCATGCAGCCACTGTTCGGGCAAAACGCTGTGAATAATTTCTTCACGAACCGCTTCTTGTAAATCTGACTGACTAATATTTGGCGCATGCTGCGTTGACAACACCACAGCGTCTACAGCCACGGGCACGCCTTTATCGTAACGCAGGGTGACTTGGCTCTTGGCGTCGGGACGCAACCATGGGAGCATATTTGTTTTACGCAGATGCGCTTGGCGCTCCACTAAGCGGTGTGCATAAAAGATCGGGGCTGGCATCAGCACCTCAGTTTCATTGCTGGCATAGCCAAACATAAGGCCCTGATCACCGGCGCCTATATCTTTATTTTTACTACTATCTACGCCCCTAGCTATATCCGAGGACTGTTTGCCAATGGCATTGATAACCGCACAGGAGTTGCCATCAAAGCCCTTATCTGAGTGGTCATAGCCAATATCAGTAATAACCTCGCGCACGATCTGCTCGAGATCAACATAGGTGTCAGTGCGAACCTCGCCAGCGATAATTGCCATACCGGTCTTAACCATAGTTTCCACGGCGACCCTAGCTTCAGGATCATCGTCAATAATGGCATCAAGGACGGCATCAGAAATTTGGTCAGCCATTTTGTCAGGGTGACCTTCAGAGACAGATTCAGATGTAAAAATAGAGTAAGTAGACATAGCGTTCCAATGCTGATTAATGTTGGTGAGTGACAGTTTTAAACTGCCGCAGTTGAATGCGGAAGCCATTGCGCTGGGTGAGAAATAAACTGCTGCCTTCAGTGAGACCGGCTGCACTTGCCCAGTCGCTAATATCCGCAGGATCAAAACCCAGCCATAGATCGCCACAGGACTCTCTAACCCAATCTTGATCATGGGCGCAGAGGTCGGTTATTAGCAATACACCATTGCTGTTTAGAAGGTTGGCGCAGTGTTTGATAATCGTGGCAGGGGTTGGGTTATGATGCAAAACCATATTTAAGGACACTGCATCCACACGCAGATTTTTAGACTGCAGTGATTCAGTATCCCCATGAAAGAATTGAATATTGGTCAAGCCTTGTTGATTAGCTCGTTCACGGCATTCGGCCAACATCTGCTGGCTGTTGTCGAGGGCAAAAACCTGATCAAAGGTTGCCGATAGCTTGCCTAGAAACTGACCATAGCCGGGGCCAACTTCTAGAATGCTATCAGTAGCCTGCACTGAACTGTCGAGGAAATTTTCAACGTTCTCTCCGTAATCAGACCAGCTGGCAATCAGATCTTGATTTTCCTCAAAGCGCGATACATTGCGGTTAAAGAAATCTACCGAGGCTTTGGCGCGTTCTTGATTGATGGTCGATAGTTTTGCATTCACTGCTGGCTCAAGGTTGGATTGATCAATACTCTTAAAAAGAGTGCTTTGTAAGACCTGCAACTCTTCTTCTGGATTAAGGGGGTTACGACGATAAAAAATGGTAGTGCCTTCGCGCTTAGTTGCCACCAGACCTGCATTAGAGAGAATTTTAAGATGATGACTCATGGCCGATTGGCGAATATCAAAGATTTGACAGAGTTCCAAAACACCGTAAGCATTTTCTTGTAATACTTTGAGTATTTGGACACGCAACGGATCTCCAGCGGCCTTGCATAACAAGCCGATTGCGCCTACTGACCCATCGTGATGGGAGTTAGCTAGTGAGATTTTTGAGATATTTACCATAGGTTGGGCACTTTACCACGCACCTACCTCTATATCAAAATATTTTTATATAAAAATATTTCAAAGCATTGCACGCAGTTTTTATGATATACGGGGGATGGTTAACCGAATTTAGCCAAAAAAATTAGTTCAATAATTTAGCTGGGAATTTAACTTAAAATTTAACCCTACAAAGGCAGAAGAATATCGAATATAAGTTTACTGTTAGTGTCGTCTGGGGGACAATACGCGTTCAAATTATAACCACTTATTTTAATGACTTAGGAGTAACACTTAATGGCCTCACGCAGAGATTTGGCTAATGCTATTCGCGCCCTCAGCATGGATGCAGTTCAACAGGCTAACAGCGGCCATCCCGGTGCACCAATGGGTATGGCAGATATCGCAGAAGTACTTTGGCGAGACCATTTAAAACACAACCCTACTGATCCCAACTGGGCCAACCGCGATCGCTTTGTGCTATCTAATGGCCACGGATCTATGCTCCTATATTCACTCCTGCATTTAACTGGCTACCAACTGCCGATTGAAGAGATTAAGAACTTTCGTCAGTTACATGCTATGACGCCCGGTCATCCGGAGTTCGGCTACGCGCCGGGTGTAGAAACAACCACTGGCCCTCTGGGTCAAGGCATCAGCAATGCGGTGGGTATGGCCCTAGCAGAGAAAGTGCTGGCTGATCAATTCAATCGACCTCAGCATCAGCTGGTAGACCATCATACCTATGTATTTTTGGGTGATGGTTGTCTAATGGAGGGTATCTCCCACGAGGTCTGTTCACTGGCCGGTACATTAAAGTTAGGTAAGTTAATCGCTTTTTATGATGACAACGGTATCTCTATTGATGGCGAAGTTGAGGACTGGTTTAGCGATGATACACCGGCTCGGTTTGCGTCCTATAACTGGCATGTGATACCTGATATTGATGGACATGACAGTGTGGCGGTTAATGCTGCCATCGAAGCAGCCAAAGCCTCAGAAAAACCCACATTAATCTGTTGTAAAACTACCATTGGATTTGGCTCTCCAAATAAAGGAGGCAAAGAGGACTGCCACGGTGCGCCATTGGGTGAAGATGAAATTGCCCTCACTCGCGAGCAACTGGGCTGGCAGCATGGACCTTTTGAAATTCCTGATGAGTATTATGCTGAGTGGAGCTGTGTAGAGAAGGGCACCGCCGCGCAACAGGCATGGGATCAGCAGTTTGCCGCCTACAAAGCTGAATATCCCGATTTAGCCAGTGAGTTTGAGCGCCGAAGCAACGGCCAACTTCCCGCTGACTTTAGCGAAAAGGCCGATGCTTATATTCAGCAGTGCCAAGATAGCATGGAAAAAGTCGCGTCTCGAAAGGCCTCGCAAAATTGCTTAAATGCTTTTGGTCCGCTGTTGCCCGAGCTAATAGGTGGCTCTGCGGACTTGGCTGGTTCAAACCTGACCATTTGGTCCGGCTCTAAGCCCATCACTGCCGATGATGCCCAAGGCAACTATATCTACTACGGTGTGCGTGAATTTGGTATGAGTGCCATTATGAACGGTATTGCCCTGCACGGTGGTTTTATAAATTACGGCGCAACTTTTTTGATGTTTATGGAATACGCGCGCAATGCGGTGCGTATGGCGGCATTAATGAAGCAACAGAGTATTTTTGTCTATACCCATGATTCCATTGGACTAGGGGAGGACGGCCCAACACACCAGCCGGTGGAGCAACTAAGCGCCCTGCGTTCAACACCCAACCTGCATACTTGGCGCCCCTGCGATACCGTGGAATCAGCGGTCAGTTGGAAGCATGCGATAGAGCGCACAGAAGGCCCAACTGCCCTAGTATTTAGCCGTCAGGGTTTGGCGCCAGTGCAGAGGGATACACAACAGGTGCAAGCCATCGCTCGTGGTGGCTACATCTTGAAGGACGCTGAAAACCCCCAAGCTATTCTAATTGCCACTGGCTCCGAGGTTGAGCTAACACTTCAGGCGGCAGAGGCACTAGCACAGAAAAACATTGCTGTGCGTGTGGTATCCATGCCCTGTGCCGAAGTCTTCTGTGAGCAAGACGCCACCTATCAAGAGCAGGTACTGCCGTCTTCTGTCAGAGCTCGGGTAGCGGTCGAAGCACTGCATGCCGACTACTGGCATAAGTTTGTTGGCTTAGATGGCCGTATTGTGGGCATGAGAACATTTGGTGAGTCTGCTCCCGGCGGTGTATTGATGAAGGAGTTTGGCTTTACTGTTGAAAATGTGGTGGCTACTGTAATGGAGACAGTTAATTAATGATCCGCATAGCCATTAATGGCTACGGTCGTATTGGTCGCTCTGTAGTGCGCGCCCTCTACGAATCTGAGTTACAGGATCAAATTAAAGTGGTTGCTATCAATGAGCCTGCGGATATCAAAACCATTGCCCATTTGACCCGCTATGACTCCACCCATGGCAGGTTTCTGGCTGATATTGAAGTGCGTGATGACTCACTGATTATCAATGGTGAGAGCATAGCAATCTTTCATAGTGATAAGCTCGATCAGTTGCCCTGGCAAAGCCTAGATATTGATGTGGTGCTAGAATGTAGCGGTAGTTTTAGTGACCGCCACAGCGCAGAAAAACATCTTGAGAGTGGCGCTAAACGAGTGCTGTTTTCACAACCCGCTGAGTCTGATGTAGATGCCACCATTGTTTATGGGTTTAATCACCAGATATTGACTGGCAACGAGAGCATAATTTCTAGCGCCTCATGCTCAACCAACTGTGTGATACCAGTGATTAAGGTATTGGATGATAATTTTTCTGTCGAGGGTGGTGTAATTACTACTATCCATTCGGCAATGAACGATCAACCGGTGCTGGATGCTTACCACAATACTGACTTGCGCAAAACACGGGCCGCTATGCAATCAATTATCCCCGTGGATACAGGATTAGCCTTGGGCATTGATCGACTGATGCCCGATCTTGCTGGTCGTTTTCAGGCCCAAGCAATGCGAGTGCCCACCCAAAATGTCTCGGCCATCGACCTATCTGTATTAGTTAAAAATAAGATTGATACAGCAGCGGTTAATCAGGCGCTAGCGGTGGCCGCTGAGGATCAATTTGCCGGAGTGCTTGGCTATACAGAGGAGCCGCTAGCTTCCTGTGATTTTAATCATGACCCTCGAAGTGGCATTGTCGATGCCAGCCAGACCAGAGTCAGTCAGCACAAACTGATTAAGGTGCTGGTTTGGTTTGATAATGAGTGGGGCTATGCTAATAGAATGTTGGATACATTGCTTAGTTGGTATCGGTGATGCTGTCACCTTTTATTATCTTGTCTAATCTGTAAAAGTTTTTAAGGATAAAAATGACGATCAAACTTATGTCCGAACTAGACCTTATGAATAAGAAAGTATTAATTCGTGAGGATCTCAATGTGCCTATCAAAAATGGTAAGGTCACCAGTGATGCGCGTTTACGAGCCGCACTGCCCACCATCAAACAAGCGCTGGATGGCGGTGCTCAGATTATTTTGATGTCCCATCTTGGACGTCCCACTGAGGGTCAGTACGATTCCCAGTATAGCCTTCAGCCGGTCGCAGATTATCTCAGTGATATGCTAGGTATAGATGTTTTATTGGTGCAAGATTGGCAACAGGGTATTGCCATTAGCCAAGGTCAGGTGGCATTGCTAGAAAATGTCCGCTTTAACAAGGGTGAAAAAGCCAACGATGAGTCTTTAGCCAATGCTTATGCTGAACTCTGTGATATTTATGTGATGGATGCCTTTGGTACCGCGCACCGCGCCCAAGCTTCGACTCACGGCGTCGCTAAATTTGCGCCTATTGCCTGTGCAGGGCCCCTTCTAGCTAAGGAGTTGGATGCACTGGAGCGAGCTACAGCGAAACCAACACCACCCGTCGCCGCTATTGTGGGGGGCTCAAAAGTTTCAACTAAGCTAATGGTATTGCAAACCCTTTCGGCTAAAGTCGATCAATTAATTGTTGGTGGTGGTATTGCCAATACATTTTTGGCAGCAGCCGGTAAGCCAGTGGGTAAATCACTTTACGAGCCGGATTTAATCCCCGCTGCCAAAGCACTGATGGAAACTGTGGATATACCCCTTCCCGTTGACGTAGTGGTGGGTCGGGAATTTTCTGATAGCGCTGAAGCCAGAACAATATCAGTGGATGACGTTGAATCAGAGGACATGATTTTTGATATTGGTCCCCAATCAGCCCAGCAATTGGCGGAATTGATTAAAACCATGGGTACAATAATCTGGAATGGCCCAGTGGGCGTTTTTGAGTTTGATCAGTTTGCCAATGGTACCGAAGCCCTTTCTCGGGCCATTGCAGAGAGCTCAGGATTTTCCATTGCTGGTGGTGGCGATACCCTAGCGGCGGTTGATAAGTATGGTATTGCCGATCAGGTATCCTATATCTCTACTGGTGGTGGTGCCTTCCTAGAGTATGTTGAAGGTAAACAACTACCGGCGGTTGCTATACTTGAAGAGCGGGCTTAGGATAGTTTATCAGTAAATTTAAAAAGTGAGTTTTAAAAGTTGCATTAAAGAAATTACATTAAAGAATTTAGACAAAAAGTTATATAAAAAGTTAGGTAAAAATTGAGGTAAATAAAACTGGCGTAGAAGCGCCAGCGCAGTAAGCGATAAACAAAGCACGGATAAAGGATTTAACTGGGTAGATTGCCCACAGAATTAAAAGGATAGAGACCATGGCACTTGTTTCGTTGAGAGAGCTGCTTGATCATGCTGCAGAGAATAACTACGGTGTTCCTGCGTTTAACGTTAATAACTTAGAACAGATGCGCGCCATTATGCTGGCGGCAGATGAGACTGATAGCCCGGTGATTGTGCAGGCATCAGCCGGAGCTAGGAAATACGCGGGAGCACCTTTTCTAAGACATCTTATTCAGGCCGCTATGGAAGAGTGGCCCCATATCCCAGTCTGTATGCACCAAGATCACGGTACTAGTCCAGCAGTCTGTCAACGCTCCATTCAACTGGGCTTTAGTTCAGTGATGATGGATGGCTCCCTCAAGGAGGACGGCAAAACTCCCTCCAGCTATGATTACAATGTGGCAGTGACTAAAACAACCGTGGATATGGCCCATGCCTGTGGCGTGTCAGTAGAGGGTGAATTGGGTTGTTTAGGTTCATTGGAAACAGGCCAGGCAGGGGAAGAAGATGGTGTGGGTGCTGAGGGCCTATTGACCCATAAGCAGATGTTAACCGACCCTGAGGAAGCAGCTGATTTTGTGTCAAAAACCCATGTCGATGCGTTGGCTATTGCCTGTGGTACCTCCCATGGCGCCTATAAATTTAGTCGCCCACCCACCGGAGATATTCTGTCCATCGAGCGAATTAAAGAAATTCATCGGCGTATTCCCAACACCCATTTAGTGATGCATGGCTCTTCGTCAGTGCCTCAGGATTGGCTAGCTGTTATTAATGATAATGGCGGTGAGATCCCTGAGACCTATGGTGTACCTGTAGAGCAGATTTGTGAGGGTATTAAGAATGGCGTGCGCAAAATTAATATAGACACAGATTTACGCTTGGCGTCTACAGGTACCATTAGACGTTTTTTGGCTAATAACCCATCAGCCTTTGACCCCCGATCCTATCTCAAGGAAACTATTGTATCGATGAAAGATATAGCGGTTGCTCGCTACAAGGCCTTTGGTACTGCCGGCAATGCATCAAAACTAAAGCCAGCTGGACTTGATGCGATGACGCAAAGGTATCAAAGTGGAGAATTAGAGCCCAGAGTTAACGTATAAATAGTAGATAATTAAAAAAGGTCATATATCACCATGTTGGCAGAAACAGATAAAGAGATAGAAAAGTGCTTTGAGGTTATGCATGAATTGCGTCCTCACCTGACCCAAGATGCATTTGTTAAAACCGTGCGCATGATGCAAACAGAGGGCTTTCAGTTGGCTTTTCTAGAGGTGGATAATCAGGTAGTCGCCGTGAGTGGCTATCGCATTTACACTAATTTACATCTGGGAAAACACTGCTATGTGGATGATTTGGTTACAGCCTCAGAGCACAGATCTAAAGGTTATGGCGATCAACTGCTGGCTTGGATCCGTGATCAAGCAAAACAAGCTGGATGCAGCGTTTTGCATTTAGACTCGGCTACTCATCGCACGCGAGCCCATAAATTTTATTTTGAACGCGGCTTTACTATCTCTAGCTTCCATTTTACTGAGGAGCTAGATTGAGGAGCTAGATTGAGGAGCAAGAATAGAGTGCTAAATCGAGAAGCTAAATTAACAAGTAAAACAAAGGAGCAAAACAAGTGCATTGGGCATTATTGGCCATTACAATTTTATCCATAGCCCTTTGCTACCAAATAGCAACATTGCGGCGTGCAGATGTCCGCTTCTGGGCAGTTATGGGGCTATTATTTGGACCCTTTGCAGTCCCCTTTGTATTTTTTTCAAAAGCTAAAACAGAAAAGAAAAACAACATATAACGGATGTAACTGCTATGTCGGGTGAGACAAACTTAAAAAAACTTCTTGCTAATCTATCGCCAACCCTTTTACAAGGTACCTTTGTTTTTTGTACCTTGCCCGAGGGCACTTATGGTGATTTTGCACAGACTTGTCCAAAAGCATTTGTGATGGAAAAAGAAGGCGTAACGCTGGTGGTTGAAAAGTCAGTTGCAGATAGCCACGGGTTCAGTTACAGCGGTGAGTTTAGTTGCATCAGTTTAGAAGTGCATTCCAGTCTCGAGGCTGTGGGTCTAACAGCCGTTATCTCGGGCATGTTGGCCGCCCATGAGATCAGTGTCAATATGATTGCCGGTTATCATCATGACCACCTATTTGTCCCTGTGGCAAATGCAACAGCGGCTATGGCGTTATTGCATAATCTTGATGGTATAGAGAAGCCTGATAGCTAAGCCTGAGCATACTGCGCGCTTGAACCCAGCCAGCGGTTAATTAAGGGTGCTACCTGTTGTGGATGCTGGTTTGCTATAGCCTCAGCCACTGTTTTTATTTGAGGCAGTAAATGGGCATCTCGTTGCAAATCAGCTATCTGTAATTGCATCTCACCGGTTTGTCTGGTCCCCAATAATTCACCTGGACCACGTAATTCAAGATCCTTTTCAGCGATAGCAAAACCATCGGTGGTTTGGCGCATAGTCTTTAATCGTTCACTACCATTATTTGATAGGGGATCGCTATACAGCAGTAAGCAATGGCTCTGGGCTGCACCGCGTCCCACTCTGCCCCGTAGTTGATGCAATTGAGACAATCCCAGACGCTCGGCATTTTCGATAATCATTAAGCTGGCATTAGGCACATCCACACCCACCTCAATAACTGTAGTGGCCACCAGCAAATTAATATCACCGGATTTAAAGGCATCCATCACACTTAATTTCTCACGCGCCTTTAGGCGGCCGTGAACCAATCCTACCGAAAGCTCAGGTAGCATAAGCTGAAGTTCATTAGCGGTAACCTCTGCCGCCTGCGCCTCTAGCACATCGGATTCTTCTATTAATGTACATACCCAATAGGCCTGCCGACCTTCTAAACAAGCTACCTTTACTCGCTCAATAACATCATTGCGTCGCAGATTATTTAACACCGCTGTTTGAACTGGCGTGCGCCCTGGGGGCAACTCATCAATAATAGAGCAATCAAGGTCTGCATAGGCGCTCATAGCTAAGGTTCTAGGGATTGGGGTAGCTGTCATTATCAGTTGGTGGGGAGCTACTGAATTTGCGCTTTCACTACCATTGCCATTGCCAAACCCTTTATTGCGCAACGCAAGTCGTTGATGCACACCAAAGCGGTGTTGTTCATCAATAATGGTCAAAGCTAAATCACTAAACACCACAGCCTCTTGGAAAAGCGCATGGGTACCAATTACCATCTGTGCGCTGCCGTCAGCAATATTTTGCAATTGTCTTTCCCGTGCCTTGCCCTTCACTTTGCCAGTTAACCAGGCCACTGAAATATCCATGTCTGTAAACCATTGTTCAAAATTAATTCTGTGTTGCTCTGCTAGAATTTCAGTGGGCGCCATCAGTGCCGCCTGCTTACCCTGTGCAATGGCCTGAATGGCGGCAAGGGCAGCCACAACCGTTTTGCCCGATCCGACATCTCCCTGGATCAAGCGCAACATAGGGATATCTTTTTCAATATCAGATTGAATCTCCGATACCACCCGTTGCTGGGCATCAGTAAGGGAAAAGGGTAACTGCTGTAGAAATTTATGGGCCACAGATTTATTTTCAGTAAGTTTAGGCGCTGCTTGGCGCTGAATTTTTTGCCTTAACTGCAGAAGACTTAAATTATGGGCAATCAGTTCTTCGATCGCTAATCTTTGTTGTGCAGGATGGTCACCGTTAATTAGTTGATGTATTTCCACGCCAGGCGGTGGCGAATGAATCAGTCGAAGTGCATCAATCAGCGAATAATCAAGAGGCCCACCCAGTTGCAATTTAAGTGCTTGGGGTATCAATTCGGCAATGCCATTGCGCTGCAGATGGACCAATGCCTGACCACACAAATCTCTTATGCGAGTTTGGGTAAGGCCCTCTGTGGCGGGATAGATTGGCGTCAGGGTTTGTTCCAGATCGGGAGCGCTGCTGTTATCCAGATATTGGTACTCGGGATGATAGAGCTCTAAACCAAAGCGTCCTCGTCTAACTTCGCCAAAACAGCGCAGGCGAACGCCCGGCTTAAGCCGCTCTTGCTGCGCCCGACCAAAATGAAAGAAGCGCAATACCGTGGTGCCGCTATTGTCTTGCAGCTTGCACACTAAACTGCGCCGCCGCCCATAGACAATGTCTACAGCCTTGATCTGTCCTTCAAGAACTACCTCGGTAAGGGGTTGAAGACTTCCAATGGGTGTAACTTTAGTTCTATCCACGTAACGCAGGGGTAAATGGAATAGCAGATCCTGTATGTTGTATAAACCTAGCTTATGCAGACGCTTGGCAAACTGGGGGCCAACCCCACGCAGTTGATTAATGGCTATTTCAGCCAAGTCATTGTCAGACATCAGCGCTTGACCAGCAGGGGGTTAATTCCGACTTTGTGGCTATTTATACCTCCCTTAAGGATAGCATTGCGAAGGGCGTCAATTGCTCGATGTCTGGGAAAGCTTGCTCGCCATGCTAGGGCAGTGGTACGTGAGGGGCTACCATCGGCAAATGGGCGAGTGATTAAGCCAGAATTTTTAAAATTCGACCCCAGAGTAGCCGATATGGGTAGTACTGTGAGGCCTAGACCTGAAGCTACCATATAGCACAGGGTTTCTAATGAGCTACCTTCAGTCATGGTGCGAATTTTTGCTGAGCTGATTGGACGCTTATTAATATTCGGCATTGCCTCTATCACTTGATCACGAAAGCAATGGCCCTCACCGAGTAAGAGTATATTTTCATTGTCTAGATCTTGGTGTTTGACCGATTCCATTGCAGCCAATGGGTGATCTTCTGGAAGTACCAAGACAAATGACTCTTCATAAAGAGGTTGAACCACAACATCTGTTTCAGTAAATGGCAATGCAACTAGAATAACGTCTACCTCACCTTTGCGCAGTCGTTCCCTTAGAGAACTGGTGTAGCCCTCCTCAATAATTAATGACATATTGGGAGCACTTGACTGTAGCTGGGGAATAAAGTTTGGAAACAGATAAGGACCAATAGTAAAAATCGCTCCAACATGCAGTGGTGTATTAAGCTGGTCTTTACCCGCTGAGGCTATATCTTTAATGGTGGCGGCTTCCTCAAGTACCCGTTGCGACTGTGCTATGATTTGCTCGCCGACAGGCGTGGGCCGCACATGGCTTTTGGTGCGTTCAAACAGATCCACGCCCAACTCACTTTCAAGCTTTTTTACCGCAATACTGAGTGTTGGCTGGCTCACATTGCAGCGTTCGGCGGCTTGGCCAAAATGTTGAATTTGTGCCAAAGTTGTAATGTATCGAAGTTCGATAAGTGTCATGTAACTATTTTTCTGTAGTAAGTAGTAATGGGTAATAATAGCTAATTTTTATTAAAGTGAGAAGATCAATTGAAAATACTATTTATTGGTTGTGGTGATATTGCACAGAGAACAGTCCCCCTTCTAGAGGGTCAGCATCAATGCGTAGGTCTCAGGCGAAACCCTGTAGATCTGCCTTTAACTATCACGCCAGTTATAGGAGACGTTACTAATCAAAGCCAGTTACAGACTATTCTTGCTCAGGGCTTTGATGTGGTTGTTGTGACCCTGACTCCCGATGGCTTTTCCGAGCAGGCTTACCGCAGTGCCTATTTAGAAGCGGCTCAGTCACTGACCCAGGCACTTACAACTATTGACACAGAGCCATTGGTCATCTGGATATCTAGTACCAGTGTCTATGGCGATGCTGAGGGAGCATGGGTTAATGAGGACAGTCCAACTGAGCCACAGACTTTTTCTGGGCGCATTTTATTGGCGGCCGAAGAGATTATTCAGCAGCTTCCCGGTGCAAAAACAGTGATTAGATTTTCTGGGATTTATGGACCCGGTAGAACCAGACTGCTTAACCAAGTTCGTGAGGGCAGAGGGCGCCCATCCCAGCCTAAGCTCTGGAGCAACCGCATACACAGTGAGGATTGTGCTGGAGTAATAGCCCATATGATTAGACTACATGGACAACAAAAGGCACTGCAGCCAGTGTATTTAGCTTCTGATTCGGAGCCTGTGACACAACACGTAATTAGGGGCTGGCTGGCCACACAGATTGGCGTCGAGCTTAAAGAGGAATCAACTGAAAGAGGGCCAATTAGACGATGCAGTAACCGTGCCCTTTTGGCATCGGGTTACCATTTTAGGTACCCCACCTATAAAGAGGGGTACAATGAACTCCTCAAGGATCTTGGTTTTCTTTTTGATTAATCAGTAGAAACTTTGATGTAAGCATAATCGGCGTTTGCTCCATTGGGAAAGATTGCAACACTCCTTAAATTGTTTAGAGGCTCCCATCGAATAACGTGACTATTTGAGAAGGTGGGTTCCGTTTTGGTTAGACCAATTGTCTCGAGTGCTATTGGTGAGAAAGGCACACCCTCAAGTGCTTCAACAGTTAACCAATCAGCTTTACCATTTATAAATACTACTGTGGTTTTACCCTTAACATACTGACATTTTAAGCCATATTTTATTCCCATACAGTTAACGGGTTCACCTAGGTAATTGATAAGATATGGTTGTGATCTTCCAGCTATCCTAGTTATGTCCAAAACTGGTGTAATTTCTGCCGTAACTGATGAAAAAGGTGCTAGGGCTAGAACTAGATAAACTATTAATCGCATTATGAACACTCCTTGTTACGTGATGAATTTGCAAAATCCCTTGCCTGAAAGCAATCAATATTTAAGTAACAACAACACCATCCATTTCAACTTTTGCACCCATAGGTAATTCTTTTACACCAATAGCCGCTCTGGCGGGATAGGGTTCTTGAAATAGTTCAGCCATGACTTCATTGACTGCGGCAAAATTGCTTAGATCAGTGAGAAAGATATTGAGTTTTACAATACCGCTAAGGTCTGATCCGGAGGCTTCACACACAGCTTGCAGGTTTGCAAACACCTGGCGTGCTTGCTGTTGGATATCACCCTCTACTAATTTCATAGTTTTAGGGTCTAGGGGAATCTGTCCGGATAGGTAAACGGTCTGGTGCACTTTAACCGCTTGGCTATAGGGTCCTATAGCTGCAGGTGCATTTTCAGTGTAAATATGGGCTTTGTTAGACATAAAGGTTTCCTTGGTCGGACTATTTTTTACTTTGCTATATTAGCACTTTAATTTACTGGTTATTCAATCTATTGGTTTTTCAGTCTCTTAGTTCTTCAATCTATTGATTCTTTACCCTGTAAATTCTTCTTACAGCAGGAAGGCTTCTAGCACGGCGAAGAATATCTGCTAGATGGATTCTATCGCGGACACTAACCACAACATCTACAACACTGGTGTAGGCATCTTTTTCAATAATATTA
This sequence comes from Porticoccaceae bacterium, assembly GCA_964231105.1. GTDB lineage: Bacteria > Pseudomonadota > Gammaproteobacteria > Pseudomonadales > Porticoccaceae > HTCC2207. Next base: position 64,668 of record CAXRJI010000041.1, read on the forward strand.
ATTTTTTCAATGGTGGCATTCTCCTCGGTCATGCGTGATGCCAAGGCAGCCACAAAGCCGCGCTCGGGTGTTATTTCCACTTTAACTTCGACAGGAAATTCACCCTGAACCTCTGCGGACCAACTTAACGGCATACATTTTTCAGGGTTGGAGCGAATCTCCTTAAGATTGCGACAGGATTCTAAATGAACAACCAAACCCTTACCTGGACTTGCATGCCCTAGTATTGGATCGCCGGGAATGGGGTGGCAGCATTTGCCGTACTGCACCAACATCCCATCGGAGGCATCAATAACCACGGCAAGTGATGGGTTGCGTTTTTCTTCGCGAATTTTGCGTTTTGAGGGTGGTACCAGTAGGTTAGCCACAGCAAAAGGCATGCTGTTGCCAAGACCAATTTGTTGAAGAACATGCTCAAAGGTAGGCGCGGCGGTCTCCTTAAGAAGCCGTTTAATCTGCGACTTCTTAAGTTGATTGTAACGGGTGTCATAGTTAGCCAGCGCTTGATCTAAAAGGCGCTTGCCCAAGTCAACAGATTCATCATGTTGTTGATTTTTTAGAAAGTGACGAATTGAGCTGCGGGCTTTTGCCGTGACCACAAAATTGAGCCAATTAGGATTAGGTTGAGCACCCTTAGTGCTAATAATCTCAATTTTTTGCCCGCTCTCAAGCTGTTCCGACAGGGGTGTAAGTTCACCATCAATACGACAAGCGATGCAGCTATCACCTAAATCTGTATGCACAGAGTAGGCAAAGTCAATGGGAGTAGCTCCAGAGGGCAACTCAACAATTCGCCCCTTAGGGGTGAATACATAAATTTCGTCAGTAAACAGGTCGGTCTTAACGTTTTCCAAGAATTCTTGTGAATCTCCGGCCTTTTTTTGCATATCCAGTAGGCCCTGTACCCAGACCGTAGCACGGCGCTGGCTGGCTTCGGTATTGTCATTGCCTGTTTTATATTCCCAGTGGGCGGCAATACCATAGTTGGCCATCTTGTCCATTTCGCGACTGCGAATTTGTACTTCAATCAGAACCCCATGCATACCTACTAAAACGGTATGCAAAGATTGGTAACCGTTAGCCTTAGGTATGGCTATATAGTCTTTAAATTCGCCGGCAACAGGTTTAAAAATATCATGCATTATGCCGAGGGTACGGTAGCAGTCGTCCACTGAATCGACAATTAGACGAAAGGCGAACACATCCATAATATCGCGAAAAGATTTACGCTTAACACGCATTTTTTGATAGATGCTCCACAGGTGTTTTTCGCGGCTTTGCACCTCCGCTGTGAAATGCTCTTTTTCAAGGCGTATCTCAATAGCTTGGTGAATTTCTGTGACAATTTCATTGCGATTTTTACGTGCCGCTTTCATCGCCTCTCTAAGACGCCGATGACGAAGGGGGTACATGTTGGCAAACCCTAGGTCCTCAAACTCAATACGCACATCATTAATACCTAAACGCTGTGCGATTGGTGCATAGATTTCAAGGGTTTCACGAGCAATACGACGGCGTTTTTCTGGCGCTAGTACACCTAAAGTGCGCATATTATGTAGGCGATCGGCCAATTTGACCAAAACTACGCGAATGTCCTTGGACATAGCCAAGGTCATTTTTTGGAAGCTTTCTGCTTGCAGTTGTGCTTTGGTTTCAAACTCAATACCACTTAATTTGCTAACACCATCGACTAGATCGGCAACGATGCGTCCAAAGCGGCGACTAATTTGACCTTTGCTGACACCAGTATCCTCAATGACATCATGCAATAAAGCCGCCATCAGGCTCTCATGGTCGAGACGCATATCTGCAAGGATATTAGCTACAGCGAGAGGGTGAGTTATATAGGGATCGCCACTTTGACGCATTTGCCCAGAGTGGCACTGTTCGGCAAACCTGTAGGCACGCTCGACTTTTTTGACTTGGTCTGCATCGAGATAGTTGGAGAGCTTGTCGGTCAGAACTGAAAGCACTGGTCTAAAACCCTCCCCCTAGGGTGAAATTAGATAGCGTCTTGAGTGGTGTCTTCGTCCGAATTTTCCTCGGATTCAACTATTTCATAGTCGCGATCAATTTCCTTGATAACGTCTAAGTTGACAAGTCCCTGCTCAATTTCGCGCAGCGCAAGCACTGTTGGCTTGTCGTTCTCTGCATCTATTAAGGGGGGACGCCCGTCAACAGCGATTTGTCGAGCTCTTTTAGAACCCACCATAACCAGTTCAAAACGGTTATCTACGTAATTCAAACAATCTTCTACAGTAATGCGAGCCATTTTATTCCGCCATACATATATTTAATTTGGATTTTGTGAACAGTGGAAAGTCATTGCACTCTTCACTAAGGGATCGGAGATTTTACCTAAACAAAGGGGCTAGGACAATAAATCTGAAAGTAATTTTTTATGTCCCTGAACAGGGATTTGACAGCGTCGAGCACTGATAATTGACTTTAACTGTTGTAAGGCGATGTCAAAGTCGTCATTGATAACCAGATAGTCTGCCTCAGCATAGTGGCTCATCTCTTCGGTCGCGGCAGCAATTCGTTTCTCTATAACTGCTTCTTCATCCTGACCGCGCCCCTGAAGTCTCTCAACTAAGGCATCTTTGCTGGGTGGTAGGATAAAAACGCTGACATTGCGCGAAAATTTTTCTCGCACCTGTTGCGCGCCCTGCCAATCGATTTCCAAAATTACATCAATACCTTGATCTAGGGTACTCTGCACCCATTCCTTGGATGTACCGTAGTAGTTGCCAAACACTTCGGCATATTCCAGAAACTGATTATCCGAGACCATTGATTCAAAGTCTTGTTGAGAAATAAAGTGGTAATTGATGGCGTCCTGCTCCCCGGGTCGGCACGCCCGAGTTGTATGTGAAACCGATACTTGAATATTATCCATCTCACCTAGCAACTTTGTTACCAAGCTAGTTTTGCCTGCGCCGGAAGGCGCTGAAATTATAAAAAGTGTGCCCATAGCCATAAGTAGATTATATCTGTTGTATTGCTGTGATTTAAAGCCACAGAATTTATGGAATTTTGCGCTAAAAAATATTACTCAACTAGCCTACTCAATATTTTGCATCTGAAAATAGGACACAAAGTTAATGATAAATCATTAATTTAATAATTATATAAACTTATTTTTTTATTTTTATCCACAACGAAAGAGGGAGAGGGCCCACAAAGAACCCCCTCGATAGAGAAGCGATCTATTTCAAATCGGCGGTTAGGGTAACCTCAGTTTCAGGATCAACCTCATCGATATGGTGCTGGTAGTTAGGGTGATCAACACCCACTGCTAAAGCCGCTCCAGCTTTAAGTGTCGCAATCATCTCACTAGTCAATTCAAAGCGCATAAAGTGTACAGCGCTGGTCTTCTCTTCGGTACTTCGCTCTAGATCTTCGTCAGCGATGGCATATACCTTGTCATGACCGAAAACCTGCACATAGGTTTTGTGCTCAAGGCCAACCAGTTTACCAAGCGCTACCTTGCGCTCTTCAGGGTCTGCAAACTCAATGAGTTGTGTACACTTCAAGTTGGTTCCATCTGGAATTAATGGATTGTAGGCATCCAACTCATCCTGAATACCCTCTTCATCGAAGGTTTTCTCGATACGCAGCATCTCTTGAATCTGATAGCGAATGGTCAACTCATCTTCAAACTGAAGCGTGACATTAGGACCAACAAAGACCGTTCTACGGCGGCGATGCTCTAGGGCCTTTTTACGAAATTCAGATCTCTCTTTGTGGTAGCTTTCCAGCGACATTAACGAGTCGCGAACTAGTTGGGGCATATTTTACTCCTTAAATGCCATAAGCCTTACGCAATAGTGATATTGGGTGGGACTTTTCTGGCTGTTTGGCATGATTTTTATCGATACCTTGGGCTATGTGAGCACCACCTAATGGGCAGTCACTCGATATATAATCCGGATCAAAATCGGCCATCTGACGGAATACTGGCTTACCGATCTTCATCGCTTTTTCATGAAACTCTTTTTTAACACCGTAGGTGCCCGCGTGACCGCTGCAACGTTCAACCGTTTTTATCTCGGTATCAGGAATCTGCTTCAGCATTTCTTCGGTTTTCTTACCGATATTTTGCACACGTCCGTGACAGGGCACATGGTAAGAGACTTTACCTAACCCCTGTTCAAACTCAGGTTTCAGCAAGCCATCTTTTTGGCGCGCAATAAGGTATTCAAAGGGATCCCAAAACGCTTCTTGGACTAATTTAACGTCTTCATCGTCCGGGTACATTAGCGGCAACTCTTGCTTAAACATCAGGGTACAACTGGGTACTGCCGAGGTTAGTGCGTAGCCCTCTTTCGCAAGCTTAGCCAACTGCGGGATATTGATGCGTTTGAGTGAGTCGACCCCTTCAAGATCACCCTGCTCTAGCTTAGGCATGCCACAGCAGACCTCTTTCTGAGCAAAGGTCCAAGGAATGTCGTTGTGCTCTAGTACGGCAATAAAATCTTCACCAATACCTGGCTCGTTATAATTGATGTAACAGGTAGCAAACAGTGCTACTTTGCCGGGTGTGCGCTCACCAGCTACGACATTGTCATTCTCATTCGGCTTGGCTTTACTGCGCAATTTTTTGCTTGCAAAAGGCGGTAACCAAGCCTCTTGGTCAACACCTAAAGTTGCGGAAAGCGCTTTGCGAGTTGGCTTCCATTGGTTAACGGTATTAATCGTCTCACTGACAATGGGTATACCGGCAAGCTTACCGGTGGAGTCAGTGCTAGATAAGATCTTGTCGCGCATTGGGAGACCCTTCTCTTTGGTCTCAACCGCTTTAGCGCGCAACATAAGATGCGGAAAATCTAAATCAAATGGGTGTGGAGGTACGTATGGACACTTTGCCATGTAGCACATGTCACAGAGGTAGCATTGATCGACTACCTTGTTGTAATCCTCTTTGGCAACGCCATCGACTTCCATGGTTTCACTGTCATCAATCAGATCAAACAGCGTGGGAAAGGCGTCGCATAGACTTAGACAGCGACGGCAACCATGACAAATATCAAAGACTCGCTCCATCTCTTGATGAAGATCGTCTTTATCGTAAAAAGTTGGGTTTTTCCAATCTAGGGGATGGCGTGTTGGGGCTTCTAAGTTGCCCTCTTTTTTTGAACCCATAACACTCTCCAGGCAAAGATCGATAGGTCGAACAAGTTGCTCGACCTATCGAAGGCTGATTAAGCTTCTGCTTTGTAAGCGTCCAGTGTTTTCTGGAACTTATTAGCGTGACTACGTTCTGCTTTAGCAAGCGTCTCGAACCAATCAGCAATTTCGTCAAAGCCCTCTTCACGAGCCGCTTTAGCCATGCCTGGGTACATGTCAGTGTACTCATGAGTTTCACCTGCAATTGCAGATTCCAGTGCTTCAGCCACATTACCTGCAGCTAGACCTGTTTCAGGGTCACCTGCACCACCATCAATTAGGTATTCCATGTGGCCATGTGCATGACCAGTTTCACCTTCAGCGGTGTTACGGAATACGTTAGCAACTTCTGGTGCACCTTCAATATCTGCCATGTTGGCAAAGTATAGGTAACGACGGTTTGCTTTAGATTCGCCAGCGAATGCTGCCTTTAGATTCTCTTCTGTTTTAGTACCTTTGAGATCCATAATGTTTTCTCCTATTTTTTGTTAGCTAACTAAACAGATCTTGGGCAAGAAAATTTCTTGACTCACAAACCATACGCCATGATCTCAAATTTAGCTTAATTTTAATTTTCTATAGTGGTGATAGTTACTTTCTATTATTTAGAGAAAATTAGAAAAAATAAAAAGGAGTCTTGTGACTCCTCTGTGTTTTTAATATTCGGGTAGTTTGGATCCGTGCTTTGTAAACGATGTATCCATACCTTCAAGAGTTTATTTTTGCTTAGCAGTAGCTTCGAATATGGCATATTTTTGAGACAAGTTTGCGTAATGCCCCAAAGACATCTCTTTACATCTCTTATTTAAGGTTTAAAGCAGCATCCAATAAGCTTGTAGGAAGTCGCTACGAGACAATCACGGACTCTACTCTATATTCTGAATCTGCTCACGCATCTGTTCTATAAGTACTTTTAATTCAATAGATGCCTGGGTAGTCGAGTTAGCTATGGATTTAGATCCCAAGGTATTGGCCTCGCGGTTTAACTCTTGCATCAAAAAGTCTAGCCGCCGCCCAATAGAATCACTGCTTTTTAACACACGGCGTATTTCACTGATATGGGCATCTAACCGATCTAACTCTTCATCAACGTCGCTACGGTTAGCAATTATAACCATCTCCTGCTCCAACCGATCTTCATCTAGCTGGCTTTTAAGCTCCGCAAGTTTTTCGCTAAGGCGCTGACGCTGTTGTTCAAGAATGGTTGGCAGGTGCTGTCGCACCCCTGATAACTCAACTTCGATACCCTTAAGACGTTGTTCAATCATGTCGGCAAGCTTTTCACCCTCACGATGACGCCCTTCAAACATTTGCTCTAAGGCAAGATCAAAACTGTCTAATGTCGCATTGTGCAAAAGCTCAGTTTCTACCTCTTGATCCTTTAGAATGCCCGGCCAGTTCATAATATCTAGGGGCGAGATTGGAGCAGGGGTTTTTATTTGTGTGGCGATGGCTTCAGCCACATCTATATATTGCTTAGCCAGTTCGTGGTCGACTGTTGCAGTATTTGTATTGTTGTTAAAGGTAATTTTTACCGCACAGTCTATCTTTCCTCGATTGAGTTTTTTGCGTGTTTTATCGCGTAGCTGAACCTCCAGTTCTCTAAGGGTCTCAGGCATACGAAAACTTACCTCTAAAAACCGATGGTTGACGGAACGCAATTCACAACAGATTGATCCCCATTCAAACTCAGATACTGTCCTTGCATAGGCTGTCATGCTTCGGGGCATAATTCCTCCATAGGTTTCTAAACAGGATAAAAGAGTGGGAGGGATTCTAACAAAGTGAATCCAATGGGTGTAAGATTTGTTACAATAATCTGCCTCTGAACAATCCCCACAACAGGAACAATTATGACAAGACCCAGCGGACGGCTTCCAGAGCAATTGCGATCGGTCACTATTACTCGTGACTATACCTGCCACGGTGAGGGCTCTGTATTAGTTGAATTTGGTAACACCAAAGTAATTTGTACTGCCAGTGTTGAAAATTCGGTTCCACGCTTTTTACGTGGTGCTGGCCAGGGTTGGGTGACGGCGGAATACGGTATGTTGCCACGCTCCACCAATAGTCGTATGGGACGTGAGGCTGTTAGGGGTAAACAGAGTGGACGCACCCAAGAAATTCAACGCTTAATCGGCAGGTCATTGCGAGCCGCAGTTGATTTAAAGGAACTGGGTGAAAATACCATTCATATTGACTGTGATGTTATTCAGGCTGATGGCGGCACAAGAACAGCCTCAATCACTGGCGCCTGTGTGGCATTGGTCGATGCTATTCGTTATTTACAGCGCAAAAAATTAATTACTGGAGATCCTCTGATTGGCATGGTGGCCTCCGTTTCGGTAGGTGTCTACAAAGGAACACCAATTTTAGATCTGGATTACCCAGAGGATTCCAACGCTGATACAGATATGAACATTGTAATGGACGCTAAGGGGGGGTTTATTGAGGTTCAGGGGACTGCTGAGGCGGCGCCATTTAGTGCTGATACATTAAATAGTATGTTGGAGCTGGCCACCGCGGGTATTTCTGAATTAATCACCCTACAAGAAAAGGCACTGGCTGAGTAATCCCTGTGTGTCATGGTTAACTTGATAATAAAGATTCTACGTCAATGAAAAATTATAAAACTGAGTTTATTGCCACTGCCATCAAGTTTGGCGCCTTGAAATTTGGACAATTTACTTTAAAGTCCGGGCGCGTTTCGCCGCATTTCTTTAATGCCGGCGAATTTTACTCAGGGAATGCTTTGGCGGCTTTGGGGCGTTGCTATGCAACAGCCATTGTTGAATCAGGTATAGAATTTGATGTTTTATTTGGTCCCGCCTATAAGGGCATAACCTTGGCGGCCGCTACTGCAGTAGCACTTTCAGAGCATCATAATATTGATGTGCCCTATTGTTTTAATCGCAAAGAAGCTAAGTCCCATGGCGAGGGTGGCTCACTGGTGGGTGCGCCGCTTCAGGGTAGAGTCTTAATTATTGATGATGTGATTACTGCCGGTACTGCAATAAGAGAGGTTATGACGATTTTACACAGTCATAATGCTGAGGCCGCTGGGGTGATTATTGGTTTGGATCGCAAAGAGCGTGGCAATGGTGATCAGTCAGCCATTCAAGAAGTAGAGAGCGATTTTCAAATTCCGGTAGTGAGCATTATAGATATCGAAGATATTATGCAGTACCTAAGTAACGAAACCGGTAGCGACGATCTGATAGATCAGATCCAGCGCTACAGACAGCAATACGGTGTCTGAGTCTCGGCATAACTCCAACTGTGGCAATTAGCCAAAAGCCTGATCTTATATAATTAGCCTTAAATTTGGTCTTATATATTTAGCCAAAAGCTTGGTCTTATATATTTAGCCGAAAAGTTGTTCTTTTAAAAGCGGCCATTGTTCTGACCAATATTGAGTTGGCACCTGGTCAAAATCTGTGCGAACAAACAGGCTTATCTTACCCTCTAAAAACACCAGTAGCATATCCGCCGCAACAGCAATAGGTACTTTGACCTCTAGGCCCTGACGTATTTCTGCCTCTCGCAGTATTTGTTTAAGTTGTGATTCAAGACGCTTAAAAAATTGGGCTATTCGCTCATGCAGTCTGGTTGTCTCACCGGTCAGTGCATCGCCGTGCAGAAGGCGGCTAATTCCCGGATTTTTTTCAGCAAAGGTTAAGGTTAAACCAATAATACGGTAACACTGGTTAACAGCATCTGGCTCATCGGTAATGATGGCACTGACACGAGCAAAAATGGTCTCCTCAATAAAATCAATCAGCCCCTCATACATACGTGTTTTGCTTGGAAAGTGTCGGTACAAAGCCGCCTCAGAAACACCCAGCTGTGCGGCCAGCGCGGCAGTCGTAATACGTCCACCACGAGACTCCTGCAGCATCCTAGCCAATGCTTGCAAAATATCTTGAGATCTAGAACTGCGTTTAGCGGCCATTAACTTTCTCCGTTACTGGCTTGGCTAGTAATAAGGGTGCCAACTCCCTCGTCTGTAAAGATTTCTAGCATAACCGCATGATCAACACGGCCGTCAATAATATGTGCTTGGGATACGCCAGAATTTACCGCGTCCAGAGCGCACTGAATCTTCGGCAACATGCCCCCATAAATCGTGCCATTAGCGATCAGCTCATCAACAAGGTTGACTGATAGGCCAGTGAGCACATCACCATTTTTGTCCTGCAGTCCAGCCACATTTGTCAGCAATATCAGTTTCTCCGCCTGCAACACAGCAGCGACCTTACCGGCAACAAGATCAGCATTGATATTGTAAGAAGCGCCATCAGCCCCCACGCCAATGGGAGCGATAACCGGTATAAAATTACCTTTTAAGAGCATGTCAATCACGCTTCTATCAATAGACTCGACCTCGCCAACCTGTCCAATATCAATAATTTCAGGCGCTGTCATCTCAGGAGTTTGGCGCGATGTCACCAATTTTTTTGCTCGTATCAAACGGCCGTCTTTGCCAGTTACACCAAAGGCTTTGCCACCAGCATTACTGATCAAATTGACAATCTCTTTATTAATTGTTGCACCTAGAACCATTTCAACCACATCCATGGTTTTACTATCAGTCACGCGCATGCCATTGATAAATTCAGACTTGATAGATAATTGTTCTAATAGTTCGCCAATTTGGGGGCCACCACCATGCACAACCACTGGATTAATGCCGACCGCTTTCATTAACACTATATCGCGGGCGAAGCTCTCTTTAAGCCGATCATCGACCATGGCGTTACCACCATATTTAACTACAACGGTACAACCGGCAAAACGTTGAATATAGGGCAGAGCTCTAGAGATTACCCTTGCGGTATTTTCAGCTTCTTTTCGGTTTAAAGACATAATTATAAATACTGATCCAAATTTTCAATAAAAGGTGATAACTGGGTACGAAACAATATTTTGATTCGTTGTGACTCTTGTTCACAGTCCGCCTCAAAGCGCAGGGTCAAATTTGCAGAGGTATTTGAAGCTCTAATTAGACCCCAACCAGTTGCATATTCTACTCTGAGTCCGTCAATAGTGTTAATGTTTGCACCGTCAAATTGGCAATTCTTAGCTAAAGTCTCCATCACAGCAAACTTTTTGTCTTCGCTTATGGGTACAAGAATTTCAGGTGTATAGACACTGTGATCAAGACCGGCAATGATATGTGTTAGCCTTAAATGCGCTGGGTACTTGGCCATATCATCAGCACTGAGTATTTCTAAAAGTCTTGCGGCCGCATACAAGCCATCGTCAAATCCATCCCAGCGGTCATTAAAGAAAATATGCCCACTAAATTCGCCACCCAACAGAGCATTGGACTCGCTGACTGCCTGCCGAACGTGAGCATGGCCAGTTTTGCACATCACTGGAATGCCTGCATGCTGCCGCACTAGCTGATCTAGGCGACTACTACTTTTTACATCAAACACAATTTTGGCTTCTCTGTGGCGGCCCAAAATATCTTTAGCAAAAATCATCATCAACCTATCGGGCCATATAACCTCCCCTGTGGCCGAGATTACAACAAGACGATCTCCGTCTCCATCAAAGGCAAAGCCAAGATCAGCCTGAGTCGAGAGAACAGTTTCTATTAGCTTCTCAAGATTTTTTTCGCTGGATGGGTTGGGGTCGTGATTGGGAAAGGCACCATCAGGCTCACAAAATAGGGGGATCAGATGACAGCCCAATTTTTCAAAAAGTGTCACTGCAGAGGGCCCAGCCGCACCATTTCCTGCATCAATAACAATTTTAAATCCTGGTTTTACACGACAGTCCGCAACAATTTTTTGTAAATAAGCAGCGCTGACCTGTTGTGAAAACTGTTGGCCAGAGACTGTTGAAGAAGTTTTACCTTTTTGCATCTGTGACTTAATGCGCTGCAGAGTCTCACCAGCCATCACCTGATTGCGGACAATTATTTTAAAGCCGTTGTAGTTTCCAGGATTGTGGCTGGCGGTGACCATAATGCCACAACTGGCGTTAGCGCCATGATGGACTGCATAATTTAAGATGGAGGTGGTAACCATGCCCAGCTCATAAACATTAACTCCAGCCCCTAGTAGGCCCTCTTTTAAAGCCTCTGCAAGCACGGGTGAGCTCAACCTACAGTCGCGGCCTATATACACTGAGTGATGGTTATCTTGTGCAAAGATATAGGCCAATGAATTGCCCAGTCTCTGAGCAAATTCTGAGGTTATTTCAGATTCTGCGAAGCCGCGAATATCGTAATCACGGAACACAACATCAGGTAACTCAAACCTTAGGGAACCAGTAGTACTGTTCTCAGAGTTTGCGCTGGTTACAGCTTCCTTGATCATGGTTTTTTAGCAGTCCTTTTGCATTGAGCCATCGGGCTTTTAAGCATCACAATTTGCAGCAATCAGTGCCACGATTTCCCTTGCCAATTGAGATTTGCTCTTTTTACCCAGTGATTTAGCGGCTTTCTTATCAATCCAGCTTACCTCGTTGTCATCTGTATTAAAACCAATGTCGGAGCGAGAGACATCATTAACAATAATCGCATTTAGTTGCTTGCGCTGTAACTTGTCTTTGGCAAAAGAGTCAATATTTTCTGTCTCAGCAGCAAAGCCCACAACGAATAGATGCTTATAGGTAGAGGCAACGGTACTGATTATATCTGGGTTTTTTTGTAGCTCTAGGGAGATATGATCGTCCCGTTTCTTGATTTTTTGTTGTTCAATATTTACCGGGCGGTAATCGGCAACTGCAGCAGCCCCAATAAAAATATCAGCCTGTTTAGCAGCAGCCATTGAAGCTGTTAACATATCATCTGCAGAGACCACGGACACAAATTTGCAGCGCTCTGGGCAGGTCAAGGAGACTGGACCTGAAATCAATGTCACCTTGGCGCCAGCTTCAGCAAGACTTGATGCGAGTGCATAGCCCATTTTCCCAGAACTATGGTTGGATATATAGCGAACAGGATCGATACTTTCTCGGGTGGGTCCGGCAGTAATAACTACTTTTTTGCCTGCCAATAATCCACACTCAAAGATATCAACCAGTTGATCAACTAGCTGTTGTGGTTGCTGTAATCTGCCGGGCCCCACATCACCGCAGGCTTGGGGTCCATCATCAGGATTCAGTATTACCGCATCTCGCGATTTTAGTATCTTGATATTTTCAGTCGTTGCAGGATGGGACCACATGGCTTGATTCATAGCGGGTGCCACAACAACCTTTGCAGAGGTTGCCAAATAAATGGCGCCAAGAAGACTATCAGCGCCACCGTGAACCATAGTCGAAATAAAGTTTGCGCTTGCTGGTGCAATTAACAATAAATCCGCCCAGCGAGCCAATTCAATATGACCCATAGCCGCTTCGGCTTGTTCATCAAGTAGATCGGTGTGCACTGGATGGCCGCTTAGGGCTTGCAAGGTCATAGGGCGAATAAACTCTGTAGCTGCATTTGTCATCACAACGCGAACCTCGGCCCCGTGGTCCTGCAAGCGACGGACTATCTCAGCACTTTTGTAGGCCGCAATACCACCGCTTATGCCGACAATGACATGTTTGTTGGTAAGACTACCCATTATTTTTCCAGAAAGATCATTGGCGAAGTTCTAAGATAACTATTAAGAATCGGAATTCTATACTGAAAAACAAGGACTTACTATGGCAATAAAGCATTGGCCTCAAGAAAATAGGCCCAGAGAAAAGCTATTAGAGAAAGGGCCTCAGGCACTGACAGATGCAGAGTTGCTTGCGATTTTTTTGCGAGTAGGTCGCAAAGGAGTGAATGCCATTGATCTGGCCCGAGATTTAATGGATCACTTTGGCGGCTTGGGTCCTCTGTTAATGGCAGATCAAATAACCTTTTGCGCGGCTAAGGGGTTGGGCGCTGCCAAGTATTGTCAACTACAGGCAACTTTAGAGCTAACTAAGCGCTATCTAGAAGAGCAGTTATGCAATGAATATATTTTTGACAATCCCAACAAGGTAAGGGATTACTTGGCAGTGCAAATGCGTGATTATCAGCGCGAGGTGTTTGTGGCCTTGTTCCTGGATACCCGACATAGATTGATTGAGTTTAACGAACTATTCAAGGGCACTATAAATGCCGCCAGTGTCTACCCCCGCGAATTGGCAAAGTTAGCACTTCAAAAAAATGCAGCGGCTGTGATTGTGGCCCATAATCACCCGTCAGGAAATGCTGAGCCAAGCGCTGCTGATATTGAGATTACGCGGCGACTTAAAAGCTCTTTGGATATCTTAGATATTCGTTTGCTGGACCACTTTATAGTTGGTCGGGGTAAGGTTATTTCCTTAGCTGATATGGGTCATATGTAGAATAAGCGTCTGTTACCTTTAAGCACTCTGTGCAATAGAGAATTTGGCTCACCATAAAAACTCAGGTATTGCGCGATTATTATGCGCTTTTTGTTTGATTCACCTTAGCCTTTCTGGTATAAAACGCGCCTCTTTGAGAATAGGTGTAATTCTCAAATCATATTAATTAGATTTCAGTTGCCGAATACTTGTTATTTTTCGGCAACATTTGCAACAAGAGGCAGCAGCAATGTCCAGAGTATGTCAGGTCACAGGTAAACGCCCAATGGCCGGAAACAATGTATCTCATGCGAAAAACCGAACGCGTCGACGCTTTGAGCCAAACCTTCACACTCACCGATTCTGGATCGAGTCTGAAAAGCGCTTTGTAAAGTTGCGAGTGTCTACCAAAGGCATGCGTATTATTGATAAAAATGGCATTGAACAGGTTCTAGCTGACCTTCGTGCTAAAGGCGAAAAAATCTAGAGGATATTGTTATGGCCAAATCAGCTCGTGAAAAAATCCGTCTAGTGTCCAGCGCAGGTACAGGACACTTTTATACAACAGACAAAAATAAACGCAACATGCCCGAAAAAATGGAGATCAAAAAATATGATCCAACCATACGCAAGCATGTGATCTATAAGGAAGCTAAGATCAAATAACTGCTCGGTCATCTAGGCTGTTTTGGATTGACCTTTGCAGCTTATGGGTGATTTGTTAGCCACCTAAAATTAATAACTAAAACTAACAGCCAAAAAAAAGCCTTGATAGTTAGATCAAGGCTTTAAAAATTTAACTGCCCCAAGGCAGATCAAACTTTAGTCAGCTATAACATTTTCCGCTTGAAGACCTTTTTGACCTTCAACAACTTCCATAGTTACAGACTGACCTTCCTTCAAGGACTTAAAGCCCTCAGCTTGAATGGCACTGTGGTGTACAAATACATCACTACCGCCTTCCTGTTCGATAAAACCGAACCCTTTACTATCATTGAACCACTTTACAGTGCCAGCAACTCTATCCCCTGACATAACAACCTCGCTTAAATATAACTGCGTCAAATTAGACCCTAAACATAACCATCTCAATATGAGACGGACTTACAACTTTATGCAAAACAAATATTTTATAAGCACAAAGACCTTTCCGTTGCGATAACCGACTCTCCAGAAGGCACACTCAGGAATAACTCAGTGTATTGGTTTTTTTTGAATTTAGCTAATTTTAAGCTCTCTAAAGGCAAAAAAATGCTTGTTTTTCGGCTTTTGTAGCCCTTTTTACCGTTTAAAGAGGGATAAATAAGGCAAACTCATCCAATTAACCTCAATCAATTGTTCAATTTTACAGGGCATGAGATCAGGGAGCATTGTTCTAGTAGGTGAAATATGTAATCAATTGCCGAGATAAATAATCCAAAAAACGCAATTTATGGGCCTTAAACTCTCAAGTAAAGTTAATTGGTAGATAGACTGATTAAGTTGATATGATGGCCAAGCATTTAGGAGCCTTATTTATTAATAACAAACTTAGTCTGGTTTGTTTCAATTAAAACAGCTTAATAGGTGTTAAAAATTGCAATATAAACATCGGATTAATCAGAAAAAGAGTAGCTTGCCCGTTGGTAAAGTTGTCTGTGTGGGACGCAATTATGCTGCTCATGCCAAGGAGCTAAACAATCCAGTACCCGATGAGCCTGTGCTTTTTCTTAAGCCCGCAACTGCCCTTGTGGATTTGTGTCAGCCTATTGTTATACCCAAGCAGATGGGTAGCTGTCATTATGAAACTGAACTGGCAATTTTGATTGGACAGCGATTGTCACGAGGCTGTACAGAGAAGCAGGTTCAGCTAGCTATTACAGGTGTTGGTCTCGCCTTAGATCTCACCCTACGCGACCTGCAGCAACAATTAAAAAGTAGCGGGCTACCATGGGAAAAAGCTAAAGCCTTCGATGGTGCCTGTCCGCTCTCTGAATTTATAAGCTCTGATAAGATTGAAAATCTGCAAGATCTAAATATGAAATTATGGCAGAACGGTGAATTGCGCCAAGACGGCCATACAGCACAGATGCTTACACCAGTTTTATCTCTAATAATTTATGCGACACAATTTTTTACCTTAGAGCCGGGAGATATCATATTAACTGGTACGCCCTCTGGTGTTGGGGCCCTGCAAAGTGGTGACCAACTTAGGTTGGCGCTGTCAGACTACCTAACCGCAACTACAACTGTAGACTAGTGTTTTTTCGGGGAAAATATGAACGTGCAAAAGGGGATATATCAACACTACAAAGGTAATCGATATGAGGTGATCGATATCGCTAGACACAGTGAAACCCAGGAGTATTTGGTGATATACCGACCTCTTTACGGTGATTATGCACTCTGGGCCCGTCCCCTTGACATGTTTACAGAGGAGGTTGACGTTGGGGGTCAGAAACAAGCCCGCTTTAAATATATTGAACAAGCTAAACAATGATTGTTATCGATTCGAGTTATTCCCTGTCTGAGTCAGAGCTTGAGTGGACGGCTATTCGCTCTGGTGGCCCAGGTGGGCAAAATGTCAATAAAGTCGCTACCGCTGTGCATCTAAGGTTTGATATTACAAAGTCCTTATTGCCAACACTGTATAAGCAGCGTCTATTTCGCCTAAACGATCAGCGCATTTCCAAAGATGGCATTATTGTTATCAAAGCACAACGCTATCGCAGTCAGGATAAAAATCGTGAGGAAGCACTGCTTCGCTTGCAGACACTGCTAAAATCAGTCACTCAATCGCCTAAGCTTCGGAGAGCAACTAGACCTACTAAAAGTTCTCAGCAGCGCCGAATGGATAGAAAAAGCCGCCATGGCAAACAAAAAATCCTTAGATCAAAACCAAGAGTAGATTGATGACAGAGACACAAGAAACAGAGAGCCATGTGTTTGCCCAACTTACTCCAGATATAATTTTTGATGCTGTTGAAAGTTGTGGCTACGTTACCGATGGAAGCCAGTTAGCTCTAAACAGTTACGAAAATCGAGTTTATCAGGTGGGTATTGAAGGCGCTGAACCTCTGATAGCTAAGTTCTACAGGCCAAAGCGCTGGAATTGCGATCAGATTCTAGAAGAGCATCAATTTTGTTTTCAATTAGCAGAACAAGAACTGCCAGTTGTTTGTCCTATTATAGATTCCGAAGGGGTGTCACTTCACAATTATCAAGACTTTATATTTGCACTTTACCCTCGTCGCGGTGGTTATGCCCCTGAATTGGATAATCTAGATAATCTGTTGGTTCTTGGACGACTGTTGGGGCGTTTTCATAGTGTTGGGTCAAGTGTGCAGTTTGAGAATCGCCCTACCTTAAATATTGATACCTTTGGCTGGCAGTCTTATCAACTTATAAGCCAACAATTTATGCCACCTGAATTAGGTGATGCCTACGAAACATTGGGCCGTGATTTACTAGAGAAATGCCAACAGGTTGTCAGGGATTTTGGTGAGATAAAAAACATAAGAGTGCATGGTGACTGTCACTCCGGCAATATTTTATGGCGCCATGACAACCCGCACTTTGTTGATTTTGACGATGCTCGTATGGCGCCTGCGATCCAAGATCTATGGATGCTGCTATCAGGAAATCCACAAGAACAAACAGCGCAAATGACACAACTGGTTAAAGGGTACAGTGAATTTTATCATTTTAATGTTCGTGAACTGGCATTGATTGAAGTGTTCAGAACCCTGAGAATAATGCATCACAGTGCATGGATTGCTCGCCGGTGGGACGATCCTGCTTTTCCCCATGCTTTTTCGTGGTTCGGTTCAACCCGCTATTGGAGCGAGCATATTTTGGTGTTGCGCGAACAGTTTGCAGCATTAGATGAGCCAGCGCTGGAATTGATGCCTTAAAACAATAAAATAACTTTATCTTTAAATACGTTAATCAGTAAAATACATGCATAGAGAATGCTCTTAAATTTGAGTCAATAAATTAGAACTAGAGGTGTGATGTGAGTGATTTTCCGACAGAATTAAAGTATGCCGAAACCCATGAATGGGTGCGGTTAGAAGATGATGGCACAGTAGTGGTTGGGATTACTGATCATGCACAGGATGCCCTGGGGGATATTGTCTATGTTGAGTTGCCAGAGGTGGGTGCTAACGCTGATTCTGGTGGCGAAGTGGCTGTTGTTGAATCAGTTAAAGCGGCCTCGGATATCTATTCACCTGTGTCTGGTGAAATAGTGGAAATCAACTCAGGTCTTGAGGATGAGCCAGAGACGGTCAATCAGAGCCCCTACGGAGATGGATGGTTATTTAGAGTTAAATTGGCAGACCCAGAAGATATCGAAAGTTTAATGGATGCCGATGGTTATAAATCTATGATAGATGCTGCCTAAAGGTGTGAAGGCTCTATTTAGTCACGAAGAGAAATAATTTCCCAGCCACGTTTAAGGGCCTGTTCACGTAACTTTGCGTCTGGGTCCACAGCAACTGGATGTGCTACTTGCATCAACAGGGGGAGATCATTGATAGAGTCTGAGTAAAAATAACTGCCTTTATCAGTCTCGTTATTATCGCTCAGCCACTGTTGTAAGCGCTCAACTTTTCCTTCAGAAAAGCTCGGCGTTCCCACCACTTTTCCTGTAAATGCGCCATCAACGATTTCAGGCTCGGTTGCAATAATGTCTTCGATACCTAAGGCATGACAAATAGGCTGTGCGATAAAAAGCGAAGTTGCGGTAATGACCAAAAGGCGGTTATCGGATTGACGGTGCTTTTCTACTAGATCCCTGGCTTTTGATAGCATCATTGGTGCAATCACGTCTTGCATAAATTGTTGTTGTAAGTGTTGATGCTCAACTTGAGACATTCGGGTCAGAGGCTCCAGTGAGAATTCTAGGTAGGCGAATATATCTAGCTGCCCTGCTTTGTAATCAGCATAAAATCGATCATTCATGGTTCGATAGTGATCGCTGTCCACTTTTCCTTTGCTCACTAGAAACTCACCCCAGCTATGATCACTATCACCTGCTATAAGGGTATTGTCTAAATCAAAGATGGCTAGAGCCATAGGGAAATCCGAGAAACTGATTATTGCTAACGTACAAGGATAGCTACGATAATCTTTATCCTCAAGAGAAAATTGCTGAGTGCCCTAGACTGTGGAACAATAACTCAATAAAGATAATTACAACGGTGGCTTACATTGGTAGATAAAGACGGATTTCGCTCTAATGTAGCGATAGTAATCAGTAATGGCCGAGGCAAAGTTTTTCTTGCTAAGCGCTTGGGTCAAAAGGCCTGGCAATTTCCACAGGGAGGCATTGATGCTGGGGAATCTGCAGAGCAGGCTCTTTACAGGGAGTTGTACGAGGAGGTCGGATTGCAAAAGCAGGATGTGGAAATTATTCAGCAAAGCAAACGCTGGTTGCGATACCATATACCTGAAAATATGCAGCGTAAAAATTCCACACCCCGTTGTATAGGGCAAAAGCAGCGTTGGTTCTTCTTGCGCCTACTCAGTGATCAGACAAAAATTAATTTTAAATGCACTGATACGCCTGAATTTGATGCATGGGAATGGGTCAATTATTGGTATCCAATAAGTGCCGTGGTCTCATTCAAAAAAAATGTCTATCGACAAGCACTGGTAGAGTTTTCACAGATAAACGCGGGATTTGAAAGATCTAAATGAATATCTTGGATTCCTTAAGAGCCATTGTTCAGGACGTGAATAGCGCCCGGAGTCTTCCCGAAGTTCTCAGTATTATTGTCAAAAAAGTTCAAGCCGCCATGAAGGCTGAGGTTTGTTCAATCTATTTATTTGATGAGGCCGATCAACGCTATGCCCTTATGGCTACTGAGGGGTTGCGACAAGAGTCTATAGGCACAGTGCGCTTGTCCTTGGGCGAGGGCTTGGTGGGACTGGTGGCCGCTAAGGAGGAGCCGCTAAATCTGGAAAACGCGGACAAACACCCGAACTTTGCTTATTTTGAAGAGACAGGCGAGGAAACTTTTCACTCTTTCCTCGGTGTACCAATTATTCATCATCGTAAAGTTTTGGGCGTACTGGTTCTACAGCAGCAAAATCAGAGACGTTTTGCTGCTGAGGAAGAGGCTTTTGTGGTCACGGTTTGTGCGCAGCTATCGGGAGCTATTGCTCATGCAGAAGCCACAGGCGCGCTACGAAGATTGGCTTCTGCCGATAGAAAGAAAGATAGTGAGGCTATATTTCAAGGCATTCCAAGTTCTGCAGGCGTAGGAATAGGTCATGTGGTTTTGGCTCAACAAACGGTTGATCTTCATTCTATACCCCAGCGATTTAGTGAAGATCCAGACGCTGAAGTGGAAATTTTTAGGCATGCATTAAAAGCCGTCAAGCGCGATATGCAGAATCTTGGGGGTGGTCTGCAAGGTAAATTAAATTCTGAAGAACTTGCATTATTCGATGTGTTTATTCGAATGCTCGATGACAGTTCCCTAGGTGGTGAAGTCATAGAGACCATTAAAACTGGACAGACTGCTCAAAGCGCTTGGAGCTCAGTAATACTTAAGCATGTACGAACATTCCAACAGATGGATGACCCTTATCTTCGAGAGCGAGCGGCTGATGTTGATGGTTTGGGTAAGCGCGTTTTAAGCTACCTGATGGCCACTCACCGAGAAGAGATTGCGTTGCCGCGGCGTATTGTTTTAGTGGGAGAAGATCTTTCAGCCACTGCATTGGCAGATATACCAGTTAACCGTTTGGTAGGAATTATCTCTTTGCGAGGGTCTAGCAACTCTCATTTAGCCATTGTTGCGCGAGCTCTGGGTATACCGACTGTTATGGGTGCCATTGATGTTCCTTGGACAGAGCTTGAGGGTGAAGAGTTAATTGTTGATGGCTCTAGTGGTCACGTAGTAAGTCGAGCAAGCAAGGCGCGGCGTCGCGCTTATTTGCAGAGGCAAAAGGATGAGAAAACATTTATCCAAGACCTACAAAAATTACGTGATGTGCCCTGTAAAACGCCTGATGGCCACAGCTTTGCGCTTTGGGTTAATACAGGTTTGCGTCAGGATACAGTCGCCTCCCTTAAAAGTGGTGCTGAGGCAGTGGGTTTGTTTCGTACCGAAATTCCTTTTCTGTCTCGATCCAGTTTTCCCACTGAGGACGAGCAAGTGTCGATTTATCGTGAGCATTTAGATACCTTTGCACCGCGTCCAGTAACCATGAGAACTCTTGATATAGGTGGCGATAAGGATCTGCCGTACTTCCCCATTGAGGAAGAAAATCCCTTTCTTGGATGGCGGGGTATTAGAATTTCATTGGATCATCCAGAAATTTTCTTGGTACAGATTCGGGCGCTGCTTCGAGCCAGCGAAGGCTTAAATAACCTGCGCATTATGCTTCCAATGATCAGCAATGTTCCAGAGTTGGATGATGCCTTAGAGCTGCTAAAGAGAGCTCATAAAGAGCTGGTAGAAGAAGAGGGCTATGATATTCAAATGCCGCCTGTAGGCGCTATGATTGAAGTGCCTGCAGCTGTTTATCAGGTGGCAGAAATAGGGCAGCGAGTAGATTTTCTATCCATAGGCACCAACGATCTGATTCAGTACTTACTTGCTGTAGATCGAAATAATCCTAGGGTTGCAGAGCTCTATGATGCTTTTCATCCCAGTGTGTTAAGAGCGTTAAAAGTGATTTTTGAACAGGCTAGGTCGGTAAAGTGCCAGCTAAGCGTCTGTGGCGAGATGGCTGCTAGCCCAGAGGGTGCTGTACTTCTCTATGGTTTGGGTTATGAAAATCTGTCTATGAGTGCGACTGCTCTTTTACGGGTAAAGTCTACGCTACTAGGTACCAGTCGCAAAAAAGCCCGTGACCTTGCTCGGCGCGCATTGGAAATGTCTGACGCAGCATCTGTATCAAATTACCTCTCCCAGTCTTTGGCAAAGGCAAGAGGTTAGCCTTTTTAAGCGTATTAACGCAGCCGCTTAAATTTTTATGTTTTTTCATTTATCTGTCATGGCAGAGAGCTAAATAAAGCGCTATGATTTCTAGTTAAATATCCATAGAGATAATCCTGATGATTTCACATCCAAACATAGATCCCGTGGCTGTCTATCTCGGCCCTCTGCAAATTCATTGGTACGGCCTTATGTACCTAGTTGCCTTTGCCTTCGCTTGGGTGCTGGCAGTAAGAAATTGTAAGCGCCCATGGTCTCCAATTAAGCAACCTCAGGTTGAGGATTTGATTACTTACGGTTTTTTTGGAGTTTTTCTCGGTGGCCGATTGGGTTATATGTTTTTCTATAACACCGATAAGTGGCTCGCTGATCCCATGATGATTTTTAGGCTTTGGGAGGGCGGCATGTCATTCCATGGCGGTTTGATTGGCGTTGCCATTGCCCTGTATGCCTATGCGCGTAAAAATAAAATTCCATACCTTGCCCTGGGTGACTTTGTTGTATTGCTGGTCCCAACAGGCTTATTTTTTGGGCGAATAGGTAATTTTATTGGTCAAGAACTTTATGGCCGCGTCACCGATTTGCCCTGGGCCATGCTCTTCCCCTCCGATCCCATGCAGTTGCCACGTCACCCATCACAGCTTTATGAGGCCTTTCTTGAGGGTGTAGTAATATTTTTTGCCCTCTATTATTTTGCACGTAAACCAAGGGCAACGGGCCAACTAGCGGGTGCATTTTTAATGCTCTACGGCTTGTTTAGATTTCTAGTTGAATTTGTGCGTGAGCCAGATGCTCAATTTGCTGGTCAAACGGCTCTTTTTGAATCATTTAACTGGATGACTCGAGGACAAACTCTGTGTGTGCCGATGATTTTGCTGGGTGCATGGTTTATGCGTGAAGCCCTGCCAATACAAGCCTTAAAGCAAAAACCTAAACGCAGCTAGCTTAAAATATGCAGTTGTTAAGATAAAAAAAGCAGTCGCGAAAACAATTGCTAAGACAACAAAGTAGGTTAAATAAATGCAGCAATATTTAGATTTAGTCAGGCACATACGGGATACAGGTGTGTTTAAAGAGGATCGAACTGGTACTGGCACTCTGAGTGTATTTGGCTATCAAATGCGTTTTAATTTGGCCGATGGATTCCCCTTAGTAACCACCAAAAAGGTACATCTAAAATCTATCATTCATGAGCTTTTATGGTTTATTAAAGGTGATACCAATATTCGCTACCTTGTTCAAAACGGTGTGGGCATCTGGAATGAATGGCCCTACCAAAACTGGTTACGAGAAACAGGTCAAGATAAGAGCATGGCAATGCATTCACCCGAATGGAAGTTAGGGCTTAAGGAATTTGTAGAGCGCATTAAAAGTGATGCAGATTTTGCTGAGCAATACGGTGATTTAGGTCCAGTATACGGACGACAATGGCGAAATTTTGAAGGCGTAGATCAGTTATCTCAGGTAGTTGAGGATATAAAGTCTAATCCAGACTCAAGGCGCTTAATAGTTTCGGCTTGGAATCCCAAGGATATTCCAGTCATGGTTAAGTCCGGTCTGCCACCCTGCCATAGCTTGTTTCAATTCTATGTTTCTGAGGGTCGCTTATCATGCCAACTTTATCAGCGCAGCGCTGATGTATTTCTAGGAGTGCCATTCAATATTGCTTCCTATGCCACTCTTACGATGATGTTAGCTCAGGTCACAGGTTTAAAGTTAGGTGATTTTGTACATACTTTCGGTGATGCTCATCTGTATAGTAATCATATGCAACAAATAGAGGAGCAATTGAGTAGAGACCCACTCCCACTTCCGACCCTAACAATCAATCCGCAAGTTACCGATTTGCTTGATTTTGTCTATGATGATTTTCAGTTACAGGATTATCAAAGTCACCCAGCGATATCAGCCCCAGTGGCGGTATAAGGCAAAGCAATGAATCTCTCTTTAATCGTTGCAGCAAGTCAAAATAATGTAATTGGTCGCGATAATCAGTTGCCTTGGCATCTTCCCGAGGATCTTGCCTATTTCAAATCAGTGACCATGAATAAGCCCTTGCTGATGGGTCGCAAAACATTTGAATCCATAGGTCGTCCCTTGCCAGGACGGACTAATATTGTGATTACTCGAGATCCAACATGGTCCCATGAGGGCGTTCAGGTTGCCATGGGGCTCAATGCCGCGCTAGCCCTTGCAGAAAGTGTCTGCACTAAAAAAGATAGTGATGAAGTCATGGTAATTGGAGGTGAGCAAATTTATAGGCTTTGTTTACCCCATGCTAACCGTCTATATTTAACTCGGGTTGATGCCTTAGTTGATGGCGATGCTTTTTTCCCAGACTTTGATCAAAAAGCTTGGCAGCAAGTGTCTGAGAAAATGCCGCAACAGGTTCAAAGCCACCCGTATCGCTTTTTGGTTTTGGAGCGAATTAAACAGGTATAGGCAAAAAGGCGTTTATCTTGGTAACAAGGAGTAGTTTTATGTATAATTTTGCCCCACTTATGCGTTAGCATAATTGATTATTAATCCATAGACTGTTACAAAGTCGAACTGAGATTAAGAAGAACAGGTTTGAAGTAGTCATAACAAAGTTGGACTAATAAAAATTTAATCCGTTAGACCCAAATTGAGGGAACTATGAATAAGCAACCATTTAAAGCATTGGCACTTGCCCTTATTGCTTTCGCTCTTCCTGTTGTTGCTCAACAGGCCACAGATGTACAAGTGCAGAGTAATACTGAGGTAAAGGATGTTCTTAAGGCTGGAGCCTCCAAAGTGTCGTCCGCACAGAAAGCGCAGGTAAATGTTGACCGAATTGCTGACCAGACAGATGGTCTTCTGCAAGAATTCAAGCAGGTTAATAAGCAGATTGAATCGCTGCGGGTTTATAACTCGCAACTTGAGCGTCAAATCGTTAACCAAAAGAGAATGATGGTCGAGTTACAAGAGTCAATCGAAAACGCAACTATTATTGAAAGGGGTGTTTCGCCTCTAATGGTTAGTATGCTCGCCGGCTTAGAAGACTTTATCGCACTGGATATGCCGTTTAAGAAAGATAAGCGGGAAGCAGCTATTGCTGATTTATACGTCAATCTTGACAGTGCAAGGTTCTCGGCAGCAGAAAAGTTCCGTCAAATTCTCGAGGTCTACGATATTGAGTCGGATTACAGTCTATCTATGGAATCCTACACCGATCAAATTGATATTGATGGAGATGGTTCAGAAGTTGAAGTACAGATGCTTCGTGTTGGACGTATCGCCTTGATGTATCAAAGCAAAGACAAATCTCGAGCAGGGGTATGGAACAAAGCCACAAATAGCTGGGAATCCCTTGGATCTGGATACCGTCGCGCAGTGGATCAGGCCATACGTATTGCTGTCAAACTGTCGCCTCAAGATGTAATTGAAATGCCGATCACTGCACCGGAGATAGCACAATGAAAAATAAAATAATCAATATTTTAGCAGCCCTAACTGCTGCAGTTGCCTTCTCAGTGCCTGCATTGGCCAACGAAGCAAAAACCCTCGATGAATTACTTGAACTTATTCAGAGTGCCAAGATTTCCGAGACCGCTGAGTACCGTGCTCGCGAGGCTGCCTTCAAGCAGGATCAGCGTAAGCAAGCTCAGTTATTGAGAAATGCTAAGAATACAAAGGCGGCTGAAGAGCGTCGCTCTGATCGTCTCGAGCAAATTATTCGTGATAACGACCTCAAATTAGCCGCACTGCGAGAGCAGCGTGATAAGCGACTGGGGTCACTAAAAGAATTGTTCGGTCATTTAACAGGTGCAGCCGGCGATATTAGAGCCAAGATCAATCAATCCATAGTCAGTGCACAGATACCTGGTCGCACGGAATTTTTAGATGATCTAATCTCAAAAATGAGCAGTGATACCAAATTGCCCTCTATCGAAGATATTGAGCGGCTTTGGTATGAGCAACAGCGCGAAATGGTCGAAAGTGGCCGGGTGGTTAAATTCAAACGAACTGTATTGCAGGCTGATGGTGAGCCTGTGGAAATGGATGTAGTGCGTGTTGGTACCTACAACCTGCTAGCAGATGGTATGTACCTTGAGTACAGCCCAGAAAGTGGCTTGGTATCTGAGTTAACCCGTCAGCCCTCTGGATTTAAGGGCGGTGCGCGAGATTTGGAGGAAGCAACCTCTGGCTTCACTAAGGTGGGTCTGGATCCAACTGGTCCGTTTGGTGGCGGATTACTTGCTGCATTAATTAATGCACCTACGCTTATCGAGCGCTGGCACTTCGGTGGCTTTGTTGGCTATGTAATTACCGCAGTTTTTGCCTTTGCAATCGTGTTGGCTTTTTATCGCTTTTATGTCCTGCTCGGTATGTCCAAAGCGGTTAAAAAGCAGCTAAAAACCAGTGTTGTTGACGACGCAAATCCTCTGGGTCGTGTGCTTAAAGTGGCCGCTGACAATCCGGGTTTGGATGCTGAATCACTCGAGCTGAAGTTGCATGAGGCGGTATTAAAAGAAAGACCAAATATTGAGTCTGGTCTAAATCTGCTGAAAATCATTGCCATGGTCGCCCCACTATTGGGTCTGCTTGGTACGGTAACCGGTATGATTATTACCTTCCAGATGATTACTCTGTTTGGTGCCGGTGATCCTAAAGCCATGGCAGGTGGTATTTCTCAGGCTCTGATAACCACAGTATTAGGTCTGGTTGTCGCTATCCCAACAGTGCTTCTGCATACCCTAGTAAATGGCAGAGCACAGGGTGTTCTCCACGTGCTTGAAGAGCAGAGCGCGGGTATTGTGGCAGGTTCTGTCGAGGCTCGCTAAGATGATGTTCATCATTGATACATGGGCAGAACTGGGTAAATTTATGGATTCAGGTGGCATGGTCCTATGGGCCATTGTCATCCTGTTATTTGTTATGTGGACCCTGCTTTTTGAGCGCATGTGGTATCTGCGCTCAAATGTTAATCTCGATGTGAAAATTGCCCTCAATGAGTGGGAATCTAGAACTGAGAGAAAATCAAAGCGGGCGCGACAGATCCGTGAAAAACTTATTTCTGAAGTCAGCATCAAAATAGATCAAAACCTAATGATGATAAAAACATTGGTGGCAGTAGCACCTCTGTTTGGCTTATTGGGCACCGTAACTGGAATGATTGTTGTATTTGATGTTATGGCCTTCACCGGTGGTGGTGATGCCAAGGCTATGGCAGGGGGTGTTTCTCAAGCTACGGTACCCACCATGTCAGGTATGGTTGCAGCACTCTCCGGTGTATTCGGATTAACCTATGTGGAACGTATTGCCGATAGAGAAAAACACCTTCTTGAAGACCATTTAACGATGGATCATTAAGCTACATTAGCCATTGGGCAATACCAGTGAGAGAGAACTATGCGCAGTAGAACAAGCAAACCGCAAGAGCAAGGCCAAGCTATTGATCTGACGCCTATGCTAGACGTTGTCTTTATCATGTTGATCTTTTTTATTGTTACCGCTTCTTTTATCAAGTTGCCGGGTATTGATGTCAGTAAAGTTGATGCCAATACGCCAGATTCTTATAAAAAAGTAGGTATTTTAGTGGCAGTCAGTGGTACCAATGAATTTTGGATTGACAAAAAAAGAGTGGAAGACAGTGCACTAAAATTAAATCTCACCCGTCTTTTTCATGAAAATCCAAAGGGTGGCATGGTGATTCAGGCTGATAATGAGTCAGATATTGAAAGTGTGGCAAAGGTGGCTGATATTGCCCAAGAAATTGGTATCGCACCTATCGCAGTCTCTGTAGAAAACGACTGATTTTTAGAGTTAATAAAAAATATGGATGGATTAAGAGTAGGGGTTTCTGGGTCGCTCGGAGTTTTAGTAACTCTGGGGTTGGTATTTGTTATGTACAAATTGATCGATTCTGGTAACAAGGAATTAGATGATCAAGAAGGCATTAAAATACCCGACTTTATTCACGTTGATCGCGATCGCACTGAAAACAATAAGATGACTGAGGTTGAGAAACCAGACGAACCTGAAGAGATGCCTGAAATACCTGAGCAGCAAATGGAATTTGAGGCTCCAGAAAATGTGGTCAATATGTCTGCACCAAAAGCCGGGGGCAACCTTAAGATCGGTAACTCAGGTTTCGCAAGAGATTCCGACTTCATTCCTGTCTACGTACCACAACCTCAGTACCCACGTCGTGCGCAAACGCGAGCCAAAGAGGGTTATGCAGTGGTGGAAGTTATTATTACTACCACCGGTGGTGTGCGGGATCCAATACTTATCGAAGAATGGCCAGAGGGCTGGGGCTTTGGTCGTTCGGCACTTAAAGCGTCAAATAAGCTTAAGTACAACCCACGTGTTGTTGATGGTGTTCCCCAGGAAGTCACGGGTGTAATGTATAAATTCACCTTCAAGATGGCGCAGTAAGGGATATAACATGTCAAAAAACATAAGCATCCTTAAATTATTTACCGTAGCAAGTGTATGTTTCTTGCTTCCACTTGTTATAGGTTCGATTAATCCGCAATCTAGCTTGAGCACTATTGCTCAAGCGGAAGAAGAAAAAAAAGAACCTAAATATAAAAATGTTAAAACCCGTCAGCGACAATCTGTGGGTGCTAAGTGCGCAAAAGCCCTTGAAAAAGTTCAAGTGGTTCTTGAAGAAGAGGAAAATTACGTCGAGTCTCTTAAAAGGCTCAATGATATTGAGGAAAGTAGTAAAACTTGTAAGAAGCCCTACGAACAGACTCAGATCTGGAAATTTAAAGGGTTTGTCTACTACTCATTGGATGATTTCCCCAGTGCTATTCGCATGTACAGACAAGTAATTAATGGTGAGGGCACACCTCAGGATCTTAGCTTAGATACCCGCTACACCATTGCTCAACTTTACACTGCTGAGGGGCGCTATGCCGAAGCTGCCAAGGAGTTAGAAACTTGGATGGCTGAATCTACAATTGTAGGTAATGATGCGCGGGGCTTATTAGCTCAAATCTATTACCAGTTGGATCGCAAAGCAGATGCTTTGGATATGGTTGAGTTTGCAATTAATGATGTCGAAGCCAAGGGTTTATTGCCCAAAGAGCGTTGGTGGTCACTGCAACGGGTACTTTACTACGAAAAGAATGATTATAAACGCGTTACTTCAATTCTTGAAAAGCTAGTAAAGCACTATCCAAAGTGGACCTATTGGAAACAATTAGGTGGCATGTATGGTGAACAAGAGCGAGAAATGGATCGTCTTGTAGCCTCAGAATTGGTTTACCTTAGCAATCAGTTCGATAAAGAAAGTCAGGTTATGGGAATGGCCTATATGTATCTTGGTCAAGAGGTCCCCTATAGAGCAGCAGTGATTATCGAAAAAGGTATAAACGATAAAATCATTGAGCCTACCGCCAAAAACTTGGAAGTATTGGGTACTGCTTGGTACCAAGCTAAAGAGCTAACAAAAGCTCTGGCTTCATTGGAACGTGCTTCTAAAAAGTCAGATTCTGGCGAGTTACAGTCGCGTATTGCAGGTATCTATCTCGACTTGGGTAAAGATAAACAAGCTTATCAAGCCTCCAAAAAAGCGGTTAAAAAAGGAAAGGTAAAGCGCCCAGATTCAAACTATTTGGTGATGGGTAATGCGTTAGTAAACTTACACTGCTATAAAGATGCTATTGTAGCGTTTAAGAAGTCGCTTAAAGCAGCTAAAACTAAGAAAGACAAGCGCTACCCCACCCAGTGGATAAAGTTTGCTGATGTTGAAGGTACGCGTCTTGGAAAACTCCGTGACTTGGGTGCGAAGGTGCCTTCCTGTGCTAAGTAGCAGTCTCTAAAATAAAAAACCCAGCTAAGCTGGGTTTTTTTTGGTCTATGATTTTTAAATATTTTGAATTTACAACTGAGAGAGATCCCTTACTGCACCTTTATCCGCACTGGTGGCCAATTTAGCATAGGCTTTTAGGGCCGCAGTTACTTTTCGTGGTCGCTCTTCTACAGGTTGCCAACCCAGTTTGTCCTGTTCCTGACGGCGTTTAGCAAGTTCCTCTTCAGACACAAGCACATCAATACGGCGATTGGGTATATCTATGCGAATGCTGTCACCTTGTTTTACCAAGCCGATATTGCCTCCAGCGGCTGCTTCGGGTGAGACATGTCCAATAGAGAGACCGGAGGTGCCGCCAGAGAATCGTCCATCAGTAATCAGCGCGCAGGCCTTGCCGAGATCTTTTGATTTGATATAGCTTGTAGGGTACAGCATCTCTTGCATACCGGGTCCCCCGCGTGGACCCTCATAGCGAACAATCACTACATCGCCAGCTTTGACTTTGTCATTAAGAATACAGTCAACCGCTTCGTCTTGACTCTCAGTGATAAACGCCGGCCCTTCAAATACATGAATAGACTCATCGACACCCGAGGTTTTAACCACACAGCCATCAGGTGCTAAATTACCCGTGAGTACAGCCAGCCCACCATCCCTACTGTAAGCATTCTCGAGATTACGAATACAGCCATTTTCTCGGTCAGCATCCAGTGATGACCAGCGCGTAGCTTGGCTAAAGGCTGTTTGTGTAGGAATACCTGCTGGACCCGCCTTGTAGAAGGTTTTTATATCCTCGCTGGCATGGCCTCCAACTATATCCCATTTATTTAATGCTTCCTTAAGGGTTGCTGAGTGAACTGTAGGCAGCTCATCATGAATTAATCCTGCTCTATTTAACTCGGCAAGTATACCCATAATGCCACCCGCACGATGCACGTCCTCAATATGATAGAGAGGCGTATTGGGTGCCACCTTACATAGCTGAGGCACAACGCGAGAAAGGGCGTCGATATTGGACATATCAAAATCCACACCCGCCTCTTGAGCCGCGGCCAGTAGATGCAGAATGGTGTTAGTTGAACCACCCATACAGATATCCAAGGTCATGGCATTCTCAAACGCTTTAAAGTTGGCAACAGAGCGCGGTAACACCGAATCATCATCCTGCTCATAGTATTTGCGTGCCATAGAGACGATGGTTCGACCCGCCTCTTCAAAAAGACCACGACGATCAGCATGGGTAGCCAGAACTGTGCCATTACCCGGCAGGGAGAGTCCCAGAGCCTCGGTTAAACAATTCATGGAATTTGCCGTAAACATCCCCGAGCAAGAGCCACAGGTGGGGCAGGCAGATCGCTCGTATTCTGCAACTTCCTCATCAGTGGCGTTCTCGTCCACTGCAATAACCATGGCATCAACCAAGTCTAGGTTGTGTTCAGCTAATTTGGTTTTACCCGCTTCCATGGGCCCACCGGATACAAAGATTGTGGGAATATTGAGACGCATGGCAGCCATTAACATGCCCGGTGTGATTTTATCGCAATTTGAAATGCACACTAAAGCATCAGCACAGTGGGCGTTCACCATATATTCTACCGAGTCTGCGATAACATCCCGTGAGGGGAGTGAATAAAGCATGCCATCGTGGCCCATGGCGATACCATCATCAACTGCAATACTATGGAACTCTCTGGCAATACCGCCGGCCTTAGCAATTTCTGCCGCCACTAAATCACCCATATCCTTAAGGTGAACATGTCCTGGTACAAATTGGGTATAGGAATTGGCGATAGCAATCATGGGTTTATTGAAATCATCGTCTTTCATGCCCGTGGCGCGCCACAGAGCTCTGGCCCCCGCCATATTGCGGCCTTGGGTGGTAGTGTGGGAACGATATTTGGGCATTATTGATCTCTTTAGATAGTCGACAAAGGCGCAAGAATAGCAGAAATGGGCTATTTACTAAATGCGAATAGATACCGAATTGCTAGATTGATTTACTAAAAATACGTGAATTACGCTGGTAATTGTAGAGCGATTTTTTTTGATCAGGCAAATCATCTAGTTGAGTTTCAATAAACCCTTTCTCCAAGAACCAATGAGCTGTATGGGTGGTCAAAACAAATAGTCGAGTAATACCTGCTTTTGCCGCTTCTTTTTCAAGGTGGTCAAGAAGTCTTGAGGCAATGCCGCGACCCAAAAAGTCTGGATGGCTTGCAACACAGGCAATTTCTCCCTGTTTTTGATCTGCCATGGGATAAAGAGCGGCACAGCCAAGTAAAAATCCTTCGGGATGCACAACCAGCATAAATCGAGAAATTTCAGTTTCTAGCAATTCTCGCGAACGCTTAACCAGAACCTGCTGTTCTTCTAAGGGGCGAATTAACTCTAAAATACCACCCACGTCCTCAATAGTAGCGGCTCGAATTACCTCCGAGTGATCTTGTGCTACCAGTGTGCCGCTTCCCTCGCGGGTAAACAGCTCACTCAATAAAGCGCCATCCTCTGAGCAGCCCACCATATGAACCCGTTCCACACCCTTGCTACAGGCATAGTGAGCTGAAGCAAGGAGCTGATTTTGTGTTGAGTCAGTGAGCGCTGTTTGTAAGTCTTTCGCATCCGCTAACACAATGCTACGCAGCAATTTGCCATTCTGTGATATACCACCAGCGGTGGTCATTAGGATAAGTTTATCCGCTTTGAGTGCTATTGCTGTCTCGCTAGCCACATCCAAATAATTTACATTAAATACCTCACCCGTGGGGGAAAAGCCGATTGGCGAGATTAATACCAGACCCTGTGATCGTAATTGTTCCTGAATGGTTTCGGCATCTATTTTGCGCACAGCACCTGTATGCTGGTAATCAATGCCGTCTTTAACTCCAAGTGGTTTAGCGGTCACAAAGTTGCCACCAGTGACGCGAATTTTTGCACCGTGCATAGGTGAGTTGGGCAAGCTCATTGAAAACTCAGCTTCAATTTGCCATCGCGTTCTTCCCACAGCTTCTTTGACGCAGGACATCGACTCAGTATCGGTGATACGCAATTGCTGGTGAAATTTACTTTTAATGCCAGACAAGGCAAGGCGCTGGTCTATTTGAGGACGGCCCCCATGCACCATAACAACTCGTATACCCAGGCTCTGTAGCAGAGCAATATCATGCACAGTACGATGGAAATTATCATGGGCAATCGACTCACCATCGACAGCAATGACAAAGGTTTTGCCCCTGTGACTGTGGATATAGGGCGATGTTTGACGAAAGAAATCCACGTAGCTACTTGTTTTCATGGCGCGATTATAGGGTGTTATGTGCTATAAGCAACAGCGGCCAATCAGTTGGGAAAGAAAATCAATGGTCGGTCGAACGCGATCCAATGCCAAGTATTCATCGGGTTGGTGAGCCACATCAATATCTCCAGGTCCAAGCACCACCACATCCATCCCTAGCTGTTGCAGATAAGGTGCTTCCGTGGCAAAAGCGACTGATTGGGCTGAGTGTCCGGTAAGGGTTTCACATAGGGCAACCAATTCAGAGTGATCCTCGGCACAAAATGGTGGAACCAATAATTTATCCAAATGCCAATCCACTTTATCAGCCTTGGCAATGCTAGCAATTTGACGTTCAAGGTCTGTCTGAAGCTGGTCCAAATCCATGCCGGGTACAGGACGAATTTCAAACGCCAGATAGCAGTCACCACAAATGCGATTTGCATTATCCCCACCATGAATACAGCCCAAGTTAAGGGTCGGATAATCAATCACAAAACCGGGATGTTTCTGTTGCTGTAATTGATCTCGGAAAGTCATCAATTGTTGCAAGATACGCTGCATGGTCTCCATAGCATTTTTGCCTAGTGACGGATCACTGGAGTGTCCGGAACGACCCAAAACACGCAGTTTTTCGACCATGATGCCCTTGTGTAGAGAGACAGGTCGCAGACCCGTAGGTTCTCCGATAACCGCATGTCGTGCCTTTGGGACCCCTGCGTTTACAAGCGCCTGAGCACCAGCCATAGAGGATTCCTCATCAGCTGTGGCCAATATAATCAAAGGATGTTGTAGTTTTTTATCTAGATGCTGTTTGGCCGCTTCAATAGCCAGTGGAAAGAAGCCTTTCATATCGCAACTTCCCAACCCATAAAGTCGA
>CAXRJI010000042.1:0-25435 GCA_964231105.1 Porticoccaceae bacterium
CGTTGATAATCGCAACTAGGCATCATGCGCACATTTTTCATGGCCAAACCTGCTCGATGGATCCATCCAGTGGTTTTGCCCAGTCCAGAGCCCACTTTCGATACTTTACGTTGCAGTAAATAGACCTCTCTTGGTGAGGGCTCGGGTTTAGGAGTTACGCCCTCAATACCCGATCGAGAGTTAAAGGTCATATCAATACCCCATTCACGCATAAAGGCGGGGATATTCTGACTCGTAGACTCACCACTGTGAGTAATATACTCAGCGGTATCAAAACCAATTCCTCCGGCGCCAATAATGGCTACCTTTTTACCCACGGGCTTTTTGTCGGCAATCACATCAATATAATTTAAAACGCTAGGGTGATCTATGCCCTCTATCTCAGGTTGTCTGGGCGAGATGCCAGTGGCAATAATAACTTCTTCAAAGTCTGCCTCATTGAGTTGTTGCGCAGACATATGGCTATTGAGTTTAACTGTTACATTATTAAGTTCTAGTTGCCTATTGAAGTAGCGCAGGGTCTCATGAAATTCTTCTTTGCCAGGAATTTGCTTGGCAATATTAAATTGACCACCTATTTCATTAGCACCATCGAACAGTGTGACTTTATGTCCTCGAGAGGCAGCTGTAGTTGCTGCTGCCAGTCCGGCTGGTCCAGCGCCTATTACAGCAATATTTTTGGGTGATTTAGTCGGCTCAATAATTAATTCGGTCTCATGACAGGCGCGAGGGTTTACAAGGCAACTGGTCATTTGTCCTTGAAATACATGATCTAAGCAAGCTTGATTGCAACCTATACAAGTGTTTATCTCATCAGCTCGACCCTGTTTAGCTTTGTTTACAAACTCTGCATCGGCCAAAAATGGACGCGCCATGGATACCATATCGGCATCATCTCTAGCCAGTACCTGTTCGGCGACCTCTGGGGTATTGATTCGATTTGATGTGATTACGGGCACTGAAAGCTCTTTTTTAAAGCGTGCAGTGACCCAGGTAAAAGCTGCTCGCGGCACCTTTGTGGCTATGGTGGGAATTTGTGCCTCGTGCCAACCAATACCTGTATTAATTATGGTTGCCCCAGCTTTTTCTATCGCTTTACCTAGTTGGATAACCTCTTCGGCAGTGCTGCCGCCCTCAACTAAATCCAGCATAGATAAACGGAAAATAATAATAAAATGTTCACCTACCGCCTCACGGACTCTACGCACCACTTCTATGGGAAGTCGAATGCGGTTTTCGTAACTACCACCCCACTGGTCATCACGCTGATTAGTTCTTGAAGCTATAAATTGGTTTAAAAAATAACCCTCAGATCCCATAATTTCAACGCCATCATAGCCAGCTTTTTGTGCTTGCACCGATGTGAAAACAAAATCGTCAATTTGCTTAAGTAT
This sequence comes from Porticoccaceae bacterium, assembly GCA_964231105.1. Classification (GTDB taxonomy): domain Bacteria; phylum Pseudomonadota; class Gammaproteobacteria; order Pseudomonadales; family Porticoccaceae; genus HTCC2207. The sequence continues at coordinate 1,395 of CAXRJI010000042.1, forward strand.
TTCCTCTTCAGTGAGCGCCTTAGGGACAAAGGGATTTATGGGAGCCTTGATTGCTGAGGGCGCAACTAAATTAGGCGAATAGGCATAACGTCCTGTGTGCAGTATTTGCATACAAATCTTTCCATCATGAGCATGCACCGCATCAGTAATTTTTTTATGGTTTTCTACATCTTGATCGGAGACTAGCAACTTGGTTACAGGATGGGTTGAACCTTCGGAATTTGGGCCAATACCACCGGTAACAATTAGGCCAACACCTCCCTTTGCTCTTTCACCAAAGTAGGCTGCCATGCGTTCATGACCATTTTCGGCTTCTTCAAGGCCCGTGTGCATGGAACCCATTAGCACACGATTTTTTAATGTAGTAAAACCTAAATCAAGCGGAGCCAATAGGTTGGGGTAGGCTGCTTCTGTCATGATGTCCTCTCTTATAATTTTAAAAGCAAACTTTTATATACTTTGGTTTGCACTAGCCTTTGTTCTTGCGAATCAAGATTTATATTAGAAATACTTTTAAAACCCTACGCAGGTTCATTCATCTAAGATTATGCTGTTATTTTGACACTGTCAAGATGCATTGATATAGTCTTTGTTATGACTCAACATCAGACAGCACGATCCACCTACCATCATGGCGATTTAAGAAGTACTTTATTAATTGCTGCCAGAGCTTTGATTGCTGAATTTGGAATAGAGGGTTTGTCCCTACGCAAACTTGCCGAACGCGTGGGAGTCTCGCGCACTGCCCCTTACCACCATTTTGATGACAAACATGGTTTGCTATGTGCAATTGCAGCGCAAGGGTTTCGTCAGCGCTATGACTTTATGCAAACTAGTTACAACGATCCTCAGTTGACAGACCAAGAAAAACTTCAGCAGTTTATTTGTGAATATATACGTTATGCGGCGCAAAATCCTGAAGTATATGACTTGATGTTTGGTCGATGTATTTGGAAGCAGGCTAAGAGCACCAAAGATTTGCAGGATATTGCCTATGCCACATTTCAGTACCAACTTAAAATGATTAAACAGTGGCAGAAGTTAGGGCTTATTAAAGATGCTGACTCGCTTAGGGTGTCCCAAGTGCTTTGGGGTGCCATGCATGGAATTGCCAAGCTTTATATCGACGGTATCTATACCGATGTTGCTCGCGTTGAGGAGATCTCAATGATGGCAGTGAATTTGTTTAGCAGCCACTTAAAATGCTGAAAATCATGCTCCAGCGTTTAAACAAACTACATAATGCCAATTTCATGTTAATTCTTACACGCAAAGATGATTTATTTGGTTGCTGATTGGTTAACGCTGTGGCAAACTTCACGCCTTTTTTTGAGACGGACTTTTCAGCAAGCTAAAATTAGCCTTTAAGCACAAAAGAATGTCTCAGATAAAACTAATGCGAGTGTGGCGGAACTGGTAGACGCGCTGGATTTAGGTTCCAGTGGGGCGACCCGTGAGAGTTCGAGTCTCTCCACTCGCACCATATTTTGGGTAGTTGATTGTTCAAAAGTCGCAGTCAACGCCCTTTTAAAAATTGTACCAAGTGCTAGAGGTTATTAATGCAGGTTTCCATAGAATCAAGCAAAGGTCTAGAACGCCAACTAAAGGTCGGTGTGCCCGCTGGCAAAATTGACGATGAAGTGTTACAGCGACTACAAAAGGCCACCAAGACTGCAAAAATAAAAGGCTTTCGTAAGGGTAAAGTGCCACTTCAAGTCGTTAAACAGTACTACGGCAAGGGCGTTCGCCAAGAAGTAATTGGAGAGATGGTTAACTCCAGCTTTTATGAAGCTATTCAGCAGGAAAAACTGCGCCCTGTGGGTCAGCCACAAATTGAAGATATTAAAGATAAGCCAGGAGAGGATTTACAGTACAAAGCTACCTTTGAAGTCTATCCTGAAGTAAAACTAGCGGATTTAACCAAAGTATCCATCAAAAAACCTATTTCTGAAGTTACAACACCAGATGTAGATAAAATGATTGAGGTTCTTCGCGATCAGCAGGCGACCTTTGATGTTAAGAAAAAGGCGGCAGAGGAGGGTGATCAAGTCACTCTTGACTACACAGGTACTCACAAGGGAGAGGAATTTCCCGGGGGCAAAGCGGAAGGCCAAACACTTGTTCTTGGTTCAAATAGTATGATTCCAGGCTTTGAAGATGGTTTATTGGGGCTAAGTGCCGGTGAAGAGAAAGTTCTAAAACTCAAGTTCCCTAAAGATTACCATGCAGAGGACCTAAAGGGTAAAGCAGTTCAATTTGCAGTTAAGGTACATTCAGTTGCTGTCAAAAATCTGCCAAAGCTAGATGATGAATTTTTCAAAAAATACGGTCTAGAGGCCGGAGGTGAAGAAAAGTTCCGTGAGGACGTAGAAGCCAATATGGAGCGTGAACTGCGCAACGCCATCCGCAACAAGGTTAAAAACCGTGTTATGGATCAACTTTTCGAACTTAACAAGGTTGACCTGCCCGAGACATTGGTTGCCAATGAAATTATTCAGCTCAAACAACAGATGGTGCAACAATTTGGTGGCGGGCAGCAGTTCGACCTCAATATGCTACCTGATGATATGTTTAAAGCGAAAGCAGAACGCAGAGCAGCTCTGGGTGTAATTGTTTCAGAGGTGGTTAAAGTTGAGTCACTTCAGCCCGACGAACAGCAAGTAAGAGCGCGAATTGATGAAATTGCATCTACCTACGAACAACCCTCAGAGGTTGTCGACTATTACTACAGCAAACCAGAGCTTTTAAGTTCGGTTGAAGCAGTTGTGCTTGAGGATCAGGTCACTGAGCTGGTTCTATCTAAATGCAAACTCAAAGAAGAAAATCTGCCCTATGAGGATGCGGTTAAACCGGATCCTGATCCTGAGGCTTAAACAACTATTATTGATATAAGTCTGGCCTCGATATTACTTCGTATAGTGGCTATTATAGTTAGTAAATCTATGGCTACTTAATCGAGCGGATATACTGACTAATAAAGCGCACAGAGGATCTTATGGACTTTCCATTTTCAAGTAAAAACCCACCCAATATGGACGTACAAGCCAGTGGCCTTGTACCTATGGTGGTTGAGCAATCATCGCGGGGTGAAAGAGCCTACGATATCTATTCGAGGCTACTTAAAGAGCGAGTGGTATTTCTTGTTGGTCAAGTTGAAGACCACATGGCTAATCTTATTGTGGCTCAATTGCTTTTCTTAGAGTCAGAGAATCCAGACAAAGACATTCATCTCTACATTAATTCTCCCGGCGGATCCGTCACTGCAGGTTTGTCTATTTACGATACCATGCAATTTATTAAACCTGATGTGAGTACAATGTGCATCGGACAGGCTGCTTCCATGGGTGCATTTTTGCTGGCCGCGGGTGCTGAAGGTAAACGCTACTGCTTGCCCAATGCTCGTACTATGATTCATCAGCCAAGTGGCGGTGCGCAAGGTCAAGCTACAGACATCCATATCCAGTCGCAGGAGATACTTAAAATTAAGCAGCGTTTAAATAACCTGTTGGCAACTCATACAGGTCAGCCTGTAGACAAAGTTGAACAAGATACCGAGCGCGATAATTTTATGAGTGCCGATGAATCTAAAGAGTATGGCTTGGTTGATGAGGTACTAGACAAGCGTGCTCAGAGCGAGTAGGCTTTTAGCATTGTAATATTTAGTTAAGTTACTGTTTTCAGTGATTTTTAACTCAACATAAGCGTGCAGATATAGGGTACAGTTATGAGTGATGATGACACATTAGGTGATGGCGGCAAATTGCTGTTTTGCTCCTTTTGCGGCAAAAATCAAAATGAAGTTAGAAGGTTAATCGCTGGCCCATCTGTCTATATTTGTGATGAATGTGTAGACCTGTGTAATGACATTATTTCTGAAGAGACTCAGGCTGCCGCTGCGGAAGACAGTGATCATAAATTACCAGTGCCCACACAAATCAAAGATTTGCTCGATGACTACGTTATTGGTCAAGACCACGCTAAAAAGATTCTTTCTGTCGCTGTCTACAATCATTACAAACGACTACAAGTCAGTGAGCTCGGCGGATCTGATAAATCCAATGTTGAATTAGGTAAGAGTAATATATTGCTAATTGGCCCCACCGGCAGTGGTAAAACCCTGCTCGCTGAGACACTTGCCCGCATGTTGGACGTGCCCTTTACTATTGCTGACGCAACCACTCTAACTGAAGCGGGTTATGTTGGTGAAGATGTTGAGAATATTATCCAAAAGCTACTGCAAAAGTGCGACTATGACGTTGACAAAGCGCAACGCGGTATCGTCTACATTGATGAAATAGATAAGATTTCAAGGAAATCTGATAATCCGTCTATTACTAGGGATGTTTCGGGTGAAGGTGTTCAACAAGCTCTTCTAAAGTTAATTGAAGGCACAGTAGCATCAGTTCCTCCTCAGGGAGGCAGAAAGCATCCGCAGCAAGAATTCCTGCAGGTTGACACGTCTAATATTCTTTTTGTTTGTGGGGGCGCCTTTGCTGGACTGGAAAAAGTGATACGTGATCGCTCAGAAAAGGGTGGTATCGGTTTTAGTGCGGAAGTACACAGCAAAGAAAATATGAAAACTGTAGGTGAGACCTTGTTAGAGGTTGAGCCCAGTGACCTGATAAGCTACGGACTAATCCCTGAATTTATCGGTCGATTGCCTGTCGTAGCTACTTTGCAAGAATTGGATCGCGATGCATTAGTCAATATATTGGTTGAGCCAAAGAATGCCTTAATAAAGCAGTACCAGTCGCTGTTCAATATGGAGAATGTAGAACTTGATTTACGTCCTGATGCATTGGAGGCTATTGCTGACAAGGCCATTGAGCGTAAAACTGGTGCAAGAGGGTTGCGTTCTATCCTCGAAACGGTGCTTCTCGACACCATGTATAAAATCCCATCTGAGGCTGATGTTATTAAAGTGGTTGTCGATCAGTCCGTGATAAATGGCGAAAATGAGCCATTGCTTGTCTATGAGCAAAAGGAAGCAAAAAAAATAGCGTCCGATGATGCTTAATTAAAGGCGACATAGGTCGCCTTTTTTGTTTCTATATTCGTATCAATAGAACCTTTGCAGGCATTTTTTGCCCACAAAAGGTTGTTTTATAGCGCAAAGCCCCAATATATAAGGCATACCGCAAATCTTTTTTGCACTTCAATACCGGCATAGTACTAGAGGTAAAAATGGCTCCCAAGCAAAGCGAAGACACAACCGACCTGGCTAATGTAAATTATCCGCTACTCCCCTTGCGCGATGTGGTGGTATATCCTCATATGGTCGTTCCACTTTTTGTTGGTAGAGAAAAGTCTATCCTCGCCCTTGAGCAAGCCATGGAGAGTGACAAGCAAGTGGTCTTAGTCACTCAAAAGGACCCATCGGAAGACAATCCCAAAGCTGATGATATCCATCAAATTGGCACCCTAGCGAATATTCTACAAATGCTTAAGCTTCCTGATGGCACGCTTAAAGTATTGGTAGAGGGTACCCATCGTGTATCCCTGTCAGAGATTTTAGAAGAGGGTGACTTCCTGCATACAAAAGTTGAAGTTTTACGTGCTGTAGAGTCTGATAGAAAAGAGGTGGATGCCCTATCTCGTTCTGCTATCTCGCTGTTTGAACAGTACGTTAACCTCAGCAAAAAAATACCTTCAGAAGTGATTACTACGGTCAGTGGTATAGAAGATTGTGAGCGACTGGCAGACACCATAGCATCTCATATGTCACTCAATTTAGAGCAAAAACAGGAAGTGCTGGAAATAGCCGATTTGACTACCAGATTTGATCATCTAATGGGACTGATGGAGTCTGAAATTGATCTCTTTCAAGTTGAGCACCGCATCCGCGGGCGAGTTAAGAAACAAATGGAAAAGAGTCAGCGAGAGTATTATCTCAATGAACAGATCAAAGCAATCCAAAAAGAACTTGGCGATGAAGAAGGTGTCTCTGAGTTTGAGCAGCTTGAGACAAAGATCAATGAGTCTGGTATGCCAAAATCGGCGCTTGAAAAGGCTAAATCAGAAATCGCTAAGCTCAAAATGATGTCATCCATGTCCGCAGAGGCTTCTGTTCTAAGAAATTATATCGATTGGATGATTGGCGTGCCGTGGAAAGCCCGCAGTCGCGTTAAGCATGACTTAAAAAATGCCGAAAAAACCCTCAATGATGACCATCATGGTTTAGAAGAAGTCAAAGAGCGCATCTTGGAGTTCTTGGCGGTGCAAAAGCGTGTCAAGAAACTCAAGGGGCCCGTACTTTGTCTTGTAGGGCCTCCGGGGGTTGGTAAAACCTCATTGGGTGAGTCAATTGCTAAAGCAACAGGTCGCAAATTTGTCAGAATGAGTCTTGGGGGTGTGCGCGATGAGGCTGAGATTAGGGGGCACCGCAGAACCTATATCGGATCTTTGCCCGGTAAAATTATTCAAAAATTAAGTAAAGTTAAAACTAAAAACCCTCTGTTTTTACTCGATGAAATCGACAAAATGGGAATGGATCATCGCGGTGATCCTGCCTCTGCTTTACTCGAGGTATTGGACCCAGAGCAAAACCATACCTTTAATGATCATTATCTGGAGGTAGACTATGACCTATCCGAGGTTATGTTTATTTGCACTGCAAATTCGATGAATATCCCAGGTCCCCTTAGGGATCGAATGGAAATAATTCGTATCCCAGGTTATACCGAGGACGAAAAGGTAAAGATAGCGGAGAAATACCTGCTACCCAAACAGTGTAAGGCTAATGGACTTAAACAAGGTGAATTGAGTATTAAAGAGGATGGGCTGCGAGATATTATTCGTTACTATACCAGGGAAGCTGGGGTACGTGGTCTAGAGAGAAGTATTGCAAAAATTTGCCGCAAAATAGTAACCCAGCACGTACGCAAGGACTCTGACATTGAAGATGTAGTAAGTAGCCAAGGTTTGGAAGATCTGTTAGGTGTGCGACGTCATGATTTTGGTCGAGCCGAGAAGGAAAACTATGTGGGTCAAGCGACTGGCTTGGCATGGACAGAGGTGGGTGGAGAGTTACTATCCATCGAATCCTCTGTTATCCCCGGTAAGGGTAATGTAATTAAAACCGGTTCTCTTGGTGATGTTATGCAAGAGTCCATTCAGGCTGCGCTTACAGTGGTTAGGAATCGCTCACAACAGTTGGGTATTCGTAAAGACTTTTATCGCGAGAGTGATTTGCATATTCATGTGCCCGAAGGAGCGACGCCAAAAGATGGCCCCTCAGCAGGTGTAGGCATGTGCACAGCGCTGGTTTCGGTATTAACAGGGATTCCGGTGAAGGCCACAGTCGCTATGACAGGTGAAATCACCCTGCGTGGTCAAGTTCTGAAAATTGGCGGTTTAAAGGAAAAGCTACTAGCGGCTCATAGGGGTGGAATTACTACGGTGATTATCCCCCATGATAATGCCAGTGATTTGAAGGAGATTCCTGACAATATTAAAAACGATCTTGAAATATGTCCGGTTAAATGGATAGACGAGGTCTTGGATATTGCCCTTGAAACTCAGCCTCAAGCTCTCAGTGAGGAAGACTACAATGGTGGCAACGCTGAGCAAGCCTCAACCGAGGATAACCAAAGGCTCAGTACTCACTAGGTTATAGCCGATTTTTTTTTAAAAGTTAGCTTGACCAGACTATAGTGCAATTGGTATAAAGTTGACATGAGTATGTCCCTTGCCATACCTAAAATATATAACAGGACAGGGATACCTCAAACCCGGAAAAATTAACTCCATGACAAAAAGGGGAACACCGTGAATAAATCTGAACTAATTGATGCAATAGCCGACTCTGCTGACATTTCAAAATCATCTGCTGCCAATGCACTAGACGCCGTTGTAGGCTCAATCCAAGGTGCACTTGCCAATGGTGATTCTGTGTCGCTAGTTGGTTTTGGTACCTTCTCTGTTAAGCACCGTGCTGCAAGAACTGGACGTAACCCACAAACGGGTGCTGAAATTCAAATTTCTGCCTCAAATGTGCCTAGTTTCAAAGCTGGTAAGGCTCTTAAAGACGCTGTAAATTAATCTGACGAGGGTTGTGCTTTTTTAAGCCACATCCTTGTTCAATAAAGGCGCATTTATGCGCCTTTTTTTTAATTGGAATTGATAAATGTTGGAAAACTTTCGAACGAATCTACGGGGCCTAGCTCTCGGTATCACTATAGTTATTGCTGTTATATTTGCCCTGTCAGGCACAGGTACTTTGTTTCTGGAAACACCAGGTTCTGAGACGGCCTTAGTTGTGAATGGAGAAAAAATAAGTGAACGCGATTTTCAAATCGCTATGGCGGCTGAAAAAAATAGAATTTTAGGTCAAAATCCTGATTTAGATCAGGCACTTTTAGATGATCAGCAAATTCGCCCACTCACTGTGCAAAGATTAGTGTCTCGCAAGGTACTTGCACAGTCTGCAAAAGATCAAGATTTTGCTGTTTCAGCAAAACTTATTAATGAAATTATTATGGGTGTTGAGCAATTTCAAACCGACGGTAAATTTGATCAAGATAAATTTCGATTTTCAACGCGTAATCAGGGTTATGCCTCTAGTGCGGATTTTATGAATATGCTCAGAGGTGACCTTCTGGTACAGCAATTTTCAGTTGGAATTTTAAATTCAAGTTTTGTTACTGAGTCTGAGCTAAGTGCACTGGCTACAGTTACGGAACAAAAGCGAGACTTTTATTACACTAAGTTGCCAATCCAGCCCCTTAAAGATCAGGCTAAAGTCACTGAGCAGGCTATTGCTGATCACTATCAACTGACCAGTGATCAGTACGTCACTCAAAGGCAGGTTGCAGTCCAATATATTGAGCTAAATCCACAAATGTTGATGGGTTCTCAGCAAGTAACCGAGGAACAGATTCAAGCTAGATTTGATCTCGAAGCTGAATCGGCAGACATTGACTCATCAAGACGTGCAGCTCATATCCTTTTAGAGGACGCCGCGGACTCTTTGATTGCAGAATTACAGGAAAAAATAGACGCTGGAATTAATTTCGCTGATCTAGCAAAGCAGTATTCTAATGATTTTGCTACTGCCAATAATGGTGGAGATCTGGGTTTTACAACAGGTGAAACCTTCCCGGAGGCTTTTGAAGCAGCTCTAGCAGTTCTTGAAATTGGACAGGTTTCTGCGCCAATAAGCACTGAAGCAGGTGTTCATTTTATTAAGCTACTTGAGATACAAGAATCAACCTTCCTGCTTGATGATCAAAGGCAGCGTATCACCGAAGATTTGCGCAGAGAGCTTGCGGAAGACCTTCTAGTTGCCAAGCTTGAGCAACTAAAAGAGCTCAGTTTTAATGCCGAAAATTTGGATGAAGTAGCTCAGGAACTTGATCTAAGCGCCTTAGTTACCGAGCCTTTCCCAGTGACTGGTGGTTCTGGTATTGCGGCCTTACCTGCGGTTGTAAAAGCTGCCTACAGCCCAGAGGTTTTAGAGGATGGATATGCCAGCGAAGTGCTCGATTTGGGTAATGACCGCTACATTGTAATTAAGTTACAAGAGGACATTGCGGCAAGGCAACTAACCCTAGAGGAAGTCTCTAGTCAGGTTAAAGACAGCCTAGTAGTCTCAGTCGCCCAAAAGCAACTCGAGGCGCAGGGCGAAACCCTCTTACAACGTATTACAAGTGGTGAGTCAGTTGAGGATGTTGCAAACTCTCTTGGCCTTGATTGGCAGGTTGTGAAAGATAGCAAGCGTGGGGATTTAAGTGTCGATTCGCAAGTTAATGCATTTGCATTTGAGCTGCCCTCTACCCGTCAAGAACCCGTTGTTGATAGTTTTTATGCAGCAAATGGTGATTTTGTAGTACTAAAACTGACCCAAGTAACATTGGGTGACTATGGGGCAATGGGAGCTCAGGAAAAGAACATGCTTCGTTCTATTGTGGAGCCGACCTACAGTGGTCGTGAAATACTCTCTTATCAAGCTACATTAATTAATCAGGCTGATGTTGTTCAGTAACTCACTAGCCGTAATTAAATGCGCATTGGATTTATGTACAGCGTCAGTCGTTGTCTAGGTTGCAGATATTTGTTTCGATCTAAATTGTTCCATCGGATGATATCTGCAACCGTAAGGTCAAACTTTTCCGCAATTAAATAGAGTGAATCCCCTCGACGCACTCGGTAAGATAATTTTCGTAACTTCTGCGGCTTGTAAGTAGTCTTGGGCGTATGAATAGACAATACTTGGCCCACTTTGATTGTGTTACTGGTCAGGCCATTAAAACGTTTTAAGTTGCGAACTGACGTACTAAATCTCTGTGCAATAGCAGAAAGCGTGTCTCCCGAAACCACCTTATAGTTAATTATTTGGTGTTTGCCATAGCTACCTGATACCGCTCCATCTCCAGAGGGTGGTATGCGTAGAACCTGTCCTACCTTTAAAAAATGCCCTTTAATGCCATTGTTATTTCTTATTAACGATACGGGCAATTGGTAGCGCTGGGCTATTTGAGACAGTGTATCGCCTGATTTGACGATGTATTCTCTGTATGGCGCCCAAGTTGAAGGCTCATTATTGGACAGAAAGTGCTCTAGCTTTTTGCTTTTATCAATAGGTAATAGTATTTGGTAGTTGCCCTGTGGAGGTGTTACTGAGCGCCGATAGGCGGGATTAAGGTTAATAAATAGATTCTCATTAACGCCTGTGATATCGATGATTTTGCTCAATTCAATCTGTGAATTGAGTTGGATTGTGTCAAAAAATGCAATATTAGGAACTTGGGGTAGCTTTAGATTATGGGATTGAGGATTGCTGACTAAATCTGCCAATGCAAGTAGGCGAGGCACGTAGTTTCTAGTTTCTCTGGGTAGTTTAAGTGACCAAAAATCAGTCGGTTTACCCAAGCGTTTGTTCTTTTTAATAGCTTTTTTTACCGTGCCCTCACCAGAGTTATAGGCGGCCAGAGTATGCAGCCACTCGCCACTAAATCTTTTATTTAGATAGGCAAGATATTTAACAGCCGCTTGTGTGGATTTAATGACATCTCTTCTGCCGTCATACCAACGATTTTTGTGTAGCCCCAAAGATTTACCCGTTGAGGGTATAAATTGCCATAGGCCCACCGCATGACTGTGGCTGTAGGCAAAGGGATCATAAGCACTTTCTACTATAGGTAGTAGGGCGAGCTCTAGAGGGAGTCCAGCCGCATCAAGTTGTTCAACCACATAATAGAGGTAGGGCTCTGCTCGTGAGAAAACTTTGTCAATAAATTTTGGATTTTTTAAGTATTGCTTCTGTTGCTTGGCAACGGCGCTGGGATACTCAGTTAGATTTAACTGAAAACCGTTACGAAGCCGATGCCAAATATCCTGTTCTTGTAGCTCGCCAGTGATCGGAACTGATAGATCTGATTGATTGTCAGTGTTAGAGGCAAGATCGCCAACCGGTGTTTGGTTTTCTACTGCAGTGGTAGGCTTTGTCTCAACGCCTAAGTTGCTACAGCCACTAAGTTGCACAAGGGCAAAAAACACAATCAAATAAGTAAAGAGGTGTTTCGCTTGAGTGAATACCATGGGGCCTAGTTGGGAGGTTTTTAATAGGGCGGCAATTGTAGCGGTGCCAACCCTATTAGACAACAGGTAAGCCGCTTTATGGTTGGTTTTAGAGACCGCGACTTAGCAAATAAGTAAATTGTGAAGTCTTTTATTTCAGTTAAACACTTATCATAATAGTATTGAATTTAAAGGCGTCAGTTGCATGCGGGTAAAATGAACCATAATCAAAATAAAACAACGCACTGTAAAACTGAGAACATAAGAGGGGTATCGGCTTTGCAAGCGCTGACTGCAAGTAACTGGACAGGCAAAAAATTTGCGCGCTATTTGCTGAATGTTGAGCAAGATTTATTGCGGCAAATTTCATCCCAAGTGGCAGGCTATCGACTGATGCATCTAGGAGTAGCCTCAGATAATTGTCAGCTTGATGCATTTAAACAACTTCACCAATTTTATGTCAGGCCGCCTTGTGAAAGGCTACTAGAGGCGCATAAAAACTACAGTAGTTCACTAGAAGCGGATTATGATCAATTGCCTGTGCCCAATGCGGTAGTGGATGTAGCAGTTTTGCAGCATGCCCTAGAATTTTCTGCATCGCCACAAGGTGTGCTAGCAGAGGCTGCTCGGGTGTTAGCGCCGGGTGGACATTTGATACTGTTTGTAATCAACCCTATCGGCCCAATCGGCTTGTCAAAAATACCCATGAGGCTATTGTCAAAACGGCCAGAGTATCTTTTTTCGAGCTTGAGGAAGGGGCGTATTAAGGATTGGTTAGCATTGCTAGACTTTCAAACTATTGAAATGGCAGACAATGCATTTGCATTGCCCTTTAAGCGTCTCTCTAGTTTTAAAAGAGATTCTTTTTGGGAGCGCAGTTGTGTCAGGTTTAAGTCGCCATTAGGTAATTTTTACATGATTCATGCTGTTAAAAGAGTTGCCGGCGGAATAAGCAAAAGGTCTAGGCCATGGAAAGCAACACCTTCAAGGGGCTATGTTTCCACTTCAAAAAAAATAAAGCTTAAAAAGTAGTCATGTAGGGCTACAGATCAGTACAATTAATCTTAGGGTTAAAATAGCAGGTAACATGACAAGAGACGGAAAGGTACAAATGTTTACCGATGGAGCCTGTCGGGGTAATCCCGGCCCAGGGGGATGGGGTGTTGTGCTGCGCTATGGGGACAAAGAGCGTCAGTTATTTGGTGGGCACAAAGAAACCACCAATAATCGTATGGAGCTACTTGCGGTTATAGAGGGCTTGTCCGCTCTCAAGCGTCCTTGTGAAGTCAGTATTACCTCCGATTCCACCTATGTACTTAAAGGTATTCAGGAGTGGTTGCACAATTGGAAGAAACGAGGATGGAAAACAGCATCCAAAAAACCCGTAAAGAATGTTGATTTGTGGCAACGTCTTGATACCCTTATAGAACCTCATACCATTGAGTGGCAGTGGGTAAAAGGCCACAGTGGCCATCCAGAAAATGAATTGGCAGACGAGTTAGCTAATCGTGGAATTGATGAATGCCTAGACTAGATGAACGCTACTAAAACTTCAAAACAAACTCTATGAGACAGATAGTATTAGATACAGAAACCACCGGTCTTGAGGTTTCTCAAGACCATCGAATAATTGAAATCGGCTGTGTGGAGCTGGTTAATAGAAAGCTTACAGGTCGCCATTACCATCAGTATATTAACCCGCAAAGGAATGTTGATGAGGGAGCAATGGAGGTGCACGGTATCACCGATGAGTTCCTTGCGGATAAGCCACTTTTTGCAGATATCTGTGACGAATTTTTGGCTTTTATCGGTGATGCTGACCTTGTTATTCACAATGCCTCTTTTGATGTGGGGTTTATTAATCACGAGCTGGCTAAGTTATCCGAGCAGCCTCAAGGTGTGGACAATACCTGCAAAATTATTGATACGCTGGCAATAGCTAAGCGCAAACACCCCGGGCAAAAAAATAATCTGGATGCCCTATGCAAGCGCTATGCAGTTGACAATTCCCAACGTGAATTACACGGTGCATTATTGGATGCTGAGATTCTTGCCGATGTCTATCTATTAATGACCGGTGGCCAAGTAAATCTCAATATCAATGACCAGTCTAACTCTGAGACAGGCGAAATTACGAAAAATAGTCAGATTCGGCGGTTACCAGAACAACGCACGCCACTTAAAGTTATAGCCGCTAATGAGCAAGAGCTTGCAAATCATCACAAGAAGCTTGAGGCAATAAAGTCTGCAAGTGGTTATTGCGTCTGGCACGGCCAAGATAAGTAAGTGTCCTATCATCCCAAACAGGGAACAAATATTGATATCCCTGCCGAGTTGCCCAGCAATTTAGAGGAAATTAACGCTCTCGAGATACGGTTGGTAGACTGCGTCAGCAGCTGTGATCTGTTCCGATTACGCAAGCAGTTACGTGAAATTGCCCGTCGAATTAAAACAAATCAAGATTTAACGCCTGCTTGGCAAAAATGGATATCTGCAGTTAAAACGTCTCAGCAAAAGGTGGAGAGTCGTTTAGAAAAATACCCTGATATCACATATCCCGATCTACCAGTAAGTGCTCGAGCCGAGGAAATCTGCGATCTAATAAAACAGCATCAGGTGGTTATTATCGCGGGTGAAACCGGGTCAGGTAAGACTACGCAGTTACCCAAAATATGCCTTCAAGCTGGACGCGGTATGCACGGCATAATTGGCCATACTCAACCGCGACGAATTGCTGCGCGCTCTGTGGCGAGCAGAATTGCTGAAGAGTTGCAAACAGAACTAGGTGATAGAGTTGGCTATCAGGTTCGATTTTCAGATCAGACTTCTGAGGATGGGCTTATAAAATTAATGACCGATGGTATTTTATTGGGTGAGATACAAAACAATAGATTTCTCACTCAGTACGATACGATTATTATTGATGAGGCTCATGAGCGCAGCCTTAATATCGACTTCTTATTAGGTTACTTAAAAGAGCTATTACCTAAGCGAAAAGACCTTAAACTGATTATTACCTCAGCCACAATTGATGTAGAAAAATTCTCCCAACATTTTAACGATGCTCCCATCGTTGAAGTCAGCGGTCGCAGCTATCCCGTTGATATAGTCTACACAGATAACATTGACGCCAGCCTTGAAACAGAACAGTTGGTTGTGGACACAGTAAATCGCATTGATAGTCAGCAAAAGCAGGGTGATATCTTGGTTTTCTTGAGCGGTGAGCGAGAGATTCGTGAGGTGAGGAATACTCTGCGGCGTGCACAGATACCCAACCTTGAGGTAATTCCCCTATATGCGCGCTTAAGCCTTGCAGAACAGAGGAAGATTTTCGCCCCGCACCGAGGACGGCGTGTTGTTCTCAGTACCAATGTGGCTGAAACCTCGCTCACTGTCCCCGGTATAGGCTATGTTATAGATACAGGGCGTGCGCGTGTATCCCGTTATAGTTACAGAACTAAAGTGCAGCGGCTACCGATAGAGGCAATTTCTAAGGCCAGTGCAAATCAGCGAGCGGGACGCTGTGGACGTATAAGCAATGGCGTCTGCTATCGCCTTTATGCAGAGGAAGATTTTAATACACGCTCAGAGTTTACAGACCCAGAAATATTAAGAACTAATTTAGCAGCTGTTATCTTACAGATGCTACATTTGCGCATTGGTGATATCAGACAGTTCTCATTTGTGGATAAACCCGATTCAAGGCTTATTAATGACGGTTTTAAGCTATTGCAGGAATTGCAAGCAGTTGATGCTAATGGCGAGTTAACAGCACTGGGCAAAAAGTTGGTGACCTTTCCTCTTGACCCAAGGCTGGCGCGTATGCTGATTGAGGCGGCTAAAACCGGTGCTTTAAGTGAACTGCTAATTATCACCTCAGGATTAAGCATACAGGATCCTCGGGAAAGGCCGGCTGATAAGCAACAGGCTGCTGATCAGGCGCATAAACGCTGGCAAGATACAGAGTCTGACTTTTTATCCCTGTTAAAGCTGTGGCAGCATTTTGAAGAGCAGCGACAGGCCCTATCGCGCAATCAGTTTAGTAGGTACTGTAAGGCTAATTTTATATCGCCATTGCGCATGCGAGAGTGGCGTGATCTTCGACAGCAAATCCATAGTGCCTGCAGGGCGCTTAAATTAACCGATAATCAACAGCCCGCTGACTATGCATCAATTCACCGTGCACTGCTATCGGGATTATTGGGGCAGGTGGCAACTAAAGAGGAAAAATGGCAATTTCTTGGCACACGCAATCGCAAACTGTTTATATTTCCTGGTTCCGGTTTAAGTGAAAAGCCCCCTAAGTGGATTGTGGCCGGTTCTTTAATGGAGACCACTAAACAGTATGCTCTTAATGTCGCTAAGATAGATCCTCAATGGCTACAGTCACTGGCTGCACATATTGTCAAAAAAACCTATAGCGAGCCGTTTTATCATCGCAAGTCAGGCCAGGTCATGGCTAAAGAGCGTCAGACGTTATTGGGTTTGACCATCGTGGATGGTAAGAACACTGTCTATGGACAGAGCTCGCCTCAGGAAGCTCGAGCAGTCTTTATACAACAGGCGTTAGTAGAAGGGGGTTACCAAGAAGGGACACATCAAGGTGCCGGACATTTTATTGCAAAGAATCAGGCACTGCTTGAAGAATTACTGGCCCTAGAGGACCGTTTTAGGCGCCGTGATCTGCTAGCAGAACAAAAAGTCATTTACAGTTTTTATGATCAACGTGTGCCCCAGGGTATATATAATTTGCCAGCCTTTGAAAAATGGCGAAAAAAAGCTGAAAAAAAAGATTCATCTCTCCTTCTTTTAAACCGTGAGCTGCTGCTGCTTCGAGGGTTAAGTGCTGATGAAGAGGCTCAATTTCCTCAGCAAATCAGTATTGACGGTATTGATTATTTATTGCGTTATACCTTTGAGCCAGGTCATAAAGCAGACGGAGTCAGCGTTGTTATTCCCCTACCTTTATTGCATCAAACACCACGTTTTTACTTTGAATGGTTGGTGCCGGGTATGTTGCGCGATAAATGTATTGCCTTGATTAAAACTCTGCCCAAACAGTTGCGTCGGCATTTTGTTCCAGTGCCCGATTATGCAGACAAAATTTTATTAAACGTGGCTGCACAAGATAGACCATTGACGGAAGTGCTTGCGCAGCAACTCAATCGATTGACGGGTGTAAAAATTTCTAATGATGACTGGCGCCTAGATAGTCTTGATCCTTGGTATCAGATGAACTTTATTCTTGAGGATGAAGACGGTGAAATTATCGCCATGGAGCGCAGTCTCAAGAAACTACAGAACAACTTTAAGCAACAAGTTAACAGTGGCTTAAAGGAGGCACCTGAGGATCCAATTTCTAGGCAAAATATTATTGAGTGGGACTTTGATGAGCTCCCGCAAGAAATCAGCATCAAACGTGGCAACATCACCGTTAAGGCCTGGCCAGGGCTCAGGGATTGTGGCGAGTGGGTGAATATAGAATTATTTGATAACCCTCTCAGCGCTGAGAATATAAGTCTGATGGGGCAACTAAAGCTGGCCATGCTAAAGGGTCGTGAACAAGTAAAATATCTGAATAAACATTTGCTAAAAGGGGCTGATCTGGCGTTAAAAGCGGCCGCTTTAGAAGATAGACAAACCCTACTACCAGCTATTATCAGTGGCAGTTTTCAAAAGGCCATATTTCCTCAAAATCAACGGGTCAGCGATCGACTGAGTTTTGAGGCCTGTATGCAAACTGGACTCGCTAGGGTTGTTGATATAGCGCAACAGAAAGCCTCTATTATTGAATCCACTCTACCCGTATTGCATCAGTGTAGAAAAAAATTGACCGCATTAGGCCTGCAAGCTGTCTACGCTAAGTCAGACATTGAGAGCCAGTTACAACATTTGTTTTCTTTAAGTACATTGAGTAGCGTTGATCTTGATCAGCTAGGGCAATACCCCAGATATATACGCGCTATCGAAATAAGAATTGATAAGCTGGCAACTCAAGTCAGCAAAGATAAACTGTATATAGAAGAGCTGGACACATTCCTGCAACCCCTAGAGAGCATTAACTCAAGACGTGATAATCTTCCTAGGTCTCTAGGCAGAGCAATTGATGCCTTTGCATGGAGTATCGAAGAGTACCGCGTCTCACTGTTTGCTCAGCAACTAAAAACACGCGTACCAGTGTCTGCAAAAAGACTACAAAAGCAGTGGCATCAGATTTATGAAGACTTACGGCGTGTTGATGTGGGTCAGTAGGAAAAAACTACGTAACTTAGTTATCGGTTAACTAACCAGTATTGAAGTCTAGGACTGTCAGCCAGTAAAATGGGAAATAATATGCTCAGTTGCCTTCCACATTTTCACTAAGAGATAAGAATATGGATAGAATTATCTTATTAACTGTTGTTTTTCTAACCTCCTCGACTCTAGGAGTAAAACAACTTCACGCTGAAGAGGTGAATGACCCCTTTGAGGGCATTAACCGAACTGTACATCGATTTAATCTGCTGTTAGACGATTATATCGCCCGTCCCTCTGCAGTTGTCTACAGCTATATAATTCCTAGCCCAGTGCAAACCGGTATCTCCAATATGTTCTCTAATTTGGATGAACTGACCAATGTCGCCAATGATTTACTGCAAGGCAAGTTTAACCAAGCTGTTAATGACAGCGGTCGCTTTTTGATTAACTCGACCCTGGGAGTAGGGGGGTTATTTGAAGTTGCCGAAAGCCTTGGCTTGGCAAAAAATGAGGGTGAAGATTTTGCTCAGACTTTGGCTGCATGGGGGGTGCCAGAGGGTCCTTTTCTGATGTTGCCATTTGTTGGTCCTACCACAGTTCGCAATGCACCCTCGCGTTTTGTTGACAGCCTAGCCAATCCGGTGTCTGAGATAAATGATGTTTCTCAGCGTAACTCCATTAGGGTATTAAGTCTGGTATCAACACGGGCAGAGTTATTAGAGTTTGATGATGTCCTTGCGGGCGATAGTTATCTGTTTATTCGAGATATATACTTGCAGCGAATGGAGTATATGGAAAACGATGGTGTTATTGAGGACGACTTCGGTGATCTTGATGATTACTAATTAGCTTATGCACGGCTGAGAGGTTCGAGCATGGCTAAATATGTACCCTTGTTAAGAGATTGCTAATAGATAGTTAAGAGGATACTAGAACCTAGATGATTGACCTAAAAGGTCCGATTATTATTTTTGGTGATTCTAATCAGGATTCAACGCATCTGCTTGCAAGCTTTAAATCCATTGGTTATCAGTGTCTGAATGCCAACAGTAAGCATATGCTTGATGATATATGCACTGACCCACTGAATGAACCCGTTCTGTTATTTTCTTCTGATTTAACTATAGGTAATGCCCAAGAGGCAAAGTACCTAAGTCAGCTCTGTGAAAAATACCTTGTTATGGTTGCCTTGTGTGAGGGCAATAAAGTGAGGGAAGCAGACTTTTTTAGGCTCGGTGTCGCTGATATTTTAGACTATGACATTGACTCTAAGGGGCTCAGTAAAGTAATTCAAAGACTTAAAGTACTGGCAAATAAACGCCATCAGTGGAAACAGCGCGCTGATCAACTTGAAAAGGCTAACAACGAGTTACAAGAAAGTCTAAGATTTCTTGAACAAGATCAAAAAGCGGGACGTGAAGTTCAAAAAAGCCTAATGCCCGAAGGACCTCTTAGCTTTGCTGACTTTGAGGTGTCCTATTCTATGACGCCCTCACTGTACCTCAGCGGTGATTTTGTAGGCTATAACTTTGTTCTAGATCGCTACCTACTGTTTTATTTTGCTGATGTATCTGGCCATGGTGCATCCTCAGCCTTTGTCACTGTTCTATTGCGTTTTATGATGGGCCGCATTATCCGTCGACATACCTTAGAAAAAGACTATGCCGCTTTAGCTCAGGCTCCTGAGGGTTTAGTAGAGTCTATCAACCAGCAACTTATTAGCGCTGGTTTGGATAAGCATTTGACACTGGTAGCTGGATCTTTGGATACCCAAACCCGCCAGTTGCGCTATGTGGTGGGCGCGCATCAGCCCTCGCCTATCTTTGTTACGGATGGAAAGGCATCGTTGCTTCCCGGAAAGGGAAAACCCGCTGGCATATTTGACAATGCATCGTGGGCAGTTGAGCAGATGCAGGTACCAGATGAGTTCGCCTTTTTGCTGTTTTCCGATGGTATTTACGATTTACTCGAAGGAAATGAATTGGAGGATAAAGAGACAAAACTGCTGAAATGTCTTGAAAGCAGCCCCATAAGTATTGAATCCCTACAAAAATTATTGTCCCTAGATACTGTGACCGAGCCTCAAGATGATATATCAGTATTGCTATTAAAAGGGGGACTGTGATGTGAGTAACGGGCAAATACTTATCTCTGATCAGTCTGATAATTACTTACTTAAGTTAGTTGGCGATGTGCGCCTCACGCTCAGTGCATCATTGAGTCGTTATATAGAGACACTGTTTAATAATCGTACTGTTCAGCGGATAGTTGTCGATATGCTAGAAGCCGAGGCTGTGGACAGTACTACCTTGGGGCTGATAGCTAAATTAGGCCTGCGCTGTCGCCAACACTACAACATCAATGTGCAGCTCTTCTGTCAAAACCCATCTATTCTAAAAACGTTGGATTGTATGGGCTTTGATGAAATTATTGATATCTTTTCACAACCACATGAGGTTAATGGGAAACTACGTACCCTAGACACCTCAGACGAGGCTTCAGAAGCTAATTTAGATGAGCTGCGGGAACAGGTTTTGGAGTCTCACAAGCTATTGCGCCAACTAAATCCTGAAAATAGTGTTGAGTTCTCAGATTTAATCCAAGCGCTTGAATTAGATATAAGAAAGGACCACTAATCTATTAAAAAATTGGGTCTAGTGGATTTGGTCTAATAATCTTAGAAAGGCCAGAGCAGCATTTGAAAGACTGCGTTTTCTGTGGTGAATATATCCCAAATCTCTCTCAATAATGGTGTGTTTGATAGTCATTACATGTAGGTTTTTAATCAATGTTTCAGGAAGCACACTCCACCCTAAGCCAATTTCTACCATAGTGCTTATAGTTTCTAGGTAGTTGGTTGCCAGAGGTGTTTTTAATGGGATATTTTCTCTATCAAACAAACTTTGAATTATTCGACCAGTGTAGGTGTTAAGGCCAGGTAAAATCACTGGGTGATCAGCCAATTCTGATAAGCTCGGCTGGGCAATACTAGCGAGTTTATGATCGGGTGCACAAATAAACTTTAGTGGGTCACGCCAAATTCTTTTGCTGTATATATTCTGATGAGTTTCTAGTGCCAGCGTGATAACAGCAACGTCTGAATGTCCTTGAAGCACATGTTCATAAGCCTTCTCAGAGTCCATAAAGGCAATATCCAAATTCACATTAGGGTGTTGATGTGCGAATTGTTTTAAAACCGGTGGCAGTCGATGCAAACCCAAGTGATGGCTAATGGCCAGGCGCAATTGGCCGCTGGCATTGCCAGATAAGTCATGTATGGCTTGGAGCGCCGCCTCGGCTTCTTGTAGGATACGCTGAGCTCTGGGTAACAGCGCATGACCAGCCTCGGTAAGGGAAACCTGCCGAGCAATCCGATCAAATAGTTTCTTGCCCACTTGCTCTTCTAGCAGAGCAATACGTTTACTGACGGCTGATTGGGTAAGGTGTAATTTCTCGGCAGCGCCAGAAAATGAGCCGTGTTCAGCTACCGTCAAAAATGCCCTTAGGTTCTGATTATCCATATAGGCTATCCAGTGTGGACCCTTATATATTCCTAATAAGAATTTATTATATGAAAAATATAAATTTAATTCATAATACTAGCCTACTATAATAAGCGCAATTACAAACTCTAGATTTAATTTGCATTAAAAAATGCAATGTTTTCCATGGAGCTACGGTGATGGCAAAAACGCTTTACGACAAATTATGGGATAGCCACCTAGTAAAAGAGAATGCCGATGGTTCGGCACTGATCTATATAGACCGGCATATTCTGCACGAGGTTACTTCGCCGCAAGCCTTTGAGGGGCTGCGTATGGCGGGTCGCAAACCCTGGCGCTTAGATACCAATTTAGCCACGCCCGATCACAATATCTCAACGGATCCCAATGAGCGCGCTGCCGGTGTGGCGGCGATTCCTGATCAAACATCGCGCATTCAGGTTCAAACCCTTGATGATAACTGTGACCATTTTGGTATTAAAGAATACAAGATGAATGAGCTAGGTCAGGGCATCGTGCATGTGATGGGGCCTGAACTGGGCGCAACCATGCCTGGATTTACTGTGGTATGTGGTGATTCTCACACCGCCACTCACGGGGCATTGGCCTGTCTTGCTCATGGTATCGGCACCTCTGAGGTGGAGCATGTTTTAGCCTCCCAGTGCTTGGTTACCAAAAAAATGAAGAATATGCGCGTTACGGTAGATGGCACTCTGGGCATAGGGGTAACACCGAAAGATGTAGTGTTGGCCATTATTGGTGAAATTGGAACTGCGGGTGGCAATGGGCATGCTATTGAGTTTGCCGGCTCGGTGTTTCGCGATATGTCCATCGAGGGACGCATGACGGTGTGTAATATGGCCATTGAAGCGGGTGCCCGTGTTGGTTTAGTCGCCGTCGATAGCAAGACTATTGAGTACTGTAAAGATCGTCAGTTTGTCCCTAAGGGCGAGCTGTTTGAACAAGCTGTAGATTACTGGCGCACATTAGTATCTGACCCAGATGCGGTGTTTGATAGAGAAGTCAAAATTAATGCTGAGGATATAGCGCCACAAGTGACTTGGGGTACCTCTCCGGAAATGGTGGTGCCAGTCACAGCCAATATCCCCACCGTGGCTGAGCAAACTGATGCCGGCAAAAAGAATAGCGTACAGCAAGCGCTGGACTATATGGGGCTTAAAGGGGGTGAGGCCATTACCTCAGTAGCGGTTGATCGTGTATTTATCGGCTCCTGTACCAATTCCCGCATTGAAGATATGCGTGCCGCTGCTGCAGTGGTTAAGGGTCGCACTGTCGCCAGTTCTCTCAAGCAGGCACTGGTGGTACCCGGTTCACAAATGGTCAAGCGTCAGGCTGAGAAAGAGGGTTTGGATAAAATTTTTACAGAGGCCGGATTGGATTGGCGTGAACCTGGCTGTTCTATGTGTCTGGCCATGAACGCAGACAAATTAGGAGCCGGTGAGCACTGTGCCTCCACTTCTAATCGAAATTTTGAGGGGCGTCAGGGCAATGGTGGACGCACTCATCTAATGAGTCCAGCGATGGCCGCCGCGGCCGCGGTAACCGGTCATATTGTCGATGTGCGAGAGTTAGAAAGTACTGTGTTTGGGATTACTGAAAAAGGGAGTACTGTGTAATGAAAGCCTTTACCCAACATCAGGGTCTAGTGGCGCCAATGGATCGCGCCAATGTGGATACCGACATGATTATCCCCAAGCAGTTCCTTAAGTCGATAAAACGTAGCGGCTTTGGTGTGAACCTGTTTGATGAACTGCGTTATATGGATGAGGGCCAGCCCGGTCAGGACTGCAGTCAGCGGCCGCTAAATCCCGATTTCCCTTTAAATTGGCCGCGTTATGCCAATGCATCAATTTTATTGGCGCGTAAAAACTTTGGTTGTGGCTCCAGCCGAGAGCATGCCCCATGGGCCCTTGAAGATTTTGGTTTCCGCGCGGTTATTGCCCCCAGTTATGCCGATATTTTCTACAATAACTGTTTTAAAAATGGCTTGTTACCAGTGATCTTGAGCGAACAGCAAGTGGATCTTCTATTTGAAGAATTAAAGGCCAATGAGGGTTACCAATTGACCATTGATCTGCAGCAACAGGCAGTGATTCGCCCGTGCGGCAATCGCTTTGAATTTAATATTGATCAGTTTCGCAAAGATTGCCTAGTACAAGGGCTCGATGAAATTGGTTTGACCCTGCAATCCACAGAAGCCATTAAAGACTATGAGCAAAAGCGCGCAGCAGCCCATCCCTGGGTATTTGGAGCTATTAAATGAAGAAAGTACTGATCTTGCCCGGTGATAATATTGGGCCAGAAATTGTTACTGAGGCCGTTAAGGTGCTCAGTCGAGTGGATAAGAAATTCCAGTTAGGTATTGAGTTGGACTACGCCAATCTGGGTGGCTGTGCACTAGATGCGGACGGTACCCCTTGCCCTCAGCAGACCTTAGATAAGGCGCGTCAATCGGATGCAGTATTGTTAGGTGCTGTGGGAGGCCCCCAGTGGGACAACGTTGAGCGCCACTTGCGCCCAGAGAAAGGCCTGTTAACCATTCGTTCTGAGTTGGATTTGTTTGGTAACTTGCGCCCAGCCATTATGTATCCCCAGTTGGCCCATGCCTCGTCATTAAAGCCAGAGTTTGTCTCAGGTCTGGATATTTTGATTGTGCGTGAACTGGTAGGCGGTATCTACTTTGGTGAGCCGCGGGGTATTCGTACCTTAGACAATGGCGAGCGCGAGGGCTACAACACCTATAAATACAGTGAATCAGAGATA
>CAXRJI010000043.1:0-6948 GCA_964231105.1 Porticoccaceae bacterium
ATTATTCTTTCAATAGATCGGCCAAGTTGTTTCTCGACTTGCTCTTTGCTCTCTCGAAGGGCATAGGTCAACCCTTCAATAATTGCGCGGTAGACATGCGCTCTGGTATGCACCTCAGAAAATCCAATAATTGCCCCTCTGGCTTCTTTATCCGAGCCAATACCACTGCCAGACCAGTAGGGCTGCAACATCAGTCCCATTGCCCCAGCGGGAGTCTCTTTTAAAAGATCTTCAAATAAAGATTCAGCACTGACATCCTGTAGTTTGCTTGCTTGTTGTTCCAAATGGCCAAACTGTTCCTTAAACCAGCGCACGATCCAGTAACCCCGTTGCACCATCATTTCAGTTGAATAATGGTTAGGAATCAAACTGGGGTAGGCGGGGTGAAATCGGATAACCTCTTGATACTTGGCGCTATTAATATTTAGGGTTGCAGTGGTGCCATAACTTAGACTTGCAGTATTCTTATCTAGGCAGCCACTGCCCACTACCTCGCAGCTTTTATCTGAGCCAGACGCAATTACGGGTAGACCCTCTGGTAGGCCGGTTTCCTCTGCCGCGATAGCAGTGACAACACCAATAATGCTACCTGCCGGCACTAAGTCTGGCAACATAGAGGGCTTAATTGACAGAGCTCGCCACTTCCAATTTTTATCTTTCGCCCATTTAAGACGTTTAAAATCAAAGGGCAAGTAACCGACCTGACTGGCCACCGCATCACGAAAAAACCCCGTCAGTTTGTAATTGTGATAACCCGATAGCAGCAGAAATTTATCAACCTGTTGCCAGAGTTTTGGCTGGTGCTCGGCAAGCCAATTGGATTTTGCCTGCTGTTGAAAATATCTGACTGGATCCCTTGCTCCCATAAAGTTAATTGCTAAAGAGGTAAAAAATCCAACCTTGGGAATTGTTTGTGCTTGTCGCTGATCTAGCCAGCTAAACGCAGGACACAGGGGTTGCCCGTCTTTATTAAGCGCAATGACCGTGGCTCGCTGAGTGGTGACTGATAGAGCTTTAATACGCTCCCGCGGAAAATCTAACTGGGGCCATAGTTGCTGACAGGCCTTACATAGGGAAGACCAAAAATACTCAGCATGCTGTTCCGCCCAGCCTGGTTTATCTGAAAAGTAGGGTTCTATTTCGACTTTGCTTTTGGCAACCAGTTCGCCGCTATTATCAAAGATCATAGCGCGAATACTTTGCGTGCCATTGTCTATGGCCAGCAGGTAGTCAGTTGCCGCCTTACTCATACGTAAATCTCATATGTTTTTCTAATTCTTTGATTTTTTGCATATTGTTATGGCTGAACTTGAAGTCTAACCCATTATGGTCATTGATATTTTAATTAAAAAAAGCGTTAGTACACTATGAAGATTAAATTAATATATAAACAGTATTTCCTAATAAAATTTATTGGTTGCGCGATTTAGCCTGTAGCCTTACCCTGTTTTTAATAAAAAGATAATAAAAGAGGGCCCAGCGATGAAAGTTCATCCTTTAAAAGATAGCCTGATCAATGAATTACATAATAGACCCTTCCCAGTGGTTACCCTGCCTGCACAGGTTTCTAGTATGGTGCTACTTAACTCAGATAGTCGAGAGCTGGAAATTGCCAGGCTGGTTGAGCTCGCTAAACAGCACAAGGTCAATCCTCCAAGCAGTGATGCAGATTGCTACTATGAGAGTTTCCCTGGTTTTGATTTGCGCTGGGAGCGCCACAGTGAGTTCTCAACTTATACCGTAATCCGTCAATCTAAAAAGGCGAAATCTTTTTGTGAAAATCTATTTAACCTGTTAGATCAAAATTGGGTAGAGGGCATTGAGGGTGAGGTAATTGCCGCTAATCATATTGATCTTCGCGCCGCTGATTCGGTCAAAACATCGAGGGGTGAACTAGAGAAATTATTTAATGTACCGCGCCTTGTAGGGAGTCAGGTCTATGACGGTCTAGCGACCCTATGGACGCCACTTAAAACAGAGGACGATGGGTATATTCGCACCTTGGTAATTGATGAGGGTATTAATTCATCTCAAGCGGGTAGATTGATTCGCAACTTACTGGAAATTGCAGCCTATCGCTCAATGACACTCTTAGCTCTTCCGATTGCTCGTCAGTTGATGCCGCAAGTGCGGCAGTTAGAGCAGCGTCTGGTTGAAACAAACCATAAACTTAATAGTTTAAATACGCTTGAAGACGAGCAGAGCTTAATGAATGAGTTAATTGAGGAGGCCACGCAATTGGAGAAATTGGTGGCAGATCACAGTTTTCGTTTTTCAGCCACAGAGGCCTATTTTAAATTGACTGAAAGTCGTTTGGATATGTTGCGGGAGAAAAAAATTCCCACTGTTAGAACCCTGAAACAATTTCATGTGCGGCGCTTTATTCCAGCTTTTAATACCTGTATGTCGCTGGTTAAACGCAAAGACGATCTATCTAAGCGTATCAGTCGCACCAGTGAGTTATTACATCTTAGACTGCAACTATCGTTAGAAAATCAAAACCAAGAACTATTGACGTCAATGGATAAGCGCAGTGAACTGCAGTTGCGGTTACAAAAAACCGTTGAAGGACTGTCTGTGGTGGCTATGACTTACTATAGTATCAGTTTGGTTAAGTTGCTTATTCAGCCCCTGCCTATTGGCGACTATCTGCCAATAACCCATGGTGTGGCTTTGGCAATACTCACGCCTGTTGTATTTGGTATTTCTGTGATGGTGGTGGCAAGGATTCGCAAAAAATTAAATCGCTAGATTATTGATTGGCAAAGGCATAAATTAAGAACAACTCACTTAAAGTAGAACCGCCATGGCTAAAAATCGAAGCACCGAAGTTGATATTATTCGCATGGCGGCTTTGATCGGTATCTGTGTGGTAAATGTGCCCTTTATGGCCTTGCCCGATGGCGGTTCATTAAGCATGCCAGAGAGTCTAGACCTTGTCGCTTCTTTTTTTGTAACCTTCTTTTTCGAGCTTAAATTTTTCCTATTATTTTCATTTATATTTGGCTGGGGTATGGCTATTCAGGCCAGATCATCGGATTCTCGAGGTCAATCTTTTGCGCGCCGCTATTTTGGCCGCATGCTTGGATTGGCGCTGATGGGGGTTGCCCATGCTATCTGGGTATTTAAAGGTGATATTTTATTACTGTATGCGCTACTTGGCTGTGTGCTGTGGTTGTTTAGGGACTATTCATCGAGGGCTCTGATTAAGATAGCTCTTTGGATGTTGCCCCTAAGTATTGTCTGTCTCCTTATTTTGGGGCTGTTACTAGAAAGTAATGATGCTTTTTTAGAGTCGTCTGACAGGGTTTCATCTGTTGGCCCATCGCTGGGTGGAACATTTCTTGAGGCTACCCAAAAGAGACTAACAGACTGGCCTGAGACCTTTGTGTTTCTAGTTTTAATGCAAGGATCGATGACCTTTGCTGCGTTTTTAGTAGGCCTTGCCGCTGCTAAGTCAGATTTCTTTGTACCTAATAGTGATAGTTTTGGACAGGTGCGACAAAAACTGCCATGGCTACTGGTCGTAGGGCTGGTATTGAATTTTCTGTATGCGGCGACTCTTTTGGAGCTATTTCCCGAGTCTTATGAGATTTTATACATACTGGGCTTTTTGTTGATTCCGCTGGGGGCACCTGCGCTATCTGCGATATATCTTTATCTATTTATTCAGTTGGCCAGACGTGTACAGATAACTTATATACTTTTACTTGCCGGACGAAATTCACTTTCCACTTACATTCTGCAAGGTGTTTTGGCTGGGTTTATTTTTGGCGCCTATGGTTTGGGGCTCTATGATTCAGTTGGATATGCTGGTCTACTGCTGTTATCACTGCTAATTGCCCTTAGTGCCATGGTTCTGGTTGGTATTTATGCCAAGATATTTGGTCGCGGACCCTTGGAGCCGATATTGCGCTGGTTTAGTGGTTAAGGGCAGTGTGAGACGTTATTTCATCGTTAAAGTTGTAACAAAGTGTTGTAGCTGATCCATTAAAACCGCTACAGCATCGGCGCTATTAAGAGTTAATAATGGCTCTTTTTCATTTAATGGTTGCATCTCATGAAGCTGACTATCAAGTAGTTGCGGTGGCATAAAATGCTCACTGCGTGTGGCTAATCGTTGCATTATCAAAGCCTTGTCAGCACTTAATAATACGCCCGCTCTATGGGTGTAAGCGCTAAATATCACTTTTCTATGGGCCTGCTTTAAACCAGAGTAGGCAAGAATACAGTTTTTATTTTCTGCTTCAAAATGACATAGCTGGTCATGGATGCGCTGTATCCATGGCAACCGCTGCTCATTGGTAAGGGGATTACCCTGAGACATCTGTTGAATCGCTTGGTCACTGTGCAGGGAGTCTGCATCTAAAAAGGTAAACTGATGGCGTTTTGCATACTCACTGGCTAATGTCGTTTTGCCTGAGCCAGATACACCCATAATCACCAGCAGTAGGGGGCTTGGCTTAGTTTTTTGCGTGACGCTTTTTTCTAGGCTCGACATGGTGGGTTTCCAGAAGAATAGTTGTAAACCAATGCATTGTTACATAAACTGGTTGCGCAACCAATTCGCCGCTAAAAAAAGATATCTCTATAAAATCGGCGCATAACTATAAAAATAAGGAATTTTCATGAGCTCTGCCCTACAAGCCCTAACACTTTGGCTATTTCTTGTTGTTTCAACCAATAGCCTAGCCGCAGCCTCCTATTTAGATGCCAGCCTTCCTTCTGAGAAACGTGTTGAGCTGTTAATGAAAGAGATGACGCTGGACGAAAAAATTGGTCAGATGTGCCAGTTTGTTGGTGAAGCCACTGATATTGACTTTGATAGCAAGGATACCAAGTCCAATTATACCTTGGCCCTTGGCGCAAGAGCTGGATTGATCAAAGAGGGGAAAATTGGGTCTTTTTTAAAAGTCTCTACCTATCAAGAAGCCAATATTTTACAGAGCCTAGCCGCAGAATCACGGCTAAAAATTCCGCTGTTGATAGCCACCGATGCGATCCATGGGCACGGTATGTATATGGGGCCTACGACCATCTATGCCACCCAAATTGGTTTGGCGGCCTCTTTTGAGCCAGAAATGGCTGAACTAATGGCTGAATATACGGCCAGTGAAATGCGTGCTACAGGGTTTCACTGGGCGTATTCGCCAAATATTGAAGTGGTGCGTGATGCGCGCTGGGGACGTATTGGCGAAACCTTTGGTGAGGACCCTTATCTAGTGACTGAGATGGGCAATGCCATGGTGCGAGGCTATCAGGGTGTGGACTTTAGCTCATCAACTAATGTACTGGCATCATCAAAGCATTTTGTCGGTGGCGGCATTCCCTATAATGGTGTCAATGGTGCACCTGCCGATGTGTCGGAACGCACGTTGCATGAGATATTTTTTCCACCTTTTGTTGGTTCCATTGAAAATGGTGTGTACACAATTATGCCTGCACACAATGAAATCAATGGTATCCCAGCCCATGCCCATGAGGAGTATTTAACCGATTTAATTCGTGGTGAATGGGGCTTTGATGGTTTTTATATCAGTGATTGGATGGATATTAAACGCTTAGAGAGCGCCCATAAAATTGTCGACTCAGAGAGAGAGGCAGACAAAGTGGCTGTGCTTGCAGGTATGGATGTGCATATGCAGGGCCCCGGCTTTTTTGAGAATGTTAAATCACTGGTAGAAAACGGTGAGATTCCAATGAGTCGTATCGACCACGCTGTGAGCAAAATTCTCTATGCTAAATTTCAATTGGGTTTATTCGAAAATCGCTATACAGATAAACAAGCCGTTGAAGATACATTACTCAATAAAAGCCACCTTGAGTTGGCATTAAAAACCGCGCAAAAGTCGATGGTACTGCTTAAAAATGAGGGTGTTTTGCCGCTTAAGCAGGATATGGGACGTATTCTGGTGACTGGTCCCAATGCCGATCATCAGGCTCTGCTGGGCGAGTGGGCGCGGGTTCAGCCAGATGATAATGTTATTACTGTGCTAGAGGGTATCAAGGCACAGTACACAGAGGGCACGCGTATTGATTATGTGCCCATTGCCCGCCACGATCTTATTACTCGCAAAGAATTATCCAAGGTTGGCAAACTAGCCAAACGAGCTGATGTAGTGATAGCTGTGATGGGGGAAAACTCACTGCGTTTTGATAAAAATAAAACCAGTGCTGAGAATGTGGATCGTCCAATATTAGATCTAATTGGCAACCAGATTGAGTTGTTGGAAAAAATTAAAGCCAGTGGTGCCAAATTAGTGGTGGTCTTAGTTAATGGGGGTCCTATTGCGTCAGAGTGGTTAACTGAAAATGCAGATGCCATTCTCGAGGCTTGGGAGCCGGGTATGTTTGGTGGTCAGGCTATAGCCGAAACCTTAGTAGGCAAAATAAATCCCGGCGGTAAGTTGCCAATCACAGTACCTCGCTCTGTGGGACATATACAAAGCTTCTATAACTACAAGCCCTCAGCATTTCATCGCGGTGGCTTCTATTCAAGTAGCCGAAAGCCTCTGTATTACTTTGGCTATGGCCTGTCCTATACCAGTTTTGAGTACAGCAATCTAAATTTACCGGCGACTATGTCTACCGATGATAGCCTTAGCCTAAGTGTTGATATAACCAATACTGGCGCTATGGACGGTGATGAAGTGGTGATGATTTATATCAATGACAAGGTCAGCTCTGTGACCACGCCGGTAAGAAAACTGGTGGCATTTAAGCGCATTCATCTAAAGCAAGGGGAAAAACAGACCTTGGACTTTACTATTGCCAACAAAGATTTTGCCCTGCTGGACCGTCATATGAAGTCCGTTGTTGAGCCTGGGGAGTTTGAAATCATTATTGGCGATCGTATTGAAGTAGCGACAGTTAATGTTACAGACAAATAA
The DNA here is from genome assembly GCA_964231105.1 of Porticoccaceae bacterium. Classification (GTDB taxonomy): domain Bacteria; phylum Pseudomonadota; class Gammaproteobacteria; order Pseudomonadales; family Porticoccaceae; genus HTCC2207. The sequence continues at coordinate 6,891 of CAXRJI010000043.1, forward strand.
TGTTTCAGCAAAAGTTGCTGCTAATGACACACAATAATGAGTTTTTTAGCTAATTCTG
>CAXRJI010000044.1:0-4248 GCA_964231105.1 Porticoccaceae bacterium
AAGCGTGTAACGGCACGCAAAACAAAGCATTTATCCAGACGTGGTTATACCGTTGGTCGATTTCGTTGCTCAACACAAAAGATGAGATAGAATGTCCATAACTATTCAATGATAGCGATAGTTGGTAAATCATTATGGATCCAATATCTCAGGGCACAGTTGGCGCAGCCTTTGCGCAATCCACAGCCAATAAGAATAATCTTCTCAAAATTGCAGTTATAGGTTTTATTGCAGGGTTGGCACCTGATTTAGATATTCTAATTCGCTCATCAACCGATCCTATCCTTTTTCTTGAATACCACCGGCAGTTCACCCACTCTTTGCTCTTTATTCCCCTAGGCGCTCTGATTGTTACTGTTTTCCTTCACCCTTTTTTTAAAAAATCCATGGGTTTTAAAACCGTCTATTTAGCCAGTTTTTTGGGTTATGCAACCCATGGTCTGCTAGATGCATGTACGTCCTATGGTACGTTACTCTTTTGGCCCTTTTCCAATGAACGAATTACTTGGAATAATATATCTATTGTCGATCCTTTGTTTACGATTCCAGTTTTAGTTTTCCTTGGGATTGCAATCAAAACAAGAAAACGGCTGTTTAGTTTTTTCGCTATTGGATGGATCATTTTTTATCTGTCATTGGGATTTATTCAATATGATAGAGCATTAAAGGTGGCTAACCAGATAGCACTCTCACGAGGACATAACCCTGAGCGCCTAACCCTTAAGCCATCATTTGGTAATCTAATTTTATGGAAGTCCATTTATCAGCATCAAGATGCTTTTTATGTTGATGCGATTCGAGCTGTTCAATCAATAACCTGGTGTTCGGGAGAGAGTATCAAGGCATTTGACTATCAGCGTCATCTGCCTAATCTTGCAAAAGACAGTCAACAGAGAAAGGATATCGAAAGGTTTCGCTGGTTTTCCCAAGATTATTTGGGCTTTGACGCTGAAAATAACCTTGTTACTGATGCCCGATACTCCATGATACCCAATCAAATTACTCCCATGTGGGGACTGGTTATTGATGTCCAACGAGGTATCACAGAGCATGCGATTTGGTGGGCAGGTCGTGATTTAGACCAAGGTCAGTTAGACTTATTTAAGGCGATGTTAAGCGGTAAATCATGCAGAGATAGCTTTTGATGTAAACGATTAGGATTTCAATTATGAAACAGAGAGTGACGTTAATTACTCTGGGTGTTTCTGATTTACAACGCTCAGCACGGTTTTATCTTGATGGCCTTGGCTGGCAGTCAACTGCAGATAGTTCTGAGCATATTATTTTTATCCAGATGAATGGCTTTTTGCTGTCCCTTTATCCCCATAATAAATTAGCCGCTGACGCAACAGTTGTGGAAGATCGCTCCAGTTTTCGTGGTTTTACCCTTGCTTATAATGTGTCCAACCCATCGCAAGTTGATCAAATTCTCGCCACCGCCCAAAAAGCCGGAGCCAAGCTTACTAAGCCAGCTCAAAAAGCATCTTGGGGTGGTTATTCAGGCTATTTTTCTGACCCCGATGGGTTTCTATGGGAAGTGGCCTACGGCTCCTGTTTTGATCCATAATCGCTAAACTACCGGTTATCAAAGAAAAGCCAAAATGATGCCCAGTTGTGGTCAGGAGTATTTTGAATGAGAAAAATTTTCAATATTGTAGCTCTGCTTACTTTGCTAATTGGTCTTGTCTATCTCTTGAGGGGAGTGCCGGATAGCAGGATCCCTTATCCTGAGTTACAGCAAACTGATACTCTGCGTGGTTTTAGTAGAAGGCCTATACCCTACAACGAAGTCTTGTTAGCTTATCGCTCTTGGTTCAACTTTAAAGTCATTATCTACAATGATCTGAATAATGTGCTGTCTGATAATGAGTTTAGTGCATTAGATTTTGATGCCATCAAAAAGAGCACTGGATCAACCCTTGTTATCCCCAATGGCTATCGCTATTGGGTGCTTGATAAAATCGAGGGAACAAAAATAGCGCCCAGACGTACGTTAGATAACCATGAATTTTTGGTTCCCGGTTTTGTGACAATTTCAGTTTTGGATGCAATATCCAGAAAACCCTACAAGCCCAAGACAGTTAACCGAGACACAATTTACACCTATTTTGCCAATACCAAGGTTTACCGCTTGATTGATCCCAGCGGTAAGGTGTACACCATGCAGTCGGCTACACGAGCGATTGATAGGAATCAGACAATCGATCAGCTAGATCAACTGGGTTCAAAGTTAAGCCTACCCAGTGGCTGGTCATTTAGAATTGATACTCTAAAAGAGGACTTAATTCTTCCATCGAATGGCCAAGCGCAGATAATTCAGGATGAGTTTCAAAATACCTATCAGCGCAGTCTTTAGTTCTGTGAGGTAAGCCTTGACGTCAACAGACGTAATTAAATCAAACCTCAAACCCTATCATTCCGTAGTTAGTTATTGTGGTTACAAATTAATAGTGGGTTTCTCTGCCAAAGATATTAGATTGTAATAGTTATAAATACAGTTGAAACCCCATTCTAATGGCGCTTAAAAGCGTCAATTGAGGAGTTTGACCGTGATTACAAAATACACTCTTAGGTTTACAGGTTCTATTCTTTTCCCCTTTTTAATTGCTTCCTGTGGCGGTGGTGGTGGAGGTTCAACTGATGGCGGAGGTCCAGATCCCTACACTCCGCCATCATCTGCAGTTACATCGAGTGTTAGCCTTAGCAGTGATAAGGGCTATGTAGGTGAAAGTATTACAATTAGTTGGTCCTCAACAAACGCAAGTAGTTGTTCGGCAACAAACGCTTGGACTACAAGCAACAACACAAGTGGATCTGCAACAGTTACGCCCGATACAGCGGGTTCTTTGACATTTGAAATCACTTGTTCAGGTGATGGGGGAAGTGATTCAGCATCAGCCTCATTGCAGGTTTTTCAGTACGATAAACTCTCGGATAGTGTCACTAACAAAAATTGGGATGCAGCGGCCATGGCGGTTATTACCCAAGGTATATTCGAAGGCAACGGCTTTCTCTCGGATTTTGATTATTCAGGTGATGCCAACAATCAGCTGACAGTTTCCGCATTTGAATCCTCGGATACTAGCTTTGAAATTGGATTTTCAGGGTCAACCGCTAATGGTGATTCTTTTGATTATAATTTGGTATCGAGCAACTGGCATTCCACTGAAAATCCTCTTTATGTGCCCGATGATGCAGGAACTGCCGCTTATGGAGTAATCTCTGCTAGCGATGCTGACAATACAGCAGAAGGATTTAGAACACTATCTGCTTACAATGCATCACTTGGCATTGATTATGTATCCCTATTTTCACTGGATATGGATGATGACCCATCACATTATATCTTTACAGCCTCCATGGGCGAGTTCACCCAAGCTGATGATATGCCCTCAAGTGGATCCATTTCAAAGGAACTGTATTCCCTAGGTTTCTACTATGAAGCAACTGCAGCAGATGGAAACCCTCATGGGGATCAGGTTTTAACAGATGGGCAGGGCAGCTTGGAATTTGATTTCACTAACAATACTGTTAGCGGCTCAATTGACTATAGAACTTTTATTCCCTATACCAATTTTTCAGCAGGTGAGACCACCTATGATTTAATTACATCGGTCTCTGGTCAAATCCTTAACTTACAAAATGGCACTATTTCGGGTAATACTTTTACAGCAGATGCTATCTTGTCTAACTACGAATCAACAGCGGAAACTATTGAAGTGAGTATCGAGGCCAATGCTAACGGCGACGGCAATGTTTACGTTATTGATGGTGTTCAGAAAAAATCACTGACAATGGTTCTAGGTGTTACCTATACCTTTAATCATGCCGGAGCTCATCCATTAAGATTCTCTACCACAGACGATGGAACCCATAACGGCGGCAGTGCCTACACATCGGGCGTCACAACCTCGAATGGTGTTACCACAATTGAGATTACATCAGAAACACCCACAACACTTTATTACTATTGTCACGCCCACTCGGGTATGGGTGCCGATATCAGTGTAAGCAATACGGGTGTAAGAACTGCGACTGGCACAGTAAAAGGCCATTTTTATGGTCCCAATGCTGATGAAATTGGTTTTAGCCTATTAATATATGAATACAACGATGATGACACTGACTTCGTTATGCTCAGCGCTGGTGGTCTAGGTCAAACGCAGTAATGGGTTTTTATCCAAAGCCTAAAGCTCTTTTTTGTTAGAGGCCTCTTTTTTTAGAAGTCCCTGTGGTAAATAGTCAGCT
>CAXRJI010000045.1:0-3281 GCA_964231105.1 Porticoccaceae bacterium
TAATGTGGAGATAAATTTGCGTCGTACAGCCCAATGGGGCGGTGATGGCAGGCCTCAAAGTTTAGATAACTTTATTAAATTGCTTAGCGGCAGTTCTGATAATTGTGACACCCTTATTTGTAGAGATGATGAGCCTGGCAACCAATTAGGCGCTATAGATATCAGTTGGAATCTACCTGTTATCGATGCCAGTCTCTATTTTCAAACAGTAGGAGAGGACGAATCAGGCTATTTGCCCTCACGAAGCTCGCGTCAATGGGGTGCTAAGCATTATGTGCAGGGTCTTGGATTAAGTGGTACGCTCTTTTTAGAGTATGACAATACCACCACGGTCACGCAAAATTCTCGATACAATTACACCTATAACCACCATATTTATCAAACGGGCTACCGCTATGGTGGAAGAGCAATTGGCGCTACTTGGGATAATGATTCTAAAGTTACAAGTCTGGGCTTTTCTGGGTATTTAAGCAATGGTGATGGTCTTGAGTTTCGTTATAGTTCCGGTGATATAAATATCGATAGTATTGATGGTTCAGCATCTAAACATAGTATCACTCAGCAAGGCAGTGACTTTAGTCATTACTTCGCGCAATGGCAGCGCTCTTTTAATTGGGGTGATATTCAAGTGGGCGGCGAATATTATGATCGTCTTATTGATGAGTATGGTAGGCAGACTGACAAATTAAGATTCGATATTACATTGCAATACAATTTGTTTTAGAACTGCAGAAATTATTTGTTTTGTTCTCTGTTAAAGGGCAATCGCTTATTAATTCATGTTACATTTGAATAATAAGTTTAGAAACAAGTCGGCAAACCACATTTATATCCTTTTTTAAGTGTTTTGCCTTGAGGTTACAGGGCTTTGGGTTGATAAAGTTATCGCCTAGCTTATAAAAGTTTTGAAGATTAGGGTTAGTGTTATGGCGTTTAAAAAAATTAAATTATTAAGTGCATTGGTTTTGGTGTTTTTGAGCCTGTTTTGCGCCCAGATTGTTATCTCTCAAGACATAAATCAATCTTTAAGCGAGGCCAAGGCCTTTTGTAGTGGACTGACTCCGAGCAATCGAGTTATGGCCAAAGCGGCTGGGTATGATCTTGATAAACTTTGTAGTAGTTTAGAGTCGGTTGATATGGCCGGCCTAGGTGCAGATGAACAGTCTGAGACAACTCAATTGACGCCACGCAGAACTATCTCATCACTGCTTCGAGGTGATGCTGATCTATCAGATGCCGATAAAGATAAAAGAACTGAGTTACTGGAACTATCAGAGAAATATGGCATTGAACTCGATCCCAATCTAGAGTTTGATCTAGAGTTGGAGTTCGAAGAGGATGCAAGTACTGAAGATGAAGAACTGAAGCCATTTGGTTATGATTTGTTTGCCAATATACCCACTAGCTTTGTTGCCCCACCCAATATCCCAGTATCCACTGATTATTTATTAGGTCCCGGGGATGAGCTGGAAATCCTTTTTTATGGCAAGTTAAATGAATCGTTTACCCTTAGTATTAATCGTGATGGGGTTGTTGATTTTCCTGAGCTTGGGCCGCTGGTGCTGGCTGGGCTGTCCTTTGGCGAAGCAAAAGAGATGCTTAAGTCGAGGGTAGCGGCACAGGTAATTGGTACACAGGTCAGTATTAGTATGGGCACTTTGCGCTCCATGCAGATATTTGTGTTGGGTGAAGCCTACAGGCCCGGTGCTTATACGGTTTCTTCATTGGCTACTATCAGTCATGGATTGATCAGTGCAGGTGGAGTTACAGATATTGCATCATTACGAAATATTCAGCTTAAGCGAGCGGGCAAGACCATAAGCACACTTGATCTTTATCAATTATTGCTTAAGGGGGATATGAGCGCTGATGTTCGCCTGCAATCTGGCGATGTTATCTATATTCCTACTGTAGGAGACCTTGTATCCATTGATGGTCAGGTGCTTCGGCCTGCAATTTATGAACTCAAAGGAAAAACGTCGGTTCAAAATCTAATTGAATTAGCAGGTGGTTTAGGGCCAAGAGCCTTTGGGCAAAGCGCTAGAATTGAGCGCATCAACAGTGATGGCTTTATGACCGTGGTAGATGTAAACCTGAGTCAGTCAAACGATCGACGATTGCGTATTATTGATGGCGATCACCTGATGATAGATGCGGTCACTGATTTAAAAAAGAATATAGTCTCACTTGAGGGCTATATCAACCATCCTGGCGACTTTGCATGGCGAGAGGGCATGCGTGTTGGCGATGTTATCAGCGGTTATGATCAGTTTCCCCCAGATATTGATTTAAATTATGCCTTATTGGTTCGAGAAACTAGGGGTGGCTCTGATATAGAGGTTTTAAATTTGGACTTGAAGTCTCTATTGCATAGAGATCAAAACAATGCAAATGTGGAATTAATGGCGCGTGATAAATTGCTCTTTTTCTCTGCCTATGAAGAGCGTACTGAAGTTCTAGAGCCTATTCTTGAGCAATTAACGCGTCAGGCAAAATTAGGCGTTTCGCCACAAATTGTATCGGCTCAGGGACAAGTTAGATTTCCCGGTGACTATCCTTTGATTCCCGATATGAAATTGGCAGATATGATAAGTGCAGCTGGCGGACTTACAGAGGGTGCATTTCAAACTACCACAGAAGTTTCAAGAACTGATCTCTCCAGTCCAGAAAGGGCTACTACTGAAACAATCTCGGTCAATCTCTCTGCTGAAAGCATAGCCAGTTTTGCATTGAATGCGCTAGATAGAGCTTTATTTAAAACAACGCCTGATTATCGAGATAAAGAAACTATTGTGCTAACTGGTGAAGTAATGTTCCCCGGAGAGTACCCATTAAATCGGGGAGAAACCCTTAGTTCCGTTATTGAGCGAGCAGGTGGTTTTACTGAAATTGCACACGTAGAAGCTGCGGCATTTACGCGAGAGAGTTTAAAATCTAGAGAAGAAAAAGAACTTGCTCGACTCAAAGAGCTTTTGGAGCAGCAAATAGTGGCTGAGCAAATTGAAGACTCTAATACTGAAGACAGCAAGGTTACTGCCGAGCAGCAAAAATTACGTGAACAGGCTATTGATGACTTGGACTCTACGGAGGCTGTTGGACGGTTAGTTATACCTCTGCTTGAGATAGTCAGTGGCCGTGCCGAAGATGTCATTTTGGAAAATGGCGATGCTCTTCATGTGCCTAAATACCGTCAGGAAGTTTCTGTTATTGGTGAGGTTCAACAACCGACCTCATATTTCTATGACAAAAATCTTAACTTGCAAGATTATATCGATCGCAGT
>CAXRJI010000046.1:0-9518 GCA_964231105.1 Porticoccaceae bacterium
TATTTAAACAATCATGATGACTGAGACGACTGAAATGACTGATTCCCAAACAACTGAAATAGAAGCCGCAACATTTAGGCGGCTCTTAGACCACCTTGATAATAATAAAGATGTTCAAAATATTGATTTAATGATTCTGGCCAACTTCTGCCGCAACTGTATCAGCAAATGGTATGCATCTGAGGCGCAACAAAGAGGCGTTGATATTGATTATGAACAGGCACGAAACGTTGTTTATGGCATGCCCTACGACAAATGGAAAGATCAGTACCAGAAGCCAGCCAGTGCCGAGCAATTAGCCGCTATGGAAAAGCGCAAAAAATAGATTTTAGATCAGAAAAATCCTATTTCAGCGATCTCTACACTAGCCTGGTGATCACGACCAAAGGCAACAATGCCGATACTGCGAATACTTCGCGGCTTAATCACCTTTCGCAGCCAATTGCCAGAGGGTGCAAACGATTCGAGGGGTAGCTTAAATTCTTGCCAAGTCTCGGTAACATCAAAACTGGCTTGGTAATACTGCCAGGGCAAAACAGTGCCACTAGTTCGAATATGTATGTAGTAGCGCTGATTATTTCCCTTAGCGCGGATAAACACACCCTGTGCCGCCTCGACCGCCTGACGCTCTACATCTGTGCGAATTTGTATAAACCCACCATTATTCTCAGTGCTAACTTGACCTTCTAGCGCCGCATAGGCCTCGTCTGCTTGATCTGCTTGGTTATTGTAGGTAACCGCACCCTCAGAAATACCCCCCATAACTTGATCGCTAACATATTGCCACCGCGACTCAGGATTTTTCGAAAAATCATCGACTAGCATGGTCTCAGCACTCGCAAAAAAACTTATTGTTGTAGCCAAAAAAATACTGCAATAAAAGAACCTTACAACCATTGGAAACTCCCAAATGTCCTGACAAATGACAGCGTACACATAACGTTTTTAGGAATACGCAATATTTAATCTATAACTACGCTTCTGTTCTCTGCCTAGACTAACTAGAACATGATAATGCTAGCTCTAATTGGGACAAAAAACTCACCTATGGGCTTTCTCATTTTCTCTTATTTGCGCGGGCCTTAAACCCGACCAACGCTTAAACGTTCGCCGGAAGTTTGCAGGATTACTGTAGCCCAGCAATAAAGAAATTTCAGAGATTGGCAACCTAGTTTTTTGCAGGTATTCAACCGCAAGTTTGTAGCGAACCTGGTCTAATAATTCTTGATAGCGCACTCCCTCCGCAGCTAGACGCCTCTGCAGTGTGCTTTCACTCATATACAAACGCTCAGCCACTGTTGCACAGGTTGGAAAGTCAAGGCGCGCTGAGAACAATATTTGCTTTACTTTCTCGCTAAAAATACCCAGTTTGGCATCTGAAAGCATTAAACGATCACATTCACGACGAAAAATAGCCTCTGACGCTGAATTCGAGGAGCTTAATGGCATTTGAAGTGTTTCACGGTCAAGAGAGACAGCGTATCTGCTGGCATTAAATTGAATATTTGAGCCAAAAACTTGCTTATGCAATAAACAATCTATGGGTTGTTCATAGGGCAATTCAATACGTGAGTTAGTTTGATAATGGCCCGTAAGCATATGTAAGTTATTGATAGATGACGTAAACAGTGAATCTATATAAAACTGCTCTAGGGATCTTGGCAACTGTGGGGCTTTTGCTTCCAGCACCAAGAACTGCTTATAGTTGGTGACAGACATTTCTACGCTAGGTAGTAACATTTTGCTGTACTTGATAAGTAGCTTTAGGCTATCCATAACTTTAGCGCTACTCATCAGGGCATAACCTATCATCCCTAGCGATAATACATCGAGCTTTATTCCAGCATTGATACCCAGAAAAGTGTCATCACTTAGCTTTATCGCATTGGCACAGATAATATCTATTTGCCCAGAGGTAAGGGCTGGCAGCAACTCATTAGACTGATAATTAATCCCAGTACCTTCAAACAGAAGCTGCTGACTCTTTCCCTCAGTTTCTAAAATATCCACAAGGATTGGCACAATTGAATCAAGCATAGAATCCTTACTCCAAAACTATCAAAACCTTTTGCTGACATAAAATGATACGTCATTTAACATAAAATGATACCTTATTTGACACAAAATGATACCAGCATGTGAATCATAATTTTGTATGCTAGCAGTAAATGATAGAGAGCAACGGGGAAAAATATATGGTCACTTACACAATCAATGATCCTGAGAAAGGAGCTATCCGCTATAAAGATCGCAAACGCCTTCTGTGGCTGAATTCCACATTAATGCCAATTTACCCCTTAGCAGGTATTGGCGCTTTTATGTTAACGGGAACCCAATGGTATTTGCTTATACCTCTAATCATAAACTATATAATTATCCCTATTTTGGACTGGCTTATCGGTGAAGATCATAACAATCCTCCTGAGGAGTTAGTTCCCCAACTTGAAAATGACAAGTATTACCGGCTACTAACCTATATTACTGTTCCCCTTCATTATGTAGTGTTGATTGTAACTGCCTGGGTTGTTGGCACCTATGAGCTAAGTCCATGGATAGTTTTAGCCATGGCGATAATCGCTGGTGGTTATAGTGGACTGGGCATTAACACTGCACATGAATTAGGTCACAAAAACACACGCATTGAGAAAACCCTAGCCAAAATCGTCTTGGCAGTCCCCGCCTATGGCCATTTTTGCGTTGAGCATAACCATGGTCATCACTCACTAGTTGCCACCCCTGAAGATCCTGCCAGTTCAAGAATGGGTGAGACTATTTATGCATTTGCGGTTCGGGAAATATCAGGCACTTTTATGCGCGGTATAAAATTGGAAAAGGCAAGGCTAAATAAACAGGGCAAGTCTTTTTGGTCTCCACACAATGATATTCTTCAATCCTATGCTATCAGTGCTGTTCTTCAGGGGACGTTAATTTATCTATTCGGTTGGATAATGGTGCCATTCTTGGTGATTCATAATGTATGGGCTTGGTTTCAACTGACATCGGCCAACTATATTGAGCACTACGGCCTTTTAAGGAAAAAATTAGCCAATGGCCGCTATGAACGCTGCAAGGCCCATCACTCATGGAATGCCAATTTTATCCTTAGTAACCTTGCGCTGTTCCACCTTCAGCGACATTCTGATCACCACGCTAATCCTACTCGTCGCTATCAAAGTTTGCGCAATTTTGACGATATCCCACAATTACCTAATGGGTATTTTGGTATGTACTTATTAGCTTATCTGCCCCCTCTTTGGTTCAAAGTGATGGACCCTAGACTACTAGCACTACCCCATATCAATGGTAATTTAGACAATATCAATCGTTTACGCCCCAGTTAGGTTGTTTTTACTGGCATTTTTAAGGTTAATTTTTTTACCCCCAAAGTAAAAAGAAACATATTAAAACACTTGATTGTAGCTGAATCAGTGCTAAAGTTAGGTTCTAGAGTTGTTGTTATCTCAAAGAATACTAACTTAATGGCACTTCTCTAAATAACTAGATCGCAATCATAACTGCGACTAGAGAGATAATATTATTAAAACTAGGGGTTAAATATGTTCAAACATAAAAAATTGAGCGTCTCCGTGACGCTGGCTAGCTTGTTGTCCGTTGGGGCTGCACAAGCGCAAATCGATGAGATCGTTGTAACAGCCAATAAGAGAGAGCAGACACTTCAAGAAGTTCCGCTATCTGTTTCTGTTACCAGCGGTGAAACAATTCAGCAATCAAGTATTGTTGATTTGATTGACTTACAAACTGCAGTGCCATCCCTTCGAGTTAACCAACTCCAAAGCTCTGCTCAAACTAACTTTGTGATCCGCGGCTTTGGTAACGGCGCTAACAACCCAGGTATTGAACCTGCTGTTTTAGTTCTAATTGATGGTGTGCCTCGCTCGCGTTCGTCCTCTTCACTTTCAGATTTAGCAACCATTGAAAGAGTTGAGGTACTTAGCGGACCACAGTCAACCTTATTTGGTAAAAACGCATCTGCGGGTGTGATCAGCATTACAACTAAAGCGCCTGAAGATGAGTTCAGTGGTTTAGTAGAAGCTACAGTTGGTAATTATGGTGCAAATATCGTTAAAGGTACTTTAACGGGTCCCTTAACTGATAGTTTGTCCTACCGTCTATCAGCTAGCTCTAACCAAATGGATGGCTTTGCAACTAATCTTTCGGATAACAGCGGTGTAAACACTCGAGATAGACAAGCTGTTCGGGGACAACTTCTGTGGGAAGCCTCCGACAACCTGTCTGTTCGTTTTACTGTTGACCAAGATGAAATTGATGAAATGTGCTGTACTGCAGGTCAGCTCAGAAAAGGTGAAGCAGGCTTAGTGCAAGATGCTATCGCCCTTGGCGCCCTTGCGCAAGGTGATACCACGCGCGGTGTTACTAACGCAGATCCTTGGGAACGTGAGTCATACATGAACTATGCTCCCTATAACAAAGTGGAAAATAGCGGTGTTTCTCTTCATGTTGAATATGATTTAGGTTTTGCAACACTGACCTCGATCACTGCCGATCGTGAAACTACTCTGGAATCAAATTTTGACGCTGACTTTAGCGCAGCCAAGCTAATTAACGAAAACCTTGTTAATTACGATTTCCAGACCCTTACTCAGGAAATTCGTCTAACATCAAACGGTGATTCAGATTTGCAATGGACTGTGGGTGCATTCTATGCGGATGAAGATACCAAGTCTCTTCGTACAGTTAGATACGGTGATGAGATTGAGGACTATGTTAACTTCCTTCTCTCTGCGGAAGACACCAGCTTATTAGGTGTTGCTGAACTTGTAGCTCAGGCTACCCTTGTCGGCGCCTATCAATTAGGCGGTATGTCTGAAGCAGATGCTACAGTAGCTGTTGGAACTCTATTGGCTACAGATGGTCAAGCAGGAGTTGATGCGGCCTTGACTGGATTTGGTCAGGCAACTAGTACGCAAATGGCGGCTGGATTCTTTGTACCTAACAGTGGTTCAACGGGTGAAAACTTTGATATGGCATCAGAAACATTCTCTGTTTTTGCTAATGTTGACGTTCCATTAACTGACCGTTTATTGGCAACCATTGGTTTAAACTATACCGATGACGAAAAAGTTGTTGTTGCTGATGTGACTGTTGATGATCTGTTCTCTACGCTGCCTCTGCCTTCAGAGCTGTCTGGGGTTCAGTTCTTCCCACCCTTTGTAAACTATCCTAATGCGGATGAGAGTGGTGTTTGGGAATCTAGTGATACAACACATACATTGCGTCTAACCTATGATGTGAATGACAGCACTAAAGCCTATGTGTCTCACTCAACAGGTTTCAAGCCTACCTCTGTTAACCTGTCAGTTAATGCTAACAACGCAACAATTGGCCGAGCTGCAGATCCTGAGCAGTCAGAAAACTTTGAGTTTGGTCTAAAACACTCTCATGATCTAGGCTATATCAATGTAGCTTTCTTTAAGCAAAATATTGAAGGCTTCCAATCTAACACCTTTACTGGTAACGGTTTCAGCCTAGTGAATGCAGGTGATCAACAGCATCAAGGTCTTGAAATCGACTCAATGACTGCTCTTAGTGAAAATCTTATGGTAGGTCTATCTGCTGTTAAGATCGACGCTGAGTATAAGTCTTTTGTCAATGGTTCTTGTGACACCTTAAACATTGGCGAAACCTTTGCGGACTTGGCCTGTGATACAGATGCAGACGGTGAGTCCCTTGGTGTTAGAGACCTGTCAGGCGAAACACCTGCTGGTGTTCATGACTGGAGCATTAATGCGAATGCGACGTACTCGTTCAATATGAATGATGCTACTTCCGGCTTCCTACGTCTTGAGTATGTTTATGAGACAGAGGTTCCCCTAGTGGACAACGTTCCTGTTGAACTTGCTAGCAGAAGCTCTAAGAATGTAAATCTAAGTCTTGGGTTAAATCATGAACCCAGTGGTCTTGAACTAATGCTGTGGGGTCGTAACCTTACAGATCATGAGTCACTGATCTCTGCATTCCCAACAACGGCGGCACCTGGAAGCTTTAGCGGCTACCCCAACCCGCCTCGCACTTATGGCTTAACCCTTCGCGGTAACTTCTAAGCTATAACAGGCAAATCAAAGGGCGACTTTTTAGTCGCCCTTTTTTATATCTCCAATAAAATCCAAACTGCTTACATCTAAGGCTTGCAAGAAGTTTTGTGGGATAATATTGATAGAGCATTGTGGTATAGCTGATAACTAAAACATAGAGAAAACAGGGCAAAGTTTTTGGAGAAAGTCATGCAGACACCCAATCTATGCAAAGTGCCTTTTACTGATATTAAAGCAGATCATTATTACTTTAACTGGCAAGCAGAAAACCCCAAGCTTTGGGTACATATTATGCATGGCATGGCGGAGCACAGTGAACGCTATAAATCATTAGCAAAGTTTCTAAATAAGCATGATATAAGCGTTACCGCTGATGATCATCGCGGTCATGGGGTGACAGGCAGTAAAGCAAATAGTCTGTATCATTTTGCAGACAAAAATGGCTGGAATAAGTTGATTGATGATCAGAGACAACTTATCACTCATTTAGCTAAACAACAGTCAGCGCCCCTGATTATTTTGGGTCACAGCATGGGTTCATATATGGCCCTAGATTTTTGTCAAAAATTTTCTTATCTGCTAAATAAAAAGGGAGCAACTCAACTGCGTGGTCTAGTTCTATCAGGATCTGGTTATTCCGCTCCCACTTTATCTAGATTTGCAGGCTTAATTGCATTGATCGAGCGTTTAAGGCTCGGCAAGGACAAATCCAGTCCAGTTTTGGAACATCTGTCCATAGGTCACTTTAATCGACAATTTAAACCTGTAAGGACAGAAAAGGATTGGATTTCAAGTGATCCTGATATGGTAGATAAATATATTAATGATCCATGGTGCGGTGGTGCCATCAGTACCCAATCATGGTTGGATTTTTTACGCGGGCTAGTCAATATCTTTAGTCAGCGCCAATTACGCTCACTGCCTAAAAATCTACCTATTTACCTCTTTTCCGGTGCTTTGGACCCAGTAGGAAATGCAGGGTCAGCAGTCAAAGCCCTAAAAGACAAACTTTTAAAACTTAATATTGCACAAGTTGATATGCAGTTGTATCCAAATGGGCGACATGAAATGCTCAATGAAGTAAACAGAAAGACTGTTTACAATGATCTATTAGGCTGGCTCAATCAAATTTATAGCGCCAACAAATAGTTACGAATAGAACTTATAGGTGCTATGTGGCAGTAGCTGTAATACCCTGTTTGGTTCGACTGCTGGTAAAAAGCATCGTACCAAAACCAATAATCAACAAAGACATAAATGGTTCAAATGGCCAGAAAGGTAGCCATAGGGTAATTTCCTGTGACCATAATGGTCCAGATACTACGTTGGAAACAGACTCAAACCATAAGTGGCCAGTGGCTGAAGCAAGCAATCCCAATAAAACAATTAGTCCACCCAACAATTTCGTAAAACGTGAAGCCTGCTGTTTTGATATATCAGCATCAACGGCCTGTTGACGCATCTTGCCCCAAGCTATTATTCGTGCGACAAAAACAATAAACCCAGCCCAATAAAATATATAGTCATGGGTCTCTGGGTAATAGAATCCCTCAAAATAGGGGTAATAGAACAGATTCCACCAATAGACACTAAATGCATAAGCCCAAAGAAAGTATACACCCCCCTTTTGAATTAACTTCCACTGTGCTTGATTGAGTTTTTTGCGGGCAAATTGAAAAGATGTGATAACCATAGCAACCAGAAATATATAGCCAACACTGCCCTCAAGCTCATCTCTAAAATAAAAAACCTGTTCAAAGTAATAATCACGGTAAACAGTCGATAGCATAAAAATAAACAGTGCCTGCCAGGCCATAGCAACTGCGAACACAAGCCCAATATATTTACGATTTTTCATCCACCAGATTGGAAATGGGCCCGAAAATAAATACCTGACTGATGAAGCAGCCACCACCAAATATATAAAGGGTATAGCCCAGCGCACAGAGTAACCAATCATATGGGATACACCCTCAGGTGTGGAAATATCGGCATCAAGCATTTCCAGAACATTGAAAAAGCACATGGGTACCGATAAAAGCAAAAATAATCCCCAGGCATTTACCAGTTTATGTTTCAGAAGTTGTGCAAAATCAAGGATCATCTTATGCCTCTAATTGTTAGTGATTATTTTGAGTGTCTCAACAATAAGACTTTATCCACCACCACCCCTATAGGGGACAATTTACTGGCCTACAACCTAGGTTTGTTTACCTATATGTTTATGCTAGCATTTTTGCAACCTGAACTAACATAAGAATTGCCAGATGGTTACTGTAAAACACAGCAAATTATTACTATGGTTGAAATATGCTTTAGCAGCAACTCCATGGATTGTTGCAATGTACCTGTTGTACTATCTTGAAAAAAACGACATCTGGGATACGGAGACCCGTTATCGAGATCTTATGACTATCCTGATTCTAGTGCTTGGCATGGGATTATCGTTTGCAGTTCAATCCTTTTTTATAAAGCAAAATAAAAATGCTAAGGATTAACAGACTTTTGATTGACAGTTAATTACTAAAGTCCTGTGATTACGATTGAGGCTTGTATCTTTTGCGCACCACCCACCAGACAATCAGACCCAAAATGATATAAACCGGCGCTGTCATCAAGGCGAGGATAGACTCTCCGGTTGTTAGATCAACAGAGCCATTAGCCAATAACTCTCCTGTGCCAGCTTGGTAAGGAATCACATAATAATTAATCAAAAGCACCGGCATCACACAGCCGTAAATAATTAACATAGCCGGCGCCCAAAGTGTTACCTTTGTCTTGCTCAAATTTGCGTCAGCATAAGGTGTTCTGTGTATTTTTTTACGGTACTCACGCTCTTGCTCACTAACATTACCCCTCTTGGATAAAACTAAAATAACAACAAAACTCAAAAGCGCACCAATTAGAGCTGGATTAAAGTAACTGGGGAGCTGAACTAACCCCACATAATCAAGTGCCGCCGGTATCACATTGCCAAAGAAACCACTGATAATTCCCCAAAAAGCCGCATCAGCAGTAATAGACTTACTCCATATACTCATAAAGCCTACTGGGCCCCAGGAAGAGGCGAAAACAGTCCCAATAAATAACATTAACCAAAAAACATTAGGCGGAAAGACAAAACTCAGCAATAGCACAATCGCACAGGTCAAGAGCATGGCAATACGAGAAGATTTAAGAGTTAACTTTTGCTTTGATGACGACATATCATTACTCACACTAAACCCAATAAGAGACAGGAAAGTGGATGCAGAAGACAAGCCAGCGGCCATAATACCTGCTAGCAATAGTGCTCCCAATAAGCTGGGAACTAAATTTTTAGCTGCCCATATCATTACAGTCTCAGAGGGTGAGATACTCGGATTTGCCAAGTTAATAAACCCACCGATGCCATAAATAAGTATCTGCATCAAAGCAACAGCTAAACAGGCATAGACAGCAGCA
>CAXRJI010000047.1:0-5611 GCA_964231105.1 Porticoccaceae bacterium
ACTCTAAAACCACCGTCCACCGCACTTTCCAGGTTAAATTCATAGCTGTCGCCATAAAACGCCTGCAATCTGTCTCTGGTGTTTCTTAAACCAACACCAGAGGATGTTTGCCTATTTGTAGCCACATTGGTTTTTGTAGCACCAGGGCCCGTATCGACAATCTCAATAATCATAAAAGCACCATCTAGCCTAGCTCGAACACTCAACGTACCCCCCGTCTCACTGGGTGCAATGCCATGCTTGATAGCATTTTCAACCAATGGTTGCAGAATAAGGCTAGGTATGGGAATAGGATCACATTCTGGATCGATATCGAAGTTAAGTGTTAAGCGATCGCCAAACCGCGTCTGCTCAATATTAAGATAGAGTTTTAGCGCATCTAGCTCCTGTTGCAAACTCACCCGTTGAATGGGGTCGTTATCTAGAGAGTAGCGTAAAAATTGACTTAATTGAACAATCATACTGTTGGCCTTGGTGGACTGCTTGATTTGTACCAGAGCCGATATAGCGTTGAGGGTATTAAAAAGAAAATGTGGATTAAGCTGATAACGCAACATCTTTAGCTGTGCCTCACGCGCCATATTTTCTGCTTGAGAGCGTCTGAGTTGCTCATGCTCATTATCCGAGGCTATTTGTTGAAGAATCTGACGATGGCCCATAGATATCTGGTAATACTTAATAATATGGTACAAAAACGCCCAATAACTATAAATTAAGACACCCACAGCCAACCAAAAATAAGGCATGTGTTTCCAAGAACTGAGCGCTGTGAGATCGGTACTTACTACCAAGAAATTCCATAATAGAGCACAAATTATAATGCCAATAATTGCAGCCAGAAGTCTAACCACCAAATCATGCTTCCAAAGATAGCTAAACAATACCTTTAATAGCAATGAAATTATCATTCCGATAAAAGCATGCTTGGATGACTCAGCCGCAATGGCAAGATTTAATGATGTTTCAAGAACAGCTCGAATTGAGAACTCTGCTATGCCAAATACTATCCATCCAAGTATCTGCAACATCCAGAATAGCTGTCTACTATTGCGGTAAAACCAAGGGATAACGCTAAAAGATTCCATATCAAAGGGGTGACTATTATTGTTTTTAAATGTGTCACTACCAATGTTGATATAGACCAAAAATTAGAATTTGCAAGCAAACAATATTACAAAGCTCAAAATCGCTGTACTTAAATTTTTACTTTTTAGCTAAGTAAAGGCTGTCACTCAGGATTTTATGATTAAAAGAAATGCATAAAGCAAAATTTTGCAGTAAAAAAGGCAAGCTTCCTTAAAACTATAAGGTAAAGTTAGCCTATTTAGTTTTAAGAGCTATTAGCTAGCGATTATAAAGTTTACTTACTACCGCCAAGGCAACTTGGTGATTCAGGAGCATCTTCTCTTGAGGCCCACTCAGTGGGCGTATAGGTGTGCACAGCCAATGCATGTACTGTTTGTTGTAATGGCTCTTTTAGAACTTGATAGACCATTTGATGACGCTGAACAGCCCTCTTGGTATCAAATTGATCTGCAACAATTACCAGCTTAAAGTGGCTTTCCGAGCCCTCTGGCACTGAATGCATAAAACTCTCGTTAATGACTTCTAAGTGTGCAGGAGAAAACTCTACCTCGAGTTTACTTCTGATTGATGCCTCAACTGGACCCATTACATACCACTAACTAGATTAATCATTACCCCTGCAGCAACAGCTGAACCAATCACACCAGCACCATTTGGACCCATAGCATGCATTAGCAAGAAGTTTTGTGGATTGGCATCCAACCCAACCTTATTGGCAACACGGGCCGCCATGGGTACCGCTGAAACACCAGCGGCTCCTATAAGTGGATTGACTTTATTAGTTGAGAGAGCATTCATCAACTTTGCCATAAGGACACCAGAGGCAGTACCAATACAGAATGCAACTGCACCTAAGCCAAGAATACCCATGGTTTCAGGATTGAGGAACTTTTCAGCACTCATTTTTGAACCCACACCTAAACCTAGGAAAATAGTCACAATATTAATCAGTGCATTTTGAGTAGTATCGGTAAGACGAGCTACGACACCACATTCTCGCATCAAATTACCAAAACAGAACATACCGAGCAGTGGTGCTGCATCGGGCAATAACATAGCCACCAACACCAGTAGTGATAAAGGGAATACAATACGCTCTGCCTTGGTAACTGGGCGCAACTGTTGCATTGTAATCTGTCGTTCAGCAGGCGTGGTCAAGGCCTTCATAATGGGTGGCTGAATTATGGGCACCAAAGCCATATAGGAATAGGCCGCAACCGCAATTGCCCCAAGCAGATCTGGTGCTAATTTACTGGTAACAAAGATGGCTGTGGGGCCATCGGCACCGCCGATAATACCAATAGAAGCAGCGTCACGGACTGAAAAATCCAGTATACCAAAGTGGCTGAGGGTTACTGCACCTAATACAGTGGAAAAAATACCGACCTGTGCAGCCGCTCCGAGAAGCAGTGTTTTAGGGTTAGCCAGAAGTGGGCCAAAGTCAGTCATAGCCCCCACACCCATAAATATCACTAGAGGAAAGAGTCCGGTCTCAATTCCAGCATGGTAGATGTAATACAGCAATCCGCCGGGGCTCTCTAGTTGACCAAGGGAATCATAAACAGGAGCCGCATCAAAGCCAGCACCAGGGATATTAGCCAGAATAGTACCAAAGCCAATGGGCACCAATAAGAGCGGCTCAAAGCCTTTATTAATAGCCAAAAACAGCAGTCCTAAACCGACTATCATCATAACAGCCTGTCCTATTGAAAACTGCGCTAGGCCCGAGCTAGCCCATAAACTAATTAAATTTTCCATAAATCTTTAGTCCTAGGCTAAGGTCAATAGTGAATCACCAACGGCACAGGTATCACCACTCTTAACTTTGAGCTCAACGATGGTGCCGTCTCGGGGTGCGCTAACAGAAGTCTCCATCTTCATGGCTTCTAAAATAACTATGCTTTCACCTTCTTTGACTACTTGACCTGGCTCGACCAAAATTTTCACTACATTTCCGGCCAGTGGTGCACTCACTGGATCGCCGCCTGTAGTAGGCACTGCAGAGGGACTTGCGGCAGCAGCGGATCCACCCACTGGCGCAATACCACTGATATCACCACCATTGCTAACAGTGACCGTATAGGATTTACCCTCAACCTCTACGGTGTAAACTTCCTCACCAGCATCATTGGTTTGAGGCGCAGACTTGCCAGTTGGCGCCGGCTCAAAGGCGTCAGGATTATTTCTATTGGCAAGGAATTTTAGTCCCACCTGTGGAAATAGCGCATAGGTCAAGACATCGTCAATTTGACCATCACCAGAGCTAAGTGCAAAGCCCTGCTCTTTAGCTAAATCTTTAAGCTCAGATGTTAAGCTATCTAATTCAGGCTCTAAATTGTCAGCCGGTCGACAGGTAATAGGCTCTTGACCCTCGTCAAGCACTCGGGCTTGTAGGTCAGCATTGACAGGCGCAGGTGTGGCGCCATATTCGCCGCGCAGCACGCCTTCAGTTTCCTTGGAGATAGACTTATAGCGTTCACCAGTTAGTACGTTGAGTACTGCCTGTGTACCTACTATCTGCGAAGTAGGCGTCACAAGAGGAATATAACCAAGATCTTTTCTTACCCCTGGAATCTCTGCCAGAACCTCGTCCAGACGATCCTCAGCACCCTGCTGACGTAATTGCGACTCCATATTAGTCAACATGCCGCCAGGCACTTGGGCCACTAGTATTCTTGAGTCAACACCACGTAGGGAGCCTTCAAACTGGGCGTATTTCTTGCGAACATCTCGGAAATATGCCGCAACTTCTTCAACCTTTTGTATATCTAGGCCTGTGTCACGTTCATGGCCATCGAAAATTGAAATCACAGATTCTGTAGCGGAGTGACCATAGGTCATGGCCATCGAAGAAACAGCGGTATCCACATTATCGATACCAGCTTCAACGCATTTTGTGATAGTTGTGGTTGAGAGACCTGTGGTCGCATGGGCATGCAATTGAATGGGAATCGACACGGCCTTTTTCAATTTACTAACCAATTCATAGCCCACATAAGGTGTTAATAAGCCTGCCATATCTTTGATACAGATTGAATCTGCACCGGCATCCTCAATTTGACGCCCGCGATCTAGCCACAGATCAATGTTATGCACTGGACTAACAGTGTAGGAGATTGTTCCCTGCGCATGTTTACCCACCTTTTTTACTGCTTTAAGTGCAGTCTCAAGATTGCGCATGTCGTTCATAGCATCAAAAACACGGAAAACATCTATGCCATTTATTGCCGCGCGCTCGACAAACTTCTCGACCATATCGTCAGCATAATGGCGGTAGCCAAGAATATTTTGGCCTCTAAATAACATTTGTTGCGGCGTATTGGGCATCGCTTTCTTTATTTCACGAATGCGGTCCCACGGATCCTCTCCCAAATAACGGATACAGGCATCAAATGTAGCACCACCCCAGGACTCCATAGACCAATAGCCAATTTGGTCAAGCTTATCGGCAATCGGCAACATATCGTCGATTCTCATACGAGTAGCCAAAAGGGATTGATGAGCATCTCGGAACACGACTTCAGTGATACCAAGGGCTTGTTTTTTAGAGGGCATATCGAGTGTCCTTAAAGTAAAAACGCAAACTTGTGAGTGAAAGTCCTAACGGGTTAGCTTTTAAACTCCACGATGCTGATTAATTGCAGCCTGTATAGCTTTAACAATCCTTGTTTCTACTTGAGTTGGTGGTGCTTTAATCTCGGCATCCTCAATCTGCTCAGGGGCAATCTTATTGACCGTGGCCGACATAATGGTAGTAATTGCCACCAGCACCGTAAGAAAAATAAATACGGTACCCATACCATATAACATCAAATCTAGGCCCTGTGAGATTAACTGTGAGTCCATCGAAAATTCCGCTTTAGCTGTCTTAACATACGTAGAATTGTCACATTGGAAGTGACAGAAGCGAGAATAATAGCAATCAGAACACTTTTTGCAAGTTTGTCTTTGCTTTCACTAGCGCAATACCTACAATTCGCCCCCTAATCTAAATAAAAGCAAGTTACATTAAATGAGCATAAAAGAAACATTAAACAGTCGCTTTAAAAGCGCCATGCAATTACTGCAAATCCCTGAGGACTGCCAGCCGCTTATTTCACTGAGCGGAAAACCTCAATTTGGTGACTATCAGGCAAATGGTGCGATGGCTGCTGCCAAGCGACTTAAAACCAACCCCAGAGAGTTGGCACAACAAATTATTGAAAAGGTCAAACTTGATGATGTTGCCGATAAACTTGAGATAGCTGGGCCAGGCTTTATTAATATTACTCTTAAAAATAATTATCTTGCGGACATATTGAACCATTGTTTAGATCAGCCCAATATAAAGCCACAAACTGTAGTTATTGACTATTCCTCACCCAACCTTGCAAAAGAGATGCATGTAGGCCATCTACGCTCCACCATTATTGGTGACGCCCTAGCCCGTTTGTTGGAGTATCAGGGACATAAAGTGGTGCGCCAAAATCATATGGGTGACTGGGGCACCCAATTTGGTATGTTAATCGCAGAACTGGAACATCAA
>CAXRJI010000048.1:0-140926 GCA_964231105.1 Porticoccaceae bacterium
GTAGCATTTGACCGCAGCGGATACAAATATCATGGTCGAGTGAAAGCGTTGGCAGATGCTGCCCGTGAAGCTGGCCTCAAATTTTAATAGGTAGACAATATGGCTCTTACAGATCAAAAAGATGCTGCTGCAGAAGGCATGATGGAAAAGCTGGTGCAGGTAAACCGCGTTGCAAAAACAGTAAAAGGTGGTCGCATCTTTGCGTTTACTGCGCTGACAGTAGTTGGTGATGGCAATGGTAAAGTTGGTTTCGGTCGCGGTAAAGCTCGAGAGGTACCTGCAGCAATCCAAAAAGCCTACGAATCTGCACGTAGAAATATGATTGATGTCGCCCTTGATGGTTCTACTATCCAATATCCTACTAAAGGTATCCATGCGGCATCGAAAATTTATATGCAACCGGCATCAGACGGTACAGGTGTAATTGCAGGTGGTGCAATGCGCTCGGTATTAGAACTTGCCGGCGTACAAAATGTACTTGCCAAGTGCTACGGCTCAACCAATCCAGTAAATGTGGTTAGAGCTACTTTTAATGCACTGCGAGATATGAAGTCTCCAGAGGATGTTGCGGCAAAGCGCGGCAAATCGGTTGAGGAAATTCTAAACTAGTTGACGCGTACGCGTCAGCATTTGTAAGTGGATCGGATCATGGCAGAAGCTAAACCAAAAACAAAAGCTAAAGCAAAGGCAAAAGCTGCACCAAAGGCTAAGGCTGCGCCTAAAGCGAAGGCCGCACCCAAGGCTAAAGCTGCGCCTAAAGCGAAGGCAGCACCTAAAGCTAAAGCTGCGCCCAAAGCGAAGGCAGCACCTAAGGCAAAAGCTGCGCCTAAAGCTAAGGCGGCACCAAATGCTAAAGCCGCACCCAAAGCTAAGGCGGCACCTAAGGCAAAAGCCGCACCCAAAGCGAAGGCTGCGCCAAAGGCTGAGCCCAAAGCTAAAGCAAATGTTAAAACAGTTAAAGTCACTCAAATTAAGAGTGCAATTGGGCGATTGAAAAACCACCAAGCCTGTTTAAAAGGCTTAGGTCTAAGACGTATCCGTCACACAGTGGTTGTGGAAGATACGCCTTCTAATCGCGGCATGATAAACAAAGTAAATTATATGTTGCAGGTCGAGGAAGCTTAATATGCGTCTCAATACCTTAAGCCCGGCTCCGGGTAGAATTAAACAGGGCAAGCGTTGTGGTCGCGGCATTGGCAGTGGACTTGGCAAAACTGGTGGTCGTGGTCACAAAGGTCAAAAATCTCGCTCCGGTGGCACAGTTCGTCCGGGCTTTGAGGGTGGTCAAATGCCCTTGCAGAAGCGTCTACCTAAATATGGATTTACATCACGTTTGGCTGCTGTAACTGCAGAAATTCGCTTATCTGAGTTAAACCTTATTGAAGGTGACACTGTTGATATAAAAGCATTGAGAGATGCAGGTTTAATCAATAACAGCATTAGTAGAGCTAAGGTATTTGTCTCTGGAGAAGTAACCAAAGCTGTAACCCTAAAAGGGATTGGTGCTACTAAAGGTGCTAAAGCAGCTATTGAAGCCGCCGGCGGAAAGGTTGAAGAGTAAATACGATGGCTAGAGCTGGTAATATGCCGATGGGCAATACAAAAGGTTTAGGTGAGTTATGGACTCGTCTGCGCTTTTTGCTGTTGGCTATTATTATCTACCGAATTGGTACGCATATACCGGTGCCTGGATTTGATCCAGATCGCCTAGCAGATTTGTTTAACCAGAACCAGGGTACATTCCTGGGTCTTTTTAATATGTTCTCGGGCGGTGCCTTGGAGCGTATGAGTATTTTAGCTCTAGGTGTTATGCCCTATATATCAGCTTCTATTATTATGCAGCTGTTATCGGCTACGGTTCCAGCGCTAGAGCAGCTTAAGAAAGAAGGCGACAGTGGTCGTCGCCAAATTAACCAGTACACACGCTACGGTACCGTATTGCTTGCGTTAATTCAGGGAACCGCTATGACGGTTGGATTTGCCTCCCAGGGATTAGCTTTTCAGATTAATACCATGTTTTACATGGTTGCTATTTCATCTCTGGTTGCCGGTGCAGTTTTCTTAATGTGGCTGGGTGAACAAATTACCGAACGCGGCATTGGTAACGGTATCTCTATGCTGATCTTTGCAGGTATTGTTGCGGGTATTCCTGGGGCGATCGGACAAGCTCTTGAATCTGCGCGCCAAGGTGACCTGAATCAGTTGATGTTACTCGTGGTTCTACTGTTGGCAGTGGCAGTGGTTTACTTTGTGGTGTTTATCGAGCGTGGACAAAGAAGACTAACGGTTAACTATGCGCAGCGTCAGGGCCGTAAAGCCTACAATGCCCAGACTTCGCATTTGCCATTAAAGGTCAATATGGCAGGTGTAATTCCTGCTATTTTTGCCAGTAGTTTATTGCTGTTTCCTGCGTCCATCAGCCAGTGGTTTGGACAAGGAGTTAATGCGCCGGCTTGGTTACAAGATATCGCTTTATTGATTGGTCCTGGTCAGCCGCTGTATGTTTTGATGTTTTCTGCCCTGATTATCTTTTTTAGCTTCTTTTATACAGCACTGATGTATAACCCCAAAGAAGTGGCAGATAACCTTAAAAGAGGAGGTGCTTATCTTCCGGGTATTCGTCCGGGTGATCACACCGCCAAGTATATAGATACTGTGACAACGCGTCTGACATTAATTGGTGGTGTTTACATTACCTTGATCTGTCTAATGCCACAGTTCTTAAATGTTTATTTCAATGTGCCGTTTTACCTCGGTGGAACGTCACTATTGATTGCGGTTGTTGTGACAATGGACTTTATGGCTCAAATACAGTCCCATTTAATGTCACAACAGTATGATTCGATAATGAAGAAGGCCAATCTTAAAAACATTGGTCGTAAGTAAAGAGGTGATGCTGTGAAAGTACGTGCATCTGTAAAAAAGATTTGTCGCAATTGTAAGATTGTCCGTCGTAAAGGTGTGGTCAGAGTGATCTGTAGTGTCGAGCCACGTCATAAGCAGCGGCAGGGATAATCCAGTTGATTTTTGAAAATTCTATCGGTATTCTAGCGCGCCATTTTGGTGGGGGTACTAGCCCGCTAAATTTGCCTGTAGGCCGATTAAACCTTTAAAAGTGGAGTAATTTGAATGGCTCGTATTGCCGGTGTCAACATTCCTGATAATAAACATGCTGTCATATCATTGACCTATGTGTTTGGTATTGGGCGCCCAACCGCAAAAAAGATTTGTGCGGATGTGGGTATTGCAGAGCACACAAAAATTTCTGATCTCGATGAGGCACAACTTGACCAACTGCGTACAGCCGTTGGCCAAAACGAAGTTGAGGGTGACCTACGACGAGAAAACAGTATGAATATTAAGCGTTTGATGGATCTCGGCTGCTATCGTGGTCTAAGACATCGCCGCAGTTTGCCCGTTCGAGGCCAGCGCACAAAGACTAATGCGCGTACCCGTAAGGGACCAAGACGTCCCATAAAGAGATAACTAGGATTAGATAGTAATGGCAAAAACAGCAACCAAAACGACCCGTAAAAAGGTTAAAAAGACAGTTGTCGATGGCATTGCGCATGTCAATGCTTCATTTAACAACACTATCATCACGATCACCGATCGTCAGGGCAATACACTGTCTTGGGCGACTGCCGGAGGTTCTGGGTTCCGAGGTTCTCGAAAGAGCACTCCCTTTGCTGCTCAAGTTGCCTCTGAGCGCGCTGGTGAAGCAGCCAAAGAATATGGCCTAAAGAACCTCGATGTGCGCGTTAAAGGTCCAGGTCCGGGTAGAGAGTCAGCTGTTCGCGCCCTTAATAACGCTGGGTTTAAAGTGCAAAGCATAACTGATGTGACCCCAGTACCTCATAACGGTTGTCGTCCGCCTAAAAAGCGACGTGTATAGAAAGGATATAAAATGGCTAGATATTTAGGACCAACCTGTAAGCTATCGCGCCGCGAAGGGACTGATCTGTTCCTAAAAAGCGGTGTTCGTCCCTTAGAATCTAAGTGTCGTTCAGAGAGTGCACCCGGGCAACATGGACAGCGCCGTGGACGTTTGTCAGATTACGGTGTGCAGTTGCGTGAAAAACAAAAAGTGCGTCGCATTTATGGTGTTCTAGAAAAGCAGTTCCGCAATTATTACAAAGCGGCTGCCCGTCTTAAGGGCAATACGGGTGAAAACCTTTTAACCCTTCTCGAATCCAGACTAGACAATGTTGTATATAGAATGGGCTTTGGTGCTACGCGTGCTGAAGCACGCCAGCTTGTGGCTCATAATGCAATTCTTGTTAATGGACAAAAAGTAAATATCGCATCATATAGCGTACAGGTCGGCGATGTTGTTGGCTTGCGTGAAAAATCTAAAAAGCAACTTCGTGTTCAGACAGCGCTTCAATTGGCTGCTCAGCGTGAAGATGCTGAGTGGGTTCAAGTCGATAGCAACAAAATGGAAGGAACATATTCAAGAAACCCTGACCGTTCCGATTTGCCGGCTGAGATCAATGAAAACTTGATCGTCGAATTATACTCAAAATAATTGCTGAAAAGCTTCTACAGGATAAACTATGCAAAATTCTGCTAACGAATTTCTCACCCCAAGAAATATTGATGTCACTTCCTACGATGCCAATCACGCCAAGGTTGTTTTAGAGCCCCTAGAGCGTGGCTTTGGTCATACATTAGGTAATGCCCTAAGACGTATTCTTCTTTCCTCTATGTCTGGTTGCGCCATTATTGAAGTAGAAATTGATGGCGTAGAGCATGAATATTCTTCTATTGAGGGTGTTCAAGAAGATGTTATGGAGATACTTCTCAATTTGAAAGGTGTCGCTGTAGTGATGGAAGAGCTTGATGAAACTACAGTGTCTCTTAATGTTAAGGGCCCAGGTCCCGTAACAGCGGGTGATATTGAGAGTGATGGACATATTGAAGTGATTAATCCAGAGCATGTTATTGCCAATATCTCTGGTAAAACCTCTCTTAGCATGCAGCTGAAAATCGCACGTGGACGTGGCTATCAACCCTCTGACGCACGAGTCACTGATGAGGAAACGCGCTCGATTGGAAAACTTCAATTGGATGCAACTTATAGCCCAATCTACAAAGTATCCTATGACGTTGAGAATGCACGTGTAGAAAATCGAACTGACCTTGATAAGTTAGTACTTGAATTGGAGACCAACGGCACCATCGACCCAGAAGAGTCTATTCGTCGCGCGGCTACGATTTTACAACAGCAACTGGCTGTATTTGTAGATCTTGAAGGTGAGAAGATTGCCGAGCCTGAAGAAAAAGAAGATGAAATTGACCCAATTCTTCTGCGTCCAGTTGATGATCTTGAGTTGACTGTGCGTTCAGCCAACTGCTTAAAGGCCGAAAGTATTTATTATATTGGTGATTTGATTCAGCGCACCGAAGTTGAGTTGCTGAAAACGCCTAACCTAGGCAAAAAGTCACTAACAGAAATTAAAGATGTGCTGGCATCTCGCGGATTATCTCTAGGTATGCGTTTAGAGAATTGGCCGCCAGCAAGTATAAAAACAGAACGTGAATTGGTGTAAAACACTAGTCCATTAAAGTCATTGCTGAGACAGTAAGTAGCGAGTAAGGAATAAAATCATGCGTCATAGATACAGTGGTCGCAAACTAAATAGAACCGGCTCCCACAGAAGAGCTATGTTCCGCAATATGACAGCTTCATTGGTTGAGCATGAGCTGATAAAAACCACGTTGCCTAAAGCGAAAGAGCTGCGCCGTTATGCTGAGCCTTTGATTACACTGGCAAAAGAAGACAGTGTCGCTAACCGCCGTTTGGCTTTTGACCGTCTACGCAGTAAAGAAGCCGTTGGTAAGCTTTTTTCTGAACTGGGGCCACGCTATCAAGAGCGCCCTGGTGGCTACCTACGCATTCTAAAATGTGGCACCCGTGCTGGAGATAATGCGCCCATGGCCTATGTTGAGCTCGTTGACCGACAAATCGTTGAGTTAGCTGATGATGCTGAGTTGCTAGAGGAAGCTAGCGAAGCAACAGAGTAGTTTTTAAACTGAGCTTTAAAAAAAACCGAGCTACTAGCTCGGTTTTTTTATACCTCTACAAAGCCTATGCTGGCAAAAGAGAAATTCACTGCGGATAAAAATGAGAGTACTCTTGGGTCTCCAGTTTCATTACTCGTAAAGGTCCACCCCAAATACAACCAGTATCAAGAGCAAATAAATTTTTTCCACAATCCCTTCCTTGTAGGGCAGCCCAATGACCAAACACAATCTTGGCTGAGCAAAGTGCTGGACGCTCGAATCTAAACCATGGTTGCAAGGGTGGTGTCATATCAACAGTTTCTTTTTGAATTAAGTCTAATTCTCCGTCAGCAGAACAAAAACGCATTCGTGTTAGATAATTTGTAATTACTCGCCAGCGTTCGGGTCCCTGAAGATTATTTGACCAGGCTTTGGGGCTGTTACCATACATATGCTGAAAATAAAGCTTTCTCTGCTCTGACTGAATAATAGTTGAAACTTCACTGGCCAGTTGATGTGACTCCTCGATTGACCAGATGTGCGGTATCCCAGCATGCACTATGTGATAACCATCAACTTCCATTAAGAGTGGCTGATTTCTAAGCCATTGCAGAAGCTCTTCGGTGTCTGATGCATATAGGATATCCTGAATAGTATCCTTAGGTGTAGGCTCTCTAACGCCCTCAGCAATGGCTAATAAATGTAAATCATGGTTGCCTAGAACCATGCTAAAAGAGCTACCTAGACTCTTGCAGTATCTGATTGTTGAAAGATTTTGGGTGCCACGGTTTACTAGATCACCGACAGAAATAAGCCGGTCATAGGTTGGATCAAAGTTTACACTGTCCAACAGTGCCATTAACGGATCATAACAACCTTGAATATCACCCACTACATAGGTAGACAATTAGTTCACCTTGTTAGGCATGGCTAGAAGAAACGGCTGAATAGGCGCTTCAAAGTGGCCCCCAGAGGGATCTACAAACTCATAGGAACCATGCATGGTTCCCACCGGCGTGTTGAGCACAACACCACTGCTGTACTTATAGCTGTCGCCACTAGCTATAAGAGGTTGCTCACCAACTACACCTAGACCATTTACTTCTTGACGCTTTTGATCGGCATCAACAATGATCCAGTTGCGTGAAAGAAGTTTTGCATCAATAGAGCCATGATTGGTTATAGTGATATGGTAGGCAAAAACATAGCGATCATTATCAGGCTCAGATTGCATGGGCAGATACTCAGTTACAACTGATACATCAATGGGTTGATCCTGTGTATGCTTGTTATCTTGTTTATCACTCGTCATTTTTTACTACTCATACGGGCATTAATTATATTAGCCAGATTAACAAATTTTTGAACAGATAACTGTTGAGGGCGTTGGCTCAAATCAACGCTGTCATCTATATCATGTAAATAATCAGCGTATCCGATCAGGGAATTTTTTAAAGTTTTACGCCGTTGTTGAAAACTTATATTAACCACTTGAGCAAAAAGCTTAAGATTCTCAGCAGGCAAAGGGATACTGTCGTGAGGTGTTAAGCGGACCACCGCAGATTGCACTTTTGGGGCAGGACGAAAGGCATTGGGGGGAACCGGTATCAGTGGCATTACCTTGCAGTGATATTGAATCATTACTGACAAGCGACCATAGTTTTTATTACCAGGCACAGCTCCCAGTCGGTCAACCACCTCTCGCTGTAGCATAAAATGCATATCTTTAATGAGGTCTCTATGACTGAGAAGGTGGAAAAGTAAAGGTGTTGAAATATTGTAGGGCAGGTTTCCTACCAGACGTAGCTTTCTGTTATCAAAAAACTGCGAGAAGTCAGTTTGCAGAGCATCACCACTGTGAATTGTTAATTCAGTATGGTGGCTAAATTTTTCTTGCAGATAGCTTACTAAGTCGCGATCCAGTTCTACTAAGGTCATTGCAGGACATAGCTTAACCAAATGTTCTGTAATGGCTGCCATGCCGGGGCCAATTTCGATAAGGTTATCGTTTTCTTTGGGGCCTATGGCAGAAACTATTTGTTGAATAATTTGCTGGTCAATAAGAAAGTTTTGACCAAAACGTTTTCTTGCTTGATGTTGAAAGCTCAAGCTTACTTACCTTGAGATAGCTGTGCCATATTTGCAGCGGCAACAATAGCACTCTCGAGACTATTATGATTTGCTTGACCTGTACCTGCGAGTTCTAAGGCTGTCCCATGATCAACGGAGGTGCGAATTATTGGCAGACCCAAGGTAATATTAGCCGCTTGTCCAAAGCCCGCATATTTAAGTACTGGTAATCCTTGGTCGTGATACATTGCAAGCACAGCATCGCAAGCATTGAGATTTTTTTCAGAAAACAAAGTATCGGCTGCAAGGGGTCCAATAACATCTATGCCTGTATTTTGTAACTCAGCTATAGCTGGTTCAATAATATCTATTTCTTCGCGCCCAAGATGGCCCGCCTCACCAGCATGGGGGTTGAGACCACAGACTAATATCCTAGGTTTTTTAATTGCAAATTTGTCAATCAGATCACGATGCATTACTTCAATAACATCAATTAAAAGCTGTTTATTTAATTTATCTGCTACGTCTCGAAGCGGTACATGCGTTGTAGCAAGGGCAACACGCATAGCCTCACAGGCTAGCATCATAACCACAGTAGAAGTGCCGGTTTTTTCTGCAAGGTATTCAGTATGCCCTGAGAAAGAAAAGCCAGCATCATTGATCACCGACTTTTGTACAGGTCCAGTTACCATAGCGTCACAGATTTTAGCAGTGACGGACCCTAATGCTTTATCTAAACACTCGAGTACATAGGGGGCATTTTGTTTATCGAGTTGCCCCGCAGTGGCTGGTGAGGCAAGTTCAATAGGAGCCACAGTGAGCTCTGCCTTAGCTAATGGCTGAGCTGTTGTAGTGGGGTCAAATTCTCGTAGGTTTAATGCCAAGTCAAGCTGATGAGCTCGTTGTATAAGGAGTTCAGGATCTGCAAAAGCAATTAGCTCATGCTGACAGCCTTGCTGTATGGTTTTGACCAAGATATCCGGTCCAATCCCACTGGGCTCACCGGGTGTGATAGCCAGTCTCAGGGTCATTATTCGATCTCTTTTATTTCCACAAAAGCTTCATCACGTATCTCTTGCAGCCACACTTGCAGCTCTTCGGCAAACTTACGTTGCCTGAGTAAATTTTCTGCACCATTGCGCAAAATATTGTCACTGAAGTCTTGCATGCGACGATCTGTCACTTGCAGGATATGCCAGCCATACTGAGATCTAAACGGTTTGCTGACTTCATTTAGCGCAATACCACTCATGGTTTGTTCAAACTCAGGAACAAACATCCCTGGTGTAGACCAGCCAAGTTCACCGCCTTTTAAGGCAGAGCCGGGATCTTCGGAAAATTCCTTTGAGAGCGCGGCAAAATCTTCACCTTCCTTGACCCTGTCACGCAGTTTATTAAGCAGTTCAATAGTCGCCGCCTCATCACGAATTTGGTTTGGCTTAACTAAGATATGTCTTGAAAAGTGTTGCTCTATAAGCTTTTCGCCACCACCGCGACGGTCGTAAAGTTTGATAAGGTGGTAGCCGGCTGCACTGCGAATAGGCTTGGACACTTGTCCGGCCTCCATTGACTCAACCGCTTCAATAAACACACCAGGCAGTTGCGCCATCTTGCGCCAGCCTAAATCGCCACCGTCCAGAGCGCTCTGATCATCACTATTGGCGATGGCCAATTGTTTAAAGTCAGCACCAGCTTTTAGTTGTTCTTCAATCTTATTGAGTTTATCAACAATGGCCTTTGTTTCATCGGCACTTGAGGAGGAGGGCACTGAGAAAAGTATTTGTCCAATATTAACATCTGGTGATGTCACCAAGCGGCCCTCTTCAGAGTTTAGAAAATTTGTCAGTTCCTGTTCACTTATTCTAATACGCCTCATAACACGGCCCTGCTGTACGCGCATGATAATGATTTCATCAACTATCTCTTGGCGAACATTTGCTAGGGTGCCACCACTGGCATGGATTTGAGCGATATAGTCTTCAAGACTCAGATTACTACTAGCAGCTACTCTGGCTAGGGTTTGATTAATTTCTTCATCTGAGACTCTGATACCTGCGTTGTATCCCATGTTCAGTTGTAGTCGCTCAGATATCAATTGCTCTAAAACCTGTTTGCGCAGTATTTCTTCTGGAGGCGCTTGGGTCCCAGATTGTTGAATACGCGTCAGTATGCCAGCCATACGTTGATTGAGTTCGCTGTATAAAACCACATCGTCATCAACGATCGCTACAACTCGGTCTAGAAGAGCGATCTCAGCGCTAGCCTTAAAGGGAAGCAGGAGTAGGCTGAGCAAAGCTGTAGCCAGAAGGGATTTAAAAGTTTTGCAATGGTTCATAACCCTGTATACCTTTTTGTAATATTGTATCAACCCGTCCACCCGTGCCGGCCAGACCCTTTAGTTGGATTTGCAAGAATACACCATTTTTAGGTGTTAGATCGCGTTCTGGGAATAGAAGTTCATCTTTGCGTTCAAGCCAGCGGCGCAGTACTAGACTGGCTCGCCAGCAGCAGTTGTTATATTCAAACCCAGCAAATAATTCTAATTCTCGTTTGTTGGTAATATCATGATTCCAACGCCCTACCCAGTTGAAGTTTCTGCCTGTTGGAATAAAGAAGGAGATATCGGTTTGTTCAATATCTTGTTCTGAATTGAGGCCTTCAACTATTCTTGAGGGGCGTTTGGTGAATCTGTAAGCGAAGTTAAAGAGATTGTTCTGACTATCGTTATAGCGCAAACTGAAGCCACTTTTTTCAAGGTGGTTATCGTGGTTGTCATAGATTATGCCACTATTAAATCGCCAGTTTTTGGATACCCTGCCACTTAGATCAAAGGCAAGATGTGATTGATCTCGGCGTAGCTTTGCCAAATCCTCAATGCTCGGTTCAGAGGAGAGAGTAACTTGACGATCATCAAGGTAAATTGCCTGAGCCACTCTGGCTCTTAAGCGCTCTTGCCCTGTCCTTTTATCCACAAAGCTAGTCGACAGCCCAATACTTATTCTGTGATCATCAGAAATTCTGTCACCACCATGAAATCGACTTTCTCTAAACAATTGATCATAGGAAGGTGTAATTTCTCTTGTGTCAAAGTCAGGCAGGGCCAGTTGATCCTTTGACTCGGTCTTCAAGTAGTACAGCCTTGGTTCAAATGTCTGTTGCAAGTTAGAAAACCAAGGGTGATCTCGTTGCAAGAAAATGCCGCTATCAATACTAATGGTTGAGGCGCTGACAGAAGGTGTTAGCTCTGTGTTAATCGGGTTGTCAGTATCTAATGTGCTGTTTAAATCATAGGAAAGATGCTTGAAACCAATATTGGGTTTAAAGAAACCCCAATCCCACTGCTGATTCCAGAGGATACTATAGTCCAGTCTATTTCTACTGCCGGTAGTAAATTCTGCATTATCATGGTCAAAAACTGCATGCTCGTGTTTTAGATTCACGGCCAAAGATTGAAATAGTCTGTAGTGTCCATCGACTGAAATCTTAGGTAAAAGTGAGTACTGATCGGTAAGCCCCTGTGTGATACTTTGAAAGTCTCGCGTTTGCACGCCCACATGCCAGTTTGCTGTTCGATATGATGCCGCTGCCTGTCGGTTGAGATGGGTGCGAGTATTATCGTCTGGCAGCATTTGACCAATATCACGAAAGTAGTCGACATCACTGACATGGTTAAAGTCTAAAAAAGTAGTCCAAGCGCCAGCGTCCCCACCTTGATGAGTTATGCCAGCCTGATATCGATCCTTACCTTGATAGGCATAGAGTCCGGTGGCTGGATCTTGGTCAGAGGGATCTTTACCGCCTTTATCATTGCCCAAATAAGCTGCGCTGACCTGCGTTATGGACCAACTGCTTAAGTGTCTAAAGACGGTTTCTAAAGCGAGGCCACGTTCTTCAATATAACGTGGTGAAAAAGTCGCGTCATAGTTGGGTGCTATATTCCAGTAAAAGGGCTGAGTATAGTCAATGCCATTTTCTTTGTTGACACTGATAGCCGGAAATAACAGTCCCGAGGAGCGACGATTGCTGATCGGGAATTTAGCGTAAGGCAGATAAAAAACTGGCACATCTTTGATATGCAGCCGAGCATTTTTAACGGTGGCAAATCCAGATTCTTGATCCAGTTCTATCTCGCTAGTATTTAATTGCCAAGAGTCATCAGATGGTTGGCATCCTGTGTAACTAGCACCCTCGATCAAAATTTTGCCATTGGTATCCCTATGTAGTGTTTTTGCTAAACCTCTAACAGAGGCTTCATGCAACACATAGGTCGGGTTGTCGACGGTAACCTCTTTGCTGTCTATATTTATAGTGGCATTATCTCCAATAAGCAGCATGCCGGGTTCACGAAATCGAACATTGCCGGACAGTGATACCTGGCGACTATTTTGGTCTACTTTTGCGCTATCACTGCGAACTTGGCGGTAACCTTGAGAAATATGAACATCGCCGTCCAAGATGGCAACAGAGTCTGATTGAGCTTCTGTACTCAATGCATTTACTCGCAGAGATGCCTGCTCAGGTGTTTGCTTTGCATCGGGGTAGTCCCTAGAGGGTTCTATATAGGCGCCACAGCAATAGGGTTGTATATCCGCCTGTTGTTGTGGGGTCATATCCTGTTCATCAACCCAATCCAAATTGTTGGCTGCGGCCACTCGAGGTTGTTCAGGATTAATAGCTGTTTTAAGGCCAAAAGATAGCCAAGCGGAGCGCCGTGCTTTTAGTATGGGGACTGGGCGCTCACTTTTGTAACAACGCCAGTTGCCCTCAGGGTCACTGTCACAGCTCCACTGATACTCTTTGTCTGCTGCATAGGCTGCCGCGTTGAGACCCAGCAGAGCGCTAACCACAAATACTAATGCGCTGCTTGGCAACCCAAAAAAGGGGGAATGAAAATTAATCTTGGCTAACTTGAACAATATCCAATCTCGGGTCATGCTTAAAAGATGCCCTATTTTAACCCATATAAACAGGGATTTAACGCCTAACCGCTATAAAATGTATGGGATTTAATTTTTTTTGTGCTGCAGGCCTTGGCACCTTGAGAGTTTCAGGCGATATAATGTGCTTGAGACTATTGGACAGGTTTATATGCAAGATCATAAGGCTTTTATCAATTGGATTGAGGGCTCATTGCCAACTCATATCGATGCCGAGCAATCATTACAGTTGCAGCCTTTAACTGGTGATGCTGGATTTAGGCGCTATTTTCGCGTTAATACATTGCCTACTCTAATAGCGGTTAACTCCCCACCAAGCAAAGAAAAAAACCCATCATTTATTAAAATAAGCTTATTTCTGCAAGCTATGGGTGTGCGCACGCCAATTATTTATGCAGTAAATTTCACCCAAGGGTATATGTTACTAGAGGACTTTGGTGAAACTCTATTTATCGATGCACTCAATCAGTTAGATCATTCTGATCTCTATACGCTAGCAGAGTCGACCCTACTACATCTCCAGCGATCGCCAATTGATGCGTCGCTATTTCCAGATTTTGATAGACACAAACTCACTCAAGAACTTGAATTATTTGAGGATTGGTTTATCAGTGACCTACTGAGTCTGCGCATAAGTAAAAATGATAAAACACTATTGAGTCAATTATTTGAGCTGTTGATCAATAATGCACTTGAACAGCCTCAGGTTTTGGTTCACACCGACTACCATTGTCGCAATCTTATGTTAACCGAGAGTGGCGAGTTGGGAGTGATTGACTTTCAAGATGCCATGAAAGGCCCAATTACCTATGATTTGGTATCGTTGCTAAAGGATTGTTATATTCGCTGGCCCATGGCGTGGGTAGAGCAGAGAGCGTTGAGTTTCAAAAGTCGATTAGAGAGTGAGCACGGTTATATATTAGGGGATAGCCAACAATTTCTAAGATGGTTTGATCTGATGGGTCTTCAGCGTCATATAAAAGTGCTGGGTATTTTTGCTCGTCTGGCACTGCGGGACAAGAAAACAGCCTATCTCAATGATATCCCCTTAGTCGTTCGTTATTGTCTTGAGGTGGCTGACAGATATCAACAAGTGAATCAGTTTGGCGCATGGTTCAGACAGAGGGTTGAGCCAGCCCTAGCAAAAATGGACTGGTACCAAGAGCATCAGGATAAATCAGGGTAAGAGTCTATGAAAGCAATGATATTAGCTGCTGGCTATGGCAAAAGACTTTCGCCGCTAACTCTTAAGACACCCAAGCCGATGCTTAAAGTAGCGGGTAAGCCCCTATTACAGCACCATATAGAGAAACTAGCCGCCCGTGGTATTTGCGATTTGGTTATCAATACATCATGGCTAGCAGAGCAAATAGAGGGCTATTTTGGTGATGGTTCTCAATTTGGCGTTAGCATTAACTGGTCACGTGAGCCTGAGCCTCTAGAGACTGGGGGTGGCATTGCAAAGGCTCTGCGCCTGTTGGGAGATCAACCCTTTTTATTGATCAATGGCGATATATGGACTGACTTTCCATTAAATGCCGTGAGCAGTGAGACAGTTGCTGATGGAAAAACTGCTTGGTTGCTACTTGTAAATAATCCCCAGCATAATCCTCAAGGTGATTTTGGATTATCAAACAGTGTGATTGATTACACATCAGCTAAAAGATACACCTTTAGTGGTATCAGTGTTATTCGCCCTCAATTACTGATTGACTATATTCAATTTAATCCAAATCAGGCCAGTTTCCCTCTTCGAGATGCGCTACGACCAGCTATTGAGGCGCGTAAAGTGATGGGCGCTGTATACCATGGAGAATGGTGTGATGTGGGAACCTTAGAGCGCTATCAAGCGCTCAATAAGTCCCTAGTGACCGATGTCTAATAAGGAGATTAAAGCCTGATGTTATCAGTTTCCGTGTACAGGGTAGTGTTTTGGTTTTTATTGACTACAGTTTTGATTTTGTCACTGGTTTCTGTCGGCGACACAAAACAGTTATTTGTTGGTCAAGATAAATTCTTTCATATGCTGGCTTACTCGGCCCTTTATCTACTGCTGATTCAGGCTTATCAGAATCTATTTAATCTATGGTTGTTGGCTGCTTGCCTTTTGACCTTTGGTCTGGTGGTTGAAGTATTACAGTTTTTTACCGGCTACAGAGAAGCCGAGGTAGGTGATTTTGTTGCTAACACCCTTGGTGTTTTAATTGTAGTCTGGGTAACAAAATATCTAAAAGCCAAGGCATAAGCGTTTGCGTTATGGCTTATATTTGCTCTGCTAGGATTTACTGCAGAAGGGCTTTTATATTTTTTGGGGTCAGTGTCTGACTGCCAGACAGCGATAGCACTAGGGTCGTCATCTCATCCCAAATCTCTGCTGTGCGCAAGCCTTTGACGCCGCGGTCAATGGCCCCAGCTTGGTACAATAGCATGCGCAAATGTGCTGGGCTTAAGCGTCGCAGGGCACTCCTAAATAATGGAATGCGCTTATCCCACACGCCAGACTTTTTTAGCGCCCAATCACTGTGCTCACCTTGATTGACCTTCTGACTGGCCTTCACTAGTGTGCGTAGCTCTCTGGTCAGGGCCCAGAGAAGGGTTAGAGGGTCGGTACCTTCATTTTGCAGGCCGCGCAAAGCGCGGGCGGCAGACTGGGCGTCTCCAGATAGTGCTTTATCGACAAATTCAAATAGATCATAGCGGGCGCTATCGGCCACTACTGCTGACATAGCGCTGGCATCTACTTTGCCTTTCACGGCCAGTAGCTTTAATTTTTCAATTTCCTGAATAGCCGCCAGTAAATTACCTTCAACGCGCTCGGCAAGAATGGTAACCGCCTCTGCACTGGCATCAATGCCAGCCTGATTAAGACGTTGCTTGATCCATTTCGGGAGTTGATCTGCTGTGACTGGCCACACTTGAATATGTGCACCCTGAGCTTCTAGAGCTTTTACCCATTTGCTTCTTTGAGCATTTTTATCCAGTTTGGGCAGAATAACTAAAAGAAGATTATCCTGATTGAGATTTTCGCATAGCTCGCACAGTGCTTTACTGCCTTGATCACCGGGTTTTCCGCTAGTGATGCGCAGTTCTAGAATTTTCTTATCCGCAAAAAGGGACATTGAACTGGTTTCATTGAATACCTGATTCCAGTCAAATTTACCCTCTACGTAAAAGGTCTCTCTCTCTGTATAGCCAAGTTCTCGCGCTGAGGCTCGCACCAAATCAGCTGCCTCCTGTGACAAAAGAGGCTCGTCACCACTGATCATAAAAATAGGCAAAAGCTGTTTTTTTTGCAGGGCACCCTGCAGGTGAGAATTTAACTGATCTGCTCTTATTTTCACTGGCTTTTTATATTGGTAAGAGCCAGTTGGCTTAGTTGATTAAGGATTTGTCGCGCACTTTCTCTGTTTATCTGATCGCGAATCGCCTGTTCCTCATTGGCTGAGGCGAGCACATCTTGTTCGTCAAATTCGAATACCTTTTCAATAGCAATTGTTGAAACAGGTATTAGTTGAACCCCAGCTTGATCCGTAATTAAAAAGTCAATCTTTTGATTAAGCTGGTACTCTGCCACCCGTGCTCCAGAATTTAGTGTACTGGCTCTACGTGAACTGCTGACATCAACGATAACGATCGAATAGTCAGCCTCATTCCTCACAGCCACCACTTGTACACCCACGCCGTTAAGTGCTCGCTCTAGCTGTTTAAGAAAGTTTCCTTGAGAGGCTTTTGAGGATAGGTGGATGGCGCCAATATCTGCAGATAAATGACCCGTATCACGTAGCTGCCAGCCACAGGCGGACAGGGTTAAAAGCAGAAAAATATAGATCAGTGGTTGTTTTGCCATTGAATAACCTTTA
Source organism: Porticoccaceae bacterium (assembly GCA_964231105.1). GTDB lineage: Bacteria > Pseudomonadota > Gammaproteobacteria > Pseudomonadales > Porticoccaceae > HTCC2207. Next base: position 16,874 of record CAXRJI010000048.1, read on the forward strand.
TTCACTCCATCTGAAATCCCGTAATCACCGGTAAATTAACTCACAGGAATAAACCTTAGAGTCTTCAGTTAGCCACAATATTAACTAATTTACCTGCAACCACAATGACTTTTCTAATGTTATTACCCTCCAAGAAGCGTTTTACATTGTCATCATCAAGAGCTAGCGCTTCTAATACATCATTGGACGCATCAGCTGGCGCCTGAATTCTACCGCGTACTTTGCCATTGACTTGAACAACCAGTTCAATGGAGCTGCGCACCAGTGCCTCTTTATCAACCTTGGGCCATGAAGCTTCCGCTACAGCTTCTGTGTAGCCCAATGCAAACCACAGGTTATGGCAAATATGCGGCGCAATTGGCGATAACAAAAGTACTGCACTACTCAGCGCCTCGTGACGAACTGCTTTGGACTGATCATCAGTGTCGGTAAACTTAGCTACATCATTAAGCAGCTCCATAACCGCGGCGATGGCAGTATTAAAAGTATTGCGTCGGCCAAAGTCATCACTGACTTTATCAATAGTTTCGTGGGTTTTACGCCGCAGATCCTTTTGTGCCTCGTTTAACTTAGCAGTGTCCAGTGATGGTAGATCATGCTGGCTACTGTGGTTATAAACCATGGTCCAGAGTTTACGCAAAAAACGATGACCGCCGGCTACACCTTCGTCACTCCACTCCAACGTTTGTTCTGGAGGAGCGGCAAACATGGTGAATAGGCGAACGGTATCGGCGCCATGCTGTTCAATAGCTGTTTGCGGATCCACACCATTATTTTTTGATTTGGACATTTTAGTAATGCCGCCACTTTTAACCTCTTGCCCAGTAGCAATTTCCCTAGCTTTTATCGTGCGCCCTTTGTTGTCACGTTCAATAGCCACCTCAGAGGGCGCCAACCATGTCTTGCGTCCCTCTTTTTCAGTGTAAAAGCACTCAGCCAGTACCATGCCCTGACATAATAATTGTTTAAAGGGCTCGCTACTTTCTACCAGGCCTTCATCGCGCAGTAACTTATGGTAAAAGCGTGCATAGAGCAGGTGCAAAATCGCGTGCTCAATGCCACCCACATATTGGTCTACAGGCAACCAATAATTGGCCCGTTTTGGGTCAAGCATGGCGCTATCTAAGTCAGCGCAGGTAAATCTGGCGTGGTACCAAGAAGATTCCATAAAGGTATCAAAGGTATCAGTTTCATGCTCTACCGACTGATCTGCATGCTGTGCTTGGCGCCATTCAGGGTCTGCTTTGATTGGAGAATGAACACCATCCATTTCCACATCTTCAGGCAGGAGTACGGGCAGTTTCTCAAGGGGTACAGGAATTTCACCGCCATCAGCGAGATTAAACATGGGGATAGGTGCACCCCAGTAGCGTTGTCGACTGACACCCCAATCTCGAAGCCGATAATTAGTTGTTATGGAGCCAAGGTTTTTCTTCTCAAGCGCTGTGGCTATAGCATCGAAGGCTGCATCAAAATCCAAGCCGTTATAGTCACCAGAGTTAACTAGAATTCCACGTTCAACATAGGCCTGTTGTTGTATATCACAGTCTTCATTATTGCCGTCTAGGGGAGAGACCACCTGTACAATGGGTAATTTATATTTGCTGGCAAATTCGTGGTCACGCTGGTCATGGGCTGGTACCGCCATCACTGCCCCGGAGCCATAATCCATAAGCACATAGTTGCCAACCCAGATAGGCAGAGGCTCGCCGGTCAAAGGATGAATAGCTTCAATTCCTGTCGCCACGCCACTTTTTTCCATTGTAGCCATATCTGCCTCAGAGACCTGTTGGCTCTGACACTGTTTGATAAATTCAGCGACCTGAGGGTTGCTTTTAGCAATTTCTATAGCAATTGGATGTTGTGGTGCGAGAGTGGCATAGGTAACACCCATTAATGTATCCGGACGTGTGGTATAGACCTCGAAGCTGTCCTGTCCAGCAACGGACTGGGCTAGTTTAAAAGTCATGGTGACACCACGGCTTTTACCTATCCAGTTGCGCTGCATGGTTTTTACCTGCTCTGGCCAATGGGTAAGATCATCCAGATCATCGAGCAATTGTTCGGCATAATCAGTGATGCGTATAAACCACTGGGGTATTTCTTTGCGTTCTACAGGTGTATCACAGCGCCAGCAACCTCCATCAATTACCTGTTCATTGGCAAGCACTGTGGCATCATGGGGACACCAATTTACGGCGCTGGTTTTTTTGTACACAAGGCCTTTTTCATAGAGGCGAGTAAAGAACCACTGCTCCCATTTATAATAATTGGGTTGGCAGGTAGCCAATTCGCGAGACCAATCAATACCAAAGCCCAGTGACTTAAGTTGAGCTTTCATATAGGCAATATTTTCATAGGTCCATTTAGCAGGAGCAGTATTGTTTTGAATAGCGGCATTTTCTGCTGGCAGACCAAATGCATCCCAACCCATTGGATGCAAAACATTCTTACCCTGCATACGCTGGTAACGGGCAATAACGTCAGTAATGGTGTAATTGCGAACATGCCCCATATGCAGTTTGCCACTGGGATAGGGAAACATTGCTAGACAATAGAACTTCTCTTTGTCTGAATCCTCGCTGACCTCAAAGGTTTTATGCTCGGACCAAAACTGTTGGGCTTCCCCCTCAACAAACGCGGGGTTATATTCATTTTTTGCGGTCATTGCTGTCACTACTAATACTGGGTTCCTAGAAGCAGTGAATTATAGGACAAGCGCATCTCTACTAACAGCGCTTAAGTGATTATGTAACCATTAATGGGCCTGCGAATAAAAGAGTTTAGAAAAGGGTGTATAAAATAGTGCGAGGTAAGAAGAATGTCGCGCAGGCATTCTTCATCTTAGACCTCTTCTCAGCGTTCTTCTCAGCCTTCTTCTCACCCTAATTCTCAGAGGTGTAGCTAGCCGGCATCTCCCTTGGTCATACCTGTGTTGACAGCACCAGTATTGGCAACAGCCCTTCTAGCAACACCCAGTCGATCTAAATTAGCTGCCATATCCTCTGCAGAGGTGCTGGGATTAATCGATCGGTCAACCATTAAAATTTTCCCTTCTTTACTGATATAGAATGTATGGCGTTTGGGCCAGCCATAAAAAGCCAGTACGTCATAAGCTTTTGCCACTTCTTTGCTGGGGTCACTTAAGAGTGGGAAATCAGCATCACTAGATTCGGCAAAAGCTGAATTTTTTTCAAGGCTATCGACACTAGCCATAAAGTAACTGACATCAAACTCTTTAAGTAGGTGTCCTTTTTGAGCAAGTGATTTGCACTCAATGGTGCAACCGCTGGTAAAAGCCTTGGGATACCATGCAATCACAATGGCTTGTTTGCCTAGAAACTGGTCAAGACTGTAAGTATTACCGTCTGAGGCCTGCAGATTAAAGCCAGGCGCAGTATCACCCACCTCAAGGGCAGCCACCCAAGAGGGTGCAATAGTCAATAGAAAAAGCGCTAAGTATTTGTTTAGAAAGCTCATTTTAATTACCTCTAAGCTCTATTACGCACCTTTAAGATAATCAAGATCACTAAGGTTAGCAGGCATATTAAGATAATCGGCCAGCTGCCTAGGATTGAGAAAGGCGTTGAACCAGTTCTGGGTATGATGTAGCCAGTTAATTCAGCTCTAATAAATTGAGGAAGCTGTTGGTAAATCTCTCCACGCTGATTTACCAATGCGCTGATGCCATTGTTGGTGGCACGCATTAACGGTTTGGCGTTTTCAATAGCTCGCATACGAGCCATTTGCATATGTTGTTGTGGGGCTATGGAATCTCCAAACCAAGCATCATTGCTGACAGTCAGAATAAAGTGCGTATCACGCACATTTTTGGCCACTAAGTCTGGGTAGGCAATTTCATAACAGATAGCTGTAGCCAATGGTTGTTGTTGGGCGATAAGGGGGGGTTGATATTTGGCGCCCAAAGAAAATGACGACATAGGTAAGTCAAAGAAATTATTAAGCCCTCTAATTAGCTGCTCTAGGGGTACGTATTCACCAAAGGGTACCAAGCGGGTTTTATTGTATTGACCCTTGCCCTCGCCCAAGGCGAGCATGGAATTGAAATAGTCTCCAGCCGCATTGTTATCTGTTGGGATACCAGTGATCAATGTTGTATTCTGTTGTTTTGCCTGTTGATCAAGGTTGGCAAGAAATTCCTCAGCTTGCGAAAATAGGGCCGGTATAGCGCCCTCTGGCCAGATAATAATATCTTTTCCCCAGTGAGATTCTGTTTGTGATACAAGGCCGCTTATAATTTTATTAAGTTGCGCCCTAGACCACTTATCCTTTTGATCTACGTTAGGTTGAACCATGGCCACGGATAACTGCGGACCTGCGGGCTGGGTCCAAATAATGTTCTGAGATAGGCGTCCTGCGATAAAAACTAGGATGACTACTGTGCCACTGACTAGTATGGGCGCAATGGGACGGCGTTGAATTATCAGGGCTAAAACTGCACTGGTTAACGCAGTAAAGTAACTTAGCAAGAAAACCCCGCCGATGGGTGCCCAGCCACTAAGCCACGTATCAGTGTGACTATAGCCCACATACAGCCAGGGAAAGCCAGTGAGTATCCAGCTACGAAACCATTCACTTACAATCCACAGCGCGGGAAACCCCAGCATCCAAGCAATGGACGACTGCGGTAATAGGGCAGCTAAACCAAAGGGTAGTGAAAATAGCAGTGCCATAAATAGGCAAAATAGCAAAGTTCCCACAATGGCAAATGCCATAGACACATCGCCATGCTCATACATGCTGATATAGACCCAACTAGCGCCAGCAAGGTACAGACCGCAACCATAGCAAGTAGCTTTTTTAATGGCTTCCTTAATAGATTGGTGCTGCAGGCAAATAAAAAGTGGCACAAGACTTATCAATGCTACAGGCCAAAGGGACAGCGGTGCCAGAGAAAGGGGTAATAGCGCTCCAGAGAAAAATAGGATACTTAAAGTCTGAAGCTGCTTCGAAGGCATGGGGACAGGTCTACGGGTTATCTCGACTGACTTCTAGCAGTGATATTCTGCGGTTGTCACCCTCTATAACTTTAAAGTGAAACTCTCCAATGGAGACGCTCTCACCAATTTCAGGCAGTTGACCAAAGGCGTTTATCACTAATCCACCCACGGTATCGCAGTCATCATCGGGAAATCCAATATCGAAATACTCATTAAAATCGTCAATTTCTACAATGGCTTCAACGCGGTAGCAATTTTCAGCTATTTGTTGGATTTGCTCCGCTTCTTGCTCATCGGTTTCATCTTCAATTTCACCGACAATTTCTTCTAGTACATCTTCAATAGTAAGCAATCCGGAAACCCCGCCATACTCATCCAGCACAATTGCCATATGGTATCGCTGCTCCTGAAATTCTTGTAACAGAATATTAACTCGCTTACTTTCAGGAATAATGGTTGCTGGACGCAATAGACTCTGCAGATCAAATGCATCGCTGCCCGACAGTAGCAGGGGCAATAGTTCCTTTGCTAGGAGAATGCCCTTGATATCGTCTGAGGATTCTCCAACCACTGGAAACCGAGAATGTTGTGATTCGATAACAAGTGCTAGGATTTGCTCAAGACTAAAGTCGGCTTCAATAACTTTCATCTGAGATTTTGGAACCATAATCTCTCGCGCTTGAAGATCAGCTACTTTAAGCGCGCCCTCCATAATTTGAAGGACACTGGTATCAATAACTGATTGACTTTCCGCACTGCGTAGTAGGGCAATAATATCTTCTCCATTGGATGGGGTTGAGGAAAAAACCTGCCCAATTTTCTGCAACAGTGATTTATCTTGACTGTCGCTATTTAAATCGTCGTTCATAGCCTTTTAATGCTCTGGTTGAGTTTCATAGGGAGGGGGATAGCCCAAACCCTGCAATATTTCCGTCTCTAGGGATTCCATAATCAATGCATCTTGGTCATTGTTATGAGTATAGCCTAGCAAATGAAGTACGCCATGCACTGTCATATGGGCCCAATGGGCTTCAAGATCTTTGTGTTGTTGTTTGGCTTCAGTTGCTACCACGGGAGCACAAATAACCAAATCACCAATAAGATCTAAGGGTTCGGGGATCTGTGCTTCAAAGGGAAAAGAGAGTACATTGGTAGGGCCGTTGGCATCTCGGTATTGCTCATTGAGTGCTTGGCTCTCGTCGTTTTCAACAATCCTCACACTGAGTTCTGCGCTCTTACGCTCATTGCGAATGGCCGCATTTACCCAGCGCCTGATACTGTCTTCGTCTGGAGGGTCTTCAGAGGTACAGGCGACCTGTATATCAACATAGTTAGTCATGGTGATCTCTAAAATCTTTGGCTAGCTGTCGCCTTCAAAGGCATCGTATGCATCGACAATGCTCTGGACTACAGGATGGCGAACTACGTCTCTGGATTCAAAATTAGTAAAACTTATTTCTTCTACACTGCTGAGAACTTCACGGGCATGTACCAAGCCTGAACGCACGCCTTTTGGAAGATCAATTTGCGAGGTATCACCGGTGATAACAGCTGTTGAACCGAAGCCAATTCGCGTAAGAAACATCTTCATTTGCTCGCGCGTGGTATTCTGGCTTTCGTCGAGAATAATATATGCCCCATTAAGGGTTCTGCCACGCATATAAGCGAGGGGAGCGATTTCAATTACATTGCGCTCTTGCAATTTTGCCACTGTCTCAAAGCCTAACATTTCATGCAGAGCGTCATAAAGTGGGCGCAGGTATGGATCAACTTTTTGCGCTAAATCACCCGGGAGGAAGCCCAGACGCTCTCCCGCCTCAACAGCAGGTCGAACTAAAAGAATACGCTCCACTTCGTCACGAAGCAGTGCTTCAACAGCACAGGCTACTGCAAGGTAAGTTTTGCCGGTGCCAGCCGGACCTATACCGAAGTTTATATCATGGGTTTGAATGGCCCGCACATAGCGCTGTTGGTTAAGCCCGCGGGGCTTGATATTTCCCTTCTTGGTTCGTATTACCGAAAAGCTCTCAATGTTTTCAGGAGATTTTAGGTTGCTGGCAGACTGGGTCATAGGCTTCTCTCTCTCATGTTGTCGAAGGCTGAGATGTACTTCTTCAATCGGTAACTCAGGGTGATGAGCGGTAAGTTGGTAAAGGGCATAGATGGCATCAATAGCACACTTAGAAGCTTGATCATCACCATGAACTGAAAAATAGTTATCACGGGAACGAATCTCAACGTTGAGTCGCTGCTCGATAAGGCGTAGGTTTTCATCAAGTTGGCCACAGAGTGAGGCCAGACGACGCGCATCGTTAGGCTCAAGGCTTATAGTATGCGCAGATGCTAAGGTGTTCGGTCGATTCAAGGGGTATTTTTATACCTCGTAACTTAAGATGGGGTTAGCATACCGCGATTGTGATCGCAGGGTAAATACTTTTTTTTGTAACAGTAAACTGACAACTGGACGCATAAATTGTTAGTGCATTGCTTGAAGAGCGTTGCTTGTAGAAGATTATTTAATGGTGGATTTACGAATTAGCGCCTAACACAGTTTACCGCGAAGACTATTGGGTAATGCCTCAAGAATTTCAACAGTGACAAACTGACCAATTAAGGCGGTGTCATCACATGTAAAATTTACCACACGATTATTCTCTGTACGTCCCTGAAGTTGACCAGGGTCCTTTTTGGAGACCCCAGTCACCAGTAATCGCTGAGTCCCGCCGACCATTTTTCGGCTAATTTCGCTGGCCTGTTGTTGTATGCGCTGTTGCAGAATTTGCAGGCGATTCTTTTTAGTGTTTGCATCAACATTGTCTGGTATTTCGGCAGCGGGAGTGCCTGGTCGAGCACTGTATATAAAGCTAAACGAGGTATCAAAGCCAATATCTTCAATAAGCTTTATGGTGGCAGCAAAGTCCTCATCAGTTTCACCAGGGAAACCTACAATAAAGTCTGAAGAAATGCTGATATCGGGTCTGATAGCACGCAATCGACGAATCTTTGATTTGTACTCAATTGCAGTATGACCGCGTTTCATAGCCATTAAAATGCGGTCTGAGCCACTTTGCACAGGTAGATGAAGATGGCTGACAAGTTCGGGTACTTTGCTGTAGGTATCGATTAATGCGTCTGAAAATTCAACCGGGTGAGACGTGGTATAACGAATGCGTTCGATACCTTCAATTTTGGCTACATAGGGAATTAATTCGGCAAGATCACAAATCGAGCCATCGGGGGTTTCACCGCGATAGGCATTGACGTTTTGTCCAAGAAGATTCACTTCTCTGACACCCTGTTGTGCCAGATCAGATATTTCTGAGATAACATCAACTAAGGGACGACTCACTTCTTCACCTCGGGTGTAGGGCACAACACAAAAGGTGCAGTATTTTGAGCAACCCTCCATGATCGACACAAACGCGCTAACACCATCAGCCTCTGGGGTTGGCAGATGATCAAATTTCTCAATTTCAGGGAAACTAATATCTACTACAACCGTGCCATCTGATTTTTTACTTTCAAGCATCTCCGGCAGGCGATGCAGAGTTTGAGGCCCAAAAATCATATCGACAAAAGGCGCCCGTTTAGCAATAGCTTCACCCTCTTGGCTGGCGACACAGCCACCCACACCAATCACTAGGTTGGGGTTTTTTTCTTTAAGCTGTTTCCAGCGTCCAAGTTGATGAAACACTTTTTCCTGAGCTTTTTCCCGAATGGAGCAGGTATTAAGCAAAAGAACATCAGCATCAGTGGCATCATCGGTGGATACCATATTATGGCTATCACCGAGCAAATCGGCCATGCGCGAGGAGTCATACTCATTCATTTGGCAGCCATGGGTGACTATATGTAACTTCTTAACTGATGGGTTGCTCATAAAAGTGGTCAATCTTTGATCAATTTATTAGGGCAGGCATTATAACTTTGCAACACTAATTGGCAATATAAAACCCTGTTCTGTGCGTATGTTGTGTTATCATTGCGCGCCTTTTTTATCGCAGTATTTTATTTATGACTAGAGAACCCATTTACAGAGTTACTTTCTTTAACCAAGGTCAGGTCTACGAGATCTATGCACGCCATGTGTTTCAGAGCGAGTTGTGGGGTTTTCTCGAAGTCGAGCAGTTTGTTTTTGGGGAGCGCTCAAAAATGATTGTTGATCCCGCCGAAGAAAAATTAAAAAGCGAATTTTCAGCTATCAAGCGCAGTTTTATTCCCATGCACTCGGTGGTGCGAATTGATGAGGTTGAGAAAGAGGGCGCAGGTAAAATCACCGATGCCCCTGAGGGCAGTAATGTCAGCAGTTTCCCCTTCCCTAATATGGCCTCAGCCAAACCTGCAAAGGACTAGCGGGTTTTAGGATAAATTTTTAAAAAGTCGCAAAGGATATTGCCATGACCACACAATTTTTTCATCACTGATTCAAGCAAACCATAGCAACAGGCTATCTATAACCCTAGCCACCCATAGTTGCGCCTCGCTGTGTCTCTAAGCAATTGACAGTATCACTCCAACTTGATCACTCCAACTTGGGGGGTCAAAGGCCCTGTAAATGCGCCATAATAGTAGGCCAGCGATATAAATATAGCCTCAGACTGTGATAAAGTTTTAACTAACAGACAAACAATGACTTTACTAAAATAAAGCGAAAAGGAGTTAAGTTGCAAGCACAGGAGATAAAACTACTGCCCTTCGAGTTTGCTCGAATTAATCGAGTTATGGTCGACTGTGACAGGGAGCAGTTGCTAATCGCCCCCGGCGCCCCCACTTGGGCAATCGCCGAGGTCAGCCGTGTGGCTGGAAAACTACCTGTATGCAACCTAGAAGACGTTGATTTTGACAGTCTTTTAAGTGAAATCTACAGTGGTCGCACAGGTACCTCTGAAGCGGTAATGGAGGATATCAAAGAGTTTGTCGATATGGAGTCTGCAGCCGCCGATCTAGAGGAGGTCAGTGATCTGCTTGATGCGGAAAATGATGATGCCCCGATTGTGCGGCTATTAAATGCTATCCTAACGGAGTCTCTAAAAGAGAACGCGTCTGATATACATATAGAACCCTACGAAAAACAGGCTCTGGTGCGTTTTCGATTGGATGGCGTGTTAAGAACTGTATTATCTCCTTCCGTGCAAATTGCTCCGTTACTTATTTCTCGCATCAAAGTAATGTCAAAATTGGATATTGCCGAAAAACGCCTACCTCAAGACGGTCGAATGACTGTGCTCTTGGGTGGTCGCAGTATAGATCTTCGTGTCTCTACCATGCCCTCTAGTCATGGCGAGCGTGTGGTTATGCGCCTGCTGGATAAAGATGCAGGCAAGTTGCAAACTCAGGAATTGGGTATGCCAGAAGCCACCGAGCAGCAACTGTATGAGCTTATTTCTAGGCCCCATGGTATCATTTTGGTAACTGGACCCACTGGCTCGGGTAAGACCACCACCCTGTATGCCGGATTGCAAAAGATGGATCGCCAAGAACGCAATATTATGACTGTAGAGGATCCAGTTGAGTACGATTTACCGGGAATCAGTCAAACACAAATTAATCTTCGTGCAGGCATGACCTTTGCTCGCGGTTTGCGCGCCATATTGCGTCAGGATCCAGATGTTATTTTGATTGGTGAGATTCGTGATGGTGAGACCGCAGAAATTGCTACTCAAGCCAGCCTTACTGGTCATTTGGTGCTCTCTACTCTACATACTAATACAGCTGCTGGTGCCATAACACGTCTACAAGATCTTGGTGTTGACAGCTTTTTATTAGCTTCAACAGTTCGCGGGATTATCTCTCAAAGACTACTGCGAAAGCTCTGCCCAGATTGTCGGGAAGAGGTAAAAGCTGATGATTACCAAAGCGGTCTTTTAAAGGTGAGAAAGGGCACTAAAATATACCAGTCCAAAGGTTGCCCAAGTTGCAATAACACAGGTTTTTCTGGGCGTCAGGCGTTATTTGAGTTGGTGCCTGTCACTGCGCCTCTGCAGGCATTGATTCACGAAAAAGCGGGTGAATTGGAACTGGAGCAGGCAATTCGTGATCAGGTGCCTAGCATTCGTGAGGCGGGCTTTGAGCTAGTGCGCCAGGGCTTAACTACCGTTGAAGAAGTGCTCCGCGTCACTAGCGTGTAACCCATGCCTACTTTTGACTATGTTGCCTATGACATTGCTGGTAAGCCCGTTGATGGGGTTATATCAGCTGATTCTGAGCGCCATGCTCGACGTTTATTAAAAGATAAAAAGCTTCTTCCCTCCAAACTTCGTGAAGTAAAACAGGAAAAAAGATCACGCTTTAAAATTGGTGCTGGGTCGCGAATTAATAACTTTGATCTATCGTTAGTGCTTCAACAGCAGGCCATTCTTATCCAGTCTGGTCTCCCCTTAGAAGATGCCCTGCGTATGACCATTGAGCAAGCAGAGACTGATCGCCAGCGCAGAATGGTTGAAAGTTGGCGCTCTGAGATTGTCGAGGGCCGAAGCTTTTCAGAGGCAATGCGTCGCTGCCCCTATAAAATTCCTGAGGCTATTATTGCTGGCGTTGCTGTAGGTGAGGAAAGTGGTCACCTACATATGGTATTGATGCGTTTGGCTGAGGATCTAGAAAGTAGCGCTGAAAACCGCAAAACGGTGTCCCGAGCGATGATTTATCCTGCCACACTGTTGGTTGCATCGCTGTTAGTGATAGCGATGATGATGGTGTGGGTAGTGCCCAAGATTACCGCTATTTTTGTCAGTTCAGATCGAGAGTTACCCTTTATCACGCGTATTATGATTGGCTTAAGTGAATTTACGCAGAACTATGGGTTGTTTATTGCTGGATTTATATTGCTACTTGTTGTGCTTCTCCTGGGGTTGTTGAGGGACCCCGAGCGCAAGCGGCGCTGGCATGCCATGATGCTTAATCTACCGTGGCTGGGGCGCTGGACAAAAATGGCTAATATTGCAGACTGGTCGCGCAGTCTAGGTGTATTGCTGGGCAACGGTGTTCCGGCATTGGCGGCCTTAAAGATTTCCTCTACGGTTGTAAGCAATCTCTATCTGCGTGGAAAAATGGATCAAGTGACAGAGAGTATGCGTCGCGGCAGTACTCTGCAAAAAGCCCTTGAGGAACAAAATATTGGCAGCGGATTTCTAATTCATATGGTCGGCAGTGGTGAAGCCTCTAGTGAACTGGATAAAATGTTAATGCGTGTTTCCGATTATTATTCGCTGCGTTTAGCCAACGCGGTAGAGGTATTTTTAAAGTTAATTAATCCCATACTGATTGTTTTTATGGGGATGGTTATTTTATCGGTGGTGGCAGCGGTAATGTTGCCGATTATGGATATGAACAATATGGTTTAGGAAGTTCCTAGACCAACGTGGGAATTCTAAAGGTGAAAACTATGAATACAGCAAAACAGATTAAATGCATGTCTAAAAACACAGCCAAACAATCAGGCTTCACGCTCATTGAAATTATGGTTGTGGTAACGGTAATAGCACTGCTAATTGGCATGATTGGGCCCATGGTGTTTAATCAGGTTGAAAAGGCCGAGCGCACTCGAATTGCACAGGATATAAGAGCGATTGAGAGCGCTCTTAAATTTTATCGTTTGGATAATTTTCGTTACCCAAGTCAATCTCAGGGGCTTGAGGCACTGGTTACAGCGCCGGGGGATAATCAAAATTGGAATGGTCCGTATTTGGAAAAATTACCAAATGATCCTTGGGATCAACCCTACCGCTACGCTAATCCCAGCACCCATAATAAACAAGTAGATGTGTTTACCCTTGGCTTTGACAATACGCCGGGTGGCGAGGGAGCTGATAAGGATTGGGGTAACTGGAATATTAAGTAATTGCTAATCCGCACACTAGGATAGGTAATTAATAGGCCTCAGGTTATGGTCATGGGTATTGCCCTTAAGCAAAAAAACCATCGGTGCAATTGTCTGCTTGATGATCATGCTGCGTCAACGCATGGGGGTCGCCACAGCGGCTTTACTCTGATTGAGATTATGGTGGTGGTATTTATCCTTGCTACCCTCTCGCTAATGGCAGTATTGGCCGTCAATCAAGCTGATGACAGGCGCTATTCCAATGAGGCAGAAAAACTACTGATCTGGCTCAATCAGATATCAGAATTTTCCACTATGCAAGGTGCCGCCTACGGTATAGTCACGGAGTCTGACAGGGATAATAAAGCTAAAAACAATTCAAATATCAATTCCCTTAAAACGCCTGTTCGCCTGAGAGCCACTGTTTATTATCGCAATCGTTGGTTGGCTGTGACCTTTCCTGAACCCTTTGAATTACAACAGGGTTCTTCTATTGATTGGCTAATGGATAACAGTGCCGAGGAGCCTCTTTTTTATCAGCAGGCGGCACAGCGTACCCGTGAAGAGATACTAGACGGAAAGCAAGATACACCGGATAAACAGGAAGATCTCTTGCAACCGCCAATAGCTTTTTTGCCTGATGGCTATGTTGAGCCAATAGGAGAGATAGCGCTGACGTTTGAAGGCCACGATCGGCGCTACCTTTTATCATGGGACGACAAACTCACGCGAATGGTCATGAAAAGTGAAGAGTGATGAGTGAAAAGTGATGAGTACAAAGAATAGCAGCCAAGGCCAAAGTCGTCGCTACAGGGGGTTTACCCTGATCGAGATAGTAGTAGCTCTGGCTATTCTGGGGCCAACACTGGGTAGTGCCATTTATATGATCCATCAGTATGCAGATGAGCGGGTGCGTTTAAGTAATAAGGTATTTGCCTCTCAAGTGGCTTGGAATAGTTTATTAGAGAATCACCGGCATGCAGAAAAATGGACGACAGCTTCGGAGCGTGGCGGCAAACCACGCAAGGGCTCAGAACAACAGCAAGGGCGCGATTGGCAATGGACAGTCACGATTCAGCCGGCCCTGGGCGTGGACTTTTATCGCTACCAAGCTGATGTTGTTAGCGCAGATAGCGGTCGCACAGTGAGTTCTCTGGCCCTGTATATTGTCGAGGACAATTGATGCTCTGTTTTTTCGGTCAGTCTCAACCTGTTAGAGTTTCCCGGCAGCGCGGCTTTACCCTGATTGAAGCGCTTGTGTCAGTTTTTCTATTGGCAGTGCTGTCATTGATGTCCTATCAGGCATTAGATTTGATTATGGGGGCCAATGAGCGCAGTCGAGGTGATCTAGCCAGTGAGGCTCGATTACAACGGGCTTGGCAGATTATTAACCGCGATCTTATGCACTTGCGCAAGCGCACCTTTAACGATGGCTTAGGGGCCACAGAAGCACCCTATATCACCAATAACAGTGAATTTGGTGTGCGCTTTAGTCGCGGCGGTGGCCCCATGTTACGCACCAACCCCAGTGGCGTTCGCCGTGTTGAGTATCGCATTGACGATGAGCAACAGTTAGTTCGTCAATCCTGGGGTATTACTGAATCTCCTCGATTTAGTGATGGCGTTACACAGCTATTGATTGAAGATGTATCAGAGGTTGATTTTCAACACCTAGATGGGACGGGTAATTTTGTTGCGGCATGGCCGCCAATAACTAGTTCTGCGCCCACCGTACTGCCTAAAATGATTCGAGTGACCATCCGTTTGCAAGATGGTACAGAGAGCAGCCGTTTATTTTTAGGGGTGGATTAATAATGAGTGCTTCGTCTTTGCATCGACAGTCAGGAGTCGCTCTTTTAGCAGCGCTAGTTTTGATAATGGCACTGGTATTTATTCTTAGTAATATCTTTTATCGTCATCAAATAGATATATCCCAAACCAGTCAGGCATTACACAGAGATCAAGCATTGTTATTAGCGCTTAGTGGCGAAAATTGGGCGCGCCAAATGCTCGAAGATGATAATAAGAAATATGACCACTTTGGTGAGACTTGGGCGCAGGCAATTCCGGCAATGCCGGTAGATGGAGGTATGATTAATGGCTGTATATCAGATCTGCAAGGACGCTTTAATCTAAACAACCTTGAGGTCTACAAAGATAATAAGGCTTTAACAGCAGCCTTGGCCAGCAGTAATTCAAATGAACCTTTAATTTGGAACAGCCTGTTGGCCTTGCAAGAGATTTCGCTATTTCCTGGACGTGTTGAAACAATAGTTGATTGGATAGACGCTGATTCTAACCTTGTCAGTACTTCAGGTGCTGAACAGGACGATTACGCCATGATGCTACCACCACGTATGATCGCCAATGAGATGATGGTGGAGCCCAGTGAGCTGGCCAGTGTAATGGGCTACGAAATCTTTGAAGTGCAGGCATTAATGCCGTGGATAACTGCCTTACCCAGTCAAACACCCATCAATATTAATACTGCTTCGGATAACTTATTAATCGCTTTGGGCGGTGATCTCGATACACAGTTTAGAGATGCGGTGGTTGCCAATAGGCCCTTTAATGAATTGAGTGATTTTTATGATTCGATTAATAGTGAATTTAATTTAAACACCCCAAATGATGCTGCTAAACGTTGGCCAAATTCTTTAGTGAGTGTAAAGACGAGTTATTTTCAGTTATATATTGAAGTATTGTTGGGTGAGGCGCGAATTGAGGTCAAAAGTATAATAAACCGTCCATCTAGCGGAAAACCCGTTATAATTTCACGAGATATTACAACCGTACCTGCAAGTTTGCCCAAAGACAGTGCATCTAGCTTGCAAACAAATACCAACGAGGGCGACTTGGGCGAAGATACGGATAACGCTTTAGAAGACACAACTATGCAACCAGCCTGCCTAATGATTGAGGCCTATTAATGACCTATCCCGTTGACCATATCCATAACCTTGATAGCTACATCACTAATGAGGGTGAAGCTTTTGAGTCAGTGGCGGGCACTGATAATGTACTGATGGATCTGTGGGTGCCATCGGAGCGGGTTACGCTGTATCTAGTTGATATTCCTACTGCACCGAGGCGCAAGTGGCCAGAGCTTATTCCATGGATGCTTGAAGATCGACTCTTGCAAGGGGTCGAAGAGATGCACTTTGTTATCTCAGATACAACACCCCAGGGGCAGCTTCAGGTTTTCGCGGTTAGTCATGCGGATCTAAAAGAGTGGCAGCGTATAGCACAAAATGCTGGCGTCTCTGCGCAGTCAATGTTGCCAGACTATTTGGCATTGCCATGGGAGTCTGAGCGTATTAGTGTGGGATGGCGTGATGGTGTTTGCCTTGTACGCTATGGCCTAGCTCAAGGCTTTGCCGCTAGTCCAGATATAGCTTGGGCGATGATAGACAATTTATTGAGCCAACAGGATGTGCCCGCTCGATTATCCATATCTATTCCGCAGGCAGAGTGGGTGCCAGAACATCTGCGAGAGCAGGCAGATATCAATAATGCAGGAATCGAATGGCAGTTTGCTGATTTAGCCACTCAATATAATCTTCTTACCGGTCCCTTTAAACCTAGCACCAACAGAGAACTCAATTGGTTGCCAGTGGCTGCGATGTCGCTATTGCTTGTGCTCTTATCCTCTATTTATATGCATATAGCCAGTAGCAACATGGATACTCAGATCACAGCTCTTAAAAACCAGTTAGTGCAGGGCTACTCAAGGCTATTTGATGGCCGCAGGCCTCAGGCGCAGGATGTGAAACAAGAGGCCGAGCAGCGCATCGATCAGCTATTTGCTCAGCGCCAGAGCCTAAGTGCAAAGCCCATGGCTGCACTGATTGCTCTAAGTCCATTGATGACCAGCTGTGGTTGTCAATTAAAAATGTTGAGTGCTGAAGATGGCGCTTTAGTAATGCATATAGACAATGCCGCTAAACTTAAACAGCGAGCATTAAATATTCCCGGTTATCAGATTGCCATGACACAGCGTGCAGGCACTGATGAAAATGCCATTGAGTTGCGGCTTAGTGCCCGTGGAGGGCAGGGCTAATGAAAGATCTACTCGAATCAATGGTTAGCTTTTTTGATAGATTGCAGCCTCGAGAGAAACGTTTTTTGATAGTTGGTGGCGCAGTTATAAGCATGGTTATACTGGTCAGAGTGCTACTTCCAATATGGCAAACCTATGACCAATTGGTGCAGCAAAAGCGCTCGTTTGAAGCAGATTTAAACTGGTTGCAAGAGCAGCAGGCTATCGTCAAAAAAATGACAAACAGCTGTGCGCCGTTGCGTCAGCAGCAATCTCAATCTGATTTACTTACCCAGCTAGTGAGACGCAATCAATTGCAATTAGATTCACTGGTTGAAAACGGCGATAAATTTGCACTGACTGCAGAGGGTGACGACAGTAACCGAACCTTGCAGTTGTTTTATCAAGTGGCCTGTAATGGCTTTGCGATAGAAAAAATGGAGATAAAGCCTGTAAATAATTCAACGCGTTTAAGTGTCGACTTGGAGATATCTCTTGTTAAATAAGGCTCACTTAAAACATCCTCAACAACTGGCTGCTATCAGTATTACAGCGGCTCTGGCACTACTTTGCCTGTGGCTATTAGTAGCTATTATTATGCAGACCACTTCTGATCCTGAAACACCCAGTCCTATGGCGAGAGTGCCATCGGCCGCAAATTTAAACTGGAATTGGTTTGCAGACGATGTATCGGTTGCAGATATTGATGAAGTTTCTCAGGTAATTTCCGATCAATTGGCCAATGCTAATATTAACGCTACGTTATTAGGTGTGGTGATGGCAGGCGATGCATCCTCGGCAACGCTCAAGGTCAATAACTCACCTGAAGCGGTTTACAAGAAAGGCGATGACTTAGGCTCCAATAGTATAATTGTGGAGATACAGCCCTACCGAATTGTGATCAGTCAAAATGGTGCTAATAAACAAATTTTGTTGCAAAAACCTGAGTCTATTATTGAGACTGAGCAGGTGATTCCCTCGGCGCAGAGTGCTCCTGAAGATGGCTTTGCACTGGCTAATATGTTTGGTGCAGTACCTGTTATGATTGCCGGCAGTACCGGATTTAAGATGAATAATCTCTCCGATGAAATGATGCAGTTATCTGATATGCAAGAGGGCGATACAATTACTCATATAGATGGCGTAGCAGTACAAGATTTATTGGCCGATCCCCAGCAGTGGATTACATTGAGTGGTTCGAGTAGTCTTCCAGTCACTGTGATTAGGCAAGGTCAAGAAGAGACGATTTATATTAACGCTGCCAGTCTATCGGCTAAAATGTTACCTAATTTGGGATTTGCACCCTAACAGGTTAGGATCAAATCAATCAACGGAAATACTTTATGAGCATTGGTTACAAAAAGAAATTCAGCCGCGTGCGTAATGCGCTTTGGGGACTTGTTATAGGCCTCTGCCTAGGGGCCGAGGCTATGGCCGCTGAGCAGGTCAGAATCAACTTTCGCGATGCCGATATTCGCAGTGTTATCGAGAGTGTTGCTGAAATCACGGGTGAATCCTTTGTGCTCGATCCCAGAGTAAAGGGTAAGGTAACTATTATTGCGCCCGAGGCCATAGATTCTAGCCTGCTCTATCAGGCCATTTTGTCATCCCTTCAGGTGCAGGGCTTTCAAGCTATTAAAGACGGTCCAGTTACCCGAATAGTGCCATTTAACCAATCCTTTAGCTTTGCCGGCGGCGGACAAAATACCCTGATCACGGAAATACTTAAGGTCAGATATGTTCAGGCCGCCACGCTTATACCGGTGTTAAAACCAATGATGAGTAACGGTGCTCGTCTGCAGGCCTATAGCCAAAGTAACTATTTGGTAGTCTCTGATATTCGCGCTAATGTGGAGCGTTTAAAAACACTATTAAGAGAAATGGATGACCCGGATCATACCGCTGTGGAAGTTATTAGCTTACAGCATATCTCTGCGGCTGAGGCAGTGCATATTGCTGGCCAATTAAAACAACTGCAAAAACAAGAACTGTCATTAGTTGAAGATGGTCTAAATAACCGCATTATTGTTAGCGGTCCCGGCGTAGCACGAACCGCTTTTAAAGGGATGTTAGAGGCTTTGGATGTTCCTGTGGGCAAAAAGGGTAGTGTGGAAGTGATTTACCTCAACTATTCAAGAGCCGCAGAACTAAAGCCTGTGATTGAGGGAATGTTGCAGTCAGATATCTTTTTGCGCCTAGCAGGAGAAAGTGCCTCCAAAGATAAAAGTAAAAATGCCTATAAAATTGAGATTGATGAGCTTAATAATGCCTTAATTTTAGCCGCGCCCTCGGCGGTGATTCGAGAAATTAAAAATGTGGTGGATAAACTGGATATCTCTCGACCCCAGGTATTAATTGAGGCGGTGATTGCTCAGCTCTCGGAGAACCAAGCCAGAACCCTTGGAACAGATATTATTTATACCAGCAAAAATCGTGGTGGTTACCTGACTAACTTTGATGGCGTTTTGACTCAGTTGTTAGGCTTGGGTCTCAATGGCACACCCGAGTCATCAGTGTTGTCCTCAACCATAAGTGAAATACCCAGTAATGCTATTGCAGTGGGGGGTGAATTTAACCCAGATACGGGCAAGAGTATGGGTTTGTTAATTCAAGCTCTAAAATCCGACTCTGATACCAATATATTATCCACCCCATCGGTAGTGACTTTAGATAATGAAGAGGCTGAGTTAACTTCAGGGGAGGAAGTGCCCTTCCAGACCGGTAGTTATACTAATAACAATAGCGGTTCCAGTAATAGCAATCCTTTTACCACTTTTAACCGTGAGGAAGTGGGAGTTCTATTAAAAGTTAAGCCTCAAATTAGTAAGGGCAATGCTATTCGATTAGAAATAGAACAGGAGTCTTCTAAAGTTAAAGGGGGACCGCAGGGCTTGCAAACCACGTCTAAAAATACCATTAAAACCAATGTTATGATTGAAGACGGTGAACTGTTGATACTGGGTGGTCTTATTGAGGACTCTCTCTCGGACACCGATAAAAAAGTGCCCATACTAGGTGAGATTCCAATACTAGGACGATTGTTCAAGACATCTACAAAAACCAAAGATCAACAGGTTATTATGATGTTTATCCGCCCCACTATTATTCGCAGTCCAGAGGATGCTAAAAAACTCTCTACGGATAAGTTTGAGCATTTAATTAGCCGTGAGCTAGGTGGAAAAAAGAAAGGCTTATTAACTGAGGAGCTTGAGCAAATATTGTATCAGGGACAGCCACCAGAGACTGAATAACTTAAAACTAGTCATGCATAATGAGCATTTATTTAAATCATTTTGGTCTTAACTGTGAGCCCTTCTCGATTGTTCCTGATCCGGGATTTCTCTACCCCAGCAGCCATCATCGGCAAGCGGTTGCCCACCTAAAGTACGGTCTTGACCGCGAAGGCGGCTTTATTCTTCTTACCGGTGAGGTGGGTACTGGTAAAACCACTCTAACTCGCACTATGCTAAAACGTCTACCTGCCCATGTGCGAGTGGCCTATGTGCTTAATAGCAAGCTTGCGGTTACTGATGTTTTGGCCAGTATCTGTGATGAATTGTCTATTAAAATACCAGATAACCAAGAACTCTCATTTTCCAAAACCTGCATTGATGCGCTAAACCAAGACTTGATAGCGGCCCATGGCGATGGCAAAAAAACCTTAGTGGTTATTGAAGAGGCACAAAATCTATCAGCTGAAGTCTTGGAAACCTTGCGTCTACTCAGTAATCTCGAGACTACCACCCATAAACTGCTGCATATTTTGCTAGTGGGACAACCGGAGCTGTTGGAGATCTTAGCGCAAAAAGACCAGCGTCAATTGAATCAGCGTGTTGTATCGCGTTTTCATTTGCTGCCCCTAGAAAAAAATGAAGTGGCCAACTATGTCAATCACCGCTTGCATCGCGCCGGTGCAAATCGGTCACTGTTTGATAATGCTGCAATAGGTGCACTGTTTCGACTAACCAAAGGGGTGCCGCGCCTAATCAATCTTATATCTCATCATTCCCTCTTGGCGGCTTATGCTACGGGGGCAAAAACCGTTTCTACTGATTTGGTAAAAAAGGCTTCTGTAGAGATTTTGGGCGATCAGCCCAGCGCCAAAAACATATCCAGCCAATGGCTATGGGCTGGGATTTTTGCGGTGGTGTTGGTAATTGGGGGGATGTTAACAATTGGGGGAGTGTTATTAAATACTGACAAATTTTCCAATGAACCGTTAGCGAAATCCGATACTGTAAGCCTGTCACAAACCATAGAAACTTCAATAGAGACTATAAACAAACCAATGCCTTTGAGTGAGGTTGCTGATCAGCCCCTGCCATCGACTAATTTGCCAGCGGACAATACCTTTGCTGCATTATTTGCACTCTGGTCAATCGAAACCGCGGCGTTGTTTTCTGAAGAGGAAGTGGCGGCTATGGCAACCTATCATGGCCTGCGTGTGGAAAAGCTAACGGCTACCAATTGGGAGGCAATTGAGACTATCGACCGTCCTGGTATTGTTTGGTTAAAAGAGACAAACGGCGGTTTAAAGAGTTATCTACTGGCTAGCATCAGCGAGCAGGGTCTTAACCTTGTTGGTTATTCTGATTCCCAGACATTGTCAATTGAGGCATTTTTGCAGGATTGGTCTGGTGTGTTTATGTTCCTATGGCGGGCACCTGCTGAACTCGATAGTTTGCGTCTGGGAGATACTAACGCAGCGGCCTTAAAGTGGCTTCAAGACAGCCTACAGCAGGCTAATAGTGACTATCAGCAAATTATTACAGCCGGTCGTTACAATGAGGCGATTCAGGCGCAGGTATTAGGGTTTCAACAACAGCAGGGTATAAAAGCGGATGGTGTGGTAGGGCGGCAGACTATTATGAAGCTCAATGAATTGACCAGCGCCACCATACCAAGGCTGTCAGGTTCGTATAATGGCAACCCAGCGAGTAAGTTGCAGCAATAGGTGATTATCAATGTCCTATATTCTTAATGCGCTAAAAAAAGCAGAACGTGACCGATTGCGGGAAGATCCTAAAGAGCTGGATGATTTTGCCAGCGCTAATTGGGATCCCTACCAACAGGCACCCTCATCAAGTAGACTTAAAAATGGCTTGATTATTGGTGCCCTGATAGCTTTATCAATTGCTCTGGGAGCTTTGGGTATAACCTACTTATCTCCCTCAAAGTCGACTGCCGCCCTATCAGGGCCAGCTTCCACTGCGCAACCAGAGCCGCTAAGTGCGCAGGCTACTGAAGTTATTGAAGCGCCACAGCTACCCCAGCGTTCTAAGGCAGAGATGCCCACTTTATCTATTTCAGGGCATATGTATTTTGCTGAGGGATCGCCATCTAATCGGCTATTTGCCAACAATCAGGCTTATCGCGAAGGTGACCCTATAGGCGAAGGTTGGGTGTTAGCAAAAATAGGACTTGAAGGAATTGAGATTCGCTCGGGTGAGCGCACTGCTTTTTTGCCTTATCCCTAGCAGTGAATATTTAAACTCAAGAGTCATTATCTAAAAACGCCTTAGCTAGAAAATACCTCAAGCGGTGATTTTTTACCCCGATCAAAACGCTTAGCGCGCCGGTAGGGGAAAACATCGACCACAACGCCATTGCGAATTTGCCCTTGCAGGTCTTGCCAAAAATCCACTTCATAAATATCGCTATGCATAGCCTCAAACATTCCTCGTGCCTTGTGATTGCCCGAGAAAAATAGGCGAAACTCCTCAGGGAAAATATCGTTATCGTCGACTGTATACCAAGTGCCTGATTGCATTTCTTCCTGTTCATTACGCGGTTGTGGAATGGTGCGAAAATTACACTCAGTGAGCAGCATAATCTCATCGTAATCATAAAAAACCACCCGCCC
Organism: Porticoccaceae bacterium; assembly: GCA_964231105.1. GTDB lineage: Bacteria > Pseudomonadota > Gammaproteobacteria > Pseudomonadales > Porticoccaceae > HTCC2207. The sequence goes on from CAXRJI010000048.1 coordinate 39,553, forward strand.
ATGACGGGTCACACCAAAGTTTTTAAGCGGCATATCACCGGGGAAAATATTGGCTGCGGCCAACTGCTTGATGCAGTTCCCATACTCCTCCATTGCATTGCGCATTTGCTCGTCATCGGCGGTTTCTAGATAGATATTGAGCGGTGTCATATAGCGTTCGGTATACAGATGCTTGATTAGAATTTTGTCAGCACTGATCTCTATCTGAGAGGGAGCTACCCGCTGCAACTCTTCAATCAGTACAGGGGAAAAGCGCTCAATAGGAAAAACCAGATCATCAAACTCTTGGGTATCGGCCATACGCCCAACCCGCTCGTGGCGCGATACCAGATGATATTTCTCGCGCACAATATCGTGAGTAACCTCTTTAGGTGGGTCAAACTTATCTTTAATCACCTTAAATACAATATTATAGGAAGGCAGGGTAAACACCGTCATCACCATGCCCTTGATCCCCGGGGCTACAATAAATTGATCGCTGGAGTTATTGAGGTGACTGACAAACTCTCGGTAAAACTCAGTCTTTGCATGTTTTGGAAAACCCAATGAATTGTATATCTCAAAATCACGCTTCATTGGCATCAGGGTTTTTAGAAAATGCGCATACTGATAGGGCAGGGGCGCGTCCACCATAAAGTGGTTGCGAGCAAAACTAAATACAACACTGAGATCATCTGTATTAAACAGTGCGGTATCAACGTAAAGCGTGCCCTGCTCAGTATTTAAGAAAACCAGCACCATCGGGAATACTTTTTTGCCTACAACAACGCGGCCCACCATATAGGCGGCTTTGCCGCGATAAAAAGTAGATTCCAAAATATCCAACTTAACTGTGTTAACCAAGCTGTTCTTTGTGCTGCCTTTCTTTGCACTGCTTTTGAGTTGCGGCAATACCTCTTGATTGAAGACCTCCATAATACAGTCTAGGTCCAGTTCTATATCCTCACCGGGCAGAGAAAACTCAGATTCCTTTAGGATACGCCGAAACATGGCGCGAAAGTCGTCGCCCTCATAGCGAATAAAAATGCTGTATTCGGCTTCTGGTGCCTCAATTAACTGTGAGGACAGCACATAGATAATGTCATCACTGATCTTGCTGTGATCATGAATATCACTAAAGACTGAGTTAAAAAATGTTTCAGCAATTTCAAAATTAGGGAAGTTAAATACCAGTTGCGTATAGGCGGTTTTGGCCTCGGCCCAGAGATTTAAATCGGCTATATCTTTATTGGTCACTATGCCCAGATAATGAACGGTCTGAGCAACCTTTTGTTTATAGAGCTCCAGGCGATCAACATTAGCTTCTTGTACTCCCTGCCAGTCAGCTTTTTCAAAGCGGGCTTTGGCACTTAAAGTGGCATTAAGGTAATCGGCAAAATAGCTGCGAAATCCATTGAGAATGGTCTTTGCCATTCTTCTTGCGGTGGAGTTGTAAGTGAGTTGTTTGGCAACCATAGGCTTGCCTAGTCGAGCAACTTCTGAAGTTTTTTCAGTTGCTTAAGATTATGTGACTTAGTGGCGGTAACAGAAACAGATTCTGGAAGTGCCTGTGGGGGTTCCACGGAAAATGTCTCTCCCTTAAGAAGTCGCTCACAGTAACTTAGATAGGTCTGCTCAAATAGCGGAAAAACCTTTGGCTCCACTTCATTGGCCAATTTGTGCCAGCCACATTCTCTGCCCGCATGGTAGACAATGGGATGAGACCACGCCTGAGCCGCTTTGGGACTAGGGCTATTGCAAGCCTCTTGGTAGGCCGCACGCGGGTTGGGCAAACCCTTAGGCATACCAGCACTGCGACAGGCTTCAAGCATTTTATGCAGGGTCGGCAAGTAATCATTTTCAGCAATGATTTTTTCCGCTGCGGCACAGATGGTCTCAGAGGAAAACTGACTGAGTTTATTGAGCCATAGATTTTTGGCTATTTTTTCCGACTTGGTATTATCGCCAAAGGCACTGAAATATTGGTTGTGGTAATTTATCTGAAACAGAGCAAACACCTGATTGATGGCATCGATCAGTTTTGGGTCAGTTGAAGATGGTTCAGGATGCCCAGCTTCGGTCGGAGAGCGCGTCGATGATGTTGCGATCTCGGATGCGACTTGTTGGATTAGATCCCTGCTGTTTGCCATAATTATTATCTGCTATTTGTGGTTGTGTATGTCGCGCCCATTGACGTTTTACATACTGTAAAAATTTTGTACTCCAAGAGGATTGAGCAGCGCCATTTTCTTGCCAGTAGAGCACAAATTCAGCGATTAACTGTTCAGCAAATTGACGCTCTATATTGGCCATTTGCAATACATCATAAACACTTTCCTTAGGGCGCCAATTGGCGGTCATTGGTCGCGGCATAGTATCCTGATTAATAATGCCATTATAGAAATGCCACTGATGACGAACATGCTGAATAAACTTTGAGTCCCAAGTACTTGAGAGATCGCCATTGCTTCTCCAATACAGAATAAACTCGGGCACAGCATCCTCAATAAAGTTTTTACTGATACCACCCTGACCGGTAAGGATATTGAGAGCGTCTTGGGAGGGACGCCAATCGCTGGTCATGGGGACTTCTTTTCTTTTACGGAAGCTTGCCGCTTCAGCCTTTTGCCACTCACGCCATACTTCCTTGATAAACTTTGATTCCCAACTATGGTGGGGGACATTTCGACTGTGCCAGTAAGTGACAAATTGAGGAATTTGTTGGCGCGCAAATTGATCGGTCACACCCAGTTGCGCAAGTTGTCGCAAAGTATCTGCTTGGGGCTGCCAACTACTGCCAATGCTTTTTGCTGATCGCGGGCTACTGTCGGCTGTAGTTTGATGAGCGTTGGGTAATGGTTGAGAAACCTGCTCTGTATTAGATCTGACAGCGCTCTCATTAAAAGCAAATCTAAATTCAGCTTGAGATGTAAAAGGGCCACCACTCACCAGCAAAAGGCCTTTTTCATGCAGACCAGAAGCCAATCTGCGTATGTCCTGTTCATCCCAAAAGGGCACTAAATCTAACAGTTTCTGTGCTGGGATAGTTATCCAGTTATAGCCATTGCTGGTAACTGGTTGGCTATGACTGACACACTCCTGCAAAACTTGCACAAGTATTGACTCTTCCAAGCCTAGTGTAGCGGCCAGAGTCGGCGAGAATGAGATCAGTTTTTCAGGAATTAACGACATGGGATTACTGTATCAGAAACAACTGCAATGAACGAGAAAATCATTTTTGCTATAAACATTATTTCTGTCATGCTTTTGATTCTCAACCCTGTTCTGGCTTAATCACAACTGCTGTATCCGCTAGATCAGTCAGTGCCTTGCCAGTAATGCGGTTTACAGTCCAGTCTTGCATGGGTTGCGCACCAAGGGACTGATAAAAATCTATCGCAGGTTTATTCCAATCTAATACCCACCACTCCAATCTGCCACAGCCTCGGTCTACGGCAAGCGAGGCTAGGTATGCGAGCAAGCTTTTTCCAAAACCTCGGCCACGCATTGTTGGACGGATATAAAGGTCCTCTAGATATAGCCCAGGTTTGCCGAGAAATGTTGAGTAGTTATGAAAAAAAAGAGCAAACCCAACGGCCTTATCCTGATAGTCAGCAATAACAACCTCAGCATAGGGGTTTTCACCAAATAATGTATTTTCTAATGAACTGATATCCGCCTCGACTTCATGCAGCAACTTTTCATAGTCTGCTAACTCGCGAATAAAGGATAGGATTAACCCGCAGTCCTCAATGCAAGCAGGGCGAATGGAGAATTCAACATTGTGTGACACAGTATTGTTGTTCATAGGTTAAAAGACCATTCTGATGAAGATTTATATAGTAGCCTGTGACGTATTTATTTTGAATAGCAGGTGTTTTGCCATTGCCAAAGTTATCAAGGTAAGTTACTGTATAAAAAAACAGTAACCCAATATTATCCATAGCTAACTAATTTGGAGGCGCTCGTTGTCTGGCAAAACTAAAACCGCTTATGTTTGTTCCGAATGTGGTGCTGATTATCGCAAATGGCAGGGCCAGTGCAGTGAATGCAACGCATGGAATACCCTGACTGAAGTTCGCTTGGGTTCGGGGAGTGCGGGCAGCAAATCGTCTCGTATGGGTTTTGCTGGAGATGTCAGTGGCAAAGTAGCTCCTTTGGCAGATATTGCCCTTGAGGAGATCCCTCGATTGGGCACGGGCGTGGGTGAACTAGACCTGGTTTTAGGGGGTGGTTTGGTTCCCGGATCAGCCATTCTTGTGGGCGGAGAACCCGGTGCTGGCAAAAGTACGCTACTTTTACAAACCCTGTGTTTACTGGCAGAAACCCAATCAGCGCTTTATGTAACCGGTGAGGAGTCACCGCAGCAGGTAGCTATGCGTGCCAAGCGCTTGCAATTACCCACAGAAAAACTAGAGATTATGGCCGAGACATCGGTTGAGACAGTTTGTGCTATCGCTGAACAAAAGAAACCAAAAATTTTGGTGGTAGATTCGATACAGGTGATGCATATGGAGGAGATCGCCTCAGCGCCAGGCAGTGTTTCCCAAGTGCGAGAGAGTGCTGCCATGTTGCTACGTTATGCCAAACAGACCGGCACTGTACTGATTATTGTGGGTCATGTTACCAAAGATGGCTCTATAGCAGGACCCAAGGTTCTGGAGCATATGATTGATTGTTCGTTGATGCTTGAGGGTTCCAGCGACAGCCATTTTCGGACCTTAAGGAGTCATAAAAATCGTTTTGGCGCGGTCAATGAGTTGGGTGTATTTGCCATGACCGATAAGGGGCTTAAAGAAGTGGCAAACCCCTCGGCAATTTTTTTACAGCGCGGTGAGGAAGTATCATCCGGCAGTGTAGTGATGGTGGTCTGGGAAGGTACTCGGCCATTATTAGTAGAGCTTCAGGCACTTGTTGATGACAGCCATTTGGGTAATCCAAGGCGCGTGACTGTGGGTTTGGACCATAACCGGTTATCCATGTTGTTAGCAGTGTTACATCGTCATGGCGGTATTATGGTGGGTGATCAGGATGTCTTTGTAAATGTTGTGGGTGGCGTTAAAGTTTTAGAGACCAGTGCGGATTTGGCGCTGATACTCTCTGTCATCTCAAGCTTTCGTGATAAACCCGTAGCAGACGATTTGGTGGTGTTTGGCGAGGTGGGTCTTGCGGGTGAAATACGACCCGTAGCCAATGGCCAAGAGCGGCTGCGCGAAGCAGCAAAGCACGGGTTTACTCGCGCCATTGTGCCAGCGGGTAATGCGCCAAAACAACCCATTAAGGGAATGACTGTAATACCTGTGCGAAAAGTTACTGAGGCTTTGCAAGCTCTTTTATAAGTAATGCTTTGAACGTGCAAACGTCTTAAGTAAAAGTAAAAGTAAAAGTAAAAGTAAAAGTCCTATTTATAGTTTAATTGTTACCCCTGAGCTTTTTTTAGACAAACATCGTTGACTTATCAATAGTCCAAGGTTAGATTGCAATCTGTTTGGCAACGGGTTCTCTTTTGGATAACTATTCACTTTATCCATAGAGTTAAACGGGAAATCGGTGCATTTTTGGCCTTCTCAAGCTAACTTCTTAAGCTATCCTCTTAAGCTGACTTGGGAATCAGGTTTCAAGGTAATTCCGATACTGCCCCCGCAACGGTAGATAAGAATGCTTGGTTGTTTTACCACTGTACATTTGGCTGTATGGGAAGGTAACCAAGCAGAGTAGCTTTTTTAGGTAGTACTTTTATAGAAAGCACTTTTATAGATAGTACTTTTATAAAGAGCACTCACTTATAAGTCCGGAGACCGGCCTGTCGCTATGCAGCAAACCGCGGGGTGCGGTGTGTGCTGGTTTAAATAACCTGTCTCAGCGATTTTACGCTCCCCATATAAATAAATAACAAAACGCTCGGGTGTGAGCGTATGGGATCTCATAATGAAGCATATTTCATCTTCGTTGGTCTTTGGGCTAGCGCTTATGTCATTTAACTTGCAAGTGTCTGCTGCCAATACACAGCAGGTAGAAGAGGTTATTGTAAGTGCGTCACTGTTGCCTTTAGAGGCCACCCGTTCTGCAAATGCTATTACTGTGATTGACAGTGAACAGATAAAAAGCCGAGCCGCCTTAAGTGTTAGCGATCTATTGCGCGATGTGCCAGGATTAGCAGTAAGTCGCAGTGGTGTTCTTGGTTCGCTTACCGACATACGCGCAAGAGGAGCGGAGGCAAACCACTTGTTAGTATTGGTCGATGGAGTTGAGATAAATGATCCATCACAGAGTGATCAACTAAACTGGGGCACATTGTCAACAACAGGTATCGAACGTATTGAAATTGTTCGAGGTCCACAGAGTTCTATGCGTGGCAGTGATGCGATTGCAGGGATAATTAATATTATTACGGCTAGTGCTGATAAGCCATTTTCAGCCGATGTTTACTCTGAAGCTGGTAGCTGGTCTACAACTAGAAATGGATTTAGCTTGGGCCACCAAGCGGAAAATTTTAACATGCGTTTTGGTGCTTCACATATTGAATCTGAAGGTACTAATGTAAGACCCTTAACAGGCAGTACCGATAGAGATGGCTATCGCAATACAGGCCTTAACCTAAAGGCAAACTATCAATTCAATGCGCAAACCGCACTATCGTTTATGAGTCGTTATACAAACGGAATGGCGGAATTTGATGATTCTTTTAGCGAAGATCACTACAGCGATTTTAATCGTGGCCTGACGCAAATCAAGAGTAGCTATAATTCTAATGACGGGCTTTGGAGCCATAGTGCTTCTATCGCTGTTGCCAACTTCGAGAATGATAACTTTAACGCCGGCAGTCCCAATGGCAGCACTGAGTCCAGTAAGCAAAATTATAGCTATATTGGATCACGCTATTGGGAAGTCGCAAACCAACGTTTATCTCTAGCCCTTAAGCGTGAGGAAGAGGAGTTCAAGCAATTTGGTGGATGGGCTACTGGAGCTGACGCAAATAGGTTTGTAGAGAGAAATACAGACAGTGTTGCCCTTGAGTACCGTTTTGACCCCAACGATTCTATAACCTTGGCGCTAAGCTCACGCTATGAGGATAATGATCAATTTAAATCCTCAGCTACGCAACGATTTGAAGCTGTTTATCAGCATCATGAAAACCTTAGATTTCGAGGAGCTTGGGGCACGGCGGTTAAAAATCCAACCTTTACCGAGCTTTATGGTATCTACTGGGGGTTCCAAAGTAATCCTAATCTTATCCCAGAGCAATCCAAAAGCTGGGAGCTTGGTTTTGACAGAAGTTTGCTAGAAGGTCGTCTAGAATTTGGAGCAACCTACTTTGATGCACAGCTTGAAAACGAAATAATTGGATTTGGAATGCCACAAAATGCCGATGGTTTAAGTGAAAGGCAGGGTGCTGAGCTCTCATCATCTTTTGTTGTTAATGATAGCCTATCTGTGACTGCAGCTTACACATACACTGATAGCGTAGATGCCTCGGGTATTGACGAGAAGCGTCGACCTAAAAATATAGGCAGTATTAACCTAGCTTGGCAGGCTCAACCTGATACAAAAGTGAACGTAAATATCCAATACAATGGTTCACAAATTGATAGCGCCTTGGCTTGGGGTGATCCTGATGTAACCCTTAAGGCATTTACTCTAGTCAATGTAAATGTTGCCTATAGCCCCTCCAGCTTGCTTGATGTTTATATGAGCTTAAACAACTTGTTTGATAAGGACTATCAAGAGGTTAATGGCTATGCGACGCTTGGTTTTGGTGCCAATTTAGGGTTGCGATATAAGTTCTAAACAAAGATATACAGTTGCGCGGTAAGTTGCATTACTGCGCAACTGCAAAGGACACAGCGGTGATAAATATGCAGTCTGAAAAAGATAAATCCCATAAGGCAAAAATGCAGAAGCTCAAAGAAAATATTGATGCTTCCATTGAGGCCGCGGACCTTGAGCGCGGTGTTTCTATTCTTCTGACTGGTGATGGCAAAGGTAAATCCAGTTCTGCGTTTGGTATGGTAATGCGCGCCCTGGGTTATGGTTATAAAGTGGGCGTGGTGCAGTTTATCAAAGGGGCTCAGTTATCCGGCGAAGAACTGTATTTGCGCGACCACTGCCCACAGGTTAGTTTTCATCAAATGGGCACAGGTTTTACTTGGGATACTCAAGACCGAACGGCTGATATTGCTGCAGCGGAAAAAAGTTGGTTGGAGGCGGAAAAACTATTAAGCGATGCTAGTTATCATCTTGTGGTTCTAGACGAATTAACCTATATGCTTAGCTTTAAATACCTCGATAAAGAGCGGGTGCTAAAGGCTTTGCAAAATCGTCCTCAAGAGCAATCTTTAGTGGTCACTGGTCGTGGCGGTGGCAGTGAACTCTCGGAGTTGGCGGACACGGTCTCTGAGGTTAAAGAAATTAAACATGCCTACAAGGCTGGTATTATGGCAAGAAAGGGAGTGGACTATTAATTGCGTTATCTCTCAGCACCGAAGCTAGTTCTTATATTAGCCCTGTTGCTTCCCATTGTGATATTGGCATCTATGGGTGTTGGGACTGTGTTTATTCCCCCAAGTGATTTAATTTCTACTTTTTCTAAAGCCATTTTAAACGATACTGTTAACCCACAGTTTAAAAGTATCCTGTTAGATATTCGTTTACCGCGTATTATGCTTGCTCTTTTAGTGGGTGCTGTACTGGCTAGTTGCGGCGTTGTAATGCAGGGTTTATTTCGTAATGCGTTGGCAGACCCTTCACTTATTGGTGTCTCCAGTGGTGCCTCTCTAGGTGCAAGTCTAGTTATTGTTGTTACTGCGGGAACTCTTTCAGTCAGTCCCTTGGCAGGTCTATCGCTAGTTGCCTTTGGTGCTTTTACTGGCGGTTTTGTAACTACCCTTCTTGTTTACCGAGTTGCCACATCGACCCTAGGTACCTCAGTTGCCACAATGCTTTTAGCAGGAATTGCCATTGGTGCCCTGTCAGGTGCCTTTAATAGTTTGTTAAGTTATTTTTCTGACAATCAAATGTTACGGCAGATTAGTGTATGGCAGATGGGTAATTTAAGCGGTGCCAATAGCACAAAAGTAATACTTATGAGCGCCGTTGCACTGTGTTTTATTGTTTTTTTACCCGGTCATATTAAACCACTCAATGCTCTTCTTTTAGGTGAGTCAGAGGCGCGGCATCTAGGTATTAATGTACAACAGGTAAAGCGCAATTTAATTCTTCTTACAGCGCTGGGTGTGGGGGTCAGTGTTGCCTTGGCTGGACTTATTGGCTTTGTTGGGTTGGTGGTGCCGCATATTGTGAGGTTGATTATTGGTCCAGACCATCGATGGTTGCTTCTGGCATCAGCACTTGCAGGATCTATCTTACTGTTAATTGCAGATTGCATAGCCCGTGTAATTGTATTGCCCGCTGAATTGCCTACGGGTATTCTCACAGCATTAATAGGCGCACCTTTTTTTGTGGCTCTATTAATTAGCCAACGCAGGACATTGTGATGGCTATTCAGGCGCAAAATATTTCCGTTCATTTAGCTGGCTTTAATCTACTTAGAGAGATTGATCTAAGCATCGAATCTGGACAGGTGACAGCAGTTGTTGGGCCCAATGGCGCTGGTAAATCGAGCCTGCTAAAAGTCCTTACCGGTGAGTTAAGGCCTACTGCGGGTGAGGTAGTGATCAATGGTAAAGCGCTAGGACATTGGTCTAGTCGTGATAGGGCAAATATCTTAGCCGTGCTCCCCCAACACAGTGAGTTGAATTTTCCGTTTACTGCCAGTGAGGTTGTGGCACTGGGTAGAATTCCTCATCAGACGGGTTATAAAAAAGATCAACAAATTATCAATGATGCTCTGCAGTTAGTCGATGCAGATTACTTGCAAAAGCGTCTCTATACAGAAATGTCTGGTGGCGAAAAGCAGCGCGTGCAACTGGCCCGTGTACTGGTGCAGATCTGGAATCCAAGCCCCCTTGGACAGCAATTTCTTGTGCTTGATGAGCCAACCTCTGCATTTGATCTCTCCCACCAACTAATGACGCTTAAAATAGTAAAGAATCTTGCAGCTAAAGGCATAGGCGTGTTGATGGTGCTTCATGACCTTAATTTGGCATCTAGATGTGCAGATAACTTAGTTGTTCTCAATCAAGGAGCCATTGCAGCGCAAGGCAGTCCGCAAGATGTACTGTCTGAGACGCTGGTAAATAGTGTATTTGGTGTAAAAGCCGTTATATCAAACCATCCAGTTAGTCATACGCCCATGGTAATTACCTAATGTTCAGGGTTTTCCTCAGTATAAGCCTGATAATTGCTGTTCAATTCAGCCACGCTGATATTGAGGAAATCGATGATGGCGGTTATACAGTGCGCTTAAGTCAACCGGCGCAACGTATTGTAAGTTTGGCGCCTAATATCACTGAGATACTTTTTTATATCGGTGCCGGTAAGCAGATTGTCGGTGCTGATGAATACAGTAATTATCCGCCACCTGCCAAGGATATTATGCGTGTTAATAATCATGCAACAGCTAATTATGAGCTAATTTTATCTCTGCAACCTGACCTGGTTATTGCTTGGCAGTCTGGCAACGGTGAGACAGTTATCAATCGTATTAGAGAGCTAGGTATACCAATCTTTTTGGTTGAGACACGTCATTTGGATGATATACCCAACCTTTATATGCAACTGGGTAGATTAACTGGCCAAAGTGCCTATTCCCAAGAAAAGGCACAGCAGTTTGCTCATAGGTTACATAAGTTACGTGCATCAAATAAAACAAAGCCTGTAATTAAAGCCTTTTATCAGGTCTGGTCAGATCCCTTAATCACACTTAATGGTGAACATATAATCAGTGACGTTATAGCATTATGCGGTGGCAAAAATATATTTTCCCAAGCTATACCTCTGGTGCCTTACGTAAATATTGAGTCTCTATTGGCCGCTAATCCTCAAGTTATAATTGCTGGTGGTGGAGAGCAAGAGCGCCAGAAGCAGATACTGAAATGGCAACAGTGGCCTAGTATATCCGCGGTGAGTAATCAGCATATTTTTACAATTCCCGCAGATTTAATGCAGCGTCATTCAGAGCGCATTCTCGATGGTGCAGAAATCATGTGCCGGCATTTTGATCATGCTAGATCTAGCCTACTGCCGCGTTAAAGTTGCTATGATGGCAATGATAAAGGCTAAAATTAGTGTATATATAAAAAAGCCGCTGACAGGGTCAGCGGCTTCAGATGCCTGATAGTTTTTATTTTTTTGTATCTAGCGGTGTGAGTCCTTTCATCAATTTTATAAATCGTACCCCCTCTCATCATGCTCAACAAGGTCTACGCCTTGAAGTTCATCATCTTGTCTTACTCGTAATACTAACAGTTTATCGACAAGTTTCAAGAGTAAATAGCTTACTACTGCGGTATAGACAAAAGTGGCTACAATTCCAATGATCTGAACTTGTACTTGACTGGCCATGGTCATACCCTCGTTATAGCCCTGACCACTAAATACGCCAAGCGCATCTGAGGCAAATACACCGGCTAACAAGGTGCCCAAAATACCACCTACACCATGCACTGGGAAAACATCCAAGGAATCATCAATAAGGAATTTTTGCTTAATAGCTTGCGTCGCATAGTAGCAAATAACACCCGCACTTAGACCAATGACTAAAGCGCCACCGGGTCCAACAAAGCCAGAGGCGGGAGTAATGGTGCCTAGACCTGCAACCATACCGGTCACAATACCCAATACAGATGGCTTACCATGGCGGATCCATTCCATAGTCATCCAAGCCAGGGAACCGCTAGCTGCAGAGATATGAGTGACCAACATAGCCATACCCGCATCACCGTTTGCAGCCAATGCAGAGCCAGCATTAAAGCCAAACCAGCCAACCCACAGCATTCCTGCGCCAGTGACGGACAGTGTTAGGTTATGTGGGGGCATAGGCTGTTGTGGGAAGCCACTGCGGTTTCCAATTACCAGCGCGGCCACCAAGGCACCTACGCCCGCAGTAATATGAACCACTGTACCACCAGCAAAGTCGAGCAAGCCCATTTCGCCCAGCCAGCCACCACCCCAGACCCAGTGGGTAATGGGTGAGTAGACGGCGAGTAGCCACAGAGCACTGAATAAAAGCATTGCGCTAAAGCGCATTCTCTCTGCAAATGCACCCACAATCAGTGCTGGAGTAATCACGGCAAAAGTCATTTGAAACATAGCAAAGACAGACTCAGGAATATCGCCAGACATGGCGTCTTCACTTATATTGCCCATTAGAAAATTATCAAGATTACCTACAAACCACTGCATAGAACCGCCGTCCCCAAAGGCCAAGCTATAGCCGCAGACAAACCAAATTAATGAGGCAAGGCAGGTAATAGCAAAGCATTGCATTAGTACTGATAAAACATTTTTTGAGCGCACCAAACCAGCGTAAAAAAGCGATAATCCAGGGATAGTCATAAATAGAACCAATGCTGTGGAGGTCAAAATCCACGATGTATTGGCTCCATTGAGATCATCGCCAAAAGCTTGGGCAGAGATGCAGGACAAAAGAAGTACAGTTAAGCCTCGGATAAGGCCAAAAGAACGTTGTAACATTGTAAACCCTCTATAAATAAGCACCAAAATAGTGCCGAATGTATTGATTAATTTCCTAAAATGCACCATTAGTGTTCATTTAAGGGCGTTTCAGGCTATAAATGCCTGTTCACATAAACTATTAGGCAATTTATATGCCATAAGGCAGTTTTATTGCACAAAAATAGGACATTTAAGCTATCTACTGCACAGTTTTAGATCAGAGTGAGCATATCTATTACTACCTTTTCATACAAACAGCGCTTGAAACAGCTGAGCATTAAGCAGGCATTTTGGCGCGCAAGTCGCACATAATTAATTTTTAGATTTATTTGTTGAGCGGATACAGGTATTGTAAGTTCCAACGTTTATTAAGGAAGGGTGCAATGTTAAGACAGGTTTTGTTGCCCATAGTTGCTGTGATTTTTTTGAGCGCCTGTAGCTCAAATCAGCCGCCGCCAAAATACAATGCTCAGGGTGATTATATCGGTTGGCATTGTGCTGCTAACAGTGAAAAACCGTCCGATTGGCGCTGTGAAAAGAAAACTAGCGTGGTGACAGATACAAAAGGCACGGCAGATACGGATAAGGATAATGCCGCGCTTGCTACTGACGTATCTGGTGATATAACTGAAGCAATTGATTTTAAAAACGCGCCTGATAAAGCATACAGTCAAGAGTCTGAGGCTGCAGCTATAGGTGCACATGGCTATCAATTGCAGTTGGGTGCCTATATTAAGCAGGCAGATGCCGTTGCTGCTGCACAGCAACTAATAATTGCTGGTAATATCAATATTGTCCCTCTTTGGTCTAATCAAAAAGAGTTTTTTGTACTCCTTTATGGCCATTATAAAAGCCGAGCAGTGGCTGAACAGGCTGTTTTGTCTCTTAAGCAAGAGAATCCGGCCTTGAGTTATTGGATTCGCTCTGCGGCCTCCATCGCTAAGGCAAGAAATCAGAAATAGCCTAAAAAAAGAAGGGATCATGCATTACTTCATACTTTGATAACGTTTAATTGTTTTTGGCACTGTGGTGCCCTACAAGAGTAAATTCAATGATACAGCTTCAACTAAATCCTGATTATATTTTTAGAGCGTTCAAGTATTCGGTTTACGCCCTACTGACCTTTAATATTTTTCTTTTCTTTCAAGAGGAGTCTTTAGCCACTCAGCAAACTTTTAGTCAGGGAATGAGTTTAGGTGACATTGTGGAGGGATTCGCGGCTACCATTGATACAGTCGCCTGGGTAGTTTTGTTATTAATGTTTGAATTTGAAACCTATGTTCTTTCTCAGAAAACGTTGCAAAAACCTAGGGTAAAAATTGGCTTTGCTGTGCTAAGAACACTCAGTTACAGTTTTATTCTCTATGCGTTTTATGGCTATGTATCAAAAATACTCTTTACTTATAATATCTCTCCCTTCGTAGTTGAAGATATTTGCCAGTTGGTTGGGCAGGGTTTTTCCAGCATTTTTACCTTGGATGAGTACCCAGCATTGGACTTGCAGAGTTGTGGTCTGCTACAGGGTCAAGAATTACTCAAGCTCAATGATCGACAGATTATTGGTAGTTATGGCGAGTGGCAGAGTATTCAGCGCTTGGCCTGGGTTGATGCCATCAATTCCATCACCTGGATTATTGTTGTCTTGGTGTTAGAGATAGATGTTTGGTTACAAATGCGCGAACGCTTTTATGGCACTTACCGAATGTTCAGTAAAGTTTTCAAAGGTCTGCTGTACAGTGTTTTATTTGCTGCAGCCACTTACTGGGGAATACTAGGTGACTTCTTGGATTTCTGGGATGCCTTTATGTGGTTGGTGGCCTTTGTGTTTATTGAATTAAATATATTTCAATGGCAGCAGGGCAGTCGGCAAACGAATTAAAAGCCAGTCTCCAATAAGTGCTAATTAAGTGCTATAGAGGTGCTGCTGTATAGACGCTACTGCTATTAATTTGGCAAAACAGCGAGAATAAGCTTGCACAAGCAAGTCAATTTGCCCTCGTCATTTTCTAAACGAATCTCCCACACATGTGAGCGTCTTCCCAAATGTACAGGCCGCGCAGTGCCAGTGACTAAACCCGATGAGACTGGACGTATGTGAGTGGCACTGACTTCTTGGCCCAGGCATTTATTTTTGGAGATATCAATCACGTGAGCTCCAGCAAGACTGCCAAGAGACTCTGCCAAAACGACATTGGCTCCTCCATGAACGACACCAAAAGGTTGAAAGGTGCGTTTGTCTGCGGGCATAGTGCCGCGCACAAAGTCGTCCCCGACCTCGGTATATTTAATCCCCAGATGGTTGTCGATGGTAGCTTTGCTTATTTGCCCATTGAGGATTTCAAGATTAGGTCGATTGAACCAAATGCTCTCTTTAGTTGATGCCATGTTAAGTCCTAGTCCTTAAGACGTTTATGTTTAACCCGCTTCGGTTGTGCGTCATTTCCATATCGTTTTACGAAGTCATCATGGTATTCGGTGTAATTTCCCTCAAAAAAAGTTATTTTACCGCTATCTTCATAGGCCATTATATGGGTGGACACACGATCTAAAAACCATCGGTCATGGGAGATAACCATAACGCAACCGGGGAAAGACAAGATAGCCTCCTCCAAGGCGCGCAATGTTTCTATATCCAAGTCATTTGAGGGTTCATCAAGCAACAACACATTAGCTCCCTGTTTCAGGGTATTAGCTAAGTGCAGACGACCGCGCTCACCGCCAGAGAGTTCGCCAACACGTTTTTGTTGATCAGTGCCTTTAAAGTTAAAGCGCCCCACATAAGCTCGTGAGGACACTTCATAATTGGCGCCTATTTTTAGCGTATCTAAGCCTCCAGATACTGCTTCCCAAACCGTATGATTATCATCTAGCGCATCACGGGTTTGTTCAACATAGGCTACTTTTACCGTTTCGCCTAGGCTAATTGAGCCACTGTCTGGTTGCTCAGTGCCTGCAATTAATCTAAATAGGGTCGACTTACCGGCACCATTGCCACCGATAATGCCCACAATGGATCCCTTGGGGATAGCCAGCGATAGGTTGTCAATTAGTAGCCTATCGCCATAGCCTTTACAGAGGTTATCAATTTCTATGACTTTGTCGCCCAGACGTTCACCAGGCGCTATATAGATTTCATTGGTCTCATTACGCGACTGAAAATCTTGAGAGTTTAGTTCTTCAAAGCGGTTTAATCGGGCTTTATTTTTGGCCTGACGACCCTTGGGGTTTTGTCGTACCCATTCCAACTCTTGCTTGATAGCACGTTGTCGCGAAGCCTCTTGCTTAGCTTCAATTTCCAAGCGCTTTTCTTTAGTTTCCAACCAAGTGGAGTAGTTGCCCTCATAGGGGATTCCGTGACCGCGGTCCAGTTCCAGAATCCAACCAGCCACATTATCCAAAAAATAACGATCGTGGGTGACAGCAACGACAGTGCCCGAAAATTCTTCAAGAAATTTTTCTAGCCAAAAGACTGACTCAGCATCTAAGTGGTTAGTGGGCTCATCCAGTAAAAGCATATCGGGCCTAGATAATAAAAGGCGACATAATGCAACACGACGCTTTTCACCCCCAGAGAGAGAGCTAATATCAGCATCCCAGGGGGGTAAGCGCAACGCATCAGCTGCCACATCCAGTGAATGTTCTAAATTATGCGCATCCCAAGCTTCAATCACCGCTTCAAGTTCGGCTTGTTTCTTAGCTAGGGCATCAAAATCCGCGTCTGGTTCGGCATAGTCCAAATACAGCTGTTCTAAATCTTTAAGTGCTTTAATGGCCTCGCTGACACCATCCTCAACATTACCACGCACATCTTTAGTTTCATCAAGTTGCGGCTCTTGGGGTAAATAGCCCACATTGATGCCAGACATGGGTCGTGCTTCCCCCTGAATTTCAGCATCAATACCGGCCATAATTTTAAGTAGGGTGGATTTGCCAGCGCCATTTAAGCCCAGCACACCAATTTTGGCACCAGGAAAAAAAGAAAGAGAAATATCTTTAAGGATCTCACGTTTGGGGGGGACAACCTTGCTAACCCTATTCATGGTGTAGACATATTGAGCCATTGATAATTCCTATTATTAAAAGTGTTGAGCAATCATATTGACCTATGAATATCAAATATAGGCATTTGATTGCGCTATTTTAGTGCTTATTTTAGTACTTATTTTAACTTGAGTTAGCCCTCGAGTTTAGTATTAAAAGCTACTTTATAAAATGGCTAGACCCATTGATGCATTCGATTAGTTTTGACTTAAAATAATCAATACATGGACATTAATAATTTTATCGCCAAAAAATGGGCTGTTTTTCAAGGTTTTTTTTGTTTTTGTAACATGTTAGGGTGCCCCTGTGTTTAAAAACACATTACTAATAAATATAAATAATTAATAAAAATATATGGGGTATTAACATGGGTTTATTAAAAATCGTACGCTATCTATCAGTACTGGTTGCAGTTGTGGGCGCCTTTATGGCCATTCCAGAAGCAGCACTGATTATGACGCTTCTTGGTTTAGTTGGCGGTTATTTAGCTGATGAGGCTGATAAAGATAACAGAATGTATTTTCTTGTTTTTGCAGTGGCATTAGGCACTGTATCTGGAGCCGCTGGAGCCATACCAGAGGTAGGTGGATATATCAGTGATATCATGGGTAACTTTAGCACTATAATTAATGCCTCTGCCCTGATGATCATTATTAAGGCGGTCTTTGACCGTGTAACAGAATAATTCTGTTGCTAATAAAAAACCCCGCGCTAGTCTTCTAGTGCGGGGTTTTTTTATTGGTCTGTAAATACTAATTAAATTTCTAATCAACAACCTCAAATGTCAAACCTGCGGAGTTAGATAAGCGCTGTATTAGTTGATCCCCCATAGCAGTAGCGGGTGTCCAAAACCCTCCCGATAGATCTGACTTATCTATATCAAAGGCCAAACACAACGCTGACTGCCCAAGCATTTTCGCGGTAGAGCCGTAACCTGGGTCGCGATCACCTGTTACTTTAACAAGCAGTGAATGTTGATCATTTTTACCAAGGATTCTTATATCAAAAAAGCCATTTAATTGTTCTTGTTCACTGGGCCCTTCGCCAGGCTTGGGCAGTAAGAATTTTTGCATAAGTTTACGCAAGGGCGTGATAAATGCTCCCATCACGAATGCCCCCAGACCTAGGGAAAGACTAAGCCCGCGTATGCGACCCTTGCCACCCTTGCCGGTTAACATTACTTCACCATAGGAGAAATCATCACCATAGGGCATCGATTGTAGGCCATGGGATCGTAGAACAACCCTTGTATTGATGCCCTCCATAACAAAGGGTGCCGACCAACATTGAAAGTCCTTATCAAAGGCTGCGCCCTTAAGGCGTTTTTGGCGAAGTTTATGGGTATGTCCTGGAGGGCACAATAGGTAGGGATTGGCCATTGCTTTACGCACTTTGGCATTAGCTTTAGCAGCAATCAGCATCTCAATCATACTGGCGATAGTGCCGCCGGAGGCACCACCTTTCATGGCTTTCACACCTAATTTAACCTGATTGAAATAGCTAGCAAAACGCTTTTGTGCTGTCTGTTGAAGGAAATAGGTACCAAGGTCTGAGGGAATTGAGTCAAAACCACAGCAGTTGACGATTCTCGCACCAGATGTTTTTGCCTGATCTTGGTACTTATCTATCATCTGCCGAATCCAGTAGGCCTCGCCAGTCAGATCACAGTAGTCATTGCCATTTGCTACGCAAGCCCTAATTAAAGGCTCGCCGTACAGAGCATAGGGTCCGACTGTAGAGATAATGACGCGGGTCTGTAGGCACAGTTGATCTAGGCTTTTATCATCAGCTGAGTCAGCCAAAATAACAGGTAAATCTTTCGCTGTGGGACCCAACGATGTTTTAAGCTCAGTTAATTTTGATTCAGAACGTCCGGCAATTGCCCATGTAATATCCCCGGATAAACCTATCTCCTGCAATAGGTAGCGAGCAGTAATTTGGCCTACAAAGCTTGTGGCACCGTATAGGACCATATCGAATTTTTTACTGTTCATTGTGGTATGTTTTCCCCTATCAGTATTTATATTAGTCGTTGTAAACTGACGATTTTAAGCAGATATATGTGATGTTACCTATTCTCTATTCTTTTCGCCGTTGCCCCTATGCCATCAGGGCAAGAATGGCTATTTGCTACGCTAGTATAACGGTTGAGTTAAGGGAAGTCTCTCTGGCTAACAAGCCACAGCAAATGTTAGCGCTATCCGCAAAAGGCACAGTGCCCGTGTTGCAATTGCCTAGTAAAGTACTTGATGAAAGCTTGGATATTATGCACTGGGCACTTAAACAATCTGATACTAATGGTTGGTTAAGGCAAGAGACAGTCGCTCAAGCAGAAAAGTTAATTAAGGTTAATGATGGCGACTTTAAGAATTGGTTAGATCGGTATAAATACTGGGAGCGCTTTCCCGACCAAACGCAGAGTTTTTATCGTGGCCGTGCCGAGGAATTTATCGCTGTACTAGAGGCTTTACTGAATAAACACAGATTTCTTCTGGGTGATGATATCTGCTTGGCTGATACTGCTATTTTTCCTTTTGTTAGGCAATTTGCCTTTGTTGATAAAGATTGGTTTGATGCAGCGCCTTATCCAAATTTACAAAAGTGGTTGCAAGGCTTTTTGGTCTGCGACCTTTTTATTCAGTCAATGGCAAAGCAACCCTTTTGGCAGCAGGGTGATATGTTGCGTAGGTTTCCCTCAACAGAATAATTGTTTTTAATCATCAAAAAGATGAGCTGTCGAAACAAACCTGTTGACCGCAGTTTGGTCAATGATGGAAATATTATTGTTACTATAGTGCCATCACTGTATTGCTGACATTAACTTTTAGGAAGCAGCCAATAAAATGGCGCTTTAGGTATTTGAATGTTTAGTTTTTTTGAGCGATTAATTGATCCTTTTCCGGATCAAGTTCCCTCACAACCGCCCAAAGGTTTGTTCGCCTTTTGTCGCTACTTTACCCGTGGTCTAGAGCCCTGGCTGTTACTGATGGCACTGTTAACAGCTTTAACGGCAATTTCTGAGGCACTGTTATTTGGTGTTTTAGGAAAGGTAGTGGACTGGCTCTCAAGCAGTGATCCCTCGACATTTTTGTCTGACTCTTGGGGCACTATTGTGGTGATGTCAGTGTTTATTCTTGTGCTAATACCGCTGTTAACATCGCTACATTCACTGGTAGTGCATCAAACATTAATGGGTAACTTCCCTATGTTAGTGCGCTGGATGGCCCACCGTTATTTGCTTAATCAGAGTTATGGTTTTTTCCAAAACGAATTCAGTGGCCGCATTGCGACTAAGGTTATGCAAACAGCACTGGCAGTGCGTGAATCAGTAATGAAATTGCTAGACGTTCTGCTATTTGTGGTTATTTACGTGGTAACACTTTTTATACTTATTGCTAACGCGGATATGCGCTTATGTTTGCCCCTATTGTGTTGGTTAGTACTTTATATTGGTTTGCAACGGTATTTTGTACCAAAGTTAAAACATATTTCACAAATTCAGGCAGATTCAAGATCAATGATGACTGGTCGCATTGTAGATAGCTATACCAATATTGTGACCCTAAAGTTGTTTTCCCATAGCAGTCGTGAGTCTAGTTACATAAAGGAAGGTATGAATGACTTTTTAAACACTGTTCATCCGCAGATGAGATTGGCAACAGCGTTAAATATTTCATTGTGGACAATCAATATGCTGCAGGTTTTTGCCACAGTTGCGCTAGGTATTTATTTATGGATTGACGATGCAGTGACACCAGGTGCAATTGCTATTGTGGTGAGTTTGGCGATCCGGCTCTCAGGCATGTCCCATTGGATCATGTGGGAGATGAGCAATTTATTTGAAAATTTGGGTACGGTTCAAGATGGCATTAATACATTATCCATACCGCAGATGGTTCTGGATAAAGATAATGCCAAAGAGCTCAAAGTAAAGTCGGGAGATATTGATTTTAAGGATGTTGATTTTAGTTATTTAGGGGCTGATAAAGCGGTTGCTCAAACTGTCTTTAATCAGCTTAACTTTAGTATAGCATCGGGTGAGAAGGTAGCTATTGTGGGACGCAGTGGTGCTGGAAAATCGACATTAATTAATCTATTGCTGCGCTTTTTCGACCTTCAAGGTGGTGTAATAAGTATTAATGGGCAGGATATCAGTCAGGTTAAACAGGAGAGCCTGAGGGCTAATATCGCGGTGGTCACTCAAGATACTTCTCTGTTACACCGGTCTGTTCGTGAAAATATTATGTTTGGCAACCCTGCAGCGACCGAAGAAGAAATGATCGCTGCAGCCAAAAAAGCTGAGGCCCATGAGTTTATTTTAAAACTGCGCGATGTAGCGGGTAGGACGGGCTATGATGCTCATGTGGGAGAGCGTGGGGTAACTCTCTCAGGTGGGCAAAGACAGCGAATAGCTATCGCGCGTGTGGTCCTAAAAGATGCGCCCATCTTAGTGTTAGATGAGGCAACTTCTGCCTTGGACTCAGAGGTTGAATCGACTATTCAGAAGAGTCTGTATCAGCTAATGGAGGGCAAAACAGTAATAGCCATAGCCCACAGGCTCTCTACTATAGCTGCCATGGATCGACTGATTGTATTTGATCAGGGTGAGATTATTGAGCAGGGTAGTCATAATGAATTGCTGAAAACCAAGGGTATCTACAGTCAATTGTGGGGTCATCAGTCAGGTGGTTTTTTAGGTATTGAATAACCACTCTGCTTTTTAAAAATTATTCAGGTCATGCAGGGTATTTTTGTAAACTCACTGTCTGGAATTAGCCAAGTCAGTGAAGATGCTTTATGCGATTAATGATTATTAGTATGTATAATACATGCCTTTCTCTGGTAGGACCGGTGACACTACGGAGTGCTAGAATTGATATTAGGTATTGATGCCTCCATAAGGATAAAAGCTGATGGTAAAACCGGCCGAAAATTCAACTGAAGCCAGTGTGCCCGAAAATGTGGTGTCATCACTTATGCCTTGGGTTCTTGGTGAGCCGGAGCAGGACGTAAGACTCAAGACCCTGGATTTTGGCTATGCTTCTGCGCCTACAGTGCACTTCTTTAGTCAGTTCACTTGCACGCTTTATTTTGCCGCATTAATTGATCCTGAGATCAACAAATTTAATTCTGACCAAATAACCCATGCAGATAAGGTAAAGCGGTTTAAAAAAGTGTTGAACATTCCCAATAAAACTCAGATAGATATCATCCTCTTTTGGGATCTATTTTGTTATCTAGATAGGCCTGCCATTAATGCGCTGCTTGAAGCTGTGCGTCCCTATGTGCACAAACACACCAGAGCTCACAGTATTGGTCTATTAAATAACCGCTACCAATTGCCAGCTTTTGAGTATGGGCTATGTGACAGAACCCTTTTAGCACAACAGCCTAACGATGATCTTAAATCCAAAGTTTACAATCACTCAAGGCAACAATTTAATGACAGCCTAGACTACTGGCGAGTGGATAAGAGTTGCCTATTGGCCGATGGCCGCGTTGAAAACGTGTTATTGGTCAAGCAATAAGTTTTTTTCGTATAAAAATAAAAACCGTACACCAAGATTTAAAATTCTGAGACTTCAATTCTCTTTAACTATAAAAACTAAATGGGGAAATTATGAAAAAAGGGATAATCATTGGCGCTAGCTCAGGTATTGGCTGGGAGCTAGCCTTGCAGCTATCAGCCTTAGGCTACCAGCTAGGTTTAATGGCTCGTCGAGTTGACCGACTTGAAGAGTTAGCGGCTAAGCTTTCAGGACAACACTTTGTTCAGGGTATAGACTTGCGTAATGTTGAGCAGGCTCAGCAAGACCTGAGTTCATTGTTAAGCAAAATGGGAGCTGTCGACCTTATCGTTGTTAATTCAGGCGTGGGTTTGCGCGAGCGCAAACTAGACTGGACCATTGAAAGCGAGATGATCGATGTCAATGTGCGCGGTTTTGCAGCCATGTCTGTTATGGCTATGAACCATTTTCAAGATAATGGTTCGGGTCATTTGGTGGGCGTTTCCTCAGTGGCCTCCTACACATCAGCGGGACTCTCACTCACCTATACCGCATCCAAAGCGTTTGTTTCTAATTACCTTGAAGGTATGAGATCAAGAGTTCAGCACTCTGGATTACCCATTACTGTCACCACGGTTGAACCCGGTTTTGTAGACACCCCCATGGTAGATTGGCAGGCGATTTGGATGGCACCCGTTGATAAAGCAGTGGCGCAAATGGTCAAGGCAATCCTAAAGCGCAAAAACCATGTTTTTATTACCAAGCGTTGGCGGATTGCAGCGTGGATTCTCAAACTGATGCCCCGATGGATTATGCGAAGGTTAGGGTAAGCATTGAGAAACTGTTATAGGACAGTTCTGATAAATAATTGATTGCTAGTTACTAGAGTGTCTTTAAATACTATGGTGCCAACAAATTGGCAGAAACAGTGGATAGCACTTAAAAAGGGGACAGTAGATATGCTCCCCTTGAGTATTGCAGTACTCCCTTGGGGCATTTTGTTTGGTTCCCTAGCCGTCCAGCGTGGATTTTCAGGCCTAGAGACACAGCTATTTTCCCTGCTTGTTTTCGGTGGTTCGGTGCAGTTGGTCAGTGTCGAATTATTAGCTAATGGTACATCTTTAGCCACTGTATTAATTAGTGCTTTTATTATCAGTTCCCGCCATTTTCTCTATGGCCTCTCGTTGAGAGAAAAAATTAGTCCACAGCCACCTCGATGGCGCCTCAGCTTGGGATTCTTGCTTACCGATGAGTTATTTGCGTTATCGGGACATACCAAGAGTTATAAAAATCAGTTGCGTTTATGGTATGCCCTAGGAGCTGGCGGAAGTTTTTATATCGCTTGGAATCTATGGACTTTAATTGGCATTATTGCTGGAACCACACTTCCAGATTTAACCCAACTGGGGCTTGATTTTGCTATTGCCTGCACCTTTATTGCGCTAGTTGTTCCGGAGATAAAATCCCTAGCCACATTGGTTTCTGTATTGGTGGCTGCTGTTGCGGCAGTTGTCTTTAGTGTTGAGGATTTTGAGTTCGCGCTGATCAGTGCTGTTTTACTGGCTATGTTTGCCGGTTATATTGTGGCAAAGCTGAGAAACCAAGAAGAACTAAGAAACCAAGAAAAGCTAAGAGACCAAGAAAAACTTAATCAGCAGGGCGGGCGCTGATGGCAATTCTTACTATTATTTTATTGGCGGCCATTACTTTCTTTACCCGCTATCTGTTTCTTGAGGGCAAGCTGCCACTCAAACTAAGCGAAAATGCAAAAACATTACTTAGTTACAGTGCACCAGCCGTATTAACGGCAATTGCTGCACCCATTGTTTTTATTCGTGATAAGCAACTTGAGCTGCATCTTAGTAATCCCTATCTAATTGCAACCCTTTTAGCTGTGCTGGCTGCTCACTATACGCGAAATATTTATTGGACAGTCTCAATAGGCATGGCTGTAGCACTTGTTTTGACGGGTCTTTTATAAGCCTAGGGTAGACAATTACCCTATGTAAATTTTATTCCTTGTAAGAGGGATCTATTGCCTCAATGATGCGAGTTAAAGCATCAAACTCCAGACCACCAGCAGGACCGCCCATAGCTTGAAGGTTCATAAGCTGTCCGGTTTTAGCAAGCACTTCAGTACTTACTGGAATACTATCGCGGCCGGTAGAGTCGGTAGCTACTTGAACTTCACAGGCGCGTTGCAGCCCCCACATTGCTTGAAAAGCTTCGGGAATAGTTCGTCCGCAAGTAAGAAGCCCATGATTACGCAGGATTAAAATATTTTTACTACCTAGGTTTTTGACCAGTCTGGGCTTTTCATCATCCATTACTGTTATGCCCTCAAAATCATGATAGGCAATGCGATCATGCAACAGAGCAGAGTAAAAATTATCGCTACGCAGACCTTCTTGCGTGCAGGCTACAGCCATTCCGGCTGTGGTATGGGTATGAGTGATACATTGAATATCCGGTCGTGCCTCATGAATAGCCGTGTGAATAACCATACCCGCCGGATTAGCAACATACGGCGTATCCTCAACAATATTGCCCTGAATATCGACCTTAACTAGATTTGAGGCTTTAACTTCTTTGTAGTGCAGACCGTAGGGGTTAATTAGAAAGTGTTCCTGCTCTCCTGGCAACTTGACAGTGATATGGTTATAGATCATTTCAGACCATCCCATATAGTCATAAATTCTGTAACAGGCAGCCAATTGTTGTCTTAGTTCTTGTTCGGTTGCGGACATAATCAATCCCTCTATAAAAATTGTACTTGCACGCCTAGGGGCTTATAAATAGCACCCATAGTAACGTTTATTCCCAGTCAGGGAAATAATTCGCATCAAGCGGACTTTTTTAAGTTAGCGTACTAGTTTAGTATTTTTAGAGAGTGTTCTGTAATTGCATGTTCTTTGTGAGAGAGCTTTTTGTCAGAGAGCTTTTAGTGAGAAAGCTTTTTGTGAAAAGACTTTTTGTGGAAAGACTTTTTGTGGAAAGGCTTTTTGTGGAAAGGCTTTGTGATAGAGAGCTTCATGTTACAGAGCTATTTTAGAGCAGCCTCCAAGGTTTTTGCCGCCGACCATCCAGAGACTACTGCACCCTCAAAGCGCGGTCCTGCAAAGGCATCACCAGCAACAGCAATTGGAGGGAGTTGGGAAGACTGAGTAATCAATAGACTCTCGCTATCATCAACACTGATAGGTTTGCTATAGCGCCAACCATGAACTTGAAAATCAACAATTTGGCTATTGCCTATATAGGGCTTGGCTGCATTAATAAGTTCTTTGCCCACCTGCTGCCGATCATGATCAAAATGCTTAAGGCTAAAGTCAGCGCTTGCGTGAATGGTAATTGCGGGTATCGAAGAAAGGCCTTTTTTTTCATTGTCACTTAGCCAAGCTATCGGCCCTGTATTCAGGTAAAGAGCACCCGGAGGTGCCATATCTGAGGAGGCATCAAGTGTTGCCATCACCGCAATACAGCGCTCATATTCAATAGACGAAAGGCGTTGCAAAATAGAATCAGCGATTGCAATACCACTGACCGATAAAAGGTCCAAGGTTTGTGGCACAGGACAGGTAATTAAAAGTGCTTTGGCTTCAAAAGACTGATGGGTATCGGTGAGTACTTGCCAGCCAGTAGTTGTTTGTATCAGACGCTTAATGCGGGTTGCTTGAAGTAAATTTTTGCCCTTAGCGAGATACTTGGCAACAGCTGTCATAGCTGGAACCCCACGATATCTAGGATGGCCTTGGGGGTTTCCGGGGTAACTGCTGTACCACTCCTCAGCAACACCAGCCTTTATCCACTCCTGAACGCAGTGCTTGAAGGGCGTTGATCTTGCAGTGAAAAATTGAGCCCCATAATCAAACGTAGCCTCAGCAATTCGCCTGCTCGCCAGCCTTCCCCCAACGCCTTTGCCCTTATCGATAAGCATAACTGAGTAGCCATTACTGCCTAATTTATCGGCGGCGCTTAAACCGGAAAGACCAGAGCCTATCACAATAACATCCAGTTCTGGCTGACAGTGCTTATCCATATATCCTCAGATTAGTTAGCCTGTTGACGGGCCTGCCTTCGACATCTCTCAGAGCAGTATCGCACTTCCTCCCAAACCTGAGACCATTTTTTACGCCACACAAAAGGACGCTCACAAACAACACAGGTTTTGGAGGGTAAGTTTGATTTTTTACGCATTCGCGCCATGTTAATTCTCAGCGGTTATCAATGCTCCAGATTCCGGCACCGCGCGCTGCAATGTACAAAAAGACAAAGCAGTACAGAGCTGGTATCTCTCCACCGTTAAGCAAGGGATAGAAGGCGTTAAGTCCATGAACTTTCCAATAGGCCACTGCCATAGTGCCGCTGCAAATAAAGGCAGCCGGTCGTGTCATAAGGCCAATCATAACTAGTAAACCACCTACTAGCTCAATTATACCCGCAGCAGTTAAAAGTGGATTAAGGGGGCCATAGGGAAAATCTTGAGGATAGTTGAAAAGTTTTTGAGTACCGTGCCAGATAAATAAAAACCCTGTGACAATTCGCATAAGCGCATAAGTTTGTTCTTGATAGTTATCGAGAAATTTCATTGAAGTAGCCTCTTGTTATTGATTTATTTTTTGGCGATAAAATTTTGCCAGACACCAAAAGGTTGCCAGATTTTATTAAGATCGACTTCTGCCTGTTGCTGACTGTCTCCTAGAATACGAGTCCTGTAAAGGTAGATAAAGCAAGATACACGCATATTAGCCGCGCAATGCACCCATGTTTTATGTTGCGCACAGTCTTTAACAGCAGATACAAACTGATCAAAATCCTGTTGCTGTGGGTTATCAAAATCAACAGGTATATGGATGTAGTGCATACCCAGTGACGTGACAATGTCCGCTTCATTTTTAAGGGCATTTTCACTGCTATGGGGGGCTAAATTGATGATTGATTTAAAACCGCTTTGAGCAATGATTTCCAGCTGGTCAGCGGTAGGTTGCCCGGAGGTGGCGAGGTGCGGATTAATAGGTAGATAATTGAAAATTGACTGCAGTCTGTTTTTTTTGAAGCTTTTGCCGATAAACTTTTCAAACAGTGTCAGATAATAGCCGAAGACTGTCTTTAAGGTTCTTCGGTCAAATTTCAAATCTTAAGCCTCTGCGCCAGCACTAATTAGCGCACTTAGGTAAGGGGTGCCATTACTGTGTTGTTGAATAATCTTGGCTAGTGATAAACCCTGTGGATTTTGCGCATTCACATCATGTCCTGCCTGCTTGTAAAAATCGAGAAAGGTGACAAAGTTATCTATATTCATACTGCGGTAGGCTTTTTCCAATAAATGGAAGTCAGGATTGACACCCTCTGGAGGCAGGTAATTGAGAAAGCTTTTAACTCTCGCATCATCAAATACTTCGCCTAGGATTTTTTGCTTATCTTTTTTTATCGCCATGGTTTTTTAGAAAATATTTAAATCAATTGGTTAAGTTTGTCCGCCAGTATCTGGCTGACCTGTTGAGGGTTAGCCTGACCTTTTGAAGCTTTCATAATCTGCCCCATAAAGCCGCCCAGCTTTTTCTTACGCTTATCAGGATCAGTGCTGATATAGTCTTCAACCATGGCCTGATTATTGTTTATTACCTCATCTACCATAGCTTCGAGTGCGCCACTGTCAGACACCTGTTTAAGACCTTTGGCTTCAA
Source organism: Porticoccaceae bacterium (assembly GCA_964231105.1). Classification (GTDB taxonomy): domain Bacteria; phylum Pseudomonadota; class Gammaproteobacteria; order Pseudomonadales; family Porticoccaceae; genus HTCC2207. Next base: position 67,343 of record CAXRJI010000048.1, read on the forward strand.
TAATCTGATCAGCATCACCCTCACCGGCCCACATAGCTTCAAATACCTGTTTCGCCATTTTGCCGCTGATGCTGTTATCAGCGATACGTTTAATTAAGCCCGCGAGTTGTTGCGGTTTAACAGGACTCTTATCAATACTTATATTCTCGATATTGAGACGGGCACTAAGCTCGCCAGCAACCCAGTTGGCACTTAATTTAGCATTGTCAGCCTGTTCTGCTGTCTGTTCAAAATAGCTGGCGATTTTAGCATCGCTTCCCAAGACATTAGCATCATAGTCTGTCAGCCCATAGTGACTGACAAAGCGCGCTTGGCGGGCGTCAGGTAGTTCAGGTAGTTGATCCTTGAGTTGATGAATATGCTTATCTGTCACCACAACGGGGAGTAGATCGGGACAGGGGAAGTAACGATAATCATTGGCTTCCTCTTTGCTTCGCATAGAGCGCGCGGTTCGTGTTTCACCATTATAGAGTCGGGTTTCTTGAATCACCTGGCCACCGTCCTCTATTAGTTCGATTTGACGCTCGACCTCTAGGTGAATGGCCTCTTCCATAAACTTAAAGGAGTTGAGATTTTTAGTTTCTGTTCGAGTGCCTAGTTCTGAGGTTCCCGCAGGGCGTACCGAGATATTGACATCAAAACGCATACTGCCCTGAGACATTTCGCCATCACAAATGCCCAGCGAAGTGACAATACTGTGCAACTTTTTTGCAAAGGCCACAGCCTCTTGGGCACTGCGCATATCAGGCTCGGAAACTATTTCAATAAGAGGCGTGCCCGCCCGGTTGAGGTCTATGCCGGATACCCCAGAGCGAAAGTTCCCCTCATGCAATGATTTGCCTGCATCTTCTTCAAGGTGAGCGTGGTGAATTCTTATTGTCTTAGTGTCACCATTGTCCAGGGAGATGGGTACGCTACCTGCACCGACAATAGGTTTCTCAAGTTGCGTGGTTTGATAACCTTTTGGCAGGTCGGGATAGAAATAATTTTTACGCTCAAATACCGAGGTTTTGCTAATCTCTGCATCAATGGCTAAACCAAACATAATGGCGTAATCAATCGCCTGCTGATTAACCACGGGCAGGGTGCCAGGCATGGCTAAATCAATGGCACAGGCTTGGGTATTAGGCTCAGCACCAAAAGCTGTGCTAGCACCAGAAAAGATTTTACTTTTAGTGGCTAATTGAACATGAACTTCAAGGCCAATGACGGTTTCCCAGTTCATTCGGCAATCCCCTCTGGCATAAGTGTGTGCCAATCGGTAGCGCTCTGGAATTGGTGAGCGGCATTAAGCATGCGCGCTTCATCGAAATGATTACCAATGATTTGCAATCCTACTGGTTTGCCATCAACCATGCCACAGGGTAGAGACATGCCAGGCAAGCCAGCCAAATTAGTCGATATTGTGTAGATATCCTCTAGGTACATAGCCACAGGGTCATCGCCCTTAGAGCCAAACTTGAATGCTGGAGATGGGCAGGTAGGCCCCATAATTAGATCAACCTGCTTAAACGCATCAATAAAGTCCTGTTGAATCAATTGGCGCACCTGCTGAGCTTTGCCGTAATAGGCGTCATAATAGCCAGCAGAGAGGCAGTAGGTGCCGATAAGAATTCGTCGTTGGACTTCTTCACCAAAACCTTCGGCGCGGGTCCTGCAATAGAGGTCTTGAAGATCCTTTGGATCCTGACAACGGTAACCATATTTAACGCCATCAAAACGCGATAGGTTGGCTGATGCTTCCGCTGGTGCAATCACATAATAAGCAGGTACAGACAAGCCAGTGTTGGGTAAGCTTATCTCAACTAGCTGCGCCCCTTGATTCTCAAATTCAGTCAGTGCCTGTTGCACAGCCTCAGCTGTTCCCGGGTGCAGTCCCTCTGAAAAATACTCCTTGGGAACACCAATTCGAAGACCGGAAAGTGGGGCACTTATATTTGCACTGTAGTCCGGAACGTCCCGATCAATACAGGTTGAATCTTTGTTGTCATAACTGGCCATGCAATTAAGCAGCAGAGCACAGTCTGCGGCGGTGCGCGCCATCGGGCCGCCCTGATCTAAACTAGAGGCGAAGGCTATCATGCCCCAGCGCGATACACGTCCATAAGTGGGCTTTAGGCCAGTGATGCCGCACAGGGCAGCGGGCTGACGTATTGAGCCACCCGTATCTGTGGCAGTCGCCCCTGCTGCTAAACGTGCTGCAACCGCCGCCGCAGAGCCGCCAGAGGAGCCGCCAGGCACACAATCTGTGTTCCAAGGATTTTTGACTGCGCCATAAAAGCTAGTTTCATTTGATGAGCCCATGGCAAATTCGTCCATATTACTTTTGCCAAGCATGACCGCACCGCTGTTTTTAAAATTTTCTATAACTGTTGCATCATAGGGTGGAACAAAATTATCCAACATTTTTGAACCGCAGCTGGTACGCACACCTTGAGTACAGAAAATATCTTTGTGAATTAATGGAACGCCGCATAATGTGGGTGCATTACCTTGAGCTAAACGCTGGTCGGCCGCCGCCGCTTCCTTTAGGGCCTCATTTTCTGTCAGGGTGATCAATGAGTTATAGGCCTTATCCAATTTCTTCGCGCGCGCCAGAAGATACTGAGTAATCTCTGCGCTAGAGAAGGTTTTACTCTTTAGGCCTTCCACTGTCTCTAATAGGGTTAAATTGTGCATTTTTAAATATTGGATAATAGTTAATCGATTACCTTGGGTACCAGAAACAATCCATCCTCAGTCTCTGGCGCTATAGCCTGCAATTCTTCTCTTTGGTTAGATTCACTGACTTGGTCGTTTCGCAGGCGCTGAATTTGTTCAAAATGCTCATTATCTACGAGACCGCTGGTATCTGCCGCCTGAAGCTGATCTACCAGTTTAAGTACGCTTTGAAGGCGCTGTGAAACCTCATCAATTTGCTTGTCATCGATCGCAATTCGGGCCAAAGATGCCAAATTTTCGATGGTTTGTTTTTCAATGCTCATTGTTTTTTATTTTAGTCCTGTAATAGGTTGCAAACTAACCGATGGAGTGGCCGTGAATTTTACATCATCTGCAACATTTAGGTTAGCGATTGTGTCAATAACCCATTAAATTTTACAATTGTTGCGATTTTTAATTTGATAAAAATGGGTTTTTTAATGCTATCACACCTCTCGCTAGGCCCTACTAACATTAACAAATGATTGATTTGCACTTGCCTTCAGGGCAATGAACTGATAGTTTCTCTCAATTAATTTTTAGCTGTTGTAAAACAGATGGTTTGCAGGTGATATAAGTAATGGTCTTAAAAAGAATTTTAGGTCTCTTCTCGAGGGACATTTCGATTGATTTGGGTACTGCAAACACGCTGATTTACGTACCCGAGCAGGGCATAGTTTTAAATGAGCCCTCTGTGGTTGCCGTGCGTCAGCAATACGGTGAAAAGAGAGTAGAGGCTGTAGGAGTTGATGCCAAGCGCATGTTGGGTAGAACCCCCGGTAATATTACCGCTATCCGTCCCCTCAAAGATGGTGTTATTGCAGATTTTCAGGTCACCGAGAAAATGCTTCAGCACTTTATTAAAAAAGTTCATTCTGAAAGCTTTATGCCTCCGAGCCCTCGGGTATTAGTCTGTGTGCCCTGTACCGCGACTGAGGTTGAAAAGCGTGCGATTAAGGAATCAGCCTTTAGCGCAGGTGCTCGAGAAGTATTTCTTATTGAAGAACCTATGGCAGCAGCACTCGGAGCGGGGCTGCCGGTCGAAGATGCTGTGGGTTCTATGGTAGTTGATATTGGTGGAGGTACCACTGAGATCGCGATTTTGTCCCTGAACGGTGTGGTATTTTCGGATTCTGTTCGCATCGGTGGCGACCGTTTTGATGAGTCTATTTGCAGTTATATTCGCCGTAAGTACGGCAGTGTTATTGGTGATACCACAGCCGAAAGAATAAAAATGGAAATTGGCACTGCATACCGCTCTAACGAAGTCAGAGAGATGGAAGTTAGGGGTCGAAATTTGGCGGAAGGTGTCCCCAAGAGTTTCACACTTACCAGTGACGAAGTATTGCAAGCGCTTCAAGAACCTCTTGCTGGTGTAGTACAAGCTGTAAAGCGAGTGCTAGAACAATCGCCGCCTGAGCTGGCCTCAGATATCGCTGAAATGGGTATTGTTTTAACCGGTGGTGGTTCATTACTGAGAGATCTGGATAGATTGCTTTCTATTGAAACAGGGATTCCAGTTATTCTAGCTGAGGAGCCCTTAACCTGTGTTGCCAGAGGCGGTGGTGAAGCCCTGGAGATGATGAGTGGGAAAGGCTCAAGTACCCTCGTCGGTTAAAGTCTCTATCTGAATGAGTTTCGCATTTGGTTTTGAAATACTAGGAGCGAATCCATAAAAAGTCGCGGAAAAAAATTATCATCCTCAACACGCAGATTTCTATTTGTAATTTTTTTAGGAATTGTACTGTACGCTGTTGATACCTATACCCCTTGGTTTGAGCCGGCACGCAACTACCTCAACAAGGTATCCTATCCACTGCAGTTATTGTCAAATATGCCCATTCGCGTAAAAGAATGGTTTATCCTAAACACCACATCCCGCGCGCAGCTAGAAGAAAAAAATATTAATCTAGAAAAAGAGCGTTTAATACTTAGGGGAAAACTTCAGCGAAGTGCGGATTTGGCGGCGGAAAATATGCGACTGCGCCAGTTATTGAATGCCTCTGAGTTATTAATAGACAGTGTATTGGTCACGGAGGTTATTGGGATTTCGCCCAGTCCCCACAGCCACAACGTTACCATCGATCGCGGAGCAGAGGATAATGTCTATGTTGGACAGCCTGTGCTGGATGCAACAGGGCTGATGGGTCAGGTCACTCAAGTTTATAAAAGTCATAGTCAGGTCTTGCTGATCACAGATTTAAATCATGCTCTTCCTGTTCAGGTGGTTCGCAACGGTCTGCGCTCCATTGTTGAGGGAACGGCAGACTACAATGAAATGAGACTGCGTTTTGTATCCCCTACCACCGATATTATAGAAGGTGACCAGTTAGTAAGTTCTGGTTTGGGGGGACGCTTTCCAGTGGGATACCCTGTGGGTACGGTCACAGAAATAAATCATACGCGGGGTGAAAAGTTTGTCAGTATCAAGGTCAAACCTTCAGCCCAGCACGATCGAAGTAAGCATTTGCTGCTGGTCTTTACCTTGCAGGATGGAAAGATAAGTGGAAAAGAACAGTAATTTCCAATTTGCCTTGATCATGTTATTTGTGGCGATCATTATGCAATTGATGCCAGTTACGGGTAACTGGTTAGTCTGGAAGCCGAATTTTTTAATGCTAGTCATGATAGCTTGGATACTGTATTTCCCTGAACAATTTGGTATTGAATTTTCAGCTATGGTTGGTATCTGTGCTGACCTAGTCTTTGGCTCTACCTTAGGCGTGCATGTTATTTTATTTATCATCTGTGGGGCGATGGTTGGCTTGTTACACCGCGTTATCGCCTATCTTTTACTTTGGCATCGAATTGTGGCAGTTGGACTTCTTGTGATTTTCTTGGAGCTATTAAGGTTAGTAGTTGGTGCCTGGGTAAACTTACCAATTTTCTGGGAGCACATACCCTATCTAGCTCTGTTTTCAAGTTTGTTTTGGATACCACTCGATAAACTGGTGGGTAGAATTTACCGCTTACAAAATTAGCACAAATTGTTACACCAGTGGGTATTTGATGTGTCCGACCATGATTTAATTCTCGCTTCAGCCTCACCGAGGCGATCTCAGTTACTCGAGCAAATCGGTGTTCGTTTTAAAGCTGAGCCAGCCGATATAGATGAAACACGCCATGCCAATGAGCCAGCTGTGGATTACGTCAGTAGAATGGCCTTCGAAAAAGCTCATAAAATCTCTCAAAACCACCCTGAAAATATCCCAGTTCTAGGTGCAGATACGACCGTTCTCTGTGATGGAGATGTGTTTACAAAACCTGAAAATTACGATCATGCCCGAGCCATGCTACTTGCTCTGTCAGATAATTGTCATCAGGTGCTTACCTCGGTTGCATTAGTTCGTAGAGAATCTAGTCAAGTATTGGTGTCAACTTCACGGGTTTGGTTTCGCACTATTACAGAAGCAGAGTGTCTAAACTATTGGCGTACCGGTGAGCCAAAAGACAAGGCGGGAGCCTACGCTATACAGGGTTATGGTGCGGTTTTTGTTAACAAAATAGAGGGTAGCTTTAGTGGGGTGGTTGGTTTACCTATCGCTGAAACCTCAGAATTACTCAGTCAATTTAATGTTCCCATTTGGGAGGACACAGTAAGTTAGTCGCAACTACTTAACTGGTATTGACGTATCACAGGGTTGTTGGCTTTAGAGACTGCAAAATAATGGCCAAGTAATTACGAGGGCAAGTCCGAATGTTCTCTTAATTATGCGATAATCTTGCAGGGTGCAAACTGCAGTACAGTGTCATTGTTCACCCAGAATCAAGAGCAATAAAAATGGTTAACGGCATCACTAAAAATATAAAACTATTGGTCAATTGGCTGAAATATTTTGCCGTGCTGTTAATTATTGGCACAGCGATTCTTGTCCTGATTGGACGTCAAACAATTGCAGGGCTGGATCAACTTCGCCCTAATATTCAGTCATTTATTGCTTCAAATACAGGAATGCAAATCAAACTGGGTAGACTCTCTGGACAGTGGCAAGGCCTTGTTCCGTCTGTAGAGGTTGAGAGTTTTCAAATGTTTGATGCTGATAACAATCCAGTAATGGATGGCAAAAATGGACGTGCCTACCTAGACTTCTTTAACACTATTAGGCATCAAGTGCCCATATGGCGAGAGTTGGTAATTGAAGACTTAGCAGTCGATTTTGTTGAGGATAAAACAGGTCGATGGAATCTCAGAGGCTTTGCCAGCCAGTCTGATTCTGAGCTAGATTTTATTTCTAAGCCTTTTTTTTACAGTCAGTTTATACGACTGCAGTCGGTCGCAATTAATCTACAATCGTTTGCCGGCAATAAAACTCACTTCCTTGCCAGTGATATGTTGATTGAGAATGAATCTGATTTTCACCGTGCTCAATTATCATTAAGTCTTAATAAAGAAGATACTCCGGCTTATATGTTGTTTGAGGGCCAGGGAGATCCCGCTGATTTAGACTCTTTTTATGCTGAGGGTTACCTAAAATTTGATAATCTTAATTTCTCAGAACAACTTCTGCGCTTTACAAAATCCCTTATACCGGACCTATCTAATAAGCTCTCAATATCTCCTTTAGAAGCGCAAGGTGAATTCTGGATTGATGTTCATCCTGGGGGTGGGTTTGACTTTGAAGGGGACCTCTCGGTGTCTAAGCTGCCGTTGACTTGGTTGGACAATGTTGCCCCAATTACTGACTTGCAAACACAAATAACAGGTTGGTTTACGCCGGGTATTAATTGGGGAGCTAATTTTCAGAAGCTTGGGTTTAATTGGTCCGATATTAGGCTTCAGCCCGACACAATTTCTTTTAGTCGATATCTCAACGCAGACTCTAATGAATTTGATCTTTCTTTTAGGCAGCTGGATCTAGAGTTATTAAGTGATTTATTGATAAAAAGTCAGCTTATTGAAGCACCCTTACTCGCATTTATTCAACAGGCTAAGCCTCGGGGGAGATTTAGTTCAGCTGTCCTAAGTAAAAAATCAGATAGATACCAACTATCAACAAATTTAGAGCAGTTCTATATGCATCCTTTTAAGGGTATGCCCGGTTGCAAAGAAGTCGATGGTTATTTGGAGCTAAATGCCTCTGATGGTTTATTTCATATCTCTGACGCTGATGGCTTTCAGCTGTTTATGCCCAAACAGTATCGTGACTATCAACCATTTGATAGCGCTCAGGGGACAGTGTTTCTTGACTGGACAGCTAACTCTGATCAACTGCTAATTCGCAGTAACCCAATAGCAACCCAAACTCCTGGGGGCAGGGGAAAAATTATGTTCTCTGTAAAGCAGCCTTTGCCCTCCAATGGGCAGGTGCCAGAGTTTAATTTGCTGGCTGCAGGGATTAATCTCGATGCTAGTTATGGCTCTAAGTTGCTCCCCTACAAAATGCCTGAGTTGCTTTCATCATGGCTTAAGGCATCGATAAAGGAAGGAAACGTTCAGGAGTTTGCGATGTTATTCCGTAGCGGCCCTCCCCGAGGTGAAAAAATCTCTAGAACGTCTCAGTTAATGTTTAAAACAAAGGACCTTACTGTTAAGTATCACCCAGAGTGGCCATCAATGAGTGAACTGGATGCAACTATTTTGGTCGACGATGGCAATCTGGATATGGACATTAACTCAGCGAAAGTGGGTGAAGTTTTTATCACGAAGGGTTTGATGGCATACGATCCCTCGGTTACAGCTGATCAGCGTAGATTGATTATTGATGCATCTGCTTCAGGTGATTTAGCACAGACTATCAATGTATTGGCTGATTCGCCGCTTAGAGAAAAACTAGGTCCCCTTCCCCAGTGGGATTACAAGGGTAAGAGCGCGACCCAATTGCATTTAGAAATTCCTCTAACGCCTAATTCGTTTCAAAAGACTTTGACTTCAACCTATAAAATTACCTCAGTGATTAAAGATGCTGACTTGCTTATAAAGGGTACCCCTATAGTGATCAATGATCTTTCCGGCTCTCTATTATTGACACCGGAAGTGGGTGTATTCTCGGATGATCTCTCTGCTACTGTTTGGGAAAAACCTCTAACTGCGGGTGCTTATAAGTCGAATAAACAACAAAAGTTTAGTTTTAAAACCACATTGAGCCCGAACAACCTAAATAGATTTGTTGAGTTGCCATGGGCGGAAATTATATCCGGTGATTTACCCATTGAGGGTCAAATCGATTTAAATATATCAGAGAGTTCGAACAAAATTAGCATTTCAAGCTCTATGCAGGGTGTTGAATTAGACTTGCCCAAACCCTTTTCTAAATCAGCTATGCAAAAAGAACAGCTCGATATGCAGTTTTATTTTGAGCCGACCCTGTCCCGATTAACGGGAACTTTAGGTGATTCGCTAACAGCTGATTTTTACTTTTCTAACAGACAATTTGAAAGTGGTGTGGTGGCCTATGATCGCCCCTCTGTATCAGCAGAAAAGGGACAGATAATAGTAGCAGCTCATCTTCCTACCCTAGAGATTGATGACTGGAAACCCGTGTTAGACAGGTTACAACTTACCCAGAGAGCCCAACAATCGACAAGGCAAACTATCCTTGATTTTGAGCTCGATTACTTGAACTTGGCTGGCTTAAATTTGCAAGCTATAAATGCAAAAATCAAAACCTTGCCCGAGGGATTAAACATTTCTCTCGTGAGTGATCTTGCCACGGGGCAAATAAAGATACCCTCAAGCAAAGAGCAAGTTCCCTTAGTTGATCTGTCTTCAATTAAGTTCGCGGCTAATACTTTTCAGCAATCATCCCAGTATAAGGCTATAGATCCTCGGCGGTTTACCTCACTTGATTTTACTGTGGATCAGTTGAAGGTTGGAGATCAACTGCTCGGTTCATTGTCCTTTGAGTTGCGACCAGAGCCTTCTGGCGCAGCCTTTAATAATATTTCAGGCGACCTGCTTGGTATCCAGCCCGGTGTATTTGCCACTGAGGCTCCCACTGAATTTTTCTGGTCCTATGATGGCAATAGCCATTCAAGCAGGATGGTTGGCCCAATGGGGGTCAAAGATATTGCAGATTTTATGCATGGATTTGGGATGCCTAAGTTTCTCGATAGTCAGTCTGGAAAACTTGATCTTAATCTATCTTGGCAAGCGCAACCCTGGGCTATTAGCAAAGACACTATTCAGGGTGATCTCAGATTAAACTTAAATGACGGCAGTTTTTACCGCTCTTCTGGTGGAGCCGAGGCCACGCTTAAAATGATTAGTCTGCTTAATTTTGCCAATTGGTTGCGTCGACTGAAGTTAGATTTTTCCGATGTGGTTGGTAAAAATTTAGCCTATAACAAACTTGACGGTTTTTTAAACTTTAATCAAGGTATTCTGAAGCTTGAAGAACCGCTCAAAATAGATATGCCCTCAGGAAAAATGAGTTTGGGGGGTGAGTTTAATCTTGTTGCTGAGACAGTTAATGCAAAGTTGGTTGCTACATTGCCAGTGGGAGTCAACTTGCCATGGTTGGTAGGTCTTGCAGGCGGCTTACCCGCAGCGGCGGGTGTTTTTATCACCAGTAAGCTTGCACAAAAGCAAGTTGATAGACTGTCCAGCATAAGCTACACACTTGGCGGTTCATGGGATGATATTGAGGTGGCAGTAGATGAAATATTCGCTGCCGAACTTTCAAATGACCCAGCCTCTCCCTAGATTAAGGTTTCAACGGCTATATGGATAACATTTTTAGGGTGGCGGCACTTCAGTCGAAACCGCAAAAAACCCTTGATGCCAATTTAAATCAAGTGCAATCGTTACTGATTGGGGCTTCCCAACAGGGTGCTAGCATGGTTGTACTGGGGGAAAATTTTGCCTATCACGGTCAATCTGATCTGCACGCAATAGGTAAAGCAGAGGCCACCCCTCAAGGTCCAGTAAGGCAATTTTTAACAGAGCAGTCTAAGCAATTAGGTCTGTGGATAATCGCAGGCACAGTGCCCGTGCTAGAGCCATCGCAGTCAAAGCCCTATGCCAGATCATTAATTTATAATCCTCAAGGTGACTGTGTTGGCCACTATGACAAGATCCACTTATTTGATGCTGTCGTGGAGTCTCAGTCAGATAAGCGCGGGTATTGTGAATCAGATTTTTACTGTGCTGGGTCATCGCTAACAACCCTAGAGACAGATTACTGCAAACTAGCCTTAAGTATATGTTACGACTTGAGATTTGCTGAACTATACCAACAACTTTGCCACACAAAAGCTCAGCTTGTGGCCGTGCCATCCGCCTTTACTGCAGCTACTGGTATAGATCATTGGCAGGTTCTTCTTAGGGCTCGAGCCATTGAAAATCAATTTTATGTTATTGGTGCTAACTTAGTCGATCGCGAGCATCACTCCAGAGCGCTGTGGGGTGGAAGCGCTATTATCGATCCCTGGGGTACGGTGTTGGCTAGCCTTGATGATGAGATAGGTGTAGCTGTTGCTGAAATTGATCTATCTTTGGTGGAGAAGGTTAGAAGAAAAATGCCTATGCAGCAGCACAGAAAGCTCACAAAAAGTGATTAATCAGAAATTTCCTTTAAGTATGCAAAAAGCTTTTTGCTAGCAGTGGATGGTTTATTGGTCTTTTTCTCACGGTTAGCTTGGCGCTGAAGATTTCGTAGCTGTTGTCTATCAGCATTAGGGTATACCTGCAGCAACTCCTCTATTGCTGCTGGGCCTTCGTTGATAATGCGCTCTCGCCATGCTTCTATTTTTGCGAAATGTTGGCGAAATGTTTTAGATTTATGGTCCAGTTTGGCCATGGTCAATTCGATATGTTCGAGATCTGCAGAGCGCATTAATTTGCCGATATACTGAATTTGTCGGCGCTTTGCCTCGCGACTACTCAGCCTTCTAGCTTCATAAATGGCCTGTAACAATGTCTCTTCCAAGCTAAATTTTTGAAGTTGATTATCGGGCATTTCAACCAGTTGACTACCCATTAACTGTAACTTTTCACTGTCACGCTTGCGCTGTGATTTGCTAGGTATATTGCTTTCTAAATCGTCACTGGGTATAGACATTAGGCAAGAAAGAGAGTGGCAAGTCCCAAAAAGGAAACAAAACCAACAATATCTGTGATTGTGGTAAGGATTACAGTGCCTGCAAGCGCAGGATCAATATTTAGCTTTTTAAGTACCACTGGCAGAAGTGTTCCCGATAGGGCGGCCGACATCAAGTTTATAGCCATAGCAAGCCCTATAATTAGCGCCATAGTAGAATCTTGAAACCAAACTGACACTACACCCCCTACAATTAGAGCATACAAAAGGCCATTGACAGCACCCACTGTGAACTCTTTACTCAGGAGCCAATTTATATTGCCACGCTCAATTTGCCCCAGCGCCATACCTCGAATAACCACCGTCAAGGTTTGACTGCCAGCAACGCCGCCCATGCTTGCCACGATGGGCATCAAAATGGCCAGCGCCACCACTTTATCCAGTGTATTTTCAAACAGGCTAATAGCGCTGGAAGCAAGTATTGCTGTTAACAAATTAGCCCCCAACCACAGTGCTCGGCGCGGCGCAGTTTTGGCTATGGAAGAGAATGTATCTTCAGTATCACTCAGACCAGCCATGGCTAAAAGCGAGTGATCAGCCTCGTCAACAATTACATCAACTACGTCATCAATAGTGATACGACCTACTAGGTTGTTTTGGTCGTCTATTACGGGCGCCGAGACTAGATCATGGCGTTGAAACAGTTGCGCCACCTCTGAGTCAGTATGATTAACGTGGATAGCCTGTACCTCAGGATTCATTACCTCTCGCACTGTAGTTGTAGGAGAGGAAGTGAGCAATTTACTGAGTGCGAGGTTGCCAAGAAACCTATCGTTACGATTGACAACAAACAGGTTGTCAGTGATATCTGGAATCTCCTCAAAACGTCGCAGATAACGCAGTACAACGTCAACTGTAATATCTGGGCGAACTGTTATGACCTCAGTATCCATAAGCCCGCCCGCAGTGTCTTCGGCGTAAGTAAGCACTGACTCAACACGCTGCCTATCCTGTACTGACATGGCTTGCAAGACTTCTGGGATTACCCGATCGGGCAATTGTTGAAGAATATCTGCAATGTCATCTACATTGAGTCCTTCCGTTAATGAGGCAACTTCAACACTGTCCATCTCACCGAGAAATTCACTTTGAATTTCGTCTGATAATTCTTGAATGACTTCACCAGAGATTTCAGGGTCTACCAATTCCCAAAGGATACCTCTAAATTTTGGTGGAGCGGTCTCTAATTGGTGGGCGATATCTGGTGGTGATAGATTATTTAGAGAGTGGCGAACTTGATTTAAGGTAACAGAGTCAACTGCGTTACCAAGTCTTTCTAGGAGATTGCTGTTAGTTGTATCGCTCATGCACTCACATTCCCAAAATAAGTCTGCCCATGATTACAGTGGGATAGTTTAACGCTGTATGAAATTATTCGGTACCTTTCATTCTTAATCAAAGCAGTTAGCCGGGTAGATTGTGGTTATTGTTCCTCATCAAAGTAGTTAGCAAGCAGTTGGGTAATGTTGTCACATGCCTCTTGCTCATCGGGCCCATCGAATTCAAACAACAAGTCAGTACCTTGGCTGGCTGCCAGTAACATAAGGTGCATAATGCTTTTAGCGTCAACAAGAGGGGGCTGTTTACCCGTTCTAATCACCGACTCATAGCGCCCGGCCATAGCTGCCAATTTTGTGGCTGCACGGGCGTGAAGTCCCAACTTGTTTATGATGGTTAATTTTCGCTTAATCACGGTATTTAAAAGCCCAATGTTAGGATGCTAACTCTTTATGTATCACTTGAACGAATTGGTATTCGTTAGAAAAGTGTTCATGAAGCCGGTTAGCCATATAAACAGAGCGATGTTGCCCACCTGTACAGCCCACTGATATGGTCAGATAACTGCGATTATTGGCCTGAAACTTTGGTATCCATCGTGTTAGGTAACCAATGATATCTGCCAACATTGAGGCTACATCAACCTGACTTTCAAGAAACTCAATCACTCCAGCATCATTGCCTGTTAATGCTCTTAGTTCAGGCTTCCAATAAGGATTTGGCAGACAGCGCACATCAAAGACAAAATCTGCATCATTGGGCGTACCCTGTTTAAAACCAAAACTTTGAAACAGTATAGACATAGTTTGTTGATTGTCTGGTACCACAGTATTCTTGATTAAATCTCTTAACTGATGCAGTGATAGGCCAGATGTGTCAACGATTCGATCAGCTATATCGGCGATAGGTGATAGAAGATCTTTCTCAATGCCTATGGCTTCTTTTAATCCGATGGCGTCAGTGCTGAGGGGATGTTTGCGTCGAGTCTCACTGTAACGACGCAGCAGATCTGAGGCTTGCGCCTGTAAGAATATAACATCAATTTTGACACCAATCTTTTCAATTAAGCGCAATGTGCTTGGGATACTTCTTAGGTCCCCTGTTAGGTTGCGTGCATCAATACCCACTGCTAGTTTGAGTTGCCGAATGCTACTGTAGATATTGATTTGGTTAATAAGCTCGGGGAGTAAACTTGAAGGAAGGTTGTCAATACAGGTAAAGCCAGCATCCTCAAGTACATTGAGCGCGGATGTTTTGCCAGACCCTGAACGTCCACTTACAACAACTAGTCGCATGGTTTTTGTGTGTGCTCCAGTGTGATAACTGTATCAAATAGTTCTTGATTACTACTGCAGTTACGAAGCGTTTGTCGTGAGTGATCACTTTTCATAATTTGAGCAATTCTTGCTAAAGTTGACAAATGCTCAGCATTTTTTTCCTCTGGAACTACCAATGCAAAAAGAAGGTCAACGGGCTGATCATCTATGCCATCAAAGTCAACGGGAGTTGATAATTTAGCTAAACAACCATAGATCTTTTTTACACCCACTGTTCGGCAGTGCGGTATAGCCACCCCCGTACCCATACCGGTACTACCTAGCCGCTCACGACTAACAAAGTTGTTAAAAAGCGCATCACACTGTTCCTGACCGCCGCCAAGTTGCTGTGCAAAGAGCTGAGAAATATTCTCAAGCACACGTTTTTTACTGCTGCCGGGCAACTGGCAAACTGTTAGTGAGGGGGTGAGTACGTCAGAAATTTTCATAGTGCCAATTAATGATCTCGGTGCTTCTCTTTGTGTTTAATCAGTTGTCTATCCAGCTTATCACTGAGCGCATCAATTGCCACGTAAAGATCATCATATTCAGCATTGGCGAATAACTCTGCCCCTGAGACATGGATGGTTGCTTCTGCCTTTTGAATTGATTTATCGATACTTAGGAAAACTGAAATACTGTTGATAGGTTGGTAGTGACGTTCTAGTTTGGATAATTTTGCTTTTACATGTTCACGAATGGGATCGGTGATTTCTAGATGGTGCCCATGAATTGTCATTTGCATAAGACCTCCTCTATGCTCCGTTAGCAAACCTTTTTCTTTGACTAGAAGATGGGATATTAATGCTCTCCCTGTATTTCGCTACAGTGCGTCTTGCTACCTGTATTCCCTTTTCGGCCAAAAGAGCAGCAATCTTATTATCGCTTAAGGGCTTAGACGGATTCTCTGCAGCAATCATTTCTTTTAGGATAGCGCAAACTGCAGTTGATGAACACTCTCCGCCGGCCGATGTGCCGACATGGCTAGAGAAAAAGTATTTGAGTTCAAAAATTCCCTGCGGTGTTGCTATGTATTTCTTGGTGGTTACACGAGATATAGTTGATTCATGCAAGTTAAGTTGTTGCGCTATATCTGATAAAACCATGGGTTTCATTGCCACCGGCCCATGGTTTAAAAAGCCTTGTTGGAAGTCAACTATGGCAACAGCTACGCGCATCAAACTTTCATTTCTGCTCTCTAAACTGCGCAGAAACCAGCGTGCTTCGGCTAAATTATTTTTTAGGTATAGATTCTCCGAGCTATTATCTGAGCGTTTAATTAAATCAGCATAAGTATTATTTATTTTTAAGCGGGGTATATTGCTGTCATTTAAGCGCACTTGCCAGGCCCCTGAAATTTTCTCAATAAAAACATCTGGGACAATATATTCAGCACTGTTGGCGTTAAGTTGCTCGCCAGGATGAGGGTTAAGTGTGCGTATTAGATTAACTGCATTTTGAATGCTCTCAGAATCTATACTGGTTTTTCTAGTCAGTTTGCTTAACTCTACAGACGCTATTTCATTTAAAAAATCAGTGACTAAAATCTTGGCCTCATTGAGATAGGGCGTCTCAGAATCCAATTGATCCAACTGGATTAAAAGACACTCCTGTAAGTCACGGGCGAAGATTCCCGGTGGGTCAAATTGTTGTAGCCGCTTTAGAACAGCTATTAACTCATCGGTCTCTATTTCATCATCTTGAAACACATCGCTTAGGTGGGAGGTAGCTTCATGTAAATCCTCTGTAATAAAACCGCTGTCATTTATCGCATCAATAAATGAGACGGCTATCTCCTTATCCCGATGAGAGAAAGGTGTTAAATTGAGCTGCCAAAGCAAATGATCTTGAAGTGATTCAGTGACTTGATAGACATCTTCTAGGTTGACTTCTCGACCTGAGTTAGACGATGAGTTTGTATTTGTGTTGTAGCTATCCCAATTATTGTCTGCTGCATTATGTTCGTAGTTCTCAACGACCATAGTTTCATCGGTTTCTGTAACCGTGGGTTCTGTTGCATCACGAGCGCGGTCTTGAGTAAGCGGATCGTCAGTATTGAGATCTATATCTTCACTAGTTTGATGGGTGGATGGCTCATCTTGGTTCTCACTGTTAGCTACTGGATGGCTCTCTTCGTCTGTTTCTAAAAGCGGATTATTATAGAGTTGCTCAATGACCTCCTGCTGCAGGTCCAGGGTGGATAGTTGCAATAACCTTATAGCCTGCTGGAGTTGAGGCGTCATGGTTAATTGCGAGCCAAGTTTAAGGTGTAGGCCTTGTTGCATAAAAAACCAACTACTGACTAATGAATACGCAATAATAGTGCCAAAACAGACACTATTTCAATGAAAGGGTATGGCTATTTGTGAATGTTACATGGTGAAATGTTCGCCGAGGTAGGTTTCTCGCACTTTGCTATTAGATAAAACATCGTCTGTTGTGCCCTCGGCAATCACATGGCCTTCACCAATAATATAGGCGCGACTACAGATATCCAGCGTTTCACGAACATTATGATCGGTAATTAATACGCCAATACCCTTATTGCGCAGATGCTTAATAATATTTTTGATATCGTTAACGGAAATAGGATCAACACCAGCAAAGGGCTCATCAAGCAAAATAAATTGGGGGTCTGTTGCCAACGCGCGTGCAATTTCAACACGTCTGCGTTCACCTCCAGAAAGACTCATTCCAAGAGACTGGGCCAAATGCTCAATATGGAATTCGTTGAGAAGGCTGGCCAGTTTTGTATGTCTTTGTTGTTTAGATAGTTCTTTGCGAGTTTCTAAGATGGCTAAAATATTGTCCGCGACATTAAGCTTCCTAAAGATTGAAGGCTCTTGGGGTAAGTAACCCAGACCTCTCTGCGCTCTCCCATGCATAGGAAGGCTAGTGATATCCTCGTTATCAATGCTTATTCGGCCACCATCCTGTGTTACCAAACCTATGGTCATATAGAAGCATGTGGTCTTTCCCGCCCCATTGGGACCAAGCAGACCGACAACTTCTCCTTGATTTACAGAGAAGGAAACATCACCTACAACCAGTCGTCGGCTATAGGATTTAGAGAGATTATGTACCGCTAATTTAGTCATTTTTATTGTTGGCTTTCAGGTTCTGAATCATTAATTGATGAAGGTGGAATAACCAACTGAATGCGTTTTTGCGTACTTTGATTATCACCTTTAGCCTTCCAGCTTTCATTACGTAGGTCATAGTTAATACTATCACCTTTAATCTGAGTGCCCTTATGAGATAGCGAGGCATTGGTTTTAAGAGTCACCAATTCTGTTCCGGGCTCATAGTTAATGGTTTCTGCCCGCGCTAACACGCGCTCACCAGATTGATCCTGTTGTTGAAAGCTCGCGGGTTTACCTTCACAGCGAATACGGCTGACATCTTCACTTTCATAAAAGACAGTTACTTCATTAGCAGCAATAATCATCGATCCCTGTTGAATCACAACGTCACCTTTGTACAGGGTCAAACCTGTTTTGTCATTGCGTTCTGCTAAATCTGACTCAATAATTATCGGTTGTTTTTGAACCTCAGCCATCACGCTTGATTCGACATACATAACCAGACCCATGACGGGCAATAGGTATTTAATGAGGTTCATAAATAGCGCGCACTCTGGAAGTTATTGTAGTAGTTCCATTTTGTAAATCAGTTGAAAGTGTCTTTCCAGTCAACTGTGCTTGAGGTGTATTTAGTTGAAAGCCGCCCTCTGCCTGTGCTGTGTCACTAGTTATAAGATAGGTTATTTTGCCCGCAGTTAATTGCTTTTTACCCTCATCGGTATACCAGTGAGCATTGACATCGCCAATAAGTTCAAGGGTTTCTGAGTCTGTGGATAGAAGACCCTTTTCAGCTACAATTTTTATGGTTTCAGGTTTATTAGTTTGCGTGGACTGAAGTGTTGGGCTGTCCATGATAAGCAGTGATTTATTGTTGTAATAGGATGCTTTATCTGAGCTAAGTGTAAATTGCTTAGCACCTGAGTCAGCGAACTTAAAACTGGTTACTTCGTGCATATAACTGTCCGCACTGGGTAACGTCTCGATCTTGCCCGATTGTGGTCTTAAAAAAGACTCTGGCGGGCTCTCCCAGACAAGCAAGAAGCCAGCAGTAATCAATGCAAGTGCATTTATAAAAAAGAACTGCTTGTTCATTGATAGCTTGCCAGAATCGGTTCAAGTTTATCTTGAGCGCTGAGTATAAGTTCAGCCACTTCTCTTACCGCGCCATTACCGCCACAGTGTTTGGTTTGCCAATCGGCTTGTCTGGCTACTATATGACTACCATTGGCTGGAGTGATGCCAAGTCCTACCTGTTTTATAACTGCTAAGTCAGGAAGATCATCGCCAACAAAAGCAATCTCCTCTAAGCTGACATTAAGGTCCGCCATCATTTCATTTAAAGCCAACCATTTATCTTCACGACCTTGAACCAGTGGCGAGATGGCAAGTTCTTCGGCGCGTCTTTGCAGCAGCACTGAACGACGCCCCGTAATAATTCCAACTTTAATACCACCTTTCTGCAGCAATTTAATTCCTAGACCATCCTGAATATCAAATGCCTTTAACTCTTCGCCACTGTTTCCGTAGTAAAGGCGACCATCAGTTAAGACCCCATCCACATCTAGAAGAAGCAACTTTATTTTTTTTGCAGCGTCAAGCAAAGCAGAGGAATATTCAGTCATAATTAGACCACCCCTGCACGGATGATATCGTGCATATGTACCACCCCTTCAGGGTGTTGATTGTCATCTGCAATAACAAGCGCAGTGATACTCGATTTTTCCATGATTGATAGAGCCTCTGCTGCCAGCAGGTTGCTTGATATGGTTTTTGGACTATTGGACATTACTTCTTCAATGGTCACAGAGTTTAGATCAACGTTTGTATCTAGAACCCGTCGCAAGTCACCGTCTGTGAAAACGCCAATAAGCTTGCCATCAGCATCGGTGACTGTTGTCATACCAAACCCTTTTTCTGTCATTTCCAGCAATGCATTTTGCAAGGGCATACTGGGTAATACCCGAGGGAGCTCATCACCCTGGTGCATGATGTCACTCACCTTTAGAAGTAACTTGCGACCCAGTGCGCCGCCCGGATGAGAAAATGCGAAATCTTCTGCGCTAAAGCCACGAGATTCCAATAGGGCAATGGCTAGCGCATCTCCCATAACTAGAGTTACAGTTGTACTTGTGGTTGGCGCCAAATTTAGTGGACAAGCCTCGCTTGCAACACTGACATCGAGATTAGCATAAGCGGCTTTTGCCAGTTGCGACTTAGGGTCGCCAGTCATGCTTATCATGGGTATTCCCAAACGTTTAATAAGAGGAATAATAGTTATAAGTTCGGCGGTATTTCCAGAATTAGAGATGCCAATGACAACATCATCTTTTGTGATCATGCCCAGATCCCCATGACTAGCTTCACCGGGATGCACAAAAAATGCTGGGGTGCCTGTGCTTGCAAGGGTAGCGGCTATCTTATTGCCTATATGCCCAGATTTACCCATACCTGTGACAACAACTCGTCCCTTGCAAGCCAATATAACTTCACAGGCAACAATAAAATCTTTACCAATCCGCTGATTTAGTTCACCTACAGCATTCAGTTCCATATCAATGGTGCGCTGTGCAGATTCAATAAAGTGTTGTTCAGCCATAACTTAGGGGTCTTTTTTTAATGGGGAGCTATTATAGGGCAAAAAAGGGGCTTAGTGTCTATGATGTATCTATGATGTAGCTTTGTGGTATTTACTTAGTGTCTATATGCTGTCTATACAGTAAATATGCAGTGTCTGAAGTGTGATGAAGCATAACTCTATGCCTCGTGAACCTTATACAAGTCCCATTTAAGCCACATACCTAAGCCGTGCCCGGGACGCTAGAAAGCCACAAAATATAGTTATAGGCGCAGTATAAAGAAAGCAGGATCAAACCAGAGGCTCTTGAGAGAGTCGCCTTATCCTTTGAGCCTCGAAGTACCCAAACTAAAAGTCCAACCATAACTAAGGTGATAAATGCCATGGCTAGATAATCGCGGTAAAAAATAGCCTCACCTAAACTAATTGGCTGAATGGACCCAGCAATACCCATCACCAATAAGATATTAAACAGATTGGAGCCAATAATATTACCCAGTGCAATATCATGGTGTCCCTTCAGGGCGCTCGTGACTGAGGCCGCCAGCTCAGGCAAGCTTGTACCAATAGCAATCACAGTGAGACCAATAACTAGCTCGCTAATACCTAAAAAAGTAGCGACTGAACTGGCACCCCACACAGCCATATCGGCGCTTACAAGCAGTACTGTTAAGCCAGTGATAAAAAGCAGGGCGGCTTGTTTGTTTGGGTAGGTGGTTATATTTTCGCTTTGGGCATCATCTGGATGGGATGTTTTGTATTTAACCACCATTACTAGCAAAGGCACGACTAAAAGAATAAGAATAATACTCTCGAAGCGGCTAAGAATGCCGTCATACAAACACAGGCCAGCAAGGGCTGTTATGGTAAGTAAGACTGGGCTCTCCTGTTTGATCAGGTGACGCACTACAGGGATTGGAGCAATAAGCAAGGTAGTACCTAGCACAAGCCCAATATTTGCCAAATTTGATCCAAGGGCGTTACCTATGGCCAGTTCGCCTGAATTACTCAGTGATGCATTTATTGAGACGACAATTTCTGGTGCTGAGGTGCCCACCGAGACGATGGTTAGGCCAATCACTAGAGGTGAAATACCTATATTTCGTGCAAAGCTAGCGCTACTGGCCACAAACTTATCCGCGCCCCACACAAGGCCTGCTATGCCCAGTACAATTGCTCCAATAGATAAAATGAGTGTACCCATGCTGTTTTTGGTTATCTTATTTATTCAACAAGAACGGAATGGTATAGTGCGCACCGTCTAATGTCAGTAAATAATGAAGCTAAAACCCCAAAAATACATGCGTGCAGGTGGATGTAACGAATGAAACTAAGAAAATACAATTTTTTTAAAGGTTTGGTCTTAGCAACAACCCTAATTTGGTTATCCATGGGTGTTGCAAACAGTGCCTCTGCCTCAGGAGAAGATCCCTATCAAAAAATGGAATATATCACCACTCAGCTTCTGGATATTATCGGTGATCATCAGCAGGACTTTCCTAAAAATGAAGATAGCTACTTCCGCGCTTTAGGTGTGCTGTTAGATACTGCTGTGGATTTTAAAAATATCTCACGTTTGGTGATGGGACCCTATGCCAAAAAGGCAACACCAGATCAGCGTAAATTGTTTCTTGAAAAGTTTCGAATGGAGCTGGTTAAGACTTACGGTCGACCCCTTATTAGCTTTGGTAATGAAAAGATCATCTTGGTAGACCGCAAACCACTGCAGGACGGACAGAGAAGATTGATAGTGAAGCAGGAAATTCGCGGTGATGGCGATGTTTTCCCTCTGCAATACTCGATGGCGCGCAAAAAAACCGGTGAGTGGATGATACTCAATGTAATTGTTGATGGGATTAATCTTCGAAAAACTTTTCGTGGTCAATTTACTCAAGCCGCCCAAAAATCTGGGGGAGACTTGGACGCTGTTATTTCACAATGGGCCGCAGAGGCAGACTAGGGTGGAGAAATGAATTCAGATACAGTGAAAGATCTTCTACAAGAAAAATTGGTGGATTGCCAAATTGAAGTAGAAATCAATGGTAGTCACTACAACGTGACAGTTGTTGGTGATATTTTTGAAGGAAAACGGCCGGTTCAGCGTCAGCAACTCGTTTACAGTGCTCTACAAGAGCAGATAGCTGCTGGCGATATCCATGCCGTCAATATGAGGACCTACACCTCTCAAGAGTGGCAGCAACGTCCTTAAATAGGAAAAAATGTTTCTGCACTAATCAAAGTTGTAAGAATCAAATTTGAAAGAGCCAAGGTTGTATAAGTTTGATTAAAGTGCATGTTTTATATTGGCGGAATTATTAATGGATAAATTGATTATACAAGGGGGCGCAGAACTTCGCGGAGAAGTGTGGATTTCTGGGTCTAAAAATTCAGCCCTACCGATTCTTTTTGCAGCATTACTAGCAGAACAGCCAGTCACTATCGGTAACTTGCCGCATTTGCATGATATAACCACAACCATAGAGCTACTTGGTGCCCTTGGGGTCACGGTGAGTATTGATGAAAAAATGCACCTCACAGTGGAGTCCTCAACATTAAATGCTGTAACAGCGCCCTATGAGCTAGTGAAAACCATGCGTGCCTCTATATTGGTCTTAGGTCCCTTACTGGCGAGGTATGGAGAAGCCAATGTTTCTTTCCCCGGGGGCTGTGCTATTGGTAGTCGCCCTGTGGATTTGCATTTGAAAGGTATTGAAGCTCTAGGTGCAGAGGTTGAGGTAGATGAGGGCTATATAAAAGCGCGAAGCTCTGGTCGCTTAAAGGGTGCTCATATTAAGATGGATATGGTATCGGTTGGCGCAACTGAAAATCTAATGATGGCAGCTGTTTTAGCAGAAGGTACAACCATTATTGATAATGCTGCTATGGAGCCTGAAATTGTTGACCTAGCCAATTGTCTCAATACATGGGGCGCCAAAATCTCTGGTGCAGGTACCTCTAGAGTTGCAATTGAGGGTGTCGAACAATTACTGGGAGGGCACTACAACGTGATGCCAGACCGCATTGAGACGGGCACCTATCTGGCAGCAGCGGCAGCAACCAGGGGGAAAATTAAAGTAACTAAAACAGATCCCAGTGTGCTGGCGGCAGTGCTAGAAAAATTGCAGGAAACAGGCGCGATTATAACCACAGGTGAGGATTGGATTGAGTTAGATATGCAGGGTCAGCGTCCAAAAGCAATCAGTCTTGAGACAGCCCCCTATCCGGGATTTCCAACGGATATGCAGGCACAACTTACTGCAGTTAATGCGGTAAGCGAGGGATCTGGTGAAATAATGGAGACAATTTTTGAGAACCGCCTAATGCAAGTGCAAGAGCTTAATCGCATGGGTGCAAATATCGCTGTTCAGGGCAAGACAGCCAAGGTCAGTGGTGTTGAGGCTCTAAAAGGTGCTCCGGTTATGGCATCCGATTTAAGGGCCTCGGCAGCATTGGTTATTGCTGGACTGGTCGCAACAGGGGAAACCATCGTAGATCGTATTTACCATATCGATCGTGGCTACGAATGTATCGAAGAGAAATTGCAGCTATTGAATGCTAAAATCAAACGGGTTCCGAACTAGGGGCCTAACCAGAGGCCAAGAGCCGGTATTATTAAATGACCCAAATTACTATTGCTTTGACCAAGGGGCGAATTCTTAAAGAGACTTTGCCCTTGTTAAAGAAAATTGATCTCGAGCCGCTCGATGATGTGTTTACGAGTAGAAAACTCGTATTTCCAACTGCGCGTAAAAACGTTAGGTTGCTGATTCTTCGTGGCGTGGATGTTCCTACCTATGTGCAGTACGGTGCCGCTGATATTGGTATAGCCGGAAAGGATCTATTGCTTGAGCATCAAGGTGATGGGTACTACGAGCCTCTTGATCTGGGAATAGCTCGTTGCAAATTAATGACTGCAGTCCCCAAGGGCTCAAAACCTGTAGTTGGCCGCGTGCGTGTTGCTACAAAATATATCAATGTAGCCCGCAATTACTACGCGCAACAGGGTCGGCAAGTTGACTTGATAAAGCTTTATGGTGCTATGGAATTGGCACCTGTACTAAATCTTGCCCACGAGATTGTTGATATCGTTGATACAGGTGGCACTCTTAAGGCCAATGGTCTGGAGGCTCAGGAGCAGATTGCGGAAGTCAGTTCACGATTAATTGTTAACAAAGCGGCGATGAAAACTAATCACATTATGATTCAAGAGATTATTGAAGCGCTAAGGGGCGTGGTTAAAAATGCTGTGGTCAAAAGCGCTGTGGTCAACAGAGAAGACAATCAATGACACAGCCATTGATCAATCGCCTCACCACTGCGGAAATTGATTTTCTACCCAGTCTGGACAAGTTAACAGCTTGGCATTCAGTCAGCGACTCTCAGGTCAACAACTTGGTCGCGGATATTATTCAACAGGTGCAAAGTAAGGGTGATCAAGCTCTGCTATCTTTTACCAATAAATTTGACCGCCGCTCATGTCAAAACATACAACAATTGTGTCTGGGTAAAGATCAGCTAAAGTCAGCCTTGGAAACTATTGATACTGAGACCCGTATTGCTTTGGAAACAGCAGCGGCAAGAATCACTGAGTATCATCAGCATCAACTGCAAGAATCTTGGCAATATCAACAGCCAGACGGAACCATTCTCGGACAGCAAGTAACGCCACTTGAGAGGGTGGGCCTCTATGTGCCTGGGGGTAAAGCCAGTTATCCCTCATCTGTTTTGATGAACTGCATACCTGCGCGAGTGGCCGGTGTGGATGAAGTAGTAATGGCTGTTCCAGCTCCAGATGATCAGTTAAGTCCCACAGTTTTAGCTGCTGCGGAAATTGCAGGGGTCGATAAAGTATTTACTGTGGGTGGTGCACAAGCCGTTGCGGCTATGGCCTACGGCACAGAAACAGTTCCAAAGGTAGATAAAATTGTTGGCCCAGGCAATATCTATGTAGCCACTGCCAAGCGTATGGTGTTTGGTTCAGTTGGTCTTGATATGGTGGCCGGCCCCAGTGAAATACTTATTATCTGTGATGGCAAGACGGATCCCGATTGGATTGCAATGGATCTTTTTTCCCAAGCTGAACACGATGAGAATGCGCAATCTATTTTGATAGCTTGGGATGATGATTTTCTGGATAGCGTATATCAGAGTATTGCCAAATTGCTTCCAAAAATGGAGCGTAGTGAAATTATTGCTCAGTCCCTTGCCCATAGAGGCGCTTTAATCAAGGTTGCCAACCGAGATGAGGCTATAATGGTGAGTAATCGCATTGCCCCCGAACACTTAGAATTGTCTGTTGATGACCCCCAGTCATGGTTGTCTGATATTAAACATGCCGGTGCCATATTTATGGGTCGACACACTGCTGAGGCTCTGGGTGATTACTGCGCTGGTCCAAATCATGTGTTGCCCACCTCGGCAACATCAAGATTCTCATCGCCACTGGGTGTCTATGACTTCCAGAAGCGTAGCTCGCTTATCTATTGCTCAGCGCAGGGTGCATCAGATTTGGGTAAAGTGGCGTCCGTTTTAGGTAGAGCTGAGTCTTTAACTGCACACGCTCGCTCAGCCGAATATCGAATTAAAGACTAATACGTAAGAATATTAATTATGAGTAGTTACTGGAGTGATTTTGTAAAACAGCTGGATCCCTACACGCCTGGGGAGCAACCAGATATCAGCAATATCACTAAATTAAATACTAACGAAAATCCCTATGGACCATCGCCAGCTGTACTGCAGGCTATCAGTCAACAACTCAATGAGGATCTTCGGCTTTATCCGCCGCCCAATGCGCTTAAACTTAAACAAACTATCGCTGACCACAATCAGTTAGCGCCAGAGCAGGTCTTTGTGGGCAATGGCTCTGATGAAGTACTGGCACATGTGTTTAATGGCTTGCTCAATCACCCCAAAAAAGGACCATTACTGTTTCCTGATATCACCTATAGTTTTTACCCAGTTTTTTGTGGTCTCTATGGAATAGATTTTCAGAAGATACCTTTGTGTGAGGATTTTACTGTTGATCCCAGTGATTATATGCGCCCCAACGGCGGTATTATTATTGCCAACCCCAATGCCCCTACTGGCATGCTACTGGATCTGGAATCAATTGAAGTACTGTTGCAAAAAAATCCACAATCGGTGGTCGTGGTTGATGAGGCCTATGTAGATTTTGCTGACCAGTCCGCGGTGACATTAATTGATCAATACAGTAACTTATTGGTAGTACAAACTCTGTCTAAATCACGCTCGCTGGCGGGTATGCGAATTGGCTACGCCATGGGCTGTGCTGATCTTATCGCCGGTTTAGAACGAATTAAAAATAGCTTTAATTCCTATCCTTTGGGGCACTTGCAGATTGCAGCCGCGGTGGCCGCATTTTCCGATAATGATCATTTTAAGAATACGCGAAAGTTAGTGATTGAACAGCGAATGCGTCTTACTGAGGCGTTACAGTCAATGAATTTTAAGGTTTTGCCCTCAGAGGCGAACTTTGTATTTGCTTGTCATGCTGATAAATCTGCCATTGAACTGACTAACAGTCTGCGCAGTGAGGGTATTGTTGTCAGGCATTTTGACAAGCCGCGCATTGATAATTTTATTAGGATTACTGTGGGCACTCAGTCTCAGAACGATGTATTGCTGGCCAGTTTAGGGCGACTTGTCGAGGCCTAATAGGGGCGCTCAGTTAACGGACGGACGCGATCCAGCAGTTGCCGTTACCCTATAAGATTCATTATTTCTCTGTAGTTGCAGTTCCACAGGCTGTCCCGGTACGATATCTGCAATTTGATTGATACTCTTTTGAGCGTTGGTTACCGGTGTATCATTGATAGCTATGACTATATCACCGGGAAGTATTCCGGCAATGTGGGCGGGTCCACCTTTATCAATTCCAGTGATAAATAAACCGTTAGAGATTTTAAATTGCAGGTCTCTGGATATTCTAGGCGTTAGTTGAGTTGCCTGAAACCCCAGCCAACCGCGAACTACTCTGCCGTGCTGAATAATGTCTCCCAATACCTTTTGAACCTCATCCACGGGTACCGCAAAACCTATGCCCTCTGAGTCATTACGGTTAATTTTTGCCGAATTAATGCCCAGTAAGTTTCCGTAGGCATCAATTAATGCACCGCCGGAATTGCCGGGGTTAATATCTGCATCGGTTTGAATATAATTTTCGAAAGTATTGAGATTAAGACCATAGCGCCTTGTGGCACTGACAATTCCTTGAGTGACGGTTTGACCCATACCGAAGGGATTGCCAATAGCGAGTACCACGTCGCCAATCTGTATTTGATTGGGATTGCCTAGGGTAATTCCCTGTAACTTATCTGAAGTGATTTTCAAAACAGCCAAGTCTGTTTCGGGATCGGTGCCAACTATGGTTGCGGGAACCACGCGGCCATCGTAAAGAAGAACTAAGATTTCATCCACATTACCTACAATATGATAGCTGGTAACAATAAAACCCTGTGTGTTCATAATAACCCCGGATCCCAGAGAGCCCAACCCCCTCTGTTGTTGCTGTTCATATAGGCTTCGAAATAGGGGATGATTTAACAGGGGATGATTATTTTGACGCGGTATAGTTCGGGTATAAATATTGACAACGGAAGGTGCGGCTCTTTTTACTGCCTGCGCATAGGAAACAGGATCAGAGTAGCGATTAGCAACTGGATCCATGCCAATATCACCCAGATTTTCCAAGCGCTCCGACATATTGCGTAATTCAGGAAAAAGGGTCATAAGAGCAGCAGCAACCACTAGACCTGTGACTACCGGCAACACAATAAAGTCGACCAGTTTTCTAGTGAAGGATCTGTTTGACATATGTTACCCCTTAAATGAACTACCTTTGCGCAACTAAGTTTTCGCCCTACATCACTTGTAATCTACTGTCTAAGTAAGTTTGACAATTTTGGGTTTGGTTTCTCTGCCTTGCGGTATAGCAGTGCAATATGCCCGATTGATTGTATCAACTGAGCACTACAGTGTTGGCAGATATCATTCATTAAACCCCGCTTTGCCTCTCTATCACCCGTAACCACCTTAACTTTAATCAGTTCATGGTCACTCAGGGCGCGATCTATTTCTAATAATACATTATCGTTAAGCCCTTTGCGGGCCACTGTCACAATTGGATTGAGTTGATGTCCCAACTGGCGTAAATATTTTTTGTCTGTGGAAGATATTGTCATATTATGGCACTTTATTTTAAAAATATATTTTAGCGAAAAGCAGGGTATGGCGAAATCAAAAAATCGCACATGGATTAAGCAGCATGTAAAAGATCCCTATGTCGTTCAATCCCAGCGTGATGGTTACAGATCAAGAGCTAGCTACAAACTCCTAGAGATTGTTGAGAAAGAGCGCCTTATTCGTCCAGGCATGGTGGTGGTTGACCTGGGCTCAGCGCCTGGTGGTTGGTCTCAGGTAGCAGCAGAGCTGGTGGGTTATAAAGGTACAGTTGTGGGTGTCGATATTCTGCCCATGAATCCCATCGCTGGTGTAAGTTTTATTCAGGGTGATTTTACTGAAGACGTAACATTAGAAAAGTTAGTGTCAGAAATTGGTGGCAAAACGGTAGACCTTGTAATTTCTGATATTGCCCCAAACTTAAGCGGAATGAAAGCTGTCGATCAACCCGCAGTTATGTATCTGGCAGAATTGGCAGTAGATTTTGCTCAGCACCACTTAAATAAAAAGGGTGTTTTTATAGCAAAATTGTTTCAAGGTGAGGGATTTGACGAATTTGTGCGTATGACTAGAACATTGTTTAATAGTGTTAGTTTAAAAAAGCCAGATGCCTCGAGGGCTAAATCTCGAGAAGTTTATCTGCTAGCCAAAGGGCTAAAGTCTAACTAGAGAGGATCTGAGTTTGAGTGATTTTGCGAAAAATTTAATTATTTGGTTGGTGCTAGCCGGCATTTTAATGTCTGTTTTCAATAGCTTTGCGCCAAGGCCTGATGTCAATGAGATTGGCTATTCAGAGTTTCTAATGGAGGTGCAAAATGACCGCGTCTCCAGCGTAGCAAACGATGGGCTAGTTATTGAGGGCGAGCGCACTGATGGCAGTAAATTTACCACCGTTATTCCACCCGGTATTCGCGATGATGGCTTAATTAACGATTTGGTTAACCATAATGTTGAGGTTGTTGGTGAATTGCCAGAATCACCCAGTGTTTTCTCTCAGTTACTGGTTGCGGCATTCCCAATTTTACTAATACTGGCAATTTTTATGTTCTTTATGCGCCAAATGCAGGGTGGCGGTGGTGGCCGAGGTGGTCCTATGAGTTTTGGCAAAAGCAAGGCCAAACTACTCACTGGGGATCAAATTAAAACCACCTTTGTCGACGTTGCAGGGGTTGATGAGGCCAAAGAAGACGTGGGTGAATTAGTGGAATTCCTCAGTGATCCCAGCAAATTTCAACGCCTTGGAGGGCGCATCCCTAAAGGTGTTTTGATGGTAGGCCCCCCTGGAACAGGTAAAACACTGCTTGCCAAGGCAATTGCCGGTGAGGCCAAAGTACCCTTCTTTTCAATATCCGGTTCTGACTTTGTTGAAATGTTTGTCGGTGTTGGTGCCTCGCGTGTGCGCGATATGTTTGAGCAGGCCAAAAAACAGGCACCATGCATTATATTTATCGATGAGATTGATGCTGTGGGTCGCCATCGTGGTGGTGGCTATGGTGGAGGCAATGATGAGCGTGAGCAAACTTTGAACCAATTGCTTGTTGAGATGGATGGGTTTGAGGGCAATGAAGGTGTTATTGTAATTGCAGCGACTAACCGCCCAGATGTATTAGACAAGGCACTATTGCGTCCTGGGCGTTTTGATCGTCAAGTCTATGTCGGATTGCCAGACATCAGAGGGCGTGAACAAATTCTCAAGGTACATGCCCGAAAGGTGCCCCTAGATGAGTCTATTGATCTCAGTATACTTGCTCGAGGTACACCGGGCTTTTCTGGCGCTGATCTAGCCAACTTGGTTAATGAAGCCGCATTATTTTCTGCACGTGCTAACAGACGTGTGGTTACCATGGAAGAGTTTGAAAAGGCGCGCGATAAAATCATGATGGGTGCTGAAAGGCGCTCTATGGTTATGTCGGAAAAGGAAAAAATTAATACAGCCTACCATGAGGCTGGCCACGCCATTATCGGTCGCCTAGTGCCCGAGCATGATCCTGTGCACAAGGTCACCATCATCCCTCGTGGTCGAGCGCTGGGCGTTACTCAGTATCTGCCTGAGGAAGACAGATATAGCATGAGCCGACGTCAGCTAAAGAGTCAGCTGTGTAGTCTCTTTGGTGGCCGTATTGCCGAAGAACTAATTGGTGGCGAAGACGCTGTGACAACAGGTGCATCCAATGATATTGAGCGAGCCACTCAGCTTGCCAGAAATATGGTTACCAAATGGGGTCTAACCGATAAAATGGGTCCGGTGCTGTATGGTGAGGAAGAGTCACAGGTACCAGGTGGTGGTAACACTAACTACTCAGAGGATACTTCGCGTGAGATCGATCAAGAAGTGCGAGAAATTCTCGATGCCGCTTATAGCGCTGCTACTAAGTTACTTGAGGACAATCGAGATATCCTTGAGGCTATGAAAGATGCACTGATGGAGTATGAAACCATTGATGCAGACCAGGTAGATGACCTAATGGCACGTCGCAAAGTTCGCCCGCCCCATCAGTGGGATGACGATGAGCACTCTGGGGGTACCACGGCTGGCAAAAAGAAAACTGCACAAAAGAAGGGCAACAAGGACAGTAATATTGGAGATCCAGTAGAGGATCTGTAGGAATTGTCTTAGAGGAAAGCCTCGATGCTTAACACAGTGTCGAGGTTTTTTATTTAATTATGGAAAAACTAGATTTACCCGACCGCCAATTTAATTTTGGAGGTAAAGCGCTCAATCTATCAACACCTGCGGTGATGGGTATACTGAATCTCACGCCAGACTCCTTTTCCGATGGTGGAGATTTGTACTCCGACCATCGCTTAAATAAAAATAAGATCCTTAATAAAGTGAAAGAAATGCTCGACGACGGGGCTGATATTATAGATCTGGGTGGTGAGTCTACGCGTCCTGGTGCTGAGCCAGTATCTGTCCAAGAGGAACAGGATCGAGTTATTCCAGTGCTGGAGTTACTGCGCGATAGGTTCGATGCCATTTACTCTGTGGACACAAGTACGCCTGCAGTTATGACTGCAGCTGCCGATAATGGCGCGCATTTGATCAATGATGTAAGGGCCTTGCAGCGAGAGGGTGCTCTAGAGGCTGCAGCCACTACGGGCTTGCCAGTGTGTCTTATGCATATGCAGAATCAACCAGATTCTATGCAGCAAAACCCTCAGTATCAGGATGTTGTCAACGAAGTCATAGAGTTTCTGCAGCGGCGCCGAGAACAATGTTTGGCTGTGGGTATAGATGCGCAACAGCTTCTACTGGATCCTGGATTTGGCTTTGGTAAAACACTGTCGCATAATTTAGCTTTATTTAACGCCCTAGAGGTGTTTGTCGAACAGCAACATCCGGTGATAGTGGGTGTATCGCGAAAATCTATGGTGGGGCAACTACTTGATGTAGCTATTAATGAAAGGCTTATAGGAAGTGTTACCATGGCAGTTTTAGCTGCACAAAAAATTCAAGCCGCAGGGGGATCATTAATTCTCAGGGTGCATGACGTAAAAGAAACAGCTCAAGCGTTAACAATATTAGAAAAAGTAAAATAATCTAAGTTAAATAGGTCGTTAATGAAAAGAAAATATTTTGGAACCGATGGTATTCGAGGCAGGGTAGGCGAGTATCCCATCACTGCTGATTTTGTGCTTAAACTCGGTTGGGCTGCAGGTAAGGTTTTGACTCAACATGCAAAAGGCAAGAAAAACCGTGTCCTTATAGGTAAAGATACTCGTGTCTCCGGCTATATGTTTGAGTCTGCACTGGAAGCTGGATTAATTGCCGCTGGTGTTGATGTGGATTTGCTAGGCCCAATGCCCACTCCCGCGGTAGCCTATTTGACTAGAACTTTCCGAGCCGCCGCCGGTATTGTTATTAGTGCCTCCCACAACCCAGTTGCAGATAATGGCATTAAATTTTTTGCAGCTGATGGGTTCAAATTGCCTGATAACGTAGAGCTGGAAATAGAGTCCTTGTTGGATCAGCCTCTGGTGACAGAAGCAGCTGATCATTTGGGTAAAGCGAGAAGAATAAATGATGCCACCGGACGCTATATTGAGTTCTGTAAAGGCACTGTGCCCCAGGGTTTCAATATGAATGGTTGGCGAGTTGTTTTAGATTGCGCCAATGGTGCCACATATAATGCGGCGCCAGCTGTGTTCAAGGAATTGGGCGCCACTGTGACTACTATTGGTAATGTGCCAGATGGTTTTAATATCAATCATCAGTGTGGATCAACTCACATGCAAACCCTCCAAGAAAAAGTAATTGAAGAGCAAGCTCACTTTGGAGTCGCTCTTGATGGCGATGGTGATAGAGTTTTGTTTGTCGATGGTGCGGGTCAAATTGTTGATGGCGATGAGCTACTCTTTATTATTGCTCAGTATCGGCATCATATGGGAATCTGCGAGGGTGTTGTTGGTACGCAGATGAGCAATTTGGGTATGGAGTTAGCCTTAAATAAACTAGATATTCCATTTAAACGCAGTAAGGTGGGTGATCGCTATGTAGTCGAAGCTCTAAAATCTGCAGGTTGGAATTTGGGAGGCGAGGGATCAGGTCACATACTCTGTGGCGACTTAAATACCACGGGTGATGGTATCGTGTCTGCGTTGCAAGCCATATTAGCCATGTCAAATAGCGGAAAGTCCCTTGCTGAGTTAAAGCAGGGAATGACTAAATACCCTCAACTAATGATTAATGTTAGATTGCCTAAAAAGATAGAGATTGATAGTAATAAAATTATTACTCAGGCTGTTAAAGATGCAGAAAAGCGCCTTGATGGCCGAGGCCGTGTTCTATTAAGGGCATCTGGTACGGAGCCAGTAATACGCGTGATGGTTGAGGGTGAGGACTCGCAATTAGTGCATAAAATCGCTACAGATATTTCATCGGTGGTAGAGCAGCAAGTTAATCTATAGGTTTAGCGCACCAAAGAAGCTGGTGCTAGTTGTATATTGGAGATGACTGGGGTAGCATTCGCACCCTTTTGATAATCCTCTTAAAGAGGAATGTTACGGATGGCAAAACCTTTGTTGGCCGGCAACTGGAAAATGCATGGAACAGTGGAATCTGTCAGATTATTGGCTGGCAGTCTATCTGCAGGTTTTGGATCACTAGTTTCAGCGCCAGAGATACTATTGTTTCCATCGTTGGTCCACATTCCAGTGGTGCTTGAACAGTTGCAGGGAAAGAGCGGTATTTCAGTCGGAGCCCAGAATTGCAGTCAGCATCTACAGGGCGCCTTCACTGGAGAAGTGTCGGCACAGATGTTAGTAGATATAGGCTGTAGCCACGTGTTGGTGGGCCACTCTGAGCGACGCAGGTTATACGCAGAAACCAATAAACAGGTAGCGCAAAAGTTCGCTACTGCACAGGGCGCAGGTTTGATACCCATACTCTGTGTGGGAGAAACCCTTACTGAACGTCAAAAGGGACAAACAGTTGATGTGGTGAGGCAGCAGATTGCCGCGGTTGCCGAGGTTGTCGGGATAGCAAATATCTGTCAGGCAGTTATAGCTTACGAGCCCGTCTGGGCTATAGGAACAGGCGAAACGGCGACCACACCACAGGCCCCAGAGGTGCATGCGGAGATCCGCGCTCAGCTGGGTCATCAGGGAGTTTCGACACCGCTACTTTATGGTGGCAGTGTCAATGCAGATAATGCTAATGCATTGTTTGCGCAACCAGATATCGATGGTGGACTGGTTGGGGGAGCCTCATTAGAGGCACAACAATTTTTAGATATTGCACAACAGTTAACAGAGCAAAAGTAATGGAACAATTTATTTTAGTTTTTCACTTTATACTTGCATTGGCCTTAATTGGTCTTATCTTGTTACAACAGGGTAAAGGTGCAGAGGCCGGTGCGTCTTTCGGAGCAGGTGCCTCGCAGACAGTTTTCGGAAGTGCTGGTGGTTGGAGCTTCTTCAGTAAATTGACAGCTATGCTGGCAACAGCTTTCTTTGTGACTAGCTTAAGTTTGGCCATAGTTGCCAAAAACCGAACAGTTATTGAGGATGATTTACTGCCTGAACTACAGGAATTACCGCTACCAGCTACCACAGAGAGTTCTATTCCTGAGTTAACACCAGATACAGATGCCGGGCTGCCCTCGGTAGATGATTCGCAAATCCCTGTTCAGTAAATGATGTATATTGCCCAAGTGGTGGAATTGGTAGACACGCTATCTTGAGGGGGTAGTGGCGCAAGCCGTGCCGGTTCAAGTCCGGCCTTGGGCACCATGCACATTTATTCAGCCAATAAGTTCAAGTAATCAGAATCACCAGTCTGTTGTCGTTCTTTCGTGTTGTTATCACATAGATCTTCTGGTTACTCATTTTTAAATTATCTATACGGGTTTTTGGGGGGTTGGATTTAGTTGCCATCTTCGTCAAATATAAAGCGTATCTTGTTTTGTAGCCTAGCTTGCTATTTGCTATAACAAGCTTAATTACTTTAGTATGTAAAATTGACTTTTTATTTGATGAGATGCCAAGAGACAATGTTTGATCGTCAGCCGCCGCGAATGCATGAGATATACGTACAACATAGATCTGAGTTGTGCTGTTCTGTTGCAAGTAAGTTTCAAGTCACTCGTGAAGAAGCTGAGGATATAGTTCAGGCAGCGTTTGCTCGAGTGGTCGCCATTGAAGATAGCTCAATTAAGAACCCTCGAGCACTGCTGTATAAAACGTCATATAACATAGCAATCGATCTTAAAAGACATGGTTCGGTTCGGCAAAAACACATTGATTCTGTTGTAGATTTGGAATCAACGGCAGTGGAGGAGTTGGGCCCTGAGCGTGTGGTTGAAGGTAATCGGCAATTGGAAATTCTCGCAAAAGCATTATGGGCAATGCCAAAGAAGCGCAGAAAATTACTGTTAATGAGCCGTTTTGATGGTTTGAGTTATGCAGAGATTGCTCGCAGAGTAGGGCTCTCAGAGACATCGGTTCGCAGGCAAATTAGTAAGGGATTAGTTGAGTGCCAAAAGGCATTACAAGGTTAGGTTTTTTAGATGAGTAGAGATTTAACGCACTTACCAGATTATATCAATGAGCAGGCCAGTGAATGGCTTGTATTGATGCAGTCGGGTGAAATGACGGCTGAGGATCAGCTGCGTTTTAATGTCTGGTTGTCAGAGCACCAAGATCATCGCCAAGCCTATCAGCAACTCCGCGCTACTTGGCAGGGGCTGAGTAAGCTTTCTGCAACAGCAGAGGGTAGGGCACTTAAACACTCGGTAAGTGATAAGCCATTTTGGATGCAACCTGGTAAGGCGTTATCGGCAATTATGTCCAGACTTAGGGAGCAACTAGCATTCAGACAATCATTGGGTTACCTATCAGTGACCTTGGTATCCATTATCGCTGCTGGATTGCTCTTTACTCAGCAACCAGATAGTTCAGCTGTCAATTTCTATGCCACGCAAACCGGTGAAATTCAAAAGATTACCCTTTCAGATGGTAGCCTAATTACTTTGGGGGCAAAGTCTAAGATTAGGGCTCGCATCGGCGAAGCAGATCGCCATGTCGAATTGATTCAGGGTGAAGCTTTTTTTGATGTTGCAAAGGATGCTTCCAAGCCTTTTTTTGTTGCAGCCGATGAAGTTTTAATTGAGGTTGTTGGAACTCAATTTAATGTTCTTAAGCGCCATGCAAGCATCAATGTGTCGGTGCTTGAGGGTATCGTTAATGTGTCTGAACAAAATAATCAGATCAGTGCTTCACAACCCAACCTCGATGTTTTGCTGACTGCAGGCCAACAAGTGATCAAGCAACAAAACGCACATTTTGAACAGGTCGCTGATGTTGATGTTGAAGAGTTGGGCCTATGGCGCAGCGGTCGATTGGTTTTTAATGAAACATCTCTTATCGATGTCATTGCCGATGCCAGTCGTTACTTTGATTGAAACTTTTCTATGCAACTTGATCAGCTAGCTAATGAAAAAGTTACCCTTTCATTGCGCACTGATCAGGTTGATCAGTTGCCCCAAATGTTAGCTCAGGCCTTGCCAGTCAAATTTAGAGAAATTCCTGGCAATATCATTGTCATTGAAGATTCAGTTTCCTTGGATTAAAGCCTGCTAAATGCCCTGTGTGCGGCGACGTTTCGCACTGTAATCATTAATCCCGAATTGTAGTTTATTTTCCTGTAATAAGGGGGGTCGGATTTGCCTCCCTTTTTCGTCTTATATGAGTCCCTATTTTTTTAGGCGGCTAACTATATAAAGCAAAACTTTGCTAATAACTAAATAAAACTCATAACAGGGGAAACTAGTATGTTTAAGAAATCTAAACTTTCTTCGGCTATTCTCGCTGCTGCAGCTGGAACAATAGTTGCAGGCCAGACCGTGGCTGAGTCGCTATCAATTGATGAAGTTGTAGTGACCGGTATTCGTGGAAGTCTTGAAAGAGCAATGGATACAAAGCGCGATGCCTCAGGTGTTGTTGATGCAATTTCTGCAGAAGATATCGGTAAATTTCCAGATACTAACTTAGCAGAATCTCTTCAGCGAATTTCAGGTGTATCTATCAACCGAGTAAATGGTGAGGGTTCTGAAGTAACTGTCCGTGGTTTCGGCGGCGGCTTCAATATGGTAACTCTTAATGGCAGACAAATGCCATCAGCTAACGTTGGTACTATCACCGGTAACCCATTGGATCAAGGTGCTTCGGGAACTAGTCGTTCGTTCGATTTCTCAAACTTGGCATCTGAAGGCGTTAGTGGCCTACAGGTATACAAGACTGGACGTGCAAATGTTGGCACAGGTGGTATAGGTGCAACAGTTAATATCGCGACTGTTAAGCCTTTAGAGTCATCGGGTACTCAAGGCAGTATTGGTGTTAAAGCTGTAAACGATACATCTGGCGAGAGTGTTACTCCAGAAGTAAGCGGTCTGTACAGCTGGACTAACGATGATGCAACATTGGGTGTTTCATTGTTTGGTAGCATTCAAGAGCGTGACTCAGGTAGCCGCCATGCCAGTGTTGAGGAGTTTGGTTTGCGTACGTGGGATGCGTCAGATGTAGACGGAACCCTAGAAAATTTGGGTATTAGAACAGATGCCGAAATCGTTAATGCGCCTAATGATGGTCAATTAGTATACAGACCCACTAACCTTGGTCTGGGTTCTAACCACGATGAGCGAAAGCGTACCAATGGCTTGTTAACTATTCAGTTTGCCCCCAACGATGATATGACGTTCACTGCTGACGCAGCCTATGCTGAAAACGTGATGGACTCTACCGCATTGATTGATGGTCTGTGGTTCAACGGCACCGCTGATTATGTTGAATACGACGGTAACCCAGTTGTGGCTGCGCCTGTTCTTTTTGCTGAAGATGTTGACGGTGGTAAAGACTTCTTCTTCCAGAATCTAGATATGGGTACAAAAGACACACTTCAGTCAGTAGGTTTGAATCTTGATTGGAATGTGAGTGACGATCTTAGCCTAAGCTTTGACGCTGCGTTTTCAGAAGCTGAGAGTGGCGGTAATGGTCCTCAGGGCAACAACGTTCTTCGTATGAATATCGCTGGTGCTACTGCTGGATGGCAGGCTGTTGATTTCGGTCAAGAAATCCCTCAGGGTATCGCTTCTATTGATGATGAGAACAAAGGTAATAACAACGGTGTTTTCGATTTGCCTGATGTTGGTTCTCAGGTGACTCAGTTCGCTAACTCTAACCAAGAAGCTAAGATTGATCAGTTTGCATTTGATGGAACACTGACTATTTCTGATAACGTTGAAGTAGATTTTGGTGTGGGTTACATGAGCTCTGAAATGACTCAAACGCGCTCTTCAGGCTCTAATGCCTTGGGCGGTTGGGGTGTTGATGCGCCCGGTGACGTTCCAGAAGGTCTTGTTGAGCAAGTCAATACATTGGCTGAATTTGATTATCAGGGTACTGGTGTTGCTGGTGTTTCTCAGCCAGCTGGTGAGACAGATCCTATTGCATTGGGTTCAGTTTCATGGCAAACAGATCCACTTACATTCTTAAACGCCATTGCTGGTACATATGACTATGATCCAGCTGCGATGCCTGTGAATAGTACTGATCACAACATGGTTGAAGAAGACACTCTATCCGCTTATGGTCAAGTGACTATGGACGGTGATGTGGGTGGAATGCCTGTTAATGTGGTTGCTGGTCTACGTTGGGAAAAAACTGACGTAACGTCAACCTCTCAGCAAGCTGTTCCTAGCGCCTTTGTTTGGGAGTCAAATAATGACTTCTCTTGGTCACTGGGTACTGGCACTGAAAGCTTGGTTGGTGAGCATTCTTACAGCACATTATTGCCTAGCTTGGATATTGCTGTGGACATTACAGACAGCGTTAAGGGTCGTATGTCATTCAGTAAAACTCTGGCTCGTCCGCAATACAACCAAATGTACACGGCTACTACAGTCAATGCGCCTAGCCGTATCACTCACTTAGGCGATAGCCCTTCAGCTGACCAAGGTAACGCGGCTCTAGACCCTCTAGAATCCAACAACTTTGATCTGTCTGTTGAGTACTACTATGGTGATGCCAATTATTTCTCTGTTGGTTACTACCAGAAAAATGTATCTAACTTCATCGGTATTCAGCAGTCTACTCAATCGCTATTTGACTTGAGAGATGCGACTGCCTCAGGCGGCACAAGCTTATCTGTTGCTATTGAGCAGTTAGCTGCTGCAGGTATAGCGGAAAGTGAAGATAGACTTTTCTCTATGACAGCAATTCTGCAAAATGCTGACGACTTTACTGGCGCAACTGGTCAGGAAATGTATGAGAATAAGCTGGCTGAGTATGCTACTGAACAGCAATTCCATGATGCAATCTTTAGTGAATATGATGTAACGCCTGAAGCAACAGATCCGTTAATTCAGTTTGCCGTTAGAAGTCCTACCAACTCACAGGATGCTGAGATTTACGGTTTTGAAATCGCGTCTCAACACTTCTTCGCTGATACAGGGTTTGGTTACCAGTTTAACTACACCACTGTAGAAGGTGATATTGGCTATGAGAATGGTTCTGATCCCGATCAAGACCAGTTCGCACTTCCTGGATTGAGTGATACCCTTAACTTGGTAGCGATCTATGAGAAAGATGGTCTATCTGCTCGATTGGCTTACAACTGGCGTGATGACTTCCTAAACCAAGTCAACCGTTCAGTAGGTAGTACTCGTAACCCTGAGTATGTTGCCGCTGTTGAGCAAATTGACTTAAATGTAAGCTACGAGTTTGATTCAGGGCTTACACTGTCATTGGATGCGATCAACTTAAACTCTGAAGGACAGCGCAAGTACGGACGTACAGAAACTGCTGCGTTCTATGTACAAGAGCTTGATGCGCGTTACGTATTATCTGCTCGATATACGTTCTAAGCTGCTAAAGTGCTCTCTCTGGTAACAGCTGTTACTGGGGAGAGTACTATTAAAGGTAGTAGTACAAAAAGAAAGTTTATGTTGTAATTTCAAGGCCCCTACGTAGATTCTACCAGGGGCCTTATTTTTATAATCGGACGTAATTAATTGAAACGTCTATAACATCAAAGATTGGATATACCATGAGCAAGGCTGTACTCCTTAACAACGTTGAGCACAAAGACATAAAGGTCGATAGCACTTACAGTGCCGAATACGGTGATAATGTTAATCGCGCGTTAGCTTTTTCCTCTGAATTTGGCGATTTACAGAAAGAATATCCGATACTTTTTTACAAAGATAACGAATCTAAAAATTTTCAAGCACATGTTATTTTGGGCTTTGAAAAAGATGAAAATCTTTTTTTGGGTGAAGACGGCTGGTTAGGCAATTATGTGCCAGCTTCATTGGCTCGGGGCCCGTTTTTAATAGGGTTTCAAAGTCGGGAGGCAGACGGCAAGGTGGTTAAGGAGCCGGTGATTCATATTGATATGGATAACCCACGGGTTGGCACTGAAAATGGCCAGCCACTATTCCTCACTTATGGCGGTGATACGCCTTATTTAGAAAAAATAATGCAGATTCTTCAAGTGGTCCATCAGGGGGCAGTGCTTGATGAGCAGTTTTTTGTATTGCTTGATTCTATGGGCCTGTTTGAGCCAGTCAATATAGAAATATCCCTAAGCAATATTACTAGCGTAAATTTAAATAATTATTACTGTATCAATGAAGATAAACTAGCACAGTTAGATGCTGAGAGTTTGGATAAGCTCCATAAAAAGGGCCTCTTAGGTCTGGTATATTTTGCACTTTCTTCCATGGGTAACTTTAAAAAACTGATTGAGCTAAAAAATAAGAAAATGGCAATAGGCTAACAACTTAATATAAAAATATGATCAGCTACATAGACAACCAAGTGCAAATTTTAGAGGGCGTAAAGCCTAATAAGATTCCTTTTGCTGAGCTATCTCAAGCCAATCAGCCAGTTATTTTGCGCGGTCTAGTCTCTGATTGGAGCCTGGTTCAAGCGGGTAAAGAGTCTCTTGGCAAAGCGATGGATATGTTGCAAAGCCATGCCAGTGACAAGCCCGTAGGTGTGTATATTGCGCCACCTGAAAGCAACGCTCGATTTTTTTACAATGAAGATTGCACTGGGTTTAACTACCAAAGCAAGTACCTTCAATTGGCTGATATATTTGCCCAGATCCGCCAAGGCATAAATAAGACTGATCATCCCTATTACTATATGAATTCACTCACCATGAATGAGTGTTTTCCCGGGCTTAGAGAGCAAAATGACTTGGTTTTTAATCATGAGATTTTCACCAATAACCAACCCCTATCTAAGGTTTGGGTAGGCACTGAGTCAATTGCTGCGGCCCATTATGATGTCCCAAGTAATCTAGCTTGCTGTGTGCTGGGTGATCGCCGTTTTACATTATTTCCCCCTGAACAGATTCATAATTTGTATCCAGGTCCCCTTGAACCGACACCAGGTGGTCAGGTGATTACCATGGTGGATCTTAAAAATCCCGATTTAGATCGTTTTCCACGGGTGCGTGAGGCGCTGGATGCGGCCGTAGTGGTTGATCTTAAGCCCGGTGATGCCGTTTACTATCCAAGTATGTGGTGGCATCAGGTAGAGGCATTATCGGCGTTTAATATTATGATCAATTTTTGGTGGCTTACTGCACCTGCTCATATGGGCAATCCATTAGATATTGTCATGCATGGAATTATGGGAATTAGAGACCGTTCTGAGGCGGAAAAAAAAGCGTGGCGAGAAATATTTGAATACTATGTATTTGGCTCAGCGGAGACGCCAAGACAACACCTCCCTGCGGCTATGCAGGGAGCTTTAGGAGACCTTGACGACGATACCATTCGCAGGCTCAGGGCCATGATTAAAAACAAGTTAAACCGATAGCTATACAATAATTTTGTAAGCAAACACACCATATTTGAAGGGGTAAAGTCATGTTAAAAGTGGTAATTGCAGGAGGTGGCACGGCTGGCTGGATGGCATCTTGTGGACTTTCTACACGTTTAAATGGCTTGCTAGATATTACTCTGGTTGAATCTGATGCTATAGGTACAGTGGGTGTTGGAGAAGCCACTATTCCGCCCATGCGCAATTTCCATCGCTTGATGAATATCGACGAGCAGGAGTTTATGCGAGAAACTCAGGCGACTTTCAAGTTGGGGATTGAGTTCGATAATTGGGGTGAAGTGGGCGATAGCTATATTCACTCCTTTGGAGAAATTGGGCAGCGCTCATGGATGGCCGAATTTCATGAATTTTGGATGGAGGCACAGGCCCAAGGTTTTGGTGGCAGTCTTGAAGATTACTGCCTAGAGTTAAAAGCAGCTAAAGCGGGTAAGTTCGCCACAGAAATGGGTGATACTCGATTAAATTTCGCCTTCCATCTAGATGCAACGCGCTATGCCAAATACCTGAGACAGAAAAGTGAAAAAGCCGGCGTTCGTCGCGTAGAAGGCTTAATAAAAGAGGTACAACAGGATGCTGATTCTGGTGAAATTAAAGCTTTGTTGCTGGAAAGTGGTGAATTAATCGAAGGCGATTTATTTATTGACTGCACTGGATTTCGATCACTGCTTTTGGGTGAGACCCTGGGTGTAGAATTTGATGATTGGAGCCACTGGCTATTTTCTGACAGAGCCATTGCTGTGCAGACCACCTCAGTTGAAGAACCCATACCCTACACTCGCGCCACCGCACACCCAAGCGGTTGGCAGTGGCGTATCCCACTCCAAAGTCGGGTCGGTAATGGCATTGTTTACAGTAGCAAATTTATGTCTGATGACCAGGCAAAAGAAACACTACTAAATAATATCACTGGCGAAATGATTACTGAGCCAAGGTTGCTTAGATACCGCACCGGTAGCCGGAAGAAATCCTGGCACAAAAACTGCGTTGCTCTGGGACTGGCAAGCGGCTTTATTGAGCCATTAGAGTCCACCAGTATTCACCTAGTAATGACTGCAATTATTCGCTTAATTCGCCTATTTCCATTTGCCGGTAATAGCGAGCATTTGGCTTATCGTTTTAACGATGAAACACGCACAGAAATAGAAACGGTTCGCGATTTTGTTATTTTGCATTACAAACAAACCCAGCGCACAGACAGCGATTTTTGGAATGCCTACCGAACTATGGACATACCGCAAACACTGGCTCACCGCATCGACATTTTTAAACAAAATGCCTATGTGTGGCCGGATGATGTGGCATTATTTCGTGTCGACTCCTGGGTCCAAGTTATGATGGGTCAAGGGCTTAAGCCAGAGAATTTTCACAGTGCGGGAAAGATTACTGGCAAACAAGGGTTGATGCAATCATTAGCCAAACTCAAGTCATCCATTGAGCAAACAGTTCAAAAGTTACCCACTCACCAGCAATTTATTAACCATTATTGCGCTGCACCTCAAGAGGACTGATCACAACGATCTGTAAATGCATAATGACCAAAACCGTAGTTATTGTAGGTGGCGGCAGTGCCGGTTGGTTAACCGCTGGTATTATTGCGGCCCGACACAATCCACTCAGTGATAATGATCAAGGCATTAAGGTAATATTGTTGGAATCACCTGATGTCGCTAATCTCGGGGTGGGTGAGGGTACATGGCCTACTATGCGCGATACGTTGCGTCAGATCGGTATTTCTGAAGTGGAATTTTTGCGCGCCTGTGATGTTAGTTTTAAGCAGGGATCGCAATTTATCAATTGGCAGAAAGGACAGGGAGAATCTTATTATCATCCTTTTGTGCCACCGAGTGGCTATGGTGCGATAAATCTGGCTGCACATTGGTTGCATCACTCTTCTGATAAAAATTTTGTTGATACTGTTTGCCCTCAAGGAAAAATATGTGATCAAGGACTAGCACCAAAAACAGCGCAGACACCTGAGTACGCATTTGGCCTGAATTATGGGTATCACCTTAACGCAGGAAAATTTGTTGAACTCCTGCAACGACACTGCGTGGAAAAGCT
The DNA here is from genome assembly GCA_964231105.1 of Porticoccaceae bacterium. GTDB lineage: Bacteria > Pseudomonadota > Gammaproteobacteria > Pseudomonadales > Porticoccaceae > HTCC2207. The sequence goes on from CAXRJI010000048.1 coordinate 110,946, forward strand.
TGGCGTTGAGCATAAGCTGGGTCATGTAGATCAAGTCTTAGATGCTGAAAATGGCGATATCGCCGCTTTGTCACTGACTGATGGGGAAGAGATTTGCGCTGATTTATTTGTTGACTGTACCGGTTTTGCTGCCTTGTTGATTGGCAAGCATTACAAAGTGCCCTTTGTCTCTCAGCGAGACTGTTTATTTAATGATACAGCGCTGGCTGTTCAGGCTAATCACGCCGATGAGGATACCCCCATAGCCTCTTGCACAAAATCAACGGCTCAATCCAGTGGCTGGATATGGGACATTGCCCTGCCAACAAGACGCGGTATTGGTCATGTTTTTTCCAGCCAGCATGTGTCATTAGACAAGGCTGAAGATGAACTACAGCATTACCTTGATTCGGACCCTGCATTGGCAAAAGATCAGCCCAGTCCCCGTAAAATTTCCTTTCAACCGGGTCATAGGCAGTGGTTCTGGCATAAAAACTGTGTTGCTGTGGGTGTTTCAGCCGGTTTTGTGGAGCCGCTCGAGGCCAGCGCTCTAGTATTAATTGAAAAGTCTGCTGAATTTATTAGTCATAATTTACCCCAGGATAGGCCCGCAATGACAGTGGTCGCCAAGCGCTTTAACGATATTATTGGTAAGTACTGGATCGATATTATTGACTTTTTAAAGCTGCATTATGTCTTATCGGAACGCAATGATTCAGACTACTGGCGTGAACATAGCGAGTCTAAAAGCATACCAGAGAGTCTTGAGGATTCGTTGGCACTATGGCGATCCCATGTACCTTGGGTATCCGATAGTAATAACCGTGTTGAGTTATTTTCAGCGGCCAGTATTCAGTATGTGCTCTATGGCATGGGATTTGTGTCGGACGTTAATAGTCGCCGCTACCGCAGTTGGAACAAGGATGCAGTCCTTGCGGACAGATTGATGCGCGATAATCTTAATAAAACGGAAGCGTTAATGGCCAGCCAGCCATCAAATCGTGACTTACTCAACCTCGTGTGCAGTCGCTAATTGGCACGCTGACCGGCAAAAACTTGAGCTCACTATGTCTAAGCGTATGATGCAACTAATTTTCAAAGTCTGCTGTAAAATGGAACTGAAGCAGTACTAGGTTGGTTATAATGCTCAGAATTTAAACTGTTAAACCCATGGATGGTGTTAATAACAATAACTATCAGAAATATACCACTTGGGGTCCTTTCATGAGTTTTACACGTTACCTAGCTTTAGGTTTAATTCTATTGCACACCGTAGGCTGTGATTCTTACAGTGTTAATGATTCAGAAAAACAGGCGCATCAGATAGATAGGCCCAAAATTCATCCTGAGATTTGGCCAAAACAGGCATCCCCACTTGAGCGAGATGAGACTGAAGAGCAACGTATAGCGGCACTTATCAGTCAAATGAGCCTTGAAGAAAAAGTGGGGCAAATTATTCAGGCCGATATTGGGTCGGTCACGCCAAAGGAAGTGCGTAAATATCATCTTGGATCCATACTCAATGGGGGTAATTCTGCACCCGGTGGAGACAATCGAACAACCCCTGATGCTTGGGTGGCGCTGGCGGATGAGTTTTGGCTCGCCTCAACGGATAAAAGAAAGGGTAGAACCGGTATCCCTGCTTTGTGGGGTACAGATGCCGTGCACGGACATAACAATATTGTAGGTGCAACGCTGTTCCCACATAACATTGGCTTGGGCGCTGCCAATGATCCAGATTTAATGTATGAAATCGGTACAGTTACCGCTAAAGAAATATTGGTTACTGGCTTGGATTGGACCTTTGCGCCAACTATCGCGGTGGTGCGAGATGATCGCTGGGGGCGCACCTATGAGAGCTATTCTGAGGACTCCGTTATTGTAGAAAAATATGCGGGCTATCTCATCGAAGGTATTCAAGGTAAGGTCACTGACGATACCTTTCTAGACAGTGATCATCTAATTGCTACGGCTAAACATTTTCTGGGTGATGGTGGCACGGTCGACGGTCGCGATCAGGGTGACAATATTTCAACTGAAGAGGAATTAAGGGATATCCAAGGTGCGGGTTATCCAGTGGCTATCAAGCGCGGTGTTCAGGTGGTAATGGCCTCATTTAACAGTTGGCACGGGCGAAAATTGCACGCTCATAAAGAACTACTTGATGATGTGCTGGTAGATCAAATGGGATTTGATGGCTTCGTTGTTGGAGATTGGAATGGCCATGGTCAGGTGGAAGGGTGCTCTAACACGTCCTGTGCGCTCTCATTTAACAGTGGTCTTGATATGTTTATGGCGCCTGATAGTTGGAAAAAGCTCTATAAAAACACTTTGGCGCAAGTAAAAAGGGGTGAAATTAGCTTAGAACGTCTAGATCAAGCTGTAGGGCGTATCTTGCGCGTCAAGCTACGTGCAGGACTTTTCGATGCTGGATTGCCCTCACAGCGAAAGTATGCAGGTCAGTACGAGTTGCTTGGCGCACCAGAGCATAGAGATGTGGCCAGGCGAGCCGTGCGTCAATCCCTTGTGCTACTTAAAAATAATAAACAGCTATTACCCCTGTCTCCGTCTGCCAATATATTGGTTGCTGGTGATGGTGCTGACAATATTGGTAAGCAAGCCGGTGGTTGGACCTACTCATGGCAAGGCAATGGCAATAGTAAAAAACATTTCCCCAATGGTGTTTCTATTTTTGACGGTATCAAAGAGCAGGTAAATGCAGTTGGGGGTAGGGCGACGCTGAGTGTATCGGGTGATTATACTGACAAACCTGATGTGGCTATTGTGGTGTTTGGTGAGGATCCCTATGCAGAATTTCAAGGTGATCGGCCACATCTGGATTTTCAGTCTGAGGATGGATTAAAGCTGCTAAGAAAATTTAAATCTCAGGGTATTCCAACCGTTGCTATATTTCTCTCAGGTCGGCCCATGTGGGTAAACCCTGAAATAAATGCGTCTGATGCCTTTATCGCTGCTTGGTTGCCAGGCTCAGAGGGTGGTGGTATCGCAGATGTTATATTGCGCAAGCCCAATGGTGATATTCAGTATGATTTTCGTGGAAAACTATCCTTTTCTTGGCCGCGAACAGGTACACAAACGGCAGTAAATATCGGTGACGCTGACTATGATCCTTTATTTGCCTACGGTTATGGCCTTAGTTATTCAGATGAGATTTCAATGGCCAGGCTATCGGAAGATGCCCAGTTAGGTGATAAGGCTCAGGCGCAAACGGGTGTTTTCTTAAAGGCTGGAGTACCTATTTTACCTTGGCGTTTAGTGATGCATGATGCAGAAGGTGAGATGATGGTCACAACGTCCAAAGCGATCAGTCCATCAGCATCTGTCACTATGACTGCCTTGGATCATAAAGCGCAAGAGGACAGCCGTTTATTTGTCTTTTCGGATGAGAGTATTTTATCCATTGAAGGAGAATCCATTGACCTTACTCGACAGTCTAACGGTGATATGGCACTGCAAATTGAGTATCAAGTTTTGGGCCAAAGTGTGGCTGACACTCGCTTGAGCATCACCTGTGGCGAGGACTGCTCGGGAGATATGGATATTACAAAGAGGTTAAAAAATAAGCTTAATCAGGGCTGGCAGATATCACGTCTAAAACTAAGTTGTTTTGCAGAGCTGGGAACGGATATGAGTAAGGTTGATTCACCCTTTACCCTTGCAGTATCCGGAGAGCTAGAGATACAAATAAGCGCTATTCAGATTGTCAGCAATGAAGGTGATGCCAGTTGCTCTCTTTAGGGCTGTATTGAGATCGCGACGAGATGCTTTTGATCTGTGATTAGAGTTTGGTTGTTAGAGATTAAGAAAATTCAATAAAGCTAGTGACAGTTAGGCGTCCGGTTTCGGGGTTAGGGTCAAAATTATAATTAGGATTAATGATTCCCGAATGTAAACTGGATCCACGGTACATGATAAGGCGGTTGTAAACCGCCTTGTATGAGGCGATCTCTTCATAGTCTGCATTGCTTCCACACATATAACCCGCGGGATGATGGGCCGGATCACTGTAGTGAGACTGAATATTCTCAACATAACCGTCATAGCGTTCTCTATCAATATATTCATAGCCGCTTTGGCGATGTCGATAAAGGGCTGTTCCTGAGTCAGGAGCATCACACAAATAATGGATAACGGCCAAACTCTCTCTTGTTGGAGCATCAAAATGCGGTATACGTTGCATGAGGTTTAGATCTTGGGGCTTGAAAGTCACCATAGAGAATTTTGATACGGCCTTTTTGATCTTGCGCAGATCTAGCCCAAAAAAGTCACGGATAATATTGTGAAAATTCCGCACCAGCTGGATGATGTAAGTATCGGGAATATCCATCCTGATACCAGGATAGAAACTGTCGGCGACGGCGAAGTTATTTTCACGAATTGCATGCTGCTTTAATGCATCAATACCTTGCATATAAGAGTCAACGCGAACCAACTCCTGCTGATCAACGCCAACTTTTAGGCATTCATGCTCTAGATTATGGCATAAGGTATAAATTGATTTATTATCGATGGACATTTTTTTTGCGCTACTTTTTTGTATTTTTATAAGATGCTTTTCTCGGCGGCATCAAAAGTATAATTAATTGAGATTTTTTGTGCCACATGACAGCCTCCCTCCAGCTATTGATGGCTGTTAGAGCCATCCTCACTTTAGGTTGTAATATAAGGCGGATTATTAGATCTACGTCGTCTTATATCTATTCGAATTGCGCGTTCTGTTACAAAATAAATTATGTAGCAAACTTTTTAAAGTGGCGCTTACGAAAACATGAGTATTAAGAAAAGTCGGCAATAACATAAAATTCTACCGATCAGGGCGCTCTTATTAATGCAATACTGTATCACTGCAAAAGTTTGAGGGTTATACTTTGGGATTGAGTAGGGCTTTACTATAAAAAATAGGGGAAATTATGAATACTGCAACACAGAATAAGAATCAGCAGCTCACAACCTTAAGAATAACCATTGTTGCTGCTCTCGGTGGTCTTCTTTTTGGCTACGATACAGGTGTAATCGCCGGTAGTCAGTTATATTTTACGGAATACTTTGATTTCAGCCCGGCCGAGCAAGGTTGGGCTGTGAGTAGTGCTCTTTATGGTTGTTTGATCGGTGCTTTATTGGGTGGTTATCTGACTAAACGTATCAGCAGAAAATACACGTTGATTCTTTCAGCGGTTCTGTTCACGGTTTCAGCATGGGGCTCTGGGGTTGCTGACAATCTCAGCCAGTTGGTGATTTACCGGATTATTGGTGGTTTAGGTGTGGGTATGGCGTCTTTGGCCGCGCCTATGTATATCGCTGAAGTTTCACCGCCTAAAGATCGTGGACGAATGGTTTCCTACTATCAGCTAGCGGTTGTTATTGGTTTTTTTGTTGTATTTTTGGCCACGTATTTTATTGGTGGTGGAGATACGCAGGGTTTAACACCAGAAGCTCTTGAAGAGCTTCATAAACATAATGTTTCTGAGGGCTGGCGAGTTATGTTCTGGTCAGAGCTGGTTCCGGCGGTGGCTTTTTTAGTGTTATTGTTTAGTGTACCCCATAGTCCCCGTTGGCTTATGATAAAAGGCCGTATCGAAGAGGCTAAATCAGTGCTTTCTCGTATAGCCTCCAGTGAAAAAGAAGCCAAAGCAGAGTTATCTGAAATATCTGAATCCCTGTCCAAGGATCCATCTCCTAAAATAGCAGTGCTGTTTGCAAAAGGTATTGGTTTTGCCCTTTTTCTGGGTGTCATGCTATCCATATTTCAGCAAATTACTGGCATTAATGCGATTCTCTACTATGGGGCAGAAATTTTCGCCAATGCTCTAGGTTATGGGCCAGAGGATGCCCTGAAGCAACAACTATGGTTGGGCGCGGTGAATTTAGTCTTCACGTTTATCGCTATTTATACAGTGGATAGTTGGGGTCGTAAGCCGTTATTTATTTCAGGAACCATTGGTATGTTCTTGGGGCTGAGTATATTGGGTATGACCATCTATACAGGACAAATGGGAGTTATCTCGCTCCTCGCGATACTGTTGTTTATCGGTTCATTTGCTATGTCTATGGGACCTGTGGTCTGGGTTATGTTATCTGAAATGTTTCCCAATAATGTGCGCAGTGTGGCTATGTCCATTGCTGTGGCGGCGCAGTGGTTATTTAATGCTTTGGTTGCTAATAGCTTCCCTCTAGTTAATGAAAGTGCTCTTAATCAAAATGCTTTTAATGGTGCCTTGCCATACTTTATTTTTGCATTCTTTTGTGTGATAGCCATGTTTTTTGTCTGGAAGCTAGTACCTGAGACAAAGGGAAAGACATTGGAAGAAATGGAAGAGTTATGGCGCGCTGACTAGCAAAAACACCCCTACCGGGCACTATAGCCTGTAATTATCAATTGGTTTATTATGCCTAAGTGTTTTAATTAGCACTTAGGCTAATCAATAAGGTGTCTTTAGATTGAGGCCTACTAGGTAGCACAATAAAAAATAGATACATCCTTTACAAAATAAATACAGTTATAAAAAGACTAAAAAAAGTACTATAAATTTAAGTATGGTTGACCATACCTACAATAGATAAGCGATAGATACGATAAGGGTTTTATGGGGGGGAGTCACTTTATATGGGGTAAATTAATAACCCCTGTTTTTTTTGCACTCAGTTTGGGTGTGCATAGCCCGTGTTTTGCTGAAGCAAAAGAACAACCAATCAATTTCGATATTCCATCACAGCCTCTCGATTTAAGTTTAATTGCCTTTTCCATTCAAGCCGATGTCAATGTTGTCGGTGTTACTGAGTTGCTGCGGCAATTTCAGACGCCAAAGGTAAAAGGCAATTTGTCTTGGGCTGCAGCCCTTGATCTGTTGACAGAAAATAAGCGTGTGAATTATCAAGTAGTAGGTGATAGATCCGTATCGATTATTCTGAAAGACCCTTCACTGACACAAGATAATTATTTAGAGGAAATAATTGTCACTGCCGAGGGGCGTTCTACGGATCTTCAAAAAACACCCATAGCAGTGACAGTTGTGCACCAGGAGATGCTTTACCAAAGTAAGATAGATGACCTACTTGGTTTAGCAAAATTAGTACCGGGTTTGGAAATGACATCTACTACGCCACAGGCTGCAATACTGGTTCAATTAAGAGGTGTGGGTACAACCAATATTACTGAAATTGCAGATGGCCCAGTATCCATTCATATTGATGGTATTTACTCACCAAGATCTCAGGGCGCTGCTGCACTGCTTCATGATATTGACAGTGTCGAGGTCCTTCGAGGACCGCAAGGTACGCTGTTTGGAAGAAATGCATCTGCAGGTAGTATTAATATCCACAATCGACAACCTCAGCTTGATGAGTTGCAGTCAACGCTAACATTTGGTCTGGGTAGCTATCAACAGAAGGAATTTAGGGGTGCGTTAAATATACCCTTGGGAGATACATTTGCCGTCAGGTTGGCGGCGGCAACCAATAAACATGACGCCTACACCGATTTACTAGATAACTATGTTGGATTGGGACCGCAGCATCCTCAGGATATAAGTGAACTAACAGATTTTGATAGAGGTCTTGATCTAGGCCAGCAAGGACCCGAAGCTGCTGATCAATCTAGCGCGCGTATCTCCGGATTGTGGCAGCCACAACCAGAAATCTCTGCATTCGTTAGTTTTGAAAGATACACAGACAGCGGAACGGGAATAGCCGAGTTAGATCCCACACTGGTCAATCAAGGTATTCGAGGTGTAGTGATTGATAGTCCTATTTTTCTTGATTTAACCAATGACGTTTTACGCTCACAGATTGAGTATGATTTTGATGGTTACAAACTGCGCTATATTTTGGGCCAGTCGACCATGAAGCGTCAGCAAATAATTGATGCAGATAATGGGTGGAGTCGTAGTTTTGAACAACAACGCACTTTTAGCTCAAACTTCAGATTTGTTTCTAATGAGATCCAACTAATCAGTAATGATTCAGGGCGTACAGAGTGGCTTACAGGTTTATACGCCTCTCGAGAAAAGAATAGTATTATTTTTGCTGTTGACCAACAAAACTCTGGCGGTGGCAGATATCCTGAAGGCGCTACCAGCTGGATAAATGATTTTGAGGGTGGCGCAGTTTCCTACGCGATGCAGCCAGATCGGCGAGTAAATTCCTTGGGGATTTACTCACAAGCAGTTTATAGCCTAGACGATTCTAGCCGAATGACTTTTGGTCTAAGGTACACAAAGGATAGAAAGTCAGATTCAGGAGGTCGTGCCATCAACTGTCGTGTGACCTCCATGTCAGGCCCCTACGTCACCAGTGACTCCATTGCTAATAGTGGCCCGACCCCTGAGCAAATCTATGCGGATCCTGCGACTCAGCAAGCCATCAATATTGGTGCCTTTCATGACAATGGAACCAGTGATGGTATTGGAGATCAGCCCTGTTGGATACGTCAGGTCAACGATATAGAGGTAAGCTGGGAAAATGTCAGCGGCTTGTTGAGATACGACTACAGTCCCAGAGAGGGTCTAATGTACTATGGCTCAATATCCACGGGGTTTAAATCTGGTCACATACAGGATGCTGGAAATAGTGCAAAGCCAGAAACAGTCAGAAATTTTGAATTGGGCTTAAAGTCTCAATTCCTCAACGATAGTTTGCGCGTAAACGCGGCGCTTTTTCAAGCTGATTACGACAACTTACAGTTTTCAAATCAAGATAGATTAGATATCAATAATGACGGTGTTGCGGATACTGGAGGTAGCACGGTAGTTAGGAACGCCTCAGAAGCTAAAATACGTGGGTTAGAAATAGATCTTGAATGGATAATTTCCGATCTTGATCATCTTCAGTTTACTGCCGCCGTCACTGATGCTCATTTTGATCGCTTCGCCATACCAGACACGCTTTTTGGTGATCTGTTTAATCCATTTGTATCTGAACAATCCAGTTCTGTCACCGATTCTGTAGATTTGTCTGGTAATGTGCCTCCCAGAGTACCAGAGTGGAAATTCACGGTAGCCTATAAACATGACTTTTTGCAGGCCAATGGGGTCCTATCGCCACGAGTGATCGCAACCTTTTCGGATCATTACTATTTAGATATTTACAATAGAGACACATTAGCGCCTGATATTTTTGATCGTCTACCCGATGGTGGAAGAAATTTAGGTATTCAGGATTCTTTTATGCTGATAGATCTTGGGCTGTCCTACAAACCCTATTCGAAGAATTGGCAGGTTTTTGCTTACCTCAACAACGCTCTAGATGAGAATGTTAAAATAGCCTCAGGTAATGTTATTACTGAAGAGGGTTTTGTTGCCACCTACTTGCCTCCTAAAACCTACGGCATAAGAGTAAACTATTCCTTTTAGTGGCTCTATCTGATAATGCTGTTAATTCCATCCCCAATAGTTCAAAGCAACTTCTACACAAATAATAAGATACTAATTTAATTTCTGAGTCATATTAGACTAGCAAATGAATTACAAGAACTAACTCTACAGTAGAGAATAGTTAGGGTAATAATTAAAATCACAGTGTATTGAGTAATAGAGATTTATTGAGGCAACTGAGGATTATGGGAAAGTTAATAGCAGGTTTGTTGGGCTTTATTACCTATGGGACAGTTGGCGCTCTAATTGGGATATTAGTTGGTCATCAGTTTGATAAAGCTTTTGGTGGGTTGCTAAATCCAATTTCAGCTGAGCAACAGCAAAGAATGGGTGAAAGCTTCTTTAATACGGTTTTTTCACTACTGGGGTATTTAGCAAAATCTGATGGTCAAATTTCAAAGTCAGAAATAGCGCAAGCAGAGGCCTTAATGTCCCGTATGGGGCTTCCCTCTGAGCAACGCCAAGAAGCCATAAAATTGTTTAAATTGGGTGCTCAATCCAGTTTTTCTGTTGATCAAGCTATGCAAGATTTTATTGACACCTGTGGTCGTCAAAATAACCTAAAAAGATCTCTGCTTAACTATTTAATTGCTCTGGCATTAGCTGATGGAGAATTGCACACAGCAGAGCAGCAGGCCTTACAAAAAATTGCGAGTTATTTAGGTTTCTCGAAAGCATTATTTAGCCGATTCCTTGAAATGATTTTGGCTCAAACTCAATTTAGAGGCTCGGGTGCTGGCTCTGCGTCAAGCTATGCCACTCAACTTGATGCAGCGTATAAAGCACTCGGAGTATCTGCGTCGCAAACTGATGCAGAAATTAAAAAAGCCTACCGAAAATTACTCAGTGAAAACCATCCGGATAAACTTATTGGACAGGGCATGCCTGCAGATATGATTAAGCTGGCAACAGAGCGAACGCAAGAAATTCGTAAGGCTTATGAATTAATTGTTTCAAATCGCAGATAAAAAAACTTGAGGGCGTCACGATTGTTGACCTAAACTCGCCCTATACCTATAATGCGCGTCCTTTTTAGGCAGGTACAGTAGGTATTTGTTTTAGGTGCGGGATGGAGCAGTCTGGTAGCTCGTCGGGCTCATAACCCGAAGGTCGTTGGTTCAAATCCAGCTCCCGCTACCAATTATTATAGCCTAGGGCTTATGATGCCTGTCGGCGCTTAGGTGTTATGGGTACAAGCTTTGTTTTTGGCTAGTCCATGACACTGTAACAGTTAGCGTCGGGTTAGGCGTAAATCGAAGGAGCCCCATATTGGGGCTTTTCTTTAGATGGTTGTAAATGGGCTGATGGCCCATTTTTTGTTTCTTCAGGGGGTCACGGTGTCGGTGGGTGATAGTAAGCTAAAGAAAGTGCTTGAGCCGGTAATAACTGCATTAGGCTGTGAGCTTTGGGGCTTGGAAATGCAACTGGGTGGTAAGAGCAAATTACTCAGGGTCTATATCGACCGACAGGAGACAGGTGTCGGCATTGAAGATTGTGAGCGAGTGAGCCGTCAGGCCAGTGCCATACTTGATGTTGAAGATATTATCCGAGGAGAGTATGTTCTGGAGGTTTCGTCACCGGGCATGGATCGACCGCTGTATGAGTTATATCAGTACGGAAGATATTTGGGTGAAGAAATCTCACTGCGTTTACGTTTTCCCTATGAGGGGCGAAGAAATTATAAAGGTCGCCTAAAAGCAGTAGAAGGTGACGAGATTGTAATAGTGGTGACAGATAACGAATTTCTGTTTCCTGTTGAAAGTATTGAGAAGGCGAACCTGGTTCCTCAATTTTGAGGCTTGTGGAGTTTGAAAAATGAGTAAAGAAATATTAATGGTTGCTGAGGCTGTGTCCAATGAGAAGGGCGTGGATCGGGGTATTATTTTTGAAGCTATTGAGCAGGCACTGGCCATGGCGACAAAGAAACGCTATGAGGAAGGCGCTAATATTCGTGTTGAAATAGATCGCGAAACAGGCGACTACAAATCTTTCCGCTGGTGGGATGTGGTATCCGATGATGAGCTTGCCGAACTGGGGACCCAATTCACAACTGAGGAAGCCTTTGAAAAGGATCCGACCTTAAAAGTTGGAGATATCTTTGAAGAGCCCGTTGAAAACATCGCTTTTGGACGAATAGCAGCTCAGACTGCCAAGCAGGTTATCGTTCAGCGTGTTAAAGATGCAGAGCGCAATCTTATTATCGATCGTTTCCGTGACCGCGTAGGTGAGCTTCTCAATGGAACAGTTAAAAAAGTAACCCGCGAGCATATAGTTGTGGATTTTGGCGACAATGCTGAAGGCCTTCTGCCCAGAGAGGAGCTCGTAGGACGTGAAATTTTTAGAGTCAATGATCGCACCCGCGTTATTCTCACAGCGATTCGAGAGGAAAATCGAGGACCACAGTTGTTAGTGTCGCGTGCTGCTCCGGAGATGCTCATTCAATTATTCCAAATTGAAGTGCCAGAAATTGCTGAAGGTATTATTGAAATTAAAGGCGCCGCCCGTGATCCAGGGCAACGTGCAAAAATTGCTGTAAAAAGTAAAGATGCTCGCATTGACCCAGTGGGAGCCTGTGTAGGCATGCGTGGTGCCCGAGTTCAAGCCGTATCGGGTGATTTAGATGATGAGCGAGTCGATATTGTTCTTTGGGATGACAATCCCGCTCAGTTGGTTATCAATGCAATGGCCCCAGCTGAGGTCGAATCTATTGTCGTTGATGAAGATAGCAACTCAATGGATGTTGCTGTTAGTGAGGAGAACTTAGCTCAGGCTATCGGCAAAGGCGGGCAAAATGTGCGTCTGGCATCAGAGCTTACTGGCTGGGTAATCAATGTAATGACCCTGGAGGATGCCGCTGAAAAGCAACAATCAGAGTCTTCAAATTTTGTTGAAACAATTATGAGCGCCTTAGATGTTGATGAGGATGTGGCTGCTGTTTTGGTTGAAGAAGGCTTTACCAGCATTGAAGAAGTGGCCTATGTTCCTCTCGAAGAGATGAGTGCCATTGAAGGCTTTGATGAGGATATTGCTGAGGAGCTTCGTGCTCGAGCCAAAGATGCATTGCTTACCATGGCTTTGGCCAGTGAAGAGAAGCTAACAAAGGTTGAACCTGCCGAAGATTTATTAAATATGGAAGGAATTGATCAAGAGTTAGCCTACAAACTGACTGCAAAAAATATTATCACCATGGAAGATCTGGCCGAGCAGGCGGTAGACGATTTGATGGACATAGATGATATGGATGAAGAAAGAGCGGCAGCGTTGATCATGACTGCGCGCGCACCTTGGTTCGAATAATAGGTTTTTCGAACATAACCAGAGGGATAAATAATGGCTGAAGTGACAGTAAATGAATTAGCGAAAATCGTAGGTGCTTCTGTTGACCGTATTCTTATGCAAATGAAAGAAGCTGGTTTGGCCCATGATTCAGCTGACGCAACTGTGTCCGACGAAGAGAAGCAGGTCCTACTGAGCTACTTAAAGAGTTTGCACGGTGAAAAATCCGGTGAGCCAAAGAAGATCGTGCTGCGTCGCAAAACGGTCAGCACCCTGAAATCAGGTAGCCGTAAAACTGTCAATATTGAGGTGCGCAAAAAACGAACCTACGTTAAGCGCAGTGAAGAGGAAATTAAAATCCAGGCTCAAGCCGAGGCCGAAGAAAAAGCTCGACAAGATGAGGCCGCTGCCACTGAAACTCAAACAAATACTGGCTTAGACGATATTGAGGAGAAACGACAGTCTGCAATTGAGAAGCGTCGTCAGGCAGAAATTGAAGCTGCGCGCAAGGCAGAGGAGGCGCAAAAAGCTAAGTTAGAAGACGAAGCTCGAAAAGCAGCGGAAGCAGCTGCCACACTTGAGAGCGAAGAAGTTAAGAAGGCTGCCAAAACTGTCAAGGTAAACACCCCAGCTGAGCCTACACAGGATCGTGGTCGTCGCTTTGAAAAAGCTGATGACGACGACGAGGATAAGATTGCTAAAAAAGCGGCTAAAAAGACCTCTTCGAAATCCAGTAAGAAAAATGCACGAATTCAGCTTGATGATGGAGTCGAAGAAAAAGAGGCTAAACCACGACTAAAGTCGGGTTTATCCACAGTACTTAAAGTTGACAACAAGCACGTTTTCCAAAAACCGGTTGAAAAGAAAGTCTTTGAAGTCAGTATCCCCGATGAGATCACAGTTGCAGATCTTGCTCAAAAGATGGCCATCAAATCAGGGTTGGTTGTCAAAGAGTTGATGAAATTAGGTGTAATGGCCACTATCAATCAACTCATTGATCAGGAAACCGCATTTTTGGTTGTTGAAGAACTGGGTCATACACCCATCGCAGCCACCACCGAATCTCTAGAAGAAGAGCTAACCAAACAGTTTGAGGACGAGACTACCGAGAGTGAGCAGGCGCCAAGAGCACCCATAGTGACGGTAATGGGTCACGTGGATCATGGTAAAACCTCTCTTCTAGACCATATTAGAAAATCCCGTGTTGCCTCCGGAGAAGCGGGTGGTATTACCCAGCATATAGGTGCTTATCATGTAGATACGCCCAAAGGTATGATTACTTTTTTAGACACGCCCGGTCACGCGGCATTTACCGCCATGCGTGCCCGAGGTGCGCAGAGTACCGATGTGGTAATTCTGGTTGTAGCCGCAGATGATGGTGTTATGCCGCAAACTGAAGAAGCTGTTCAGCATGCTCGAGCCGCAGGCGTACCCCTTGTGGTTGCTATTAATAAGATGGATAAAGAAGGGGCAGATCCAGAGCGTGTTATCACAGAACTATCAAGTAAGGATGTTATTCCTGAAGAGTGGGGTGGTGATACCCAATTTATTAAAGTCTCAGCTCATACTGGTGAGGGTATTGATGAGTTACTTGAAGCGGTACTGCTACAGTCAGAATTATTGGAACTCACAGCCCCAGTCGATGTGGCGGCGCGAGGTGTGATTGTAGAATCTCGGGTGGATAAGGGTCGTGGTGTTGTTGCTACAGCCCTTGTACAGCAGGGCACTCTTAACAAGGGTGACTTTATGCTGGCTGGAGAGAGTGTGGGTAAAATTCGTGCTATGACCGATGAAACAGGCAAGCCATCAAGTCAGGCTGGCCCATCTATACCTGTGGAAATCCTCGGTCTAGACGAAGCGCCTCAGGCTGGTGATGAATTCTTTGTTGTTGAGGACGAAAGAAAAGCGAAAGAAATTGCTGAACAGCGTCAAGCAGAGGCTAAAAAAGAGCGCTTTTCTAGACAGCAAGCGGCTAAACTTGAAAATATGTTTACCGATATGGGTGCAGAGCAGGTCAACAAGTTGCCCTTAATTGTGAAAACAGATGTGCGCGGTTCCCTAGAAGCCATCGTAAGTGCCCTCAATGATTTTGCTACAGAAGAAGTTGCGGTTGAGATCGTTGCATCTGGTGTTGGTGGTATTACCGAGTCTGATATTAACCTTGCCCTAACAACCGGTGCTATCGTGCTGGGCTTTAATGTTCGTGCTACGGGAGCAGCACGTCAAGTTGCCGAAAATGAAGATATTGAAGTCCGTTACTACAGTGTTATTTACAACTTATTAGATGAAGTAAAACAGGCTTTATCTGGTATGTTGGCACCAGAAACTAAAGAAGAAATTGTCGGTATTGCCGAAGTAAGAGACGTATTTAGATCACCCAAGTTTGGTGCTATTGCTGGTTGTATGGTGGTCGAGGGCAGTGTTTTCCGAAACAAACCCATTCGTGTCCTGCGTGACGAAATTGTTATTTTTCAGGGCGAATTGGAGTCGTTGCGACGCTTTAAAGAGGACGCTCAAGAAGTGCGCAATGGCATGGAGTGTGGCATTGGTGTAAAGGACTACAATGATGTCAAAGCCGGTGACCTAATTGAGGTCTACGATATTACACAAGTGCAGCGCTCGCTCTAAAAACAGGAATTAAGATGCCTAGAGAATTTACTCGATCTGAGCGTGTATCAGATGCTGTGCAAAAGGAATTGGCAATATTAATTAGTGAAAATATTCGTGATCCACGGGTTGGAATGGTCAGTGTTACCGAGGTTAATGTGAGTCGTGATCTCGCGGTTGCAAATGTATATATAACATTTGTCGGTGAGCGTACCCAAGAGCAGATCGATCAGGGCCTCGAAGCGCTGAATGGCGCGGCAGGTTATCTGCGCAAATTACTCGCCTCAAGTGTGTCAATGCGTGCCACACCCAAGTTAAAATTTTTCTTTGATATAAGTGGTCATCGTGGTCAGCATCTTGAAGCGCTTATTGATTTTGCAGTGACCTCTAATTCTTCCGCTAACAACGGAGACGCATAAATTTGGGTCGCCGTCGCAAAAGTGGCCGTTCCGTTAATGGCATATTTCTTCTTGATAAGCCCGCAGGACTAACCTCCAACAAGGCCCTGCAGAGGGTTAGATTTCTCTTTGATGCCAATAAGGCTGGTCATACGGGTGCACTGGATCCATTGGCGACAGGCGTGCTTCCAATTTGCCTGGGAGAGTCGACTAAGTTCAGTCAATTTCTATTGGACTCCGAAAAGTATTATCGCAGTACCTATATATTGGGTATTGCTACCACCACTGGAGATTCTGAGGGTGAGATAATCTCAACAGAAGATGCTAGTTCAATTACTCAGCAGCAAGTAGAAAATGCTCTAAGTGCATTTAGAGGAAAGATTGAGCAAGTCCCTTCAATGTACTCGGCGTTAAAATACAATGGGCAACCTCTGTATAAACTGGCGCGCAAAGGTATAGAGGTTGAACGCAAGGCTAGAACCATACATATTTATGACTATGAGTTACTGCAGTTTAGGGCAGGCAAACATCCGCAAATTGATGTTCGGGTACACTGTAGTAAGGGCACCTATATTCGCAGTCTCGCAGAGGACTTGGGAAAGGCCCTAGCCTGTGGTGCCCATGTCAGTGCATTAGATCGCTTTAAGTCTGGACCTTTCGATGAGAAGGAAACACTGCCCTTGTCACAGCTAGAGGCTCTGAGAGAAAAAAATAATCCAGAGCAATTAGACTATCTTTTGAAGCCCGTTGATGCCGCTGTGGCTCACCATCAAAAGGTCGAATTGGATGAAATTGTCGCAGGTTATTTTCGACAAGGTCAGTCAGTAATGTCAAAACAGGTCTTTCACCAAGGCCAAGAAGGCGATATAGTGCGCGTCTTTCGCAAAGACGGTGCTTTTTTAGGTATTGGTCATGTGACCGATGATGGAAATTTAGCCCCTAAGCGATTAGTTGCAGAGTAAACGCTTATCAGATGATTGTACGTATAATCTGCGACATTTAAGAGATTTGGGTTTTAATTTTATTGCCCAAACAGACAGGCTGACTGATTCAGCCAACAACTAGGTTGTCTGTAAATATGCGCGGACATCCTGAACATTAACTAACCGCATATTGGAGAAAAATTATGGCACTAAGTGCAAAAGAAAAAGCAGATATCGTGACAGAGTATGGTCAGGGAAAAAACGACACAGGTTCACCTGAAGTACAAGTTGCTCTTCTCACGGCAAACGTAAACAAGTTACAGCAACATTTTGGCGATCATCAAAAAGATAACCATTCCCGTCGAGGGTTAATCCGCATGGTTAACCAGCGCAGGAAGTTGCTTGATTACTTAAAAACCAAAGATTCCGCGCGTTATGCAGAATTGATCAAAAAGCTTGGTTTACGTAGATAATAGATAGAGCTGCAACGCAGTTTATTACAACTGCGTTGCACTTATAATAAATAAACTACGACCCTATGTTGTGTCCCTACTCATAGCTGATCGAGTTACTTATAGCTAGCAACACTGTTAGCTATAAGTAACCCGAGCAGCAACTAAGGGCAGAACACGGGGTTCTAATATTTACAGGTAAAAAATATGAACCCTTTAATTAAGAAATTTCAATACGGTAAACATACCGTCACCCTAGAGACAGGTCGTGTTGCAAGACAGGCAACAGGTGCTGTTTTATGTTCAGTAGATCAAACAACAGTTCTCTGTACTGTTGTTGGAGAGAAGGAAGCCAAAGCTGGTATGGACTTCTTTCCACTGGGTGTTCACTATCAAGAAAAAGCCTATGCGGCAGGTAAAATCCCTGGCGGCTTTTTTAAGCGCGAAGGCAGACCAAGCGAGAAAGAAACCCTGACCTCACGATTGATTGATCGACCCATTCGTCCGCTTTTCCCCAATGGCTTTAAGAATGAAGTCCAAGTTGTATGTACTGTTATTTCAGCTGAGAAAGACATAGATCCAGATATAGCCTCCATGATAGGTACCTCGGCAGCTCTAGCTATCTCAGGTATTCCCTTTAACGGCCCTGTAGGTGCTGCACGCGTTGGTTATACAGAAGATGAGGGTTATCTACTTAACCCAAACTACAGTGACCTTGAAACATCCTCGTTGGATATGGTTGTTGCTGGTACCAAAGATGCGGTTTTGATGGTTGAGTCTGAGGCCAGTGAGCTATCAGAAGATACCATGTTGGGCGCTGTACTATTTGCTCATCAAGAAATGCAAACGGTTATCAGTGTGATTGAACAAATGGCTGATGAAGTGGGTAAGCCGCGCTGGGAATGGCAAGCTGAGGAAGAAGATCTTGCTCTTAAAGATGAACTCTCCGCACTAGTGGGTGATGAACTTAACAACGCATATCAAACCGTTGATAAGCAGGCTCGCTCGAGCAAAGTTAGCGAGTTGCGAGAAATGGCTCTAGGCAAATTAACCGAAGATGACAAGTATCCACAGGAAGCCGTTAGTGATGCTTTCAAGAAATTAGGCAAAAATATTGTGCGTAGCCGCATTATTGCTGGCGAACCCCGAATTGATGGCCGAGATAACAAGACAGTTCGTGCCATTCATGTTGAAGTGGACGTTCTAGATCGTGTCCACGGGTCGGCACTATTTACCCGCGGTGAAACTCAAGCCTTAGTAGCAGCAACTTTAGGTGCTAACCGCGATGCCCAAATGATTGATGCTCTTGAAGGTCGAAGAGATGATCCCTTTATGCTGCACTACAACTTCCCTCCATACTCCGTAGGTGAATGTGGAAGGATTGGTTTTACCAGTCGTCGTGAAATTGGTCATGGACGCTTGGCGCGCCGTGGTGTTGCAGCAGTTCTTCCCTCAGAGTCTGAGTTCCCCTACGCCATGCGTGTTGTTTCAGAAATTACTGAGTCCAATGGCTCCAGTTCAATGGCCTCAGTTTGTGGTTCAAGCTTGGCACTGATGGATGCAGGTGTGCCCCTAAAGGCTCCAGTGGCTGGTATTGCCATGGGTTTGGTTAAGGAAGATGATGGTTTTGCTGTATTGACGGATATTCTGGGTGACGAAGATCATTTGGGTGATATGGATTTTAAAGTGGCTGGAACAGCTACGGGTATTACTGCCCTGCAAATGGATATTAAAATTGAAGGCATTACCGAAGAAATTATGGAAATTGCCCTTGAACAGGCACTTCATGCTCGTCTGCATATCCTTGATGAAATGAATAAAGTTATTTCAAAGGGCCGTGATGAAGTTGCTGACACTGCACCAAGAATGGCTACCATGCAGATTGATCCAGATAAAATTCGGGATGTAATTGGTAAAGGGGGCGCCACTATTCGGGCTCTTTGCGAAGAGCACAATTCAACCATCGATATTACCGATGATGGCGAGGTTAAAATCTACTCTGAAGACTCACCCTCACTTGAAGCAGCAAAAGATGCAATCACTGCTATTGTGGCTGATCCTGAGCCTGGCATGATCTATGATGGCAAAGTCGTTCGCATTGTTGATTTTGGTGCGTTTGTTAACTTTATGCCGGGAACTGATGGTTTAGTCCATATCTCTCAGATTGCTGAAGAGCGTGTAGAAAAAGTGACCGACTACCTATCTGAGGGCCAGGATGTTCGTGTTAAGGTCCTTGAAATTGATAATCGTGGTCGAGTTAAACTTTCTATCAAAGAAGCGAAAGCTGAAGAGGGCTCTTCAAATGATGACAGTGATAATGCTGCATCAGAATAGATCCTATCAGTAGCTGTTAGTAAAAAACCCCAGACGATAATTCGCTGGGGTTTTTTTATGCAAACAATAATCGTGATTAATTTGCGGCTAAATCAAGTAGCTCTGAAGCATGAGAGATTGTTTGTTCAGTAATAGTCGCACCGCCCAGCATACGCGCCAATTCTTCAACACGTTGCGAGGAGTCTAAGATGCTCATAACTGATTCAGCTGTATTGGCCTGTAAGATTTTACTGGCTACGTAGTGATGATGCGCATGGGCGGCAACTTGTGGTTGATGAGTAACGCTTATAACCTGACCCTGATCACCCAGTTGTTTTAGCAACTTGCCCACAATATCAGCTGTGCTTCCACCAATGCCTACATCAACCTCATCGAAAATTAATGTGGGTATACTTGAATGGGCGGCGGCAATCACCTGTATTGCAAGACTAACTCGCGATAGTTCACCACCCGAGGCAATTTTTGCCAGAGGCTTGTGAGGTTGACCGGGATTAGTTGCAATCAAAAACTCCACATCTTCTAGGCCAAAGGATTTGAAATCATCTTGTTCCATAGGTATCAACTGAATACGAAGTTCTGCCCCTTCCATAGCAAGCCCTTGTAGTTGTTGATTGATTGCTTCAGCCATCGATTTAGCGCCCCGCTGACGCGCATCACTAAGCTTTGCAGCAGCTTCTCGATACTGAGTTGCCGCGCTTTCAACCTGTTCCTGGAGATGCTGAAGGCTTTCATCACCCTCCATCAAATCGTGTAGTTCTGCTTCAAGTTTGGTTAAGGTTTGTTGCAAGTCCTCTGGGTTCACGCGATGTTTACGCGCTAACTGAAAAATCTCACCCAATTCATCTTCGACTTGTTGCAATCGCTGGGGATCGGCTGAAAATCCATCCACATGGTGTTCTATTTCATGAATAGCTTCCTCGACTTGAATCAACCCTGCTTTTAATAATTGTTCAGCCTCTTCTAGAGCTTGGGGTTTGTGCTTTAAATTTGCCAATATAGATAGTGAGCGATTAAAGCCATCACGCAGATTAAAACTCTCTGCTTGGTCGCAAATGCCAAGCAGCGCTTGGCTGTCCTGAAGAATTTGCTCAGCATTAGCCAGACTTTGCTGTTCATCCTCAAGACGTTTTAATTGATTGGGATCTAAGTTTACTTGTTGTAATTCCTGAACCTGAAACTGTAATAGTTCCTTTCGAGCCTCAAGCTCTTCAGAGCGAGCAGAAAGTGTAGTCAGTTTCTTATGGGCGCTGTTCCAATTTTGAAAGTAGTTTTTAACATCCTCTGCTAGATCAGAGCTATTGGAAAACTCATCGACAAGCTTGCGGTGAGTCGGACGTCTCAGAAGCGATTGATGTTCGTGCTGACTGTGTAAGTCGATCAGAATATCGCCCAGCTGTTGTAGCTGCTGCATAGTGCATGCTTGACCATTGATATAACCCCGGGAGCGCCCCTCTTGAGTGTAAATACGGCGCAATATACATTGATCATCGCAACTAAAATCTTGCTCATCCAGCCAGTGCTTAGCTTCTGAGATGCTCCCTATATCAAAGCTCGCGGTGATCTGAGCTCTGTCTTTCCCTTGACGAATGGTGCTGGTATCAGCACGGTCACCCAGTGCCATGCTCAGTGCATCTAGAACCAATGATTTCCCAGCACCAGTCTCACCTGTAATTGCAGTGGTGCCACGAGAAAACTCAATTTCAAGCTCTTCTACTAGCGTGTAATTATTAATATTGATTGAAAGTAGCAATGTAGTTTTTACCTTGAGGGCCTTAAAGACAAACCCCATTATAAGCAATAAATTATGCCGTTTGCACATATACAATGGCGGACTTTTTCTGCGATTAAGGTGCATTGTAAACCTGCAACTTGAATGCAATAGCTGAAAGTTCTAAAAATTTTTTATCTCTATTTACACACAACTTGAAACTTATCAGTTTGCCCCCATCTCTTGTAACTGAAAAAGCATAACAATGGTTAAATCAACACTATTAGCAAATATAAGGAGTTGGCGTGTCTGGAAAAATAGATGGCGATGAAGGTGTAAACAAGCAAGCGGATCCAGAGGTAAAAACTGAGGAAGTCTCTCAGCCAGACTCTCAGTTAGACTCTGAAAATCCAACCAATTCAGAGATTGAGGCCGAGTTGCTTGAAAATGAAGATGCTGCACCATCAAGTGATCTTCAAGAGCAACTTAATGCCGCTAATGATCAACTGCTGCGCTCACAGGCGGAAATACAAAATATTCGTCGTCGTGCTGAACGTGATGTTGAAAGTGCACATAAATTTGGCCTAGAAAAATTTGCCAATCAGTTGCTACCTGTTGTGGATAACCTGCAGCGAGCGCTAGATGCAATTGACACCAATGATGAGTCACAAAAAGCCATTTATGAGGGTATTGATCTAACCCTAAAAAGTTTTTTGGATGTATTGGCACAATTTAAAATTGAGGCAATCGACCCCAGTGGCGAGCCCTTTGATGCGGATTATCATCAGGCTGTTAGCATGGTTCCCAATCCAGATGTGGAGCCAAACACGGTCCTAGAAGTATTCCAAAAAGGCTACAAATTAAATGGTCGTTTGATGCGACCAGCCATGGTTGTGGTTTCCACATCAACCTAATTTACAAACTTGTGGGTAGCACACTTGAATTTTGTGAAATAGAACCCACATTACCAATAACGTGAAAGAATATTTAACCCCTAGTAATAGACTTTTTAAGTGATGGAGAAATAAGTAATGGGAAAAATTATCGGAATTGATTTGGGTACAACCAACTCCTGTGTATCCGTTCTTGAAGGCGACAAGCCCAAAGTGATCGAAAATGCAGAGGGTGCACGTACCACCCCGTCAGTCGTAGCGTTTGCCGATGATGGTGAGATTCTAGTGGGGCAGTCTGCCAAGAGACAGGCAGTGACCAACCCCGAGAACACAATTTATGCTGTTAAGCGTCTAATTGGACGACGCTTCGATGACGATGTCGTGAAAAAAGACATCAAAATGGTACCGTACAAAATTGTTAAAGCGGACAATGGTGATGCTTGGGTAGAGATTAAAGGTGAAAGCAAAGCTGCACCTCAAATTTCTGCAGAAGTCTTGAAAAAAATGAAAAAGACTGCAGAAGACTACTTGGGTGAAACTATTTCAGAAGCTGTAATTACTGTACCTGCCTACTTTAACGACTCCCAGCGCCAAGCCACCAAGGATGCGGGGCGTATTGCAGGTCTTGAAGTAAAAAGAATTATCAACGAGCCCACAGCTGCTGCCCTTGCCTATGGTATAGACAAGACCGCTGGTGACAGTGTTGTCGCCGTTTATGACTTAGGCGGTGGTACCTTTGATATCTCAATTATTGAAATTGCCGATGTTGATGGTGAAAAGCAGTTTGAAGTGTTGGCCACCAATGGTGATACCTTCTTGGGTGGTGAGGACTTTGATCTACGATTGATTGAATACTTCACCTCTGAGTTTAAAGCCGATAGCGGCATTGATATCCAAGGTGATCCACTGGCAATGCAGCGTCTAAAAGAGGCTGCAGAGAAGGCAAAAATTGAGCTGTCTTCTAGTGCGCAAACTGAGGTTAATTTGCCCTACATTACAGCTGATGCCACAGGCCCTAAACACTTAGTGGTTAAACTGACTCGGGCTAAGTTGGAATCACTGGTTGAAGATTTAGTTGAGCGCTCTTTGAAGCCCTTAAAAATTGCTTTGAAGGACGCAGGCAAGTCAGCATCTGAGATTGACGAAGTAATTCTTGTAGGTGGCCAGACTCGTATGCCACTGGTGCAGGACAAAGTGACTGAATTTTTTGGTCGTGAGCCGCGCAAAGATGTTAATCCAGATGAAGCTGTAGCCGTAGGTGCCGCACTTCAGGGAGCAGTCTTAGCCGGTGATGTTAAGGATGTACTATTGCTAGATGTTACACCCCTAAGTTTGGGTATTGAGACAATGGGCGCCGTTGCAACCCCAGTCATTGAGAAAAACACCACGATTCCTACTAAGAAATCACAAATTTTCTCGACCGCTGATGATAACCAAACAGCCGTTACAATCCATGTGGTTCAGGGAGAGCGCAAGCAAGCCGCACAAAATAAATCTCTGGGTCGCTTCGATCTGGCAGATATTCCTCCCGCACCCCGTGGTATGCCACAAATTGAGGTAACGTTTGATATTGATGCCAATGGTATTCTTAATGTTAGTGCTAAAGACAAAGCAACTGGCAAAGAGCAATCGATTGTTATCAAAGCCTCGTCTGGTCTGTCAGATGAAGAAATTGATGCAATGGTTAAAGATGCTGAGGCTAATGCGGAAGAGGATAAGAAGTTTGAGGAACTTGCCCAGGCTCGAAATACTGCCGATGGTCTAGCTCATGCAGCCAAAAAGACACTCGAGGAAGCCGGTGACAAAGCTTCAGATGATGAGAAGTCAGCAATTGAGGCCGCCATTGCTAAAGTTGAAGAGGCTGTCCAGGGCGATGACAAGGAAGCTATAGATTCTGCAGCCAAAGATCTGTCTGAGGCTTCATCTGGTCTGGCGCAAAAACTGTATGCTGAGCAACAGGCGCAGAGTGCAGACGCAGCAGGTGATCAACCTGCAGGCGAGGATGCTATGGATGCAGAATTTGAAGAAGTGGACGAAGCGCAAACAGAGGATAAAAAGTAAGCGCTGGCAAGGTTTGTAACTCTCTAATGGGCGCGGACAGAGTCTGCGCCTATCTTTCTTTCACCACGGAAATTAACACTAGATTATGGCAAAGCGTGATTACTATGAAGTATTAGGGGTAGATAAGTCTGCCTCTGACTCCGAAATCAAGAAGGCATTTCGCCGTACAGCGATGAAGTACCATCCTGACCGAAATCCTGATAATGATGAAGCTGGGGAAAAATTCAAAGAGGCGCAAGAGGCCTATGAAATTCTTGGTGATGAAGAAAAGAAATCAGCCTATGATCGATTTGGTCATGCTGGTGTAGATCCCAATGCTGCAGGCGGTGCGGGTGGCTTTGGTGGCGCTGGGTTTAGCGATGTATTTGGTGATGTGTTTGGTGATATTTTTGGTGGTGGCGGTCGAAGATCAACACCAGACAGGGGAGCAGACCTTCGCTATGACTTGCAGTTAGATCTTGAGGATGCGGTTAAAGGAAAGACCATACAGATTGATGTACCCACCATGGTTCATTGCGAAACCTGTGATGGCTCAGGTGCTCGTCCTGGCACTTCACCTATTACCTGTGACACCTGTGGCGGTAATGGACAGGTGCGAATGTCTCAAGGGTTCTTTTCTGTTCAACAGACTTGTCCTAATTGTCGAGGTACCGGCAAGATAATTTCAGATCCCTGTGGTGATTGTCATGGACAGGGTGTAAGAAAAGAGCGTAAAACCTTATCAGTCAAAATACCCGCAGGTGTGGATACCGGAGATCGAATTCGTTTATCTGGAAAAGGCGAGGCTGGACCTAATGGTGGCCCCAGTGGTGATCTATATGTGCAAATGCATGTGCGTGAGCACCCCATCTTTGTGCGCGATGGAAGTCACCTTCATTGTGAGGTGCCCATAAGCTTTGCTCAAGCAGCGTTGGGTGGTGAATTAGAAGTGCCCACCCTTTCAGGTAAGGTAAAATTAAAAGTCCCACCCGAGACACAGAGTGGTAAATTATTTCGACTCAGGGGCAAAGGTGTGGCGCCAGTACGTGGCGGCGGGGTAGGGGATCTTCTCTGTCGCGTTGTGGTAGAAACACCTATTAATCTAAGCGCAGATCAGAAGGAGCTTCTGCAAGCATTTGATAGTGGTTTGAAGGGAAAGCACTCTCCCAGAACAACCAGTTGGTTTGATGGGGTAAAAAAATTCTTTGATAATCTAACTCATTAACCCTAGTCTATAGAATTTGGAAGCTAGATCATGATAAATATTGCAGTTACCGGTGCCGGTGGTCGAATGGGTAGAGCATTAATTGAAGCTCTAGCCGCGAGTGATGTCTTGCAATTGAGTGCGGCATTAGAGCGCGCTGATAGCTCGCTAATTGGTGCAGATGCAGGTGAACTTGCGGCTCTAGGTAGTAATGGTATCCAGGTAGTAGGCTGTCTAGAGTCTGTCATTGGCCAGTTTGATGTGCTGATAGATTTCAGTACACCTGAAAATACGATCAATAATGCCAAACTGTGCGCCCAACACGGTAAAAAAATTGTGATTGGCACTACAGGACTCACTGATCAGCAGTTGCAGCAAATCAATGAGTGCGCAAAACAGTCTGCCATCTGTATGGCCTCAAATTTCGCTACAGGGGTAAACCTCTGCTTTAAACTGGCAGAGTTGGCTGCAAAAGTACTGGGTGACGATGTGGATATTGAGATTGCAGAAACCCACCATCGTCATAAAGTCGATGCACCATCTGGAACGGCTTTATCCCTAGGCCATTCAGTGGCTGGTGCACTGGGTCGAGAACTCAGTGATGTGGCGGTGTACGGACGTGAGGGACAGACCGGTGCTCGTGACCGACAGACGATAGGATTTGCTACACAAAGAGCCGGTGATGTTGTTGGTGACCATACCGTATTATTTGCAGCTGATGGCGAGCGGGTAGAGATTACCCACAAAGCATCCAGTCGAATGGCCTTTGCGCGCGGCGCCCTGCGCGCAGCAAAATGGTTAGATACGAAGCCCGCTGGGCTTTTCTCAATGCAAGATGTTCTAAGCTTAAATATTTAGTTAATTTATACAGCTAAAGATAGACAAAACAGCTTTGCTTGCAATAAAATACTGCCTCAGTAGCGCTCGCTAGAAGCGGCCCTGAACGGAGAAGTTGATACTGACTATTTATAAGAAAACGAGGTGAGACGTTGAGTTTCATCTCGTTTTTTTGCAAATATCAAGAACACTTTTCCAACGTCAACACACCATATATTAGGAGGTTTTGTGAATTCCCAGACTAATCGGGAGGCAGTGCTTGCACTTGCAGATGGGACAATTTTCAAAGGAACCGCTATTGGTGCTGATGGCATATCTGTTGGTGAAGTCGTTTTTAATACAGCCCTAAGTGGCTACCAAGAAATACTCACAGACCCGTCTTACGCTCGTCAAATAGTAACACTAACGTATCCTCATATTGGCAATGTTGGAGTTAATGCCGATGATGAAGAATCAGAAAAAATCCAAGTATCAGGTCTAGTTATTCGTGATCTGCCGCTTATGGCCTCCAATTTTCGTAGTGAAAAATCGTTGGATGCCTACCTTAAAAGTAATGGTATTCTTGGGATTGCTGACATTGACACACGAAAACTTACTCGAATCTTGCGTGAGAGCGGTTCGCAAAATGGTTGTGTTATGGCTGGTGATATTGATGTTGATACTGCAATTGCAGCGGCCAAAGATTTTCCCGGTCTCAAGGGAATGGACCTAGCTAAAGAGGTTACTACCTCAGAAACCTATCAGTGGCATCAGCCCAGTTGGTCATTAGAAGGTGAAAAGAAGCCTGCCAGTGGCAGGTTTAAAGTGGTGGCGTACGACTTTGGTGTAAAACGCAATATATTGCGCATGTTGGTGGATCGTGGTTGCGAACTTACAGTGGTTCCGGCACAGACGCCGGCCAGTGAGGTTTTAGCCATGAAGCCAGATGGCGTGTTTTTGTCTAATGGCCCTGGCGATCCCGAACCCTGTGACTACGCAATCACCTCAATAAAGGCGCTTATCGATGCGGATATGCCCCTATTTGGTATCTGTCTGGGGCATCAGCTTTTAGCCTTGGCCTCAGGCGCGCAAACAGTGAAGATGAAATTTGGTCATCATGGCGCCAATCACCCTGTTCAAGATATTGCTACTCAGTGTGTAATGATAACCAGCCAAAACCATGGCTTTGCTGTCGATGAAAAAAGTCTGCCAAACTATCTAAAAGCAACCCATCGCTCTCTTTTCGATGGCTCACTGCAGGGAATTGAGCGCACTGATAAGCCTGCTTTTAGCTTTCAAGGACACCCTGAAGCTAGCCCAGGCCCCCATGATGTTGCACCCCTGTTTGACCACTTTATTCAATTAATGGAAGTCGGACGCGATTAGTCCGTTACTTCTGGAGAAGTTATGCCTAAAAGAACTGATATAAAAAGCATTCTGATTCTTGGTGCGGGTCCAATCATAATTGGGCAGGCTTGTGAATTTGATTACTCTGGTGCTCAAGCTTGTAAAGCTCTTGGTGAAGAGGGCTATCGAGTTATCTTAGTGAATTCCAACCCAGCGACCATTATGACTGATCCGGCTATGGCTGATGCTACCTATATTGAGCCAGTCGAGTGGCGCACAGTGGCAAAAATTATTGAGGCTGAGCGACCAGATGCTTTGTTGCCTACAATGGGTGGGCAAACGGCACTTAACTGTGCCCTAGACTTAGCTAAGCACGGTGTGTTGGATAAGTTCGGTGTAGAAATGATTGGTGCTAATGCCGATGCGATTGATAAGGCCGAAGATCGTGAGCGCTTTGACAAAGCCATGAAAGCTATTGGCTTGGAAACACCCAACTCGGGCATTGCCCACAGTATGGAAGAAGCCTATCAGGTTGCTGACCGCTTTGGTTTCCCCTGTATTATTCGGCCGTCCTTTACCATGGGTGGCTCGGGGGGCGGTATTGCCTATAACCGTGAAGAGTTTGAACAAATCTGTCGCCGCGGCCTCGACTTATCACCCACCAATGAGCTGCTTATTGATGAATCTCTTATTGGATGGAAAGAGTTTGAAATGGAAGTGGTCAGGGATCGAAGCGACAATTGTATTATTGTCTGTTCAATTGAAAATCTTGACCCCATGGGCATTCACACCGGTGACTCAATTACCGTTGCGCCAGCGCAGACCTTAACGGATAAAGAATATCAAATTATGCGCAATGCCTCGATCGCTGTGTTGCGTGAAATTGGTGTTGAAACCGGTGGCTCCAATGTGCAGTTTGCGGTAAATCCTGATAACGGACGCCTTGTCGTTATTGAAATGAATCCTCGAGTCTCACGTTCTTCAGCGTTGGCTTCAAAAGCCACGGGTTTTCCTATTGCCAAGGTAGCCGCAAAGCTGGCAGTGGGTTATACCCTAGACGAGTTGCACAATGATATAACCGGTGGTGCAACGCCAGCGTCTTTTGAGCCTAGTATTGATTATGTGGTCACTAAAGTACCGCGCTTTGCTTTTGAGAAATTTAATCAAGCCAATCAAAAGCTCACAACCCAGATGAAGTCTGTGGGAGAAGTGATGGCTATAGGCCGTACTTTTCAAGAGTCACTGCATAAAGCCCTGCGTGGCTTAGAGGTGGGCGCCTGCGGCTTTGATCCAATACTCAATCTGGACGACGAAACGACTAAATCTACATTAAATAACGAGTTAGCTGAAGCCGGTTCAGAACGTATCTGGTACCTTGCTGATGGCTTCCGCAGTGGTTTAAGTCTTGAAGAAATGTTTTCTATTACCAAAATCGACCCTTGGTTCTTAGTGCAAATTCAGGACTTAATCAAAGATGAGTTAGCACTTGAGAGGTCTGATATTAAAGATCTTGATAGGGTGGCCCTGCTCAGATTAAAGAGAAAAGGCTTTTCTGATAAGCGACTGGGAGATATTTTGGGCTGTGGCGAAAAAGCAGTTCGCCAGTTGCGCTATGAGTTAGAGCTGCATCCAGTCTACAAGCGTGTCGATACCTGTGCCGCAGAGTTTGCTACTGACACAGCTTATATGTACTCCACATATGAAGAAGAATGCGAGGCACGGCCCAGTGATCGAGATAAAATCTTAGTGCTCGGTGGTGGTCCCAACCGAATTGGACAGGGCATTGAATTTGACTACTGTTGTGTTCATGCGGCGCTTGCCATGCGCGAAGACGGTTACGAGACCATTATGGTTAACTGCAACCCTGAGACAGTGTCTACAGATTACGATACGTCTGATCGCTTATTCTTTGAGCCAGTCACTCTAGAGGACGTGCTAGAAATTGTGCGCGTGGAAAAGCCTAAGGGTGTTATTGTACAGTTTGGAGGTCAGACGCCACTTAAGCTTGCGCGAGCCTTGGAGGCGGAGGGTGTACCCATTGTAGGTACTACACCAGACGCTATTGATCGGGCTGAGGATCGTGAGCGTTTCCAACAAATGATAGAGAAGCTCTCTTTATTACAGCCCTCAAATTCTACTGCTCGAAGTACTGAGGACGCAGTTGTTCTAGCCAGTCAGATAGGCTATCCGCTGGTCGTCCGTCCGTCCTATGTATTGGGTGGGCGCGCTATGGAGATTGTCTACAAAGAAGATGAATTGCGGCACTATATGCAAACTGCCGTTGAGGTATCTGAAGATTCTCCTGTTCTGCTGGATTACTTTTTGCCCAATGCCATTGAGGTAGATGTGGATGCGGTCAGTGATGGTAAGCAAGTGGTCATCGGTGCCATTATGCAGCATATAGAGCAGGCCGGTATTCACTCAGGAGACTCTGCCTGTTCATTGCCGCCCTACAGTCTCAGCGAAGATATGCAAAATCAAATGCGCGAAGTTTGTAAAAAAATGGCTCGTGAGTTAGGTGTACGCGGATTAATGAACGTACAGTTAGCGTTGCAGGATGGTGAGATCTATGTGATTGAAGTCAATCCCCGTGCCTCGCGCACAGTGCCCTTTGT
>CAXRJI010000049.1:0-4103 GCA_964231105.1 Porticoccaceae bacterium
TCAATGGGACTTGTAATTACCAATGTTGATACCGATGCTATACCTTTTTTAACCCATCAATATGAGGATATTAGGGTAATGCAGCTTCTGACCTCAATTGCCATATTGATCACAGTCTCAGCTGCCATCAATCATTCATCAATCACAAGCCTTGATAACTATAAAACACGCTTCCTTAATGGCCAGGAAGTAATCTATACAGATGCCCTGACCAACTTGCCTAACCGGCAGAATATGGAGGAGCGCTTAAAAATAAAAAGTCAGGAGTACTCAGTTAGCAAGGCTAATTTTTCGATTGTGCTTGCTGATTTAGACAATTTTAAGTTACTTAATGATCGTTATGGTCGAGTTGCTGGCAACACAATCCTAAAACAGACCGCTGCTCTTCTTAGCAATCAACTGAGGAGTGCTGACACTGTGGCGCGATGGGGTGGCAACCAGTTTCTACTGTTATTTCCTGACACCAATGCACAAGAGGCTAAAAAAATAGCCGATCGTCTAAGGTTAAAGTTCTCTGACTTAGAGATACAGGCTGCGGGTGATCAGCTAGAAATCTCAGTCAGCATGGGTATTGCTTCCATTGAAAAGTATATTAACCTCGATGACCTTATCTCAGGTGCCGAAAATGCTATCTATCAAGCTAAGAACATGGGACGTAATTGCGCAGTAGTCAGTTAATGCTGGCACGCTTGATGCCGATAGCAACTAACAATATGGTCATTGACCATTCCCATCGCCTGCATAAAGGCATAGCAGATTGTAGTACCAAAAAATTTAAAACCACGCTTGCGCATATCCGCACTAATTTTGTCAGATAGGGCTGTTGAGGGAGGCACCTGATCGTCACTTGACCAATGATTGACTATGGGTCTGTTATCCAAAAAACCCCATAAATAGTCACTTAGACTGCCGTGATCATCCTTTAAATCAAGAAAACAACGCGCATTGATCACTGCGCTTTCAATTTTTAAGCGATTGCGCACTATGCCCTTATTACAGATTAACTGCTGAATATCAGACTCTGTAAACAGCGCAATTTTCTCGGCGTCAAAATTAGCAAAGGCGGCACGATAATTTTCTCTTTTGCGTAAAATAGTAATCCATGACAAGCCCGCCTGAGCACCTTCCAATATCAAAAACTCAAACAACTTTTTATCATCCCGACAGGGAACGCCCCACTCATTATCGTGATAATGTTGATAGAGACTATCACCCAGACACCAAGAGCAACGAGATTGTGATGTCATAAATTTTTCCTGCACTTATTATTAGTATCACTTGGCAACGTGTAAGCAACTTCTTTTAAAAACAGCACAGCCAATGGTCACTCTGTAAAGGAATTTGTCTTTTCACTAATTTGCAGCGAAGTGCTTAACTAATTTTTGATGAAACCCTTCAAAGCCACCGTTACTCATAATTACTACATAAACAGACTGACCATCAACACTGTGGCTGGTCACTGCTTGAGTGACTGCGTCTTGCAGCAAATCAATCGTTTTATAGGAAGAGGCGGCCACTGAACAGGCATTGGCCACTGCCGGCAAATCCCAGTCAATCGAGCTATTTTGATACCAAAACACCTGATCCGCGGCCGCTACTGAGGCGCTGAGAGACGCTGCGTGAACACCTAACTTCATAGTGGCTGATCGCGGCTCGATGACTGCCAATATACGCTCGTTACCGACACGCGCTCGCAAGCCCTCAAGGGTAGTTTTTATGGCCGTTGGATGATGGGCAAAGTCGTCATAAATAGTTAAAAGCTTATCTTTATAAATCACTTCTAGACGCCGTTTAATCCCAGTAAATTCACCCAGTGCTTGGCAGGCTTGATCAATACCTATACCAACTTCGTGGGCTGCAATAACTGCCGCCAGAGCATTTTTTACATTGTGCAGGCCAATATGGCGCCAATTTACCTGGGCGCGCGATTCTTTGTGTTGAGTGCGGTGGATCACCTCAAAGCTCGATCCATCATCAGCCAATAATTCATAGTGCCATGGCGCATTCTCAGCACTAAAGGGTTGTTGCTGACTCCAGCAGCCCATATTTATAACTGACGACACAGCGTCATCATTGGCTGGATAGATCACAGCACCTGAACTCGGCAGCGTGCGCACACAGTGATGAAATTGCTTTTGAATAGCTAGCAAATCATCAAAGATATCCGCATGATCATATTCAAGATTATTAATTACCAATACATCAGTTTGGTAGTGAACAAACTTTGAGCGCTTATCAAAAAATGCCGTATCGTATTCATCGGCTTCAATGACAAAAAAAGACTGGCCATTTGGGGCCACACCTCCAATATGAGCTGACACGTCAAAATCCTGCGGCACACCACCGATTAGAAATCCCGGATTATAGCCAGCGTGGTGGAGAATTTTTGCCAGCATACTGCTTGTAGATGTTTTGCCATGGGTACCAGAAACAGATAGCACATGTTTTTTTCGCAGTAGCGTATCACCCAGCCATTGTGGGCCCGATGTATAAGGTAGTTTTTCCTCAAGTATATATTCGACACAGGCATTGCCTCGAGACAAAGCATTGCCAACAATCACTAAATCTGGCGCAGGCTCAAGTTGAGACGGGTTATAACCCTCTACAATGGTGATACCTGCCTGTTCTAGCTGGGTGCTCATGGGTGGATAAACATTTGTATCTGACCCTGTCACCCTATGTCCCATGGCTTTTGCTAGCAGAGCCAAACTGCCCATAAAAGTGCCACAGATTCCCAAAAAATGTAAATGCATAAATCCACTCACTGAAACTTATAACCCTGACAATAAATCTTGTTACGCTAAATAACCAGAGTCAATTTTCCATTTTTTTAATTTTAAAGCCTACTCATTTGTTCCTTCACTGAATTGTGCCAGTTTATTTTGCCGTTTTGGTATCAATTAAACCTGTGCTTTAATCAGGCAAAGCTATTAAAATACGGAGCTGTAAAGGGACTTAAGGAAATAACTAGGATGAAGAAACGCAATGTTTTTTACGCCCAGTCAGGTGGCGTGACCGCGGTGATCAACGCCTCAGCCTGCGGTGTTATCGAGGCCTGCCGTGATCATAAAGATCAAATTGGCAAGGTCTATGCAGGTCAGAATGGCATTATTGGCGCCCTCACAGAAAGCCTTATAGATACCAGTCTTGAGAGCGACGAATGCATCGCCGCGCTAAAGTATATTCCTGGTGGTGCGTTTGGCTCCTGTCGCTATAAACTTCAAGATATTGAGCAATCTAAACATCAGTGCCAACGCTTAATTGAGGTCTTCAAAGCCCACAATATAGGTTACTTCTTTTACAACGGCGGGGGTGACTCAGCAGATACCTGTCTGAAAGTAGCTAAAATGTCAGAACAGATGAACTACCCCCTGCAGGCTATCCATATCCCTAAAACCATTGATAATGATTTGCCACTCACTGACTGCTCACCTGGCTTTGGCTCAGTTGCCAAGTACGTTGCCATTGCCACCCGAGAAGCGGGCTTGGATATAGCTTCAATGGCAGCATCATCGACCAAAGTTTTTATTCTTGAAGTTATGGGTCGCCATGCTGGTTGGATTGCAGCAGCCGCTGGACTGGCCGCACAACAACAGGGTGACGCACCCCACATTATTCTTTTTCCTGAAATTCCCTTTGTTCGAGAAACATT
Source organism: Porticoccaceae bacterium (assembly GCA_964231105.1). Lineage (GTDB taxonomy): Bacteria > Pseudomonadota > Gammaproteobacteria > Pseudomonadales > Porticoccaceae > HTCC2207. The sequence goes on from CAXRJI010000049.1 coordinate 3,653, forward strand.
TATTGCACGTGTTGAAACCATGGTTGAGAAATATGGCTACTGCGTTGTGGTGGCCTCTGAGGGTACTGTGTATGGCGATGGCGCACTTATTTCAGGCTCGTTAAATAAAGATGCCTTTGGTCATCACCAATTAGGTGGTGTTGCAGCTGCATTGGCGAGCATGGTGAAACACTCCCTTGGCTATAAATATCACTATGCAATAGCAGACTACCTGCAGCGCGCAGCGCGCCATATCGCATCTCGCACTGATGTAGATCAAGCCTATGCCGTGGGGCGGGCAGCCGTTGATAAAGCGCTACAGGGAAAACACTCAATTATGATAACCATTGAACGTGAATCAGGTAAACACTACAGCTGGACCTTAGGCGAGGCTGCCTTGGAGGCTGTAGCCAACCAAGAAAAGAAAATGCCACGTTCATTTATCAGTAAAGATGGTTTCGCCATTACGCAA
>CAXRJI010000050.1:0-21220 GCA_964231105.1 Porticoccaceae bacterium
TTTGGATGTGCCAGCTCCTGAGTTAGATGAGGAACATGGGCAAGAAGCTGATATTAAAACGGTAGCTTATATCCGTGAGGATGAATGTATTGGTTGTACCAAATGTATTCAGGCCTGTCCTGTAGATGCCATTTTAGGTGCTGCAAAATTAATGCATACGGTTATAGCTGATGAGTGCACAGGTTGCGATCTATGCGTTGAGCCTTGCCCAGTGGACTGTATCGAAATGCGTCCCATACAAGAGGGTATCGCAGATTGGCGATGGCCTTCACCTAAACTTACCAACGGAATTATAGTGACTGATAGAACTATCCACCTTGAAACTGAGGGTAGCGCTGCATGAGCAAGACTTGGCAGACTCCAGGCGGTATTCATCCTCCAGAAAATAAACATCAATCACTCACCATGCCTATAGGTGAGTTGCCCATTCCTGAAAAACTGGTTGTACCTTTGAGTCAGCATATTGGTGCACCTGCATCACCTTGCGTCTCCGTGGGGGACAAAGTTCTTAAAGGTCAGAAGATTGCCACCACAGCAGGGCCAATTTCTGTCGCGGTGCATGCACCTACCTCGGGGACTATTTCTGCTATTGAAAAGCGGCCAATCGCCCACTCATCTGGCATGTCGGCCCCCTGTATCGAAATCACCAATGACGGCCGCGATAAGTGGATTAAGCATAAGGGGATTGAGGATTTTAAGCATACCAGTCCTGCCACCCTGTTAGAAATGATTGCTGATGCGGGTATCGCCGGCATGGGTGGCGCTGGATTCCCAACTGCGGTAAAGCTCAACCCTGGCTTTCAACGACCCATTGATACTCTGATTATCAATGCAACAGAATGCGAACCCTATATCACTGCAGATGACGCTTTAATTAGAGAGCGTGCCGTAGAGATTATCACAGGCATTCGCATACTCAGCCATCTTCTGAGTAATCCCTCGCAAATTATTATTGGCATCGAGGATAATAAGCCAGAGGCAATTGCAGAATTATCGCGCCACATTGACGGTAGTGGTATCAGTTTGGTGCCTTTCCCCACCAAGTATCCCTCCGGCGGTGAAAAGCAGCTGATATACATTTTAACTGGCAAAGAGCTACCTAGCGGTCAGATACCTGCAGATATTGGTACAGTCTGCGTTAATATTGGCACCACCTACGCCATTAAAAGAGCAGTGATTGATGGACAGCCACTGATCTCTAGAGTGACTACGGTTACTGGTAAAGCCTGTGGTGTTAACCGCAATTATGAGGTCCTACTGGGCACCCCAGTCGAACATTTACTTAAGCATAATGAGTTTGATAGAGAGGCCTGCAGTCGAGTGATTATGGGTGGGCCTATGATGGGATTTAGTCTTACATCTGAGCTTGTGCCAATTGTTAAAACCAGCAACTGTGTACTTGCACCCAGCTATGATGAGATAGCATCTGAACAACCGGCTCAACCCTGTATTCGCTGCGGCATGTGTGCTGAAGCCTGTCCAGTTTCTCTTCTGCCTCAACAACTTCTCTGGTATGCCCAAGCTGAAGATCACGACAGGCTTGAAGCGCATAATTTATTTGACTGTATTGAGTGCGGAGCATGCTCCTATGTTTGTCCGAGTAATATTCCCTTAGTGCAGTACTACCGTAACAGCAAAGGTGAAATAAAGAAGGCGCAAAAAGAAAAAATTAAGTCCGATCATGCCCGAGAGCGATTTGAGTTCCATAAAGAGCGTATCGAACTGGCCGAAAAGGAAAAAGAAGCGAAACGTGCTGCGCGCCGCGAGGCGGCACAAAAGGCTAAAGAGTCAGCAACCGGTGAGGGATCATCAATTGATATTATTGCCGCTGCAAAGGCGCGTGCTGCTGCTAAAAAACCTAACCCAGAACAGCAACAGGCCAAGCTAGAGCGTGCTGTTGAAAGCGCGCAAATGCGCGCCCAATTAGCACAAGAAAAACTAAACAGTGCTAAAGCTAATGATGAAACCGAAGAGAAGTTAAATGCCCTTAGTGCAGCAGTGACTGCCTCACAACAGAAACTTGAACAGGCACAGGCCCGATTGGCGGAGCACGTTTAATCATGGCATTTAGACAAATAACCTCACCCCATGCGCATGCGCCACAGAATACAGCAAAGGTGATGCAACTCGTTATCTGGTGCACCCTGCCTGGTTTATTTGCCTTAACTTGGCATTTCGGCTGGGGGTCATTTATCAATGTTGCCCTAGCGATAGTTGCTGCCGTGGTTGGTGAAGCAATCATTTTGAAGTTACGCAAGCGCCCACTAAGGTTTTATTTGGGAGACTACAGTGCTGTATTAACCGCAGTGTTATTAGGGCTTGCTCTTCCTCCATTGGCGCCGTGGTGGGTTGTTGTTACCGGTACCTTATTTTCCATTGTAGTAGCCAAGCAACTGTTTGGTGGTCTTGGCTATAATCCCTTTAATCCAGCCATGGTTGGTTATGTGATATTACTAATATCATTTCCAATTCAGATGACCACATGGGTAACCCCCCTTGCGCTACTTCCAGAAGGTGTAACCCATCCCGATTTTCTTCAGTCTTTGGCGATTGTATTTGCAAGCGCATCGCCAGTAGATGGTGTTACAGGTGCAACACCCCTAGACAGCTTTAGAAACTACCAAGGGCTTACCGTTGATCAGATCTATCAGCAAAATGCTCTTTTTAGTGAAGCAACATTTGTTACCGTCGGTTGGGAGTGGGTCAATTTAGCATTTTTAGCTGGTGGGCTTGTATTACTAGCCAAACGTACTTTCACTTGGCATGGCCCAGGTGCGATGCTGCTTACTATTGCACTTTTGTCACTGATATTTTGGGATGGTGGTAGTTCGCAAAGTCCGGGATCCCCTCTTATGCACTTGTTATCAGGTGCTTCAATGATGGGCGCATTCTTTATTCTTACAGACCCGGTTTCTTCCGCAGTCAGCAATCGTGGTCGTTTTATCTATGGTGTGCTAATTGGCATGTTAGTGTATGTTATTCGTGCTTGGGGCAATTATCCCGACGCCGTGGCATTTGCCGTATTATTGGCTAACTTTGCCGCTCCCTTTATCGATAACTACACCCTACCGCGCACCTATGGTCACACTAATCGGCGCAGAGCAACTGAAAAGAGTGAGGGCTAACCTGTGCAGACCATAACCAAATCAATCAAAAAAAATAGCCTCTTATTGGCTTTATTTGCCCTAGCAACAGCGCTTTTATTGGCAACAACTAACTTTCTAACCAAAGAGAGAATCGCTGAGTCAGAGCGTCTGGCTGCACAACAAGCGCTGTTTGAAATAATCCCTACGGATCGGCATAACAATGATTTATTGGTCGATCTGCAACCCATTCCACAGCAATATTGGGAAGTATTGGGTCTGAGTGATGGTGGAAATATTTATATAGCACGTTTTGATGACGAACCAGTGGCTGCCATTATTCCCTCTGTTACTCCCAAAGGCTACAGTGGTGATATTGCAATGATCGTTGGCGTTAATTTTGATGGCAAAATCGCTGGTGTTCGAGTGACTGAACACAGAGAAACTCCCGGACTTGGGGATAAGGTTGAGCTGAGAAAAAGTGACTGGATACTTAGCTTTAATGGCAAATCTCTCACTAATCCACAAACAGAAGGGTGGGATGTGAAAAAGAATAAAGGTGAATTTGATCAGTTTACGGGCGCTACAATTACCCCACGGGCTGTGATTCAGCAAATTGCCGCAACATTAAATTACTTTGAAAGTGACCGCGAGCGCTTGTTGATTGCACTCCAGCCACAACAACCACAAGCATCTGATCAACAGCAGGAAATGCAATGAGTGATATAACAGTAGGCGAACTCACTAAAAATGGTCTGTGGACCAATAATCCAGCTCTAGTTCAGCTCTTGGGTCTTTGCCCATTACTGGCTGTTACCGGCACCGTAGTAAATGCATTGGGGCTTGGATTAGCTACTATGTTGGTTTTGGTTGGCTCCAATGTTATCGTCTCCCTAATTCGCCATAACGTCAACGATGCAGTAAGACTACCTATTTTCGTGGTAATTATTGCCTCTTTCGTAACCTGCACAGAGCTTTTGATGAAAGCCTTTACCTTTGAGCTTTATCAAATACTGGGTATCTTTATTCCGCTTATTGTCACTAACTGTGCCATTCTCGGTCGTGCCGAAGCCTTCGCCAGCAAGAATAATGTCAGTATGGCAGCTCTGGATGGCATTATGATGGGTTTGGGTTTTCTCTTTGTATTGCTAGCTTTGGGTATTAGTCGTGAGTTACTGGGCCAGGGGACACTTTTTATGGATATGCATCTACTGTTTGGCCCTATGGCCACAGATTGGGTGATACGTCCCTTTGGTGATAATTACAGCTTCCTTGCAATCATACTACCACCCGGCGCATTCCTAGTGATGGGCTTTATTATTGCCTTTAAAAACCAAGTTGATGGCATCATTAAGCGACGTGGTGATGCACAAAAGGCAGCCCCAGTAAAAGGCGCTAAACGGGTTAGAACCACAGGGCAAATCTCTTAATTCGCCACTGCATTTTTGAAGCACACAGATCGACGCAGTCATAAGCGCTAAGATGATTGGTAAGATTAGTACTGATCAAGATCCTTTGCGAATAAAGCATCTATATGGCGGAAGGCTTTAAACTCTATATAGTTATTGCTGGGATCACAAATAAACAGTGTCTTTTGCTCCCCCCGGCGACCCTCAAAACGCACGTAAGGCTCAATTACAAACTTGACGCCTTTATCCTTTAGACGCTGAGCCAACTCATCTAATTGCTGCCACTCTAGAATAACGCCAAAGTGCGACGCTGGTATTGCATGTCCGTCCACTTGATTAGTATTTGTTGAAGGGTGGTCCTCAGGTGCTACTAAATGAGCTACCAATTGGTGGCCAAAGAAATCAAAATCTATCCAACGCTCAGATTCACGACCTGTCCCACAGCCCAAAATATCACCATAGAAACTTCGAGCCTTTTGCAGGTCTGTCACCGGAAAAGCGAGGTGAAATAGTGGCGCGGCAGCCAACGTTATCACATCAAGCAGTAATGTTTACAGCTTGCGGCCACGGCCAGCTGCAATTCGCAAACGCAGGGCATTAAGCTTGATAAAGCCCTCTGCATCAGCTTGATTATAACTGCCACCATCATCATCAAAAGTGGCAATATTAGCATCGAACAGACTATCGTCTGACTGACGACCCACCACACTGACGTTGCCTTTGTAGAGTTTGACTCGAACCTCTCCATTAACCACTTCTTGGCTCTGATCAATAGCTGATTGCAACATCACGCGCTCAGGAGCCCACCAGTAACCATTGTAGATAAGCTTGGCATACTTGGGCATCAACTCATCTTTTAAGTGAGCAACCTCTCGATCGAGGGTGACTGACTCAATAGCTCTATGGGCTTTCATCATCACTGTGCCCGCCGGGGTCTCGTAGCAGCCTCGTGATTTCATACCCACATAACGATTTTCTACAATATCCAGTCGGCCGACACCGTTAGCGCCCGCAACTTTATTGAGGTATTCAATGACCGTTGCCGGTGACATAGCTTCACCATCAATGGCCACAATATCGCCCTTTGCATAACTCAACGTTAGATAAGTAGGTTGATCCGGTGCTTGCTCAGGCGCCACAGTCCAGCGCCACATATCCTCTTCCGCCTCAGACCATGGATCCTCTAAATTTCCACCTTCATAGGAAATATGCAGTAGGTTGGCATCCATTGAATAGGGAGATTTTTTACCGCGCTTCATCTCAACAGGAATGTTGTGCTGCTCGCAGTAAGCCATTAATTTATCTCGGGAGTTAAGATTCCACTCGCGCCAAGGTGCAATCACCTGTATACCCGGCTTTAGCGCATAGGCGCCCAATTCAAAACGCACCTGATCATTGCCCTTACCCGTAGCGCCATGAGAAATAGCATCAGCATTGGTTTCGTTGGCAATTTCAATCAGTCGCTTGGCAATAAGAGGTCGTGCGATAGATGTCCCAAGTAAGTACTCACCTTCGTAAATTGTATTTGCGCGGAACATTGGAAAGACAAAATCTCTAGCATATTCCTCACGCAGATCATCAATATAGATTTCCTTAACACCAAGGGCTTCTGCTTTAGCACGCGCAGGTTCTACTTCTTCGCCCTGACCTATATCAGCGGTAAAGGTAACCACTTCACACTGATATTCCTGTTGAAGCCATTTAACGATGACTGATGTATCTAACCCACCGGAGTAGGCAAGGACTACTTTACTGATTGAAGACACGATGCATGATCCTATACAAAGAAAATCGGATGGGGATTTTACCCTAAATTAGTCAGCCTGTGGGACGTTTATAGCTGCAGCCCCTTGATTAACTCAAGTTCATCAGGATCAAATAGACGACAACCTAACTGGCGAAACTGTTCTATGTCATGGCTATTAGGAAAAGAATAGTACTTTGCATCTCCCTGTTGCGGTTTATTCTCTAACAGTCGATTGTTATTAATTGCAGACACCGCGCGCAGTATTTGTTTACAGCCCTGCGGATAAAGACGCAAAACATTCAATAGGTAGGAATATTTAGGATTTAAGGGTATCGTCTCAATGGAGAGAATATCCCCAGTATCAACCCCTTTATCAGTAATATAATGGAGTGTTGAACCTATATCAGAGTCGCCATTTAACATCGCCCTAAAGGTAGCCATTACACCGCGGTACTGGGGTAAAACCCCAGAATGTAAATTAATAACACCGTATTGGGGAATAGAGATAACGGGCTGGTCAATAATTAAACCAAAGCGCACTGAAATAATCAGATCAGGCGATAAATTCTTTATGCGTGCAACACCTTCGGCACTGTTAACGCGATTATCTATGTCAGAAAAGCCCTGTAGTCTGCAACCGGCTATTTCTGCCAATTGATCAAAATTCAAGTCAAGACTAGTCATGGCCAACTGTTCAAATCTGGCTAATTGTTTCAACGCATCGGGATAGGCGCTAGCATTACCTACACTTTCAGAGAGAAAAATAGCAAGCTGATGCTGATGCAAATCTTTCACTAGATACGAGAGCGCCAATTGGCTGGCTAAATCCCTATTGGTTAATATGACAATCTTCACTAACTGAAAAAACCCCTAAAATAAATCTGTTATTTACTGTAAGACCTGTTACAGGGCCTAGGTTTAATGTAGCATTGTAAACCCTTTTTCGGATACGCATCTTATGGATCAAATCAGTATTATCCAACCCGATGACTGGCACCTGCATCTGCGTGACAATAAGGCACTAGCAACCACTGTCCCTGCCTCCACCAGAGGATTTGGACGCGGTATTGTTATGCCCAACCTATCACCACCAGTGACCACTGTGGCCGCTGCTAAAGCCTACCGAGAGCGTATTCTGTCCTATCTGCCAGAAGGCGTAACATGGGAGCCGTTGATGGTGCTTTATCTGACCGATAATACGCCAGTAGAGGAAATTCGCCTTGCCGCTGAATGTGGCTTTGTCCACGGCTGTAAATATTATCCCGCTGGTGCTACGACAAATTCAGATTCAGGCGTCACCGATCTTAATAAGATCAACCATGTTCTGGAAACTATGCAAGAACTGGGTATGGTGCTGCAACTGCATGGCGAGGTAACGGATTGCGCAATAGATATATTTGATCGCGAAGCGGTTTTTATTGAACAGCATCTCGAGCGAATAGTGCACGACTTTCCAGCCCTAAAAATCGTATTTGAACATATCACCACCTCGCAAGCGGTGCAATTTGTAAGCTCAGCCCGTGATAACGTGGGAGCTACAATTACCCCTCAACACCTACTTTACAACCGCAATGATATGCTGGTGGGTGGCATAAGACCCCATCTATTCTGTCTGCCAGTTCTTAAGCGCAACACCCATCAACAGGCGCTTATAGAGGCGGCTACTAGTGGTGATAAGAAGTTTTTTCTGGGTACTGACTCTGCGCCCCATAGCAAAAATGACAAAGAGTCCTCATGTGGTTGCGCTGGTTGCTTTAGCCATCCCGCAGCAATTGAACTGTATACCGAAGTATTTGATCAAGCCGGAGCTTTAGATAAATTAGAGGCATTTGCCAGCATAAATGGCGCTGATTTTTATCAGCTACCCTATAACAAAACATCCATCACAATTCGTCGCCAAGCATGGGATGTTCCAATGTCTCTACCCTTTATGGACTCCGAAATTGTGCCGTTAGGGGCCGGTAATAGAGTGAATTGGAAGCTCGATCAATAATGGATATGCCAGAGGAGCTGCTAAAGCCATCCCTGATATCGCAACGCTTTCGTGGTTTCTTACCAGTAGTTGTAGATGTTGAGACAGGCGGCTTTGACGCAAAAAGTAATGCGCTCCTTGAGGTCGCTGCGGTTTTATTGGAGATGGACAGCACTGGGAAGCTACAAATCAAAGATAGTTATACCAAGAATATAGAGCCATTTGAGGGTGCTGTAGTAGAGCAATCAGCACTCGAGTTTACTGGTATTGATATCTATGACACTGATCGCAAAGCCGAGGAGGAGTCTGAGGCGCTGCGAGATATCTTTAGACCCATTCGTCGAGAAATTACCGAAACTGGCTGCACCAGAGCGATTATGGTTGCCCATAATGCGCATTTTGATCTCGGGTTTATTAATGCGGCTGTGGAGAGAAATCAGATCAAGCGCAATCCCTTTCATCCATTCTCTTGCTTCGATACTTCAAGCCTTGCAGGTCTTGCCTATGGACAAACTGTGCTTGCCAAGGCATGTCAAGCGGCTGAAATCGAGTTTGATAACCAAGATGCCCACAGTGCGCTTTACGATGCCACAAAAACTGCGGAACTGTTCTGTGCCATCGTTAACAAATGGAAAGCGCTGGGTGGCTGGAGCTAGAGCAAGTTAATGCAATAACTAGTCTTTTCGCTCCACCCAAAAATCTGCGCCACTAATACCCAAACTATCCGGCTTAAACTGTGGCTCTTTCCCTAGCCGGCGCTGCGCATCATAGTCCTGCAGGGCAAGTAGTGCTGGCTTCTGTAAAATGATTATGGCGATAATATTTAACCAAGCCATAATACCAACGCCCAAATCACCTAGCGCCCAAGCTACATCTGCGCTTTGAAGACCTCCATACATAACCGATGTTAGCACCAAGAGTTTTAGCACCACCACCAGCCAGGGACGGTGATTTTTTCGGTTGATATACATCACATTGGTTTCCGCAATGTAGTAGTAGGCAACAATGGTGGTAAAAGCAAAAAAGAATAGTGAAATGGCCAGTATACCTGGTCCAAATCCCGGCAAAATTGTATCGAAGGCACTTTGCACGTAGGCAGGGCCTGCTTCAATGCCAGCCAATCCCTGATATAGATACTCGCCCTGCAGGCCTTCCACGTTATAGAGACCTGTCAATAGAATCATAAAGGCGGTAGCGGTGCAGACTAATAGCGTATCAACATAGACAGAGAATGCCTGTACCAAACCTTGTTTTACTGGATGCGAGACCTCGGCTGCCGCTGCGGCGTGAGGAGAGCTTCCCTGACCAGCCTCGTTGGAGTAAATGCCACGCTTAACGCCCCACTGAATAGCCATACCAATAATGGCGCCATAGCCAGCCTCAAGACCAAAAGCACTGCGCACAATCAATTTAATAACGCCTGGCAATTGCTCGATATTGACCACCATTACTAATAGGGCAATCAAAATGTAAGCAATCGCCATAAAGGGCACCACAAATTGGGCAAAGCGGGCAATTCGCTTTACACCACCAAACACAATCAGCGCAATGCCCAAAGCAATTAACAAAGCAGTTGCCAGTGGCGCAACACCCCAGGCATTTTCACTGGCTAGGACAATACTGTTAGCTTGGATACCGGGCAGACAGAACCCCATGGCAATAATAGTAGTGACCGCAAAAAGCCACGCGTACCAATTCTGCCCCATGGCTTTTTCGATAAAATAAGCTGGACCCCCTCGATACAACCCGTTGGCATCCTTTTCTTTGTAAATCTGCGCTAATGTTGCCTCAATGTATGCAGTAGCAGCACCTAAAAAGGCCACAAGCCACATCCAAAATACTGCCCCGGGGCCACCCATAGCAATTGCAGTAGCAACACCCGCAATATTTCCGGTACCTACACGACCTGATAAAGACATGGCTAAAGCCTGAAATGAAGAGACACCAGCGGCAGAACTTTTACCCTCAGAGATAAGCGATAGCATATGTCTAAAATGTCTAACCTGAAGAAATTTTGTACGCAGGGAGAAATAAAGCCCAGCCCCCAAACATAGATAAATTAATGCCGAACTCCAAACAATTCCATTAAGTTCCCCGATTACTGTCTCCACAATATGCTCTCCAATTTATTTATTTGGTGTTTCTGCCGCAGCGTTATTAACTGTTTTAAACAGGGTTTCTGTCTGCTCAAGAAATGCCTCATTTGATTGACCGCCCACAAACAAAAAAGAAGGCGCTGAAATTGCCCCGGAATAATCCGGGCGCGGACTGAACTCTCCCCAACGTTTAATTTGTCCTGCGACAATAATTAGTAGAAAAATACCCACAAAAAATGAACTCGCCAACCAGCGCGAACGCCAATTCATTGTCGTAGCCAGCGCTAAATTAGCACTGATTAGTACAGCAATAATAGCTAAAACAAACAGCTGACTGGCTCCTTGGCTAAATAGTATAAAGCCGGTGTTATAGTGAAGAACAGAAAAGATTTTCTCAACGATTAAAATTGTTAAACTGGCAATCAAAATAAGGCTGTACTGACCTAAAAAAAACGCTTCATGACGGGCAAAGCGACCTAAGAGCGCCCAAAATCCAGCCAAGACTAATGTACCCAGTTGCAGCGTCAGCAAAAGAGACAAAATGTTTTTCCATTCCCATGGAACAAAGGAATTTATATAACTTGAATAGACACCAATAGCCATTAACGCTATAAATAAGGGTAGAAATATCGACCAATGATTAAGTCTACTAGTGTCTCGTTCAAGTCGATGAAGCAATTTGGCTTCCTCCATCGAAGATTGGTCGGAAACAATACGCAACTTGGTACGGCCCAACTTTATCTCTGATCCAGATTGCAAAATAGATTGATCTGTACCAACTCTCTTAGTCACCTCGACACCGTTTAAACTATCGAGATCAGTCATTTGCCAGCCTTCATCTGTTTTTTCTAGGCGCAAATGATTGATCGAAATATAAGGGTCATTGATCACTACATCATTTTGATAACCTCGGCCAATACTAACACTGTCAGCATCAATTTTAATAAACTGCTGAGATCTGCCGCTGCGCCCCAAAAATTCAATAACTAGCGCCATTGTGAGTACTCCATAAACCGCTGAGTAAAGTCCAGACTTCTACTTTTACTGACGCCTGCAAGGGTAAAATGACTGATAAATGCTCTTTCAGCATCGTCAACCGTGCCCTGCAGAAAGAGCACATCGTATAGATCGGGATAATCCTTGTAAGCACGCAGACAAAATAATGTTTTATATTGGCGCACAGATGCCACTCGAGTGAACCCCTCCTGGCATTCAAAATTGGTTACATCGTCCTCAGAGGCCTTATTACCGGGTATAAAATCTTGAAATAGTTTCTGATAAAAATTGTAAAAGCGCCAACTGTTCAATTTATGGGCCTGTAACCAAAAAAATTGGTACTCCATAGAGCCCGTATTAAATGTTGAATTGAGAAATATTTCGTCTTGACTGCGACAGGTTCGATCAACCATCAAATACTCAGCTTTAGTATCTGAGCTATTAGAGCCACCCCAACATTTCACAAAGGGAGATAATTCTCTGAGGACATCAGCCTCTCCTAATTGAATAGACTGCCAGGGCATTTCCAGTAATTTGAAAAACTTATTATCTTGATCCTCAAGAAGCTGGTCCCTTATTCTTAGTTGCATATTTGCAACCGCCTGACCACGATCACGATACTCATCAAGGAGTTTTTGTAAGTTGCCAATTGGCACTAAAAAACCAACCTGATTACCTGCACTTGCGACATTTATACCAACAACTCTGCCCTCACTATCCAATGTAGCTCCACCGCTCATTCCAGGGTTTAATGAACCCGTAAAATGCATGCGCGGATAATAACTGCCTTTTAAAACACCGTTATAGGTTCCAGGCACTAGTGTTAGACCCAAATCCATAGGATTACCCAGCGCATAGACGGGCTCACCAATATTTGGCTCCTGAGTAATCATTTTAAGAGCAGGCAATTGAATATCCGCTGTCTTGAGCAGAGCCAAATCATTGATAACATCCACATCAACCAAATGCAATTCACCAATTTGGTTCATGGAGGTTAAATATTGCACACGAAATTTATCTGGCTTGCTGACTTTTTTTTCAACCACATGATAGTTAGTTGCAACTAACCCACGGCTATCCACAACAAAACCTGAACCGATAGCACTTTTACTACCTGAGGCTATATCGATAACACGCACTTGAAGTATGCTTTGTTGAAATTCAGAAAATAGGCCTTGGACTTTTTCTGTCGCACTGTATGTAGTGGTAGAGAGGCTGAGGGAAAAAAGGGCTATCCATCGGGCGAGGTTCAAAAGTGATAGATACCTAAACAAGACAAAACTCCAAAGCATAAGGGGTGAATCAAATTCTGCTAATCTAAATTCTGTTATTAGCGTGGCAAAGCATTATTAATTTACTGGCTTAAACTTGTTTTAGCGGTCAATTAACCTATGTGCGAAAAGGCTTATAAGACTGACTTGGGGCGTCAAAACAGGTTTCTTATACCTACGTCATGCAATAGCTTTCAGTATCAATCAGTTATTTTTATTTGTCCAGCAACGACAGGGCCTTTTGGTAGAGAGACCTTTTCTCAGCACCGCAGATTTTGGCAGCAAGACTGGCTGCTTTTGATGCGGGCAACTCCTTGATTAACAGGCTAAGCACTTTTTCTGCATCCAATGATACCGCATTTGTTTTCCTATCAACGCCACTGACAACAATAACAATTTCACCTCGTTGTTGGTTACTGTCCGCTGTTACTTGATTGTGTAATTCATTGAGCGTTCCCTGTAAAAATGTCTCAAATGTTTTACTGATTTCACGACCAATAAAAGCCTTGCGATCTGCACCCAACTGTAAAATCATGTCTTCAAGTGTAGCAACTATTCGATGGGGCGCTTCATAGAAAATCAAAGTTTCAAGATTATCCTTTAACCCCGCGAGAGCGGTCAGGCGCTGGTTGGTTTTTGCGGGTAAAAACCCACCAAAGTAAAAGCTATCGGTTGGCAAGCCTGAGACACTTAATGCTGCGATAGCTGCACAGGCTCCTGGAATCGGCACTACGCTGATACCATGACCACGTGCCTCAGCAACAATTCTATAACCTGGATCAGAAATTAATGGAGTACCTGCATCGGAGATTAAGGCGATATCTTCTCCCTTCTGTAAGCGTTTCAACAGACTATCTATACCTTTTCTATCTCCATGATCATGGTAGGATACGCAGGGTTTATTTATACTAAAATGGTTAAGCAGCTTTTTGCTGTGGCGCGTATCCTCACAGGCGATTAAACTCGCAGACTGAAGTGCTTGCACTGCCCGAGGTACCATATCGTTAAGGTTCCCTATGGGTGTAGCTACAATAGTTAACGTACCGGTTTGATTCGAACTCATGAATAAAAGAACTTTGTCATTGTCATTTATGTTGTGCATCTTAGCCTCTATTAGTGGTTGTGCGCCAACATCAAATACCAATACCGTGCTTGCACCCGTAATTTCACTGAGTACAGAAGTGGATAAATCGCCACAAGAGCAAGCATTTATTATTTTACAGACGGCAGATCTCAGCGCTGAAAATCCACAGGCTAATAGACTCAAACTCAATGCTTCGGGTTTGTTTGCTCAGGGTAATGATCATCAAAATGCGGTGAATACACTGCTCTCAATTGATACAGACAATCTTAGTGATTCTCAGTTTATTGAGTACAGCTTTCTAATAGCTCAAAGCCAAATTGCACTTTCAAATCCAGAATCAGCTGAGGAACAACTCAATCAATCCCGATTTATCTTCCTCAGTAGTGAGTTTACAAAATCTGATCAACTGCGTTTATCTGAGATTTATGCTGAACTCCATTTTGCACGGGGTAATCACTATAAGGGCTTTGAAGCGCTGATTGATTTGACAAAAAGCGTCAAACGTAAATCAGATATTCGCAGTATTCACGATAAGATCTGGCAGCGTATTTCTAATCTATCCTACTCTCAACTAAATAAGGGAACAGAGCACAACAACATATATATTGCCGGCTGGTTTCAACTGGCTGTGGCGTTGCGCCAACAACAGGGTAATCCCCGACTCAATGAGGAAATGTACAATGAGTGGAAAATGCGTTGGAAATCTCATCCAGCGGCTAAAATTGCACCTACTCAGATAATTCAAAGTAACCGCCGTTATGATTTATCCAGTCAGATTGCGTTGCTTTTACCCCTGCAAGAACCCTACAAAACGCCTAGCTATACCCTAATTGAGGGATTCTTGGATGCCTACTTTAGGGCAAACTCAGTGCCTATTTATAACAAAGACAAAGCACCCGATATTCGTATTTATGATACCTCTACAGGATCTATTCAGAGCGTATATAACCAAGCTGTTGCTGATGGGGCAGATATGATTGTTGGCCCCCTGCGTCAATCTCAAGTGGAGAGCTTAACCACAGCACCCCTATTACCTATTCCGACCCTAGCCCTAAATCGACTCGATAATCGACAACTTCCTCAACCTGAAAATTTTTATCAGTTTGGACTATCTCCCTTAGACGAGTTAACTCAAATCGCCGATCGTGCATGGAATAAGGGTGCTCGAAAGCTATTGTTTATCGCACCGGATAATAATTGGGGAGTGCAGTCAGCGACTTTTTTTGCGGATTACTGGACAGAAAAAGGTGGCACACTTTTGGAACAGGTGAACTATTCAGCCTCTACCAATGATTTTACTCAACTTCTAAAGCCATCCCTACAAATCGATTTAAGTGAGGCGCGCGGATTACAAATAAAGCGATTTGTAAATAGTCGTGTTAACTATACTGTGAGAAGAAGACAAGATATTGATTTAGTGGTGATGCTGGGCTATCCGCTTAAAGCTCGGCAGATTAAGCCCGCCCTTGATTTTCTCTATGCGTCAGATGTACCTGTGATTGCAACATCCCATATTTACAATGGCGACCCACAGCAGGAATTTGATCGGGATCTATCGGGTATCGAATTTTCCTCAATGCCCTGGACCTTAAATGGACATCTTCCCTACGACTTAACCATGGATAGCAAGTTACACACAGCCTATCGTCATTTGTATGCCCTTGGGCACGATGCGTATTTGCTTCACGCTAATCTTAATCAGTTACAAAATTCTGATTCACTCACTATTTATGGGGCAACGGGCATGTTGACGCTAGAGGATAATATCCTTGTTAGGCAGCCAAAATGGGCTGTTTTTGAGCGTGGCAAAGTGCGTGAGAAAGCGCACTAGAGTTAGTTCCCAGGGAGGGGAATTATGTCGAAACCAGTTGTCGGTAATACTAGACAAATAAATTTATTCAACAGAGCTAAAAGACCTAACAACACCAGACTGGGCAGTGATGCAGAGAAAATAGCCTGTCAGTTTCTTATAAATCAGGGCATGCAACTAAAATACTGTAACTATCGCACTCGACGCGGTGAGATAGATCTAATTATGCAGTACTTAGACTGCCTCGTTTTTGTTGAAGTAAAATACCGTAGATCTAGCAAATTTGGAACGCCGGAGGAAGCAATAACCCCAGCAAAATGTCAGAAAATTATTGCGGCCGCTAGGACGTTTTTGCTCACCCATGGATATCAGGAGGATACTTTAATAAGGTTTGATGCAGTGCTAATTTCTCCAACTGATAATTCAAAATCAAACTGTACTATCAACTGGATACAGAATATCCTTACCTAATATGCCACTAGACCTAATATGTCACTAGGAGCCACTTGGATGGTAACCATGGACACAGCTATTTTTCAATATTTTCAAAACCATATCCAAACCACGATGAATGTGGGCGAACAATGCGCAGAATCCCTAATTAAAGCCACCAATCAGTTGGTTGGCGCCCTACTGGATGGAAATACAATCTATAGCTGTGGACATGGACTTACAGCACCATTGTCCAAGTTGCTTGTAAGTCACTTAACCCTAGGTCACGAGATAGAAAGACCCAGCTTTCCCGCAATTGATCTAGAAAGTATTCTATCAACCTACGATAATAGTGATGAGGCCTACGCAAAATTATTGGATTTACATGGCAAGTCAGGTGATGCCTTGGTTGTGTTTAGTGGGGGTAGTAATAACCCAACGCTTGAGCAAGCCATTGTTACGGCGGTCAGAAAGGGCATGTTAATTGTTCTCTTATCTGCTGCTGATGACGATCTTCTGACTGAACAGATAGGTGGCAATGGTATTGAAATTTCTACTGCAGAGTTTGGTAAATCTTCTACAATTTCTGCAGGATTTCTAGTACTACAATGTCTATGTGCATTAATAGATAATAAAATTTTTGGAGGCGAGTAAATGCGACAATTAGTCATTATCTCAATCAGTATTTTTCTATTGGCTAGTTGTACCAGTGTTGTAAATACCCTTACCAGCAAACCCATACAACCTGACCCTACCAAAAAAGGTGTAGTGTCAGATATCAATGATATGAAAATGGGTACCTACATTGGCGTAAATTTAAAAAAGGCTGATCCTGCCTTGGATGAGTCCCATATAACCGTATCTGTTGTTAATTCTATAGTTCTAATGACCGGAGAAGTACCGACCAAGGCATTGAAGCTGCTGGCCGGTAAGGTAGCGCGAGAATTTACCGGTGTACGAATAGTGCACAATGAATTACAGGTGCGAAATAATACTACCTTGATGTCTAGAACCAATGACTCCCTAATGGGCACACAAATAAAAACTAAACTGGTATTCGATAAATCCGTTGACTCATCCCAAATAAAGGTGATTGTCGAAGATGGAACAGTTTATTTAATGGGAACAACCACAAGGCAGAACGGTGATTTCGCAGCCACAGTCGCCAAAAATCACAGTGGCGTTCGCAAAGTAGTCAAAGTGTTCGATTATGTCGATTAGGACATCGACTAGTATAGGAACGAGAGCTAAACAGCCTACAGGTTTATATAGTTAAACGCCCTGCCATATCTAGCATAAGAGCCAAATGCAAGCACCCGAGGATAGTTATGGATGGTTTACTTAACCACTCTAAGAGAGGGCTTGCTGTCAGACTTTGGTTGCTTTTTAGCAGGCTTCTTATCTGTCTTCTCTGGTTTAACCATTGACGGCCCCTTTGGCGGGGTGGGATCGTCTTCAGGGTCAGCAGGATCAAAGACTATACCGCGACCATTTTCGTGAGCATAAATAGAAAGGATACCATTCAGCGGTATGTGGATATCAATTGGAATGCCACCAAATCTTGTTAAAAGGTGCAAATGGCTATCTTCCATTTGAAACTCACTGACTGCCCGGGGTGCAATATTAAGTACTATTTGACCATCATTGACAAATTCTTGAGGCACCTCGACGCCGGGATAGTGTGCATCTACTGCAATGTAAGGCGTGCAATCGCTATCCACAATCCATTCATAGAACGCTTTGAACAGATAGGGACGATTCGATTTCATAGCCTTATGCCACTACTGAGCGTGTATCTCACGCTCAAGATCGGTGAGACTTTCTTGGAAAGACTCCCTCTCAAATAAGCGCTCAAGATAGGCATGAAGCGGCTTAGTCTGCCGATTATTGGGTAGACTAATATCAAGTTGTGGCAAGCGCCAGAACATAGGCGCTAAACAGCAGTCTACGAGAGTAAATTCCTCGCTCATAAAGAAAGGCATCTCAACAAAGATATCTGAAATGCCAATGATTGATTCCTTAAGCTCTTTGCGAGCATTCTCCGATTTCTTGGTATCAGGGTTGGCAATAACAGTATCCATAAGGGTACACCAATCCTTTTCAATACGATGTATCCACAGTCGACTTTGAGCTCGTGCAACGGGATAAACCGGAAGCAGAGGTGGATGCGGGAAGCGCTCATCAAGGTATTCCATAATTACCTTAGACTCATAAAGGGCTAGGTCACGATCAACAAGCGTTGGCAACGTACCATAGGGGTTAGCCTCTAAAATCTCTTGTGTCACTGACTTTGAGTCAAAGTCTTCAATATCAACTGTTACCCCTTTCTCAGCCAACACAATGCGTACCCTGTGACTGTAATGTGAGCTAGGGTCGGAAAATAATGTCATCGATGAACGTCGCAAAATAGCCTCTTTTTTTAATTTTTAATCAAACACGAAGCATAGCATTTTCACTTACAGTAACTATGCAATTCCTATAACTTAATGGATGCCCTTCCAGTACTCTCTATTTAACAACCATACAGGAACAAGTAGTAAGAGCAAGAACAACAATACCTTTCTGCCGATATCTTTGCGCTGTTCAGCCATAGGCTCTGCCACATAGGTCAAGAAGTTGGTTAGATCATAGATAGCCTGATCATACTCTGCGGAATTCATAGTACCAGACTTAATCAAATTAAATCGTCCACAGGGGTCCTCAAGTAAATCTTCACCCGTAAGGAGGTCTCTTTTAATTCCTCCATTGGCAGCCATAACAGGTCCGGGAGCACACTCTTGTAAGCCCTGTAAGTCCAATAGCGCATGGGGCATACCCACATCTTTAAAGACTAAATTATTCACGCCCAAGGGACGTGCTGGATCTGCATAGAAATTACGAAGATAGGTATACAGCCACTCTGGGGAACGCGAGCGTGCTACTAATGTCAGGTCTGGTGGCGTCGCACCAAACCAATCTTTAGCTTTATCAGCGGGCATGGCTATGGTCATAAGCTCACCAATCTTTTGGCCACTGTAAACGAGATTGTCCATCATTAGCTCATGGGGAATTCTCAAGTCATCGGCAACTCTCTCCCAACGCGAGTATTGGAATGAGTGACAACCCATGCAGTAGTTCACTGCCAATGTGGCCCCACTTTGCAGTGAGGCATAATCGGTAAGATTGGCTTCGAAAGGATCACAGTCAATGGTGCCACAGGACTTTCCACTCTCCGCACCTACGGCCTTAAGCGGTAATACCACCATTAGTAATATTACAGATAGCACACCCATTGATTTCCAAAAACCCATCCCACCATCCATAGTGATGCGATCTGGTTCCGGTTTGGTCCTTTCATAGCGGGTCCAGAAGAAGATCCCTATAAAGTATCCAAAGTAAAGAACCGTACAAATTTGTGCCAGCAGCGTACGAGCGTCAGTAGGTGCTTTTACTCCGAGATAACCAAGGATTATAAAAGAAGCAACAAACACCAGAATGGCGATCCTACTAATAATGCCCTTATAGCGCATTGAACGTACTGGGCTTCTATCAAGCCATGGCAACACAAATAAGATAGCAATGGCAGCAGCCATTACAATAAAGCCACCCAGTTTATCTGGAACAGCACGCAGCATGGAGTAGTAAGGCGTAAAGTACCAAACTGGCGCAATATGCTCAGGCGTTTTCAGCGAGTTAGCAATTTCAAAGTTAGCATGTTCGAGGAAGTAACCGCCCATCTCTGGCATAAAGAACAGAATTGCACAGAAGACAAAAAGAAATACAACAATCGGTACTAGATCGTGAATCACGAAGTAGGGATAGAATGGAATACCGTCTTTAGGATTGCCATGTCTATCCTTATACTTTTTGATACTGACACCGTCTGGGTTATTTGAACCCACATCGTGTAAGGCAATAATATGCATAACTACTAGGGCCAGCAGAATAATTGGCATGGCCACAACGTGCAGGGACATAAAGCGATTGAGTGTAATACCCGAGATCAAGTAGTCACCGCGAATCCATTGCACAATATCTTCGCCTACTACGGGAATTGCCCCAAACAGTGAAATAATCACCTGGGCACCCCAATAAGACATCTGACCCCAAGGCAATGTATAACCTAAGAATGCGGTGCCCATCATTAAAATGAACATTGTTAAACCAAATAAGTAAACTAGCTCTCTTGGTGCTTTGTAGGAGCCAAAATAAAGTGCTCTAAAAATATGTATAAATGTTGCAATAAAAAAGAAGGAAACAAGATTTGCATGCAAATACCTAATAAGCCAACCAAAATTAACATCTCTCATTATTCTTTCTACAGAGTCAAAAGCATCATCAGCTGATGGTTTGTAATGAAAGCCTAAAAATATTCCTGTTAAAATTAATCCAATTAGACAGAACATAGCTATACCACCAAAAGACCAGAAGTAATTTAATGATTTAGGAACTGGAAACTTTAAATATTCTGCTTCCATCATTCTGACTAAAGGTAATCTTGAATCTATCCATCCTTTAATGCCAGTGTAAGGGGAGTTAAGTGTTTTTTTATATCCTTGAGGGTCGTTTGAACTCATAATTTTTTATCCAATCTTTATTCTACTTTCATTAAGGAATACATAAGGAGGTACTGGGAGGTTTTTGGGTGCGGGGCCTTTTCTTATTCTTCCAGAAGTATCATAGTGGGAACCATGACAAGGACAAAACCATCCACCATATTCGCCTTTAACGTCGGAGGTTTTTTGACCCAAAGGAACACATCCCAAATGAGTACATACACCTAAAACAACCAGCCACTTATCGTTTTGTACACGATCAGCATCGTCTTCAATATCGATTAAGTCATTCAAATCAGTATTCTTTGCATCAGTTATTTCCTGCGGTGTTCTATGTTTGATAAAAACCGGTTTACCTCGCCAGATAACAGTCAAACTTTGACCTTCTTTTAAAGGAGAAAGGTCGATTTCAGTAGATGCAAGCGCAAGAGTATCTTTGCCTGGATTCATGCTTGTGATGAAAGGAATAGCCAAACTTGCCGCCCCTACTCCTCCAAGAGTCATGGTAGCTAATTTTATAAAATCTCTTCTAGGTGTTTTATGATCTGCCATATTTTAAATAAATGTTCCTAGATTTTATTGGTAAGATGTAGCATAAGTAGTAGTCATCATGACGCATAAATTCTCAGTTTGTCTATACCAACCAGATATGCCTCAAAATTTAGGTGTGATTATCAGAACTGCTGCATGTTTAGAATTTCCTCTTCATATTATAAAACCACTATCTTTTACAATGACTGATAAAAGATTCAAGGGGGCGGTTATGGATTATATTGATCATTGTA
>CAXRJI010000051.1:0-17124 GCA_964231105.1 Porticoccaceae bacterium
GCATGGTGGTGGCCATGAGCGTGGCATGCGTTCAGGTACTTTGCCGACACATCAGATTGTTGGCATGGGTGCAGCATTTAAATTGGGCAAAGAAAGTTTGGACTCTGAGATGGCGCGCATTGAGAAATTACGTGAGCGTCTGTGGCAGGGTGTTTCTGATATGGAAGAAGTGTACCTCAATGGTTCAGAGCAACAGCATGTACCTGGCATTATAAATATCAGCTTTGCTTTTGTTGAGGGTGAGTCGTTGATAATGGCGCTACGCGACCTTGCAGTGTCCTCTGGCTCGGCCTGTACCTCGGCCAGTCTAGAACCCTCTTATGTGCTGCGTGCCCTAGGCTTAAATGATGAGATGGCACATAGTTCAATACGTTTTAGTATTGGCCGCTTTACCACTGAAGAGGATATTGATAAGGCTATTGCCAAAATTAGACATGCAGTGGAAAAATTACGCGAGTTATCACCTCTCTGGGATATGTTCCAAGATGGTGTTGACCTCGATCAGGTAGAATGGGCTGCTCACTAAGTAGTTAGTGATGTTCAGCGATATTGGCAATAATTTAATAGGGTATAGAAATGGCTTATAGCGATAAAGTGATTGATCATTACGAGAATCCGCGAAACGTTGGCAAATTGGATGATAGCTCCAAGAACGTGGGAACAGGCATGGTAGGTGCACCCGCCTGTGGTGATGTGATGCGATTACAGATTCAAGTTAATGATGATGGTGTAATCGAGGACGCCAAGTTTAAAACTTATGGTTGCGGCTCAGCAATTGCCTCAAGCTCCCTTCTAACCGAGTGGGTTAAAGGTAAAAATATTAACGAGGCCGAGCAAATCAAAAATACTGCTATTGCAGAAGAGCTTGCCTTACCACCTGTTAAAATTCACTGCTCAGTGCTTGCTGAAGATGCAATTAAAGCTGCAGTGCGTGATGTGCGAGAAAAGCAGGGTAAATAATGGCAGTTACCATGACTCCCTCAGCTGAAGAGCACGTAGTTCGGCACTTACAACACCGAAACAAAGGTATCGGCGTGAGACTAGGTGTTCGAACAACTGGATGCTCTGGCCTGTCGTATGTGCTTGAGTTTGTCGATCAGGCCGCCAGTGAGGACCATGTCTTCCAATGCGGTGAGGTAAAGTTAATCGTGGATCCTAAGAGCCTACTGTACCTCGATGGCACGCAGCTGGATTATGTTAAAGAGGGTTTGAATGAAGGTTTCGAGTTCAAAAACCCTAATGTTAAAGATGAATGTGGCTGTGGAGAAAGTTTCCACATTTAGTCCTTGGCAATTACTCACCTCCAGCCTATTAATCAGGTCAGCCTCCTTTGAAAATTTCTAGTAATTTCTTTGATGTATTTTCATTACCCCAAGGTTGGGTAGTTGACCTCGGTGAGCTAGATATCCGTTTTCTTAAGTTACAGCAGCAATTCCACCCTGATCGCTTTGCCAATAACAGTGAGATTGAAAAACGTCGTGCTGTGCAGATGGCTTCAATGATCAATCAAGCCTATGAGACACTTAAAAATCCTCTATCCCGAGCGCAGTACCTACTTCAACTTCTGGACTTTGATGTCGCGCAAGAGAGCCATATTACATCGGATGCACAATTTCTAATGGATCAGATGTTACTCAGGGAGGCGCTCTCTGATTTAAAATCAGACCCAAAACCCAAGCAAGCATTGGAGTCACTGGCCATTGATGCTGAGCAAAAGTACCTTCATCTTCAACAGCAGTTTGCTCAGCAATTTGATGCAAGTGACTATACAGCTGCATTTGATACTGTGGCTAAGATGCAATTTGCCGATAAATTTGCCACTGATATTGATCAACTTAAAGACGAGTTAGAGGAATTATAAGTCGTGGCCCTATTACAAATTTCTGAGCCGGGGCAATCGCCGCAACCTCATCAGCGCAAATACGCAGTGGGTATTGATCTTGGCACTACTAACTCCCTAGTCGCAACGGTAAGAAGTGGGAGTGCTGAAGTTCTGCCGGACGAGCAAGATAGAGTGCTGTTACCCTCGGCTGTTCACTACTCTAGTGAGGGTCCTACTTGCGTTGGCTACGAGGCACTTGAGCATAATAACAGTGACCCCTATAACACCCTGACTTCAGTCAAGCGTCTTCTAGGGCGAGGCATCGAAGATATAAAGACCTTTGCAGGTAGTTTGCCCTACGACTTTGCAAATGATGATGGCGGTATGCCTAAAATCAATACGGCTTTTGGTGCAGTTAGCCCTATTCAAGTATCTGCTGAAATTTTAAGTAAACTGGCCAGCCGTGCTGAACAAGCCTTTAGTGCAGGTCTAGACGGTGCAGTGATTACTGTGCCTGCCTATTTCGATGATGCTCAGCGTCAGGCCACCAAAGATGCGGCCACTTTGGCCGGCATTAAAGTGCTTCGGTTATTAAATGAGCCCACTGCCGCCGCTATTGCCTATGGATTAGATCAGTTATCTGAACAGCAGGAAGGGCAGCTACCCAGCGAAAAAACACAAGATGCTAGCGAAAAAGCGCAAAAGGCCAGCGAGAAAGCGCAAAAAGACGAACGCCTGATTGCTGTTTATGATCTTGGCGGTGGTACCTTTGATATTAGTATCCTAAGACTTTCGCGCGGTGTATTTGAAGTGCTGGCAACTGGCGGCGATTCGGCACTGGGTGGTGATGATATTGATTATGCTATCGCCGAGTGGTTGCGCAGCGAGTTGGCTATGAATAATGATCTCAGCCAGGCTGAACAGCGGGTGTTGATTGAAGTGGCAAAACACGCCAAGGAAGAGCTAAGCGACTGTGAGGAAGTTTTACTGGAGGTGCTTGATACCCCTATCACTCTGACCAGAGATAAGATGCACAGCTTGGTTGATCATCTTATAGATCAAACCCTAAGCGCCTGCAAAAGATCATTGCGCGACAGTGGCGTGAAAAAGGCCCATATTGATGATGTTATTCTGGTAGGTGGTTCCACCAGAATGCCGAGAGTGCGAGATAAAGTAGCGGAGCTTTTTGATCTAGAGCCCAAATGCACACTAGATCCAGATCAAGTAGTTGCCATGGGTGCTGCTAAGCAGGCTGATATTTTAATTGGCAATAAGTCTGCCGATGATATGTTGCTATTAGATGTGATTCCTCTGTCACTGGGCATTGAGACTATGGGTGGCCTCACGGAAAAAATTATTCATCGAAATACCACTATCCCAGTGGCCAAGGCGCAGGAATTTACCACCTTTAAAGATGGACAAACCGCTATGAGTATTCATGTGGTCCAGGGTGAACGCGAGTTAGTGTCTGATAGTCGCTCCTTGGCACGTTTTGAGCTGCGGGGAATTCCACCTATGGTAGCTGGCGCTGCTAAAATTCAGGTCACTTATCAGGTTGATGCTGATGGTCTTTTAAGCGTCTTTGCCAAAGAGCAAACCAGTGGTGTTGAGGCACATATCGAAGTCAAACCATCCTACGGGCTTGGGGATAATGAAATTACGCAGATGTTGCAGGACTCATTTACCCATGCACGAGATGATATGCAGTTACGTGCCCTAAAAGAGCAACAGGTAGAAGCAGATCGGATGATTGAGGATCTTCAAGCGGCAATAGACAAAGATGCAGCTGATTTATTGGATGCATCAGAGTTAAAATGTTTACAGAATGCGATACAAGAACTTAAGCAGTTAAGACAACAGTCTGATGATCACAGACAGTTAGCAGCACAAATTGAAACAGTGGCAAAAACCAGTGAAGAATTTGCAGCAAGACGCATGGATGTCAGTATTAAAGAGGCTCTAGCTGGTATGACTTTGGATGAACTGAGTGTTGATGAAGCTAGTTCTGAGGATTCACAACAATAAACCTTAAAAACGAGTAAATCATGGCGCAAATTGTATTTTTACCCCATCATGAAATCTGTCCAGATGGCGCAGTTATTGAAGCCGAAAAAGGCGAAAGTATTTGCGAGGCAGCCCTAAGAAATGGCTTGGATATTGAACACGCCTGTGAAATGTCCTGTGCATGTACCACCTGTCATGTGCATGTACGGGAAGGATATGATTCGCTGCCAGA
Organism: Porticoccaceae bacterium; assembly: GCA_964231105.1. GTDB lineage: Bacteria > Pseudomonadota > Gammaproteobacteria > Pseudomonadales > Porticoccaceae > HTCC2207. The sequence goes on from CAXRJI010000051.1 coordinate 4,059, forward strand.
GGCTGATGAACTGGAAGAGGATTATCTGGATAAAGCCTGGGGCGTGGATCCAGACTCACGGCTAAGCTGTCAGGTTATTGTAGAGGATGAAGATCTGGTGGTCGAAATTCCAAAATATACGATTAATATGGTCTCAGAGAGACATTAATTGCGAGAGGCAGAGTGATGAAGTGGACGGATATTCAGGATATTGCGATTGAATTGGCGGATAATCATACCGACATTGATCCGCAGTACATTAATTTTGTTGATCTGCGTAATTTGGTAATGAGCATCGAAGGGTTTTCCGATGATCCTGATCGCTGTGGTGAAAAGATTCTCGAGGCCATTCAGATGGCATGGATTGAAGAGTTAGATTGATCACAGCTAACTTGCATGGCTAGCTTATATAGCTAGCTATCATCGCTGACTTTCATCATCAAAAAAGATAAATCGATTTTATAACTATTAAAAGCGTTTGCATCAGAGCATAAAAGCATTGTTACCTACGGGCGCTGTAGGTAAAATCCGCACCCACAATTTTATAACCAGTTACAGCCCAATTTGGAGACACTTATATGGCCGTTGAACGCACCCTTTCAATTATTAAACCCGATGCTGTTGCAAAAAATGTTGTGGGTCAAATTCTCACTCGCTTTGAAGCGGCAGGTCTACAGGTTGTAGCCCTGAAAATGCAGCAACTTTCCCAAGAGCAAGCTGAGGGATTTTACGCTGAGCACAGCGAGCGTCCATTCTTTAAAGACCTAGTTGCCTTTATGACCTCTGGTCCTGTAACTGTTCAAGTTCTTGAGGGTGAAGATGCTATTGCACTTAATCGTCAGTTAATGGGTGCTACTAACCCACAAGAGGCAGATGCGGGAACTATCCGTGCTGATTTTGCCTCTTCTATCGATGCCAATGCAGTGCATGGATCTGATTCCGCAACATCTGCAGCACGAGAAGTGGCCTACTTCTTTGGTGATGACGAGATCTGTTCTCGCTAAGCTGATTAGCACATATAGAGATTATCAATGCCTGATAGCGCATTAATCGATAGTGAAAACAGCCAACCCCAACAGGATAAAGTTAACCTGCTGGGGTTTTCTGTTTCCCGGCTGGGGGATTTTTTTGAGTCTCTGGGTGAAAAACGTTTTCGTGCCACGCAAGTGGTGAAGTGGATTCATCAGATGGGTGAAAAGGATTTTCACAAGATGACCAATCTGTCTAAAGACCTTCGAGAAAAGCTACATACCCATGCAGAAATTCGTCTTCCTGAGGTGGTTAGTTGTCAGGATTCAACCGATGGCACCCGCAAGTGGTTAATTCGCGTTGAAGGCGGTAGCTGTATTGAAATGGTTTATATCCCCGAGCGCGATCGCGGTACCCTCTGTGTTTCATCACAAATTGGTTGTGCTCTTGATTGTAGTTTTTGTGCGACAGGCAAACAGGGCTTTAATCGTGACCTGACAGCCGCAGAGATCATTGGCCAATTATGGATTGCCGCTGAATCCTTTGATCAATTTGATCCCAAGGCCATACGGCGGGTGACCAATGTGGTGATGATGGGTATGGGTGAGCCACTGATGAACTTTGATAATGTAGTGGATGCTATGAACCTGATGTTGGAAGACAATGCCTACGGTTTATCAAAACGTCGCGTCACTTTAAGCACAGCGGGCGTGGTTCCAGCGCTAGATAAACTGGCGGATGTGACTGATGTGTCTTTGGCTATTTCACTGCATGCGCCCAACGATAAATTACGCGATGAATTGGTTCCAATTAATCGCAAATACAGTCTCCAACAATTTGTCGACAGCGCCAAAAACTATATTGCCAAGATGCCGGATAATCGGCGCAAGGCGACTGTTGAATACACGCTGATGGATCAGGTCAATGATCGGTCAGTGCATGCCCGAGAGTTGGCAGAATTACTTCGCGATCTTCCCTGCAAAATCAATCTCATTCCCTTTAATCCGTTTCCCGGGTCTGAGTATCGAAGAGTCACCAATACAGCACTGTCGCGCTTTAGAGACATTCTCCAAGGAGAGGGTTACACTGTTACTGTTCGCACCACACGCGGTGATGATATTGCAGCGGCTTGCGGTCAGTTGGCGGGCGAGGTGAATGATCGCACCAAGCGTCAACAGCGCTATAAAGATAAGCTTGCTGCTAATACTGAGCAAGTAGTAAAAGTACTCGATTAGTATCTATTTTTTTAGGTAGGCTATGTTTAGCGAAACGCCAATAGTAAGACGCAAATCGCGACAAATTATGGTCGGTAATGTGCCCGTGGGCGGTGATGCACCTATTTCAGTGCAGAGCATGACCAATACCAGTACTGCGGATGTAGCTGCTACTGTTGCACAGATCAAACATATTCAAAATGCCGGGGCGGATATTGTCAGAGTTTCTGTGCCATCTTTAGAGGAAGCAGAAGCCTTTGGCGAAATTCGCAAACAAGTCACTATTCCTTTAGTGGCTGATATTCATTTTGATCATAATATTGCGTTGCGAGTGGCTGATTTGGGAGTTGATTGCCTGCGCATTAATCCCGGTAATATTACCCGTAAGGATCGTTTGCGCGAGGTGATTGCAAAAGCCAAAGATCTGAATATACCAATTCGTATTGGTGTTAACGCCGGGTCCTTAGGTAAGGACTTACTGCGCAAATACAGCGAGCCCACCGCAGAGGCACTTGTCGAATCTGCTATGCGCAATGTGGATCTGTTACAAAAACACAACTTTGAAGACTTTAAGGTAAGTGTAAAGGCCTCAGATATTTTTATGGCCGTGGCTGCCTACCGTGACCTGGCTAAGCGTATTGAACAGCCACTGCACTTAGGTATTACGGAGGCAGGTGGTTTGCGATCGGGTACTGTTAAGTCGGCAATTGGGTTGGGTGCACTCTTGTTAGAGGGTATTGGCGATACGGTTCGGATTTCTCTAGCGGCTGACCCAGCAGAGGAGGCACGGGTAGCCTGGGATATGTTGCGCAGTTTGAGATTGCGCAGTAAGGGGATTAATTTTATTGCCTGTCCCAGCTGTTCGCGGCAAAATTTTGATGTGATTAAAACGGTTAACGAACTAGAGACACGACTCGAAGATATTGCCGTGCCAATGGATGTCTCGATTATTGGCTGTATAGTAAATGGTCCAGGTGAGGCTAAAGAGTCTGATTTTGGTCTAACAGGCGGCAGTCCAGCCAACTTGGTGTATATTGACGGTAAGCCTGATCACAAGGTGGGTCAAGAGAACCTTGTTGACGAGTTGGAGTCTAAAATACGCGCCAAAGCAAAAGCAAAAGAGGCCGCTCTAGCGGCTGAGGAAAATAATATAATCATTAAGAGTGGCTAATAGCGCTCCAAAAATATAAACCTCAGAGATAGTTAAATGAAGATTCAGTCGATACGCGGGATGAATGATCTACTTCCCGAACAATCCCCCACTTGGCGCTATGTGGAAGCTGCTGTCAGTGGACTGTTGGGGCGTTATGGCTATCGTGAAATTCGTTTTCCTATTCTTGAGCAAACCGAGCTATTTGCACGCGCTGTCGGTGAAGTCACAGATATTGTCGAAAAAGAAATGTACAGCTTTGAGGATCGTAACGGTGACCACCTAAGTTTGCGACCTGAGGGCACAGCAGGCTGTGTGCGTGCCTGTAATCAAAATGGCCTTCTGCATAACCAAACCCAGAGGCTTTGGTATGCAGGTCCCATGTTTAGACATGAGCGCCCTCAGAAAGGCCGCTTGCGCCAGTTCCATCAAATTGGGGTTGAAGCTTTTGGGCTTGAAGGTCCTGATATTGATGCTGAACTACTGTTGATGACAGCGCGGCTGTGGCAGGAATTAAAAATTGACCGGGCACTAACACTGCAGATTAATTCACTCGGCACCTCTGAATCGCGGACTGCCTACCGCCAAGCACTGGTAGATTTTTTGACGCAACGACAGGACGATTTAGATGAAGATAGTCAGCGCCGACTAAAATCCAATCCATTAAGAATTTTAGATAGCAAAAATCCCCAAACTCAGTCTGTATTAGGTCAGGCGCCGGTATTAGCTGATTTCCTTGATAGCGAATCGACACAGCATTTCCAGCAGCTATGTGATGTCCTCGATGGTGCTGGTATTAGTTATAAGATTAATCCTCGGTTGGTAAGAGGATTGGATTATTATTCTAAAACAGTCTTTGAGTGGGTTACGGATAGCCTCGGTGCCCAAGGTACAGTATGTGCCGGTGGCCGCTATGATGGCTTAGTTGAACTCTTGGGCGGCAAGCCCTGTGCCGGCGTTGGCTTTGCAATTGGTATTGAGCGTTTAATCATGTTGCTTGACGAATTAGGTACGGTGCCGGATAGTGTCGCGAAACAGGTGGATGTGTACCTTGTGGCTGTAGGTAATGTTGCATCTTCTGCCTTGCAACTAGCAGAAAATTTGCGCAGTAGTTTTAAACAGTTACGCGTTGAAAGCCATTGTGGGGGCGGTAGCTTTAAGTCGCAGATGAAAAAAGCTGACAAGAGTGGTGCCGCTGTTGCAGTAATTGTAGGCGAAGATGAGGTTTTATCAGCAACAGTTGGGGTCAAGTTCCTGCGCGAGGAGCGTCCTCAGCAATCCGTGAAACAACAGGATTTAACAGAATTTTTAACCGCATATTTTGAACATTGAGGATTTATTTTGGCAGATTACTTAACTGAAGAAGAACAAGTCGAAGCTTTTAAGAACTGGTGGGCAGAAAATGGCCTGCGTCTGCTCGCTGTGGGTGTACTTATAATTGGTGGCTATTTTGGCTGGCAGGGTTGGGAAAAGAGTCAGACTGAAAAGGCTGAAAAAGCCTCTGAAACCTATATGGAAATGATCGATATTATGACCAGTGAAAACCCTGGTCAGCGTTTAAATAGCGAAAAACAGACAGCAGTAAACACACTAGCTGACCAGTTAAAAGATGATCATAGTGGCTCTGGCTACGCACATTTTGCGGCTTTGCTCAAAGCCAAATTGGCAGCCGATAATAACGATCTTGATACGGCAGCCACAGAGCTTGAATGGGTATTGGATAATGATCCCGAACCTACCACTGAGACTCTAGCCATACTTAGACTTGCAAGAGTAAAAGCATCACTGGGTGATGTGCAGGCTGCATTGGATATGATTCAAGGTGTGGATCCCGGTGGCATGAAATCCACTTATGAAGAAGCTAAGGGTGATTTTTATGTTCAACTGGGTGATTTGGAGTCGGCTTACACAGCCTATCAAGGGGCTATTGTAAGTGATCAATCACAAGATAACAGAACAGCTGCTATTCTGCGTTTAAAGCTATCTCAGACAACACCGGCCACAGTCGAGAATAATGATACTGAGGCTGATAACGTTGATGAAAAGTCCGGAGAGGATTAATGAATCATTACAAACAATTAGCTGTCAGCATACTTGCTCTGTCCTTCTTAAGTGGGTGTAGTTGGCTGGGTGGTAAGGACGACGATATTCTTCAGCCCGCTAAATTAGTGGACTTTGATAAAACTGTAGATGTGCGCCGTGTTTGGTCAGCCAATGTGGGTGCTGAGGCGCGTAAATATTGGACTAATTTGCAGCCTGCAACCAGTGGCGATGTAGTATTCGCTGCCGATCACGAGGGGAAAGTCACAGCGCTGAATGTTTCCTCAGGCAAAAGGCTCTGGAGCGTTGATTTGCAGGTTCCCGTATCTGGTGGCGTGGGTTATGGGTCGGGACTTGTTCTGTTGGGTACGATTGAGGGGCAGGTGTTGGCTCTAAGTGCCGAGGATGGCTCGCTGTTATGGAGCAAACAGTTAAGTTCAGAAATAGTTGCCAGTCCTGCTGCTAATGCTGAAATAGTAGCAGTACATAGTGTCGATAATCGTCTTTTTGCCCTTGATGCCAGTTCAGGCGAGGAAGTATGGCAGCATGACGGCGATGCACCTATTCTGAGTGTGCGTGGCACCAGTTCATCGGTGGTGCTGGATAATATGGTTATCTCTGCCTTTGATACAGGCAAGTTAATTGCCTTTAATCCTGAAAATGGTTCATTGATCTGGGAAACACGTCTGGCATTACCCAAAGGTCGAACTGAACTGGAGCGCATGATCGATATTGACGGCAAACCACTGTTAGTCGGCGATATTATCTATTCGGTTAGCTATCAGGGCCGCTTGGGCGCATTAGCCCGTGGCACAGGTAGAAATTTATGGTTCCAAGATAGCTCTTCTCATCATAGCCCTGCCCATGGTGATGGCCTTGTATATGTCTCTGAGGCAGGAGGGACAGTGCGTGCTTTTCAAGCCGGAAGCGGGCAAGTTGTGTGGAGCAATGAGCAGCTTTACCTTCGAGGCCTAACCGGCCCAGCTCTATTCGATAATACCCTAGCTGTTGCTGATGCGGAGGGTTATTTACATCTTTTAAATGCCCAAGATGGTAGCTTTGTAGGTCGCACCAAAGTCAATGGCAGTGGTATCAGCGCCCCCTTATTAGTAGTGGGTGAGCAACTGATAGTGCAGGCCAATAATGGGTCTGTTAGTGCCTATAAAATTCGTTAGGGATAAATCATTCCAACTACAGTAAAATGCCGCTCTTAACTCAGCGGCATTTTTTTATGATACCTGTTATAGCCCTAGTCGGGCGTCCCAATGTGGGAAAATCCACGCTATTTAATCGACTCACCCGCAGTCGAGATGCCCTTGTGGCCAATTACTCCGGCCTTACCCGTGATAGAAAATATGGTGAGGGAGAATTTCTAGGCCGGCGCTTTATGGTGATTGACACTGGCGGAATCAGCGGCGAGGAAGAGGGTATTGATGCAGGTATGGCTGAGCAGTCTCTGTTGGCCATGGATGAGGCAGATATTGTTCTGTTTATGGTGGATTGTCGTGCCGGTATTGTCGCGGCTGATTTTGTGATTGCTGAACAACTTCGGCAAAAAAACCGCAAGGTCTATGTTGTAGCCAATAAAATTGATGGCTTAGATCCAGCTGAGGCCTTGGCGGACTTCTATCAACTTGGATTCTCTGGTCTCTATGCTACCACTGCCACCCATGGCCGCGGTGTCAAATCAATGATGGAAGAGCTACTGGAGCCCTTTCAGGAAAATAGTCCCGTCGAAGATACCCGTGCTGACAGTATAAAAATTGGCGTAGTGGGTCGACCCAATGTGGGAAAATCTACACTGGTTAACCGCTTGCTCGGGGAAGATCGGGTGGTGGTCTACGATATGCCGGGCACGACCAGGGACTCCGTTTATATAGACTATGAGCGAAATAACAAGAAGTACACGCTAATTGATACAGCTGGTATTAGAAAGCGCAAAAATATCAAATTGGCAATTGAGAAGTTTTCTATTGTTAAAACACTTCAAGCTATTGATGATGCCAATGTAGTGGTTCTTTTGGTAGATGCTCACGAAGGGCTAGTTGAGCAAGATATGCATCTAATGGGCTCAGTAATAGATGCAGGTCGCGGTTTAGTGGTTGCCATCAATAAATGGGATGGCTTGGATGAGCATAAGCGAGAACATATAAAGACCGAGATAAAACGCCGCCTGCGCTTTGCGGAGTTTGCCGATGTGCATTTTATTTCAGCGCTGCATGGCACCGGTGTGGGCCATCTGTATAAATCGATTAATACTGCTTACAAAGCAGCGACTGACCCTTTAAGCACTACACGATTGACTAAAATCCTTGAAGGGGCAGTGCAAGAGCACCAGCCACCAATGGTTCAGGGGCGGCGCATTAAGCTACGCTATGCCCATGCTGGTGGCAGAAATCCACCGGTAGTGATTATTCACGGCAATCAAACGGAATCAGTGCCTGCTCAGTACACGCGCTATTTGGAGAGGGTTTTTCGCCGCGAATTAGGTCTGCAGGGTACGCCTATACGTGTTGAATACCGCACCAGTGACAACCCCTACCAAACCAAGGGGCGCAGGGCAGACGGGTCACCTAATGCAAGAAAAAAGAAAATCACTAAATACAGCAAACGTACACAAAGAAAGTAATTGCCTGTTTTAAACTGAGATTAGCTTTTAGTTCACAAGGGCTTAAAGCACCTTATTATTGATCTCAGTCACTTCAAACTGTATTTCACCATCCGCTAACTGGCCCTTTAGCTGATCGCCATTGTTTATATCAGCCACACTCTTTACAACAGTATTTTGTTGATCTCGAATAATGGCATAACCGCGCCCCACTGTTTTAAGCGGGCTAACGGTATCCAGTAGATGCAAGGTTTGATTGATACGCTCGTGTTTCTGCTCTAATTGCAGATTAATACTGCGGGAAATCAGTTTGAGTGCGCTAGCAATACGCTGTTGAAAATTGGCAATAGCTTGTTTGGGATTATGATGTTGCAAAGGCTGTTGCATAGAATCTGCTCTTGCCTTGAGCCTTTCAATTTTAATCGCTATGGCACGGCGTAAACGAATATCTAAATGGTCTAAGTGTTGGCTCTGCTGCTGCAGTTTTTTGCCGGGGTGTTGCAGGCGTTTTTGTAGGTAGTCGACCCTTGAGCTCAGTTGCTTAATAATTCGCTCTAAGCCCTCGCTCAGTTGTTGTTGATAGCGCCCAAGTTGATTGATCATATCTTGTCTATTTGGGCTTAAAAGTTCCGCTGCCGCCGAGGGCGTAGGTGCGCGTAAATCAGCCACAAAGTCAGCAATAGTAAAGTCCACCTCATGCCCTACAGCGCTTACGATAGGAATGCGGCTATTAAATATAGCGCGAGCGACAATTTCTTCATTAAAAGACCACAAATCTTCTAGGGATCCGCCGCCGCGGCCCACAATTAATGCATCACACAGACCCAGCTGATTAGCAGTTTCAATGGCTTCAACAATTTGTGCAGGTGCCTGATCGCCTTGAACCGCAGTGGCAAAAATACTCACTTTAATACTGGGAAAACGACGATTGAGTACCGATAAAATATCGTTTACCGCCGCCCCCGTAGGAGAGGTTACAACGCCAATATGCTTAATAGATTCGGGAAGCGGCTGTTTATATTGGTTATCAAATAATTTTTCTTCAGCGAGCTTTTGCTTAAGTTGCTCAAATTGCCGCTGCAGGGCGCCAAAGCCCGCTTCTTCCATATGTTCTATTACTAGCTGATACTCGCCCCGACCCTCGTAGAGTCCAGCTCGGCAGCGAACCAATACTTGGGTGCCGTCTTTCGGTTGAAAGCCAACCCGCTGATTTGCATTGCGAAACATAGCACAGCGAACTTGGGCTTGATCATCTTTAAGACTGAGATACCAGTGACCAGAAGCAGGGCGGGCAAAGTTTGAGATTTCACCCTCAACCCACAGCAGTGGTAGATGATCCTCTAACAGGCCTCGCACTTTGCGATTTAATTCGCTAATACTGTAGATTTGCCGTTCAGAGGGTTGCTTTTCTTGAGACATTGTCATGGTTCTATTGTAGGGATTATAGGCTTGAAAAGTCACCTTTTTGATACTCTGTATCACCCATAATTTCTTACATTCACAGCCTAATAGTTGTACAAATAGTTGTTTACCTGTGATTACCCGCTGATTTATAATGCACTGCTTACTTTTAAAAAAGCTGAGGTAAGCGTTCCCCATGTTACGCATCGCTCATGAAGCATTAACCTTTGATGATGTCCTATTGGTGCCTGGTTATTCTCAGGTCACAGCAAAGGATGTGTCACTGCAAACCCAACTTACCCGTTCCATCAGCATGAATATACCGCTGGTATCAGCTGCTATGGATACGGTGACGGAATCTCGTCTGGCTATTGCCATTGCCGCTGAGGGCGGAGTGGGAATTATTCACAAAAGTATGAGTATTGAAGATCAGGCCAAGCAGGTATGGGCTGTTAAAAAATACGAAAGCGGTGTGGTTAAAAATCCATTTACCATTGATGCCTCTGCCACTTTAGCGGAGCTTCATGAGTTGGCCACTGCCAATAATATCTCTGGTCTGCCTGTCTTAGATAATGGCAACTTAGTGGGTATTGTCACTCGTCGAGATGTGCGCTTTGCCGAGGATATGGATGCGTTAGTGACATCAGTTATGACCCCTAAAGAGCGTTTAGTAACAGTAAAAGAGGGTGTGGACTCAGATACAGTGCGTGCACTTTTGCACAAACACAGAATTGAAAAAGTTATGGTGATCAATGATAAGTTTGAACTTAAGGGTTTGATCACTGTAACGGATATTGATAAAGCCGAACAGCACCCCAATGCTTGTAAAGACGATCAAGGTAGACTGCGTGTAGGGGCCTCTGTGGGGGTTGGTGAAGATACAGATGCCCGTGTTGAGGCACTGATTAATGCCAATGTCGATGTACTGGTAGTTGATACCGCCCATGGTCATTCTAAAAATGTTCTTGATCGTGTTAAGTGGATTAAACAGAACTACCCCGACATTCAGGTTATTGGGGGTAATGTTGCCACTGCTGAAGGTGCTAAGGCTTTGGTAAAAGCCGGTGCTGATGGGGTTAAAGTGGGTATAGGTCCCGGTTCAATCTGTACAACCCGTATAGTAACAGGTATAGGTGTGCCTCAAATCACGGCTATTGCCAGTGTATCTGAAGCCTTAAAGGGCAGTGGCGTGCCAGTGATTGCTGACGGTGGTATTCGCTACTCAGGTGATATGGCCAAGGCTATTGTTGCTGGGGCTAGTTCAGTGATGATGGGTTCTATGCTTGCTGGAACGGAAGAGGCTCCGGGTGAGATTGAAATCTATCAAGGTCGCTCCTATAAATCCTATCGTGGTATGGGTTCATTGGGCGCCATGGCACAACGTCAAGGCTCAAGTGATCGCTACTTCCAAGATTCTAGTGTTGGTGCAGAAAAGTTGGTGCCTGAGGGTATTGAAGGAAGAGTACCCTATAAGGGGCCAGTCTCGGCCATTATTCATCAGATGAACGGCGGTCTTCGCTCTGCCATGGGTTACACCGGTTGTGACACCATTGAGAAAATGCGTACTGAACCAGAATTTGTACGAGTCACCTCTGCAGGCACTAGCGAAAGCCATGTGCATGATGTGCAAATTACCAAAGAGGCGCCAAACTATCCTGCCGGTGGTCGATAAGCCGTTATCGATAGGTTGATACTTTTTTAGAGGCTGTGCAAAGGTACGGCCTCTTTACTTTAAGGGACGCAAATGTCTGATTTACAGTCGCAAAAAATACTTATTCTCGATTTTGGTTCTCAGTACACCCAATTGATTGCTCGCAGGGTGCGGGAGATTGGCGTGTTTTCAGAAATCCGTCCCTGGGATATTACTGAGCAGGAGATTCGCGACTTTGCTCCCAACGGTATTGTTCTTTCTGGCGGTCCTGAGTCGGTAACCGAGGGAGAAGCCGCACCCAGTGCCCCTGAATGTGTTTTTGGCATGGGGTTGCCCGTGCTAGGTATCTGCTATGGTATGCAGACTATGGCCAGCCAATTGGGCGGCAAGGTTGAAAGCTCCGATCTGCGGGAATTTGGTTACGCGCAAATCAAAGTAGAGAATTGCTGTGAATTACTCGGCGATATCAGCGATCATAAAGGTGAAAAGGGCGAAGCATTACTCGATGTCTGGATGAGCCACGGTGACAAAGTAGTGACTATGCCCGAGGGTTTTGACTTAATGGCTTCTACGCCATCTTGCCCAATCGCTGGCATGTTTGACCCTAGCCGAAATCTCTACGGTATCCAATTTCACCCAGAGGTCACTCATACCCTGCAGGGTGAAGCTATTTTCCAGCACTTTGTAAAGCAAATCTGCCAATGTGAGGGACTGTGGACTCCTGCGGCAATTATTGATGATCAGATTAACCGTGTGCGTGAACAGGTTGGTGATAGTCATGTGCTATTGGGTTTATCTGGGGGTGTGGATTCCTCGGTGGTGGCAGCACTGCTACACAAAGCTATAGGCGATCAACTGACCTGTGTGTTTGTAGATAACGGTCTGCTGCGAAAAAATGAAGGCGACATGGTGATGGAGATGTTTGCCGAAAATATGGGCGTGAAGGTGATTCGCGCCAATGCCCAAGATCAGTTTCTCGATGGCCTTAAGGGTATTAGTGACCCTGAGCAAAAGCGCAAAGTTATTGGTAATACTTTTATTGATGTATTTGATGCTGAATCGCAAAAAATCCCCAATGTTAAGTTCTTGGCGCAGGGCACTATTTATCCCGATGTGATTGAGTCGGCGGCCTCTAAAACGGGTAAAGCCCATGTGATTAAATCCCACCATAATGTCGGCGGTCTGCCCGATGATATGGCACTGGCGTTAGTAGAGCCACTGCGGGAATTGTTTAAAGATGAAGTGCGTAAAATAGGTCTAGAGTTAGGGTTGCCCTACGATATGGTCTACCGCCATCCATTCCCCGGTCCCGGTTTGGGGGTACGAATTCTCGGCGAAGTTAAAAAAGAATACGCCGATATTCTGCGTGAAGCCGATGCCATCTTTATTGAAGAGCTTCACAATAGCGACTGGTACCATAAAACCAGTCAGGCCTTTGCCGTATTCTTGCCCGTCAAGTCAGTCGGTGTGGTGGGCGATGGCCGTCGTTATGAATGGGTAATTGCACTGCGCGCAGTGGAAACCATTGATTTTATGACCGCCCGCTGGGCACATTTGCCCTATGAGCTTTTGGAAAAAGTTTCCAATCGCATTATCAATGAAATCGCTGATGTGTCCCGTGTAACCTATGATATTTCCAGTAAACCACCGGCGACGATTGAGTGGGAATAAGAAGTTAGTGTCTTAAGCAGCGTTGCTTTTGGCTTTTAGGGTTCGGGCTTGCTTTATTTATCTGTTGTTTAGGTGCATATATGACATCACTTGCTAGTCACGATATTAGCCGCATTATTGAAATGGCCTGGGAAGACCGCACCCCATTTGAGGCGATTCGTGAAGATTATGGTCTTTCAGAAAAAGATGTCATTAAATTGATGCGGGCAGAGATGAAGCCAAGCTCTTTCCGGATGTGGCGTAAGCGTGTAACGGCACGCAAAACAAAGCATTTATCCAGACGTGGTTATACCGTTGGTCGATTTCGTTGCTCAACACAAAAGATGAGATAGAATGTCCATAACTATTCAATGATAGCGATAGTTGGTAAATCATTATGGATC
>CAXRJI010000052.1:0-6591 GCA_964231105.1 Porticoccaceae bacterium
TGTCCAGCCCATACAGTAAATTACTCTGATTTTGATATTGAAAGTGAATACCGAGGTGATTGGGAGCGATTTGGATTTTTCGAGCACCAATCAGTAGTTAAAGAACCTATTATCAGAGCTTACTCAATGGCTAACTATCCTGAAGAAAAGGGCATAGTTAAATTTAATATCCGTATCGCTACACCACCTCCCGGAAGCACCGATATTCCTCCTGGGCAAATGTCATCCTATGTATTTAACCTTAAGCCGGGTGACAAAATTTCGGTATATGGTCCATTTGGTGAGTTCTTTGCCAAAGAAACTAAAGCTGAAATGGTCTTTATTGGTGGCGGTGCTGGTATGGCACCTATGAGATCCCATATCTTTGATCAACTAAAGCGAATTAAATCTGACCGAAAAATCAGCTTCTGGTATGGCGCACGCTCTCTACGTGAGTGCTTCTACTCAGATGAGTATGATCGCCTTGCTGAAGAAAATGATAATTTTGACTGGCATCTAGCGCTGTCGGATCCTCAGCCTGAGGATAATTGGGATGGCCTAACTGGCTTTATTCACAATGTGTTGTTTGAGGAATATCTTAAGTCTCATGAGGCACCAGAGGACTGTGAATACTATATGTGTGGGCCACCAATGATGAATGCTGCAGTGATTAAGATGCTTGAGGATATGGGTGTTGAGCCAGAAAACATCTTCCTCGACGACTTTGGCGGCTAGATTGAGTCTAGCCGTTATCTTGCTTAACAGAGTTATCTCTGCCTCTGCTGCAATCACCCTAGTATTACTGATAGGTTGCAGTACAAAGCCTGAAGTCATTGAGCTTTCAGGTACTAAGATGGGTACTACCTACCATATTAAGGTAGTGGCCGATCAACCTGCTCCCGATGATTTGCACCAACAAATCGATGACCTGTTATCAATAGTTGATAACACCATGTCTACCTACAAGCCAAATTCAGAGCTCAGTCGCTTTAACCGCATGGCAGTGGGTGAGCGTATGCAAATTTCCCCTGACTTTTCTCGTGTGATGCAAATCAGTCGTCATGTGTGGAAACAGAGTGATGGCGCCTTTGAGCCCACTGTGGGCCCATTGGTTAATCTCTGGGGTTTTGGTCCCGATCCCTCCAATAATTCTGCGCCTGACACAGACCAAGTGAATGCAGCAATGCAGAAAGTTGGCTTTCAGCATCTTGTTTATGATGCACAATCCCTAGCGAAGGTGCGCGAAGTAGAGCTTGATCTGTCCGCCGTGGCCAAGGGATACGCTGTTGATCTTGTGGCAGATAGGCTGGAAATGTTGGCTTTGCCAGACTATTTGATTGAAGTGGGTGGAGAAATTCGAGTAAGTGGATCAAATCCCAACGGTGAGCCTTGGCGCATAGCCATAGAGCAGCCGCAGTTGATGCCCTCGGTCAATCGTATTATTTCGTTGCATAATATGGCGGTTGCCACGTCGGGAGACTATAGAAATTACTTTGAACAGCAGGGTACCCGATATTCCCATATACTTGACTCTCGAACTGGTCAGCCAATTAAGCATAATCTCGCCTCTGTCACTGTGCTTTCCAATAGCTGTGCTGAAGCAGATGCTTGGGCAACAGCATTTTTGGTGATGGGAGCAGAGGAAAGTCTGAAGATCGCGCAAAAGCTAAATATAGCGGTCTACCTTTTGGTCAGTAACGGTGATACATTTGAAGCACTTAGTAGTGAAAAGTTTGAGCAATTAACAAATCAAGCTGAAGAACAAGCGGTTATATAGGGGCTTACAACAGTGATCGATATTTTATTAGCTATGGTTATTTTTGCCCTTTTAATAGGTTTGATGGCCATTGGAGTACTTATGGGGCGCAAGCCCATTTCAGGCTCCTGTGGCGGTGTGGGTGCCGCATTGGGTGAGGAAAACTATGAATGCGAGATCTGTGGTGGTGATCCTATGAAATGTGACGAAACTGCTGATCAAAATACACCTAGAGCTTCCTTTACCGACGCCAGTGGTGGTCAAAGTCCCCGTTAATTAAAAGGCTAATCCCAGTCTAATATCGCACTGGGTTATTAATTTTAGTGCTATTAATCTTTCAATAATTGCCACTCTCTAGATCGTTTTTTTAATGCCAGTTGTCTGTTTGCTGGCTTTGCTGTTTAATCCCTGCATGAACAAAAATTTATCCATTTTTATTGGGCTACGTTACGCTTTTAGTAAGCGTCAAAGTGGTTACTTGTCCTTTATTTCTGTTTTTTCATTTTTAGCGATGGCCTTGGGTGTGATGGCTTTAATTATTGTGCTGTCAGTCATGAATGGTTTTGATCGTGAGATTAAACAGAGACTGTTGAAAGTGGTACCCCATATTACGCTTATGGATCCTCAAGGTCTTTCATCTGCCCAGATAGAAAAATTTGAGCAAGTTTTGTCTAGTCAAAATGAAGTTACAACTTCTTTTCCGTTGGTGCAGACCTACGCTATGGCGTCAACCGCACATGCACAACAGGGACTTATGATTCAAGGGATTGACCTAGATTGGCATGTTGGCAACAGCCTAACGGAGCATATGATTAGCGGACACAGTGAAAAATTACAGGCAGGCGATTTTGCTATTGTTTTAGGCAGTCAATTGGCCCGGCGTTTAAATGTTTATGTGGGAGATATGTTAGAAATAATCCTACCACAGGTTTCCATGACGCCAGTTGGGGCTTTTCCACGCCTAAAAAGAATGCGCGTGGTGGGTATTTTTGAGGTAGGTGCTCAGGTAGATGCTTCTTTAGGGTTTATTCATCAGCAAGACGCACGCAAACTTTTACGCCTTGGAGATAACTATCAGGGTATGCAGATTCAACTTGCTGATGCGCACAGTGCCGATAGCTTTGTTGACAAAATATCGCCATTATTTTCCGATCAAATTGAGTGGCAGTCTTGGACACAACTAATGGGCGCACTTTTTAAAGCTATGCGCATGGAAAAAATAGTCGTTGGCTTGTTGCTAGCAGTCATAATAGCAGTGGCTGCATTTAATATTATCGCAAGTCTTGTGTTAATGGTTTCGGACAAGCGCAAAGACATTGCGGTATTAAGAACATTGGGCGCTCGTTCTGATCAAATTATCAAGCTATTTATAGTTCAGGGCACTTCTGTGGGTTTTTTTGGTGTAGCTGTTGGTGGGCTGCTAGGGTCTATTATAGCTATATTTATAGGCGATATTGTCTCAGCATTCGAGCATATATTTGGTATGCATTTATTTGATCCCTCTATTTATTTAATTAGTGCCTTACCTAGTAAACTTATATTGAGTGATGTTCTGTTAGTTGTAGTTGTTGCGTCAATTATGAGCTTTCTTGCCACACTCTATCCTGCTTGGCGTGCTGGCCAAGTTTTACCAGCGGAGGCATTGCGCTATGACCAATGACATTATTTTATCAGCGCGTGATGTAAAGCGAGACTATTTACAAGCGGGTACTGATAATAAACTTTCAGTTATTTGTAACCTAAGTCTGGATATTGTCCGTGGCCAAACATTAGCTATTGTCGGAGTGTCCGGTTCAGGTAAGACCACCTTACTTAATTTGCTAGGTGGTATTGATGATGCCTGTGCAGGCTCTGTGTCAGTCGCGGGTAAAGACTGGAAAGAGCTTTCAGCCAGTGAGCGGGCAGCATGGCGTAATCAACATGTGGGTTTTGTGTATCAGTTTCATCATCTTTTGGGTGAGTTTTCCGCCTTAGAGAATGTCGCTATGCCTTGCCTGATTGGTGGTCAATCTGTTGCTGCATCCACTGAGCAAGCGGCTGAATTGCTTGCTCGGGTTGGTCTAGCGGATCGAATGCAGCACAGACCAGCGGAGCTTTCTGGTGGAGAGCGGCAGCGGGTAGCAATTGCAAGAGCCTTAGCTCAATCGCCGTCCTTGGTTTTGATGGATGAGCCCACGGGCAATTTGGACCCAAAAACAGCTGCTTCGGTTATGGAATTATTGATAAGCCTAAATCAAGATCTTAATATCAGCTTTGTTGTGGTTACCCATGATCAGTTGATTGCAAAACAATTAGATCGAATTGTTTCACTTGAAGCGGGTTGTTTGGAGGAGGGTGCTTGATTAAGTCCATGCCTCTTTATATCGGTCTGCGCTACTTTTTATCTGCCCGACGCGGCAGCTTGTTAGTTTCCTTTATATCTTTATTGGCCCTTTCTGGTCTCGCTTTAGGTGTTGGGCTTTTAATTATAGTGCTCTCAGTTATGAATGGTTTTGATCGTGAAATGCGTGATCACATCCTATCTATTGTGCCTCATGTACAGTTGATCAGTTCTGAGAGTGTAAGTGATTGGCGTTCAGATCAACAGCGTATAGCTAGCTCAAGTCTCGTTACTGAGGTTGTCCCATTTAACCAAGTTCAGGGCTTAGTGTTCAGTGCAAATAAAACAAGACCTATTGATGTGTTAGGGATTTCCCCTGAGGCGGTTCCCTCGGGCTTTGGCAAAATATTGGCTAATTACGGGCTTAAACTACCCACGGCTAAACAATTGTTTCTACCCAAACCCTTGGCTAAAGCGCTTAATGTAAAGGTTGATGATGTTGTCAGACTGGTAATTCCCTCTGATCAAAATAGACAGGCGCAGGTTTTTACATTTACTGTATCAGGAATATTTGCCACCCATACTGAGGTAGATCAGATACTGGCAATAGCCTCTCTAGATCAGGTTGGAGAGATGGCTGGTATTGATAACCATATTCAAGGCTTTAGAGTGCAGGTTAGTGATGAGCTTGATGCTAGGGCTATAGGTTATGAGTTACTTGGTAAGTTGTCCTCTGGGTACGCATTTCGTGATTGGTTTCAAACCCATGGCAATCTCTATCAAGCTATTCAATTATCACGAAATTTAGTGGGAGTACTGATATTTCTGATTGTAGGCATCGCTGCATTTAATGTTGTATCTATGTTGATGATGTCAGTGATCAATAAGCGCCAGGATATCGCTATATTACAGACTCTAGGGCTTTCTCAACGGCAGGTTCAACAAGTTTTCTTAGTGCAGGGTGTGCTTATTGGCGCCTTGGGCATAGGTATTGGCATTATTTTAGGTTTGTTGGGCTGTTATTGGGTGGGCGACTTAATAATCACTCTGGAATCGGCACTAGGTACAAAATTATTAAGCACAGCGGTCTATCCAATAGATTATATTCCGCTTGATTTTCGCTGGTCAGATGTGGCCATAATTTCTCTCAGTGCCCTGTGCTTGACCCTCTTAGCAACCCTCTATCCGGCGCGAAAGGCGAGCAAAATACTTCCAGCACAAGAGTTAAGATATACTGCTTAAAGTTTTTTTAAGGGTTTTGTTTGAGTTGCTGGGAAGCAAAGCAAGATGCTTTTGATTTTTACTTTTTACTTTTTACTTTTTTCTTTTCCTTGTCAGTTTAGGTTGATGTCAATTTAAGCAGCCTTTATTCAAAAGTGAACCAAAAACTGCTTATATCGCACCTAGTGTTTTTGCTAAGTTCCTAGATCTTTTCCCCTCAATTTAGACCCATAAATTTAGGCCTACAAACCTAAGAACACCAACCCAACTGACACTAAGAAAATTACGTTAGCTTAACTATTCGCTATTGCCTGATTTCACCACGCCCAGTGAGCATAGCAGCATTAACAAAGAGGCAAGTACCGTTATCCAAATACCAACTCCAAAGATGCCCAACTCTCCCTCGGATTTGAATATCAGAATATATAGAAAAGCGACTATATTTATAGCGCTAATTACAATTGCAAAGTTTTTGGAGGGTTTTCCTAAGTACTCTAAAAGCAGAAACACCAATGCTAAAATGGGAACTAGATAGACCACTAAATAATAATTTACCCCTGCAGATACATTTTCTGTTTCTGAGAAGGCATTACTTAATGAATTTACTGCATCCCATAAGTTTGGTAAATCGTGTCCAGAGAAACTGATAAAACCTAGATTAACCCAGGGTAAGAAAAAAGCTACTACGATTGCAATTGCTGAGACATTTTCAAGTTTTTTTAATTCAATCATCTTATATACTCTAGTCTAGTGATAATCCACATTTTGCTGCTGCGCCAAATGCTGCAGGCAAAATAGACATTAAAATACCCATATCTTCCATGCTTGGCTCATCTTTTTTCATAACTGCGACAAATTCAGTGAATTGATCACCTTTCATGCCCTTTTTCAAAGCTTTTGCATAGCACTGTGCGTCACTTTCACTCCAACCCTCGTCTTCCATTACGGTGTTGACAATAAATTGCACGTCTGGATCTGGCTCACTACAACCGGCTACCAATGACACTGCAATAATAAATAATAACCCTTGGAAAATTTTCATAAGACCACCCTTTATATTATTAAAATTAATGTTAGGCATAAAAGATCATAAACAAATAATTCATCAAGATATAGGTCAATACAGGGATTTTTATACCAAATTTTATTTCCTATAAAAAACAATGGCTTATAAAGAGTATTTTGCTATGTTAGAAGACAATAGGGTTAAAAAAAGTCAGTAGCCAAGTTTTTTAAGCACTCAGCGAGGGTTTTATGCAGCATAACCTAATACTTATTACCGGGTGGTCACAGTTAAGTAAATGCCATAAAGAGC
>CAXRJI010000053.1:0-2399 GCA_964231105.1 Porticoccaceae bacterium
CCCTCCAGCTGATTAAATGCATTGAGCTGATCAGTCCTATTGAAATAGCTTGAAAGAGACATGTCATGACTAACAAAAATTAAGGTCATTTGGTTATCCGCAACCATCGACATTAAAAGCGCCATAAAGGCATCGCGGTTAGCTTCATCTAGAGATGAAGTTGGCTCGTCAGCTATTAGCAACTGAGGCTTGTTAATCAAAGCACGGGCAATGGCCACTCGCTGCTGTTGCCCAACACTGAGTTGACTAGTTTCGCTGTGCCAAAGAGTTTCATCAATATTTAAGGTGCTAAAAAGTGTTTTTATCTCGTCTTTGACAAAGCTTGTGCCTTTGGGGGAAGAAAAACGCGTGGCCAATAAAACATTGTCCATAGCACTCAAATAGGGAATCAGGTTAAAGTGCTGAAACACATAGCCTATATAAGCGGCACGGAAGCGGTCACGTTGTCTACTAGGCATAAGATCGAGACGCTGATCAAGCACGGTCAATTGACCTTGCGTAGGCTGAAGCAGACCACTAATAAGACCTAATAGGGTTGATTTTCCCCCTCCCGATGGACCACATACAAATACCTGCTCACCTGTTTTTACAGACCAATTAGGTATTTTCAAGACAGGGTGATTAGGCCGATCTGAATAGTGAAAGCAAATATTTGCAAGTTCAATGGCCGTCATACTTGTGGTTAACCTAACGCCTGTAGATAGAATTAGTTGTAAGGCTTAAATAATACACTGAGTTAATCTTTAATAACATCTGCGCTATCAAACTATGTTGTGCAAACTATGTTGTGCAAACTAACGCTAGAAAAATTGCGGTGATATACTAAATCATATAACAAACAAGCAAATCATCATCGAAAGCGTGGCGAGTTATTAGCAATATGAAAAAAGGGCTAACACAATTGGTTAATCTGACCCAGCCAGTGATTCTAATATTGGCATTTTGCACTGTCGGGATGGCTTATGCGGATCAAAGTGCAACGTCTGAAAATACCACTTACAGGACCGCTCACTGGGATGATTTGATACCGGAAGATGACTTAGATGCTTTGGTTAACCCACCCATGTATTTAATGGAGATAGAGGACGGCTCCCCTGAAGATCAAATTGGAGGAGAAATTCAAAAGCAACTTATGGAAAATAGCGATAGCCGTTACCAACAGGCATTGGTTTCAACTAGAGTGATGCCGGAAATGGATGGGCAAAGCATTCGAATTCCTGGATTTGTAGTGCCGCTAGAATTTGATGATGAACAGGTTATTACTGAATTCTTTCTAGTCCCCTACTTTGGTGCTTGTATTCACACTCCGCCGCCGCCGCCCAATCAGATTATCTATGTTAATGCTCCTCAGGGTTTAACCCTAGAATATCTATCTGATCCGTTTTGGATTTCCGGCACTCTCAGTACAAAACTGGTTGAAAATGATATGGCGTCTGCGGCTTACAGCCTAGAAATGGACAGCTATGTACTTTACGGCGGTTAGCCTAATTTAAACAAGCAAGCAACTCCGATTCCAATGAATCGTTAATCTTATCTGAAATTAATTCGATACGGCTCTCTAGGCAATCATCGAGCGGAATCTCTGTTAAGCCATCGGGTGTCAGGTTGTATCCAAATATCCCTTGATCAGTTATAAGAACTGCTTTCATTCGCTCTGCGCATAAACCACTTAGCAGTAAAAACAATTTATGGTAATTAAATACCTTCGAGGGTGAAAAGCGCCAGCCAACACTGGTAAAGCCCTCGCCTTCATTTTTTGCACTTAAAAATCCACAGTCTGGCAGTGGAATATCTGCAGCCAAAGGATTGTTGGAGGATTTATGGTGGTGGTGATGGGAATGGGCTGGCTGGCTTTGGGTGGATCCCTGCAACTTAGACAGATCTATCTGTCCATGCTGGGCAAATATCACTTCAGCATGGGCCTGCCCCTGCTGTTTTACATAGTTAATAAGATCATTCTGTTCATCGTGTTGATAGAGATCGGTCTTATTGCCAATCACCACATCGGCAATGCCTATTTGCTGATTAAACGTATCATGCTCCGTGTAGCGCGACTCAGATAACTTTCTAGCATCCACCAAGGTGAGAATTTTTTGTAATGACAGCACATTGTGATAATGGTCTTCTGATAGAACCTCTAATACCTCTTTGGGATGTCCAAGACCGGTAGGCTCTATCAATAATCGATCGGGCTTTGCCTTCGCTAATAACTGGTTAAGAGCAACCTGCATAGGCAACCCAGCAGCACAGCACATACAGCCGCCTGGGACCTCGCGAATAAATACATCTTGCTGTTCGCTCTGCTGACCTTCAAATAAACTGCCATCTACACCAATTTCACCAAACTCATTGACCAAAACGGCCCAGCGCTGATTAGTTGGCTTACTTTTAAGTAGATT
>CAXRJI010000054.1:0-7483 GCA_964231105.1 Porticoccaceae bacterium
CTAGCGCACGTGATGGCAAGCTCAAGCCTGCGGCTATGCAGGGCGGATGCTTTACTATTTCAAGCCTCGGTGCCATAGGTGGTAATGGGTTTACTCCTATCGTTAACAGCCCAGAGGCGGGAATATTAGGAGTATCAAAATCGCAGATGAAGCCAGTATGGGATGGCACTGAATTTGTGCCTCGACTAATGCTGCCACTTGCTCTTTCCTATGACCATAGATTAATCAATGGTGGTGATGCAGGTCGATTTATGACCCATTTAGTCAAGGTGCTATCAAACATAGCCTATCTGTCA
This sequence comes from Porticoccaceae bacterium, assembly GCA_964231105.1. Classification (GTDB taxonomy): domain Bacteria; phylum Pseudomonadota; class Gammaproteobacteria; order Pseudomonadales; family Porticoccaceae; genus HTCC2207. The sequence goes on from CAXRJI010000054.1 coordinate 297, forward strand.
CTCTAGTCTAAATGACTGATTACTGCCCTGTAGCAACTTGTCTATAGGGCAGTATCTCCTTTGCATTTTCTATATATATCTCAATTGAGCGCTTTTCCTCCGTTAGGAACTGCTGAATTGCCCCTCTAAAATCATCGTGTTTAATCCAATGCAAGGAATGGGTTTTAATAGGTTCAAAACCGCGCATTATCTTGTGTTCACCTTGAGCCCCAGCATCATACCTTTGCAAGCCTTTGCTAAGTGCAAACTCAATACCTTGGTAGTAGCAGAGTTCAAAGTGTAAAAATTGAAACTCGTCAACACTGCCCCAATAACGCCCATAAAGCGTGTGGCTATCGAAAAAATATAAAGCGCAGGCGATGGGCTGCTCGTCTTTGTAAGCAACGGCCATAGCAATTTGATCGCACATAGTGGATGCTATCTGTTGAAAAAACTGTTGGGTTAGATAACCGCGGGTGCCGTTGCGCTTGGCGTAGGTTCGCTCATAGAGATAATAAAACAACTGCCATACGGCCGGTTGTATATTTGCTCCCTCCTGAATTTCAATGCTAATAACTTGTTGACTTATTTCTTTAAGCTCTCTTCGAATAATTTTGAGTTTGCGAGAGGTCATAGCACCTAAAAAATCATCAAACGTTGCATAGTCACGATTAAACCAATGATATTGCACACCCTCACGATGCAATAGTGGCAAGTCCTGAAAAAGTTCTAGTTGTTGTTGATCAGGAAAAAGCATATGCCAACTAGAAGCCCCTGTTTCCTCTGCAGTCACCAAAACGCTTTCATAAAGCTGCTGACAATGCCGAGCCTGTAATGGACTGGATAAGGCCGCTCGAGGGCCCGAGGCAGGGGTAAACGGAATAGCCGTCAGTAACTTTGGGTAATACTCGAGGTTATGGCGGTAGTAGGCATCGGCCCATGCATAATCAAATACATACTCACCCATACTATGATCCTTTAAATAAAGGGGCATAGAGATCTCATCGGATGCCGAATCGAGTTTAATATGCATGGGTTGCCAGCCAGTTTCAGCACAGGCACTTTGACTATCTTCTAAGGCTTGAAGAAATGCCTTGGCAAGAAAAGGATAGGGCTGATCTGCTTTCATATTAGGGCTCAGCAAAAATTGGAAAATTGGAAAATTGGATCAAGATCTGCGTACCAAGTGCGTAAATATACGACACACAAATTTAAGTTGATCATAGACTGAACTTGTGAACATTAAATAGATTTAAATGGCATAAATAAGTGAACTAGAGATACTTCTTACCCTGACTTTTAAGGTATGATACGCGCTTTGTAAAATTAACCAACCAATCCCATCAAATGGAGTAATATCAATGATCATTAAGCCCCGCGTTCGCGGCTTTATGTGTATAACCACCCATCCCACTGGCTGTGAAGCCAATGTTTTGAATCAAATCAACTACATCAAAAATCAAGCCAAGGTTGATATGCCCAAACGTGTTTTGGTCATCGGTTCTTCAACAGGCTATGGTCTTGCGGCACGCATCTCTGCTGCCTTTGGTGGCGGCGCTTCAACGCTGGGTATTTTCTTTGAAAAACCGGGCACGGATCGCAAGCCCGGTACTGCTGGCTGGTATAACAGTGCAGCCTTCCATAAATATGCAGAACAAGATGGGCTCTATGCCAAAAGTATTAATGGTGATGCTTTCTCTAATGAGGTAAAGCAGCAGGCCATTGATATTATCAAGGAAGATTTTGGACAAATTGATCTGGTGATATACAGCCTAGCAGCACCCCGTAGACAACACCCTGATACCGGTGAGGTTTATAACTCAACCCTTAAGCCCATTGGTAAAAATGTCACCATGCAGGGCATCAATACAGATAAAGAGCAAATACAAGAGTTCACCCTTGAAGCGGCTACGCAACAGGATATAGATCAGACAGTTGCGGTTATGGGTGGCGAGGACTGGCAGATGTGGATTGATGCTCTAGATAGTGCAGGTGTGTTAGCCGATGGCTTTAAAACCACGGCCTTTACCTATATTGGTGAAAAAATAACCTGGGATTTGTATTGGGACGGTACTATTGGCCAAGCCAAAAAAGATCTTGATAAAAAAGTGTTGGATATTCGAGAAAAACTCCAATCAAAGGGTGGAGACGCACGTGTATCAGTATTAAAAGCTGTGGTTACTCAGGCCAGTTCAGCGATACCCATTATGCCCCTGTATTTGGCTATGTTATTTAAGGAAATGAAACAAAAAGGCACCCATGAGGGCTGTATTGAGCAACTTTACAGGCTATTTACTGAGTGCCTCTATCATGACTCTCCAAGAACCGATGAAGAGGGTAGATTGCGCGTAGATGAATTGGAAATGGACCCCGATGTTCAAGCCATAATTGCGCAAAATTGGGCTTCAATCAGCGATGATAATCTAAGTGATTTTGCTGACTTTGACGGCTATAAAAAAGAGTTTTTAAATCTGTTTGGATTTGAGATAGCCAGTGTCGACTATGAAGCAGAGGTTAATCCAGAGGTCGATATACCCGAGTTGCATTAAGTTAATAGGGACAACACTTTATCTGTATGAGTTCCAATAAACCTAAATTTTCAAAGCGGCTTTTATACCCAAAATTTTGGTTGACGTGGTTTTGGTTTGCCCTGTGGCGATTGCTTTTATTTCTGCCCTATCCGGCATTAGTCTCTATCGGAAGTGGCTTGGGTCTGTTGCTACATACATTGCCAACCAGACGTAAAAAAATCGCGCTTACAAATATACAGATTTGTTTTGCTGACTTAGACGAAACGCAGCAAAAAGCGTTACTCAGAGCTAATTTTATTAGTATGGGCATCGCCCTAATGGAAACCGGTATGAGCTGGTGGTGGCCCAAAAAACGCCTTCAGCCTTTGATCCAATACCGTGGTTTAGAGCATTTGTACGCACTCGAAGGCAAGCCAGTTATAGTGCTAGGTATTCATCATACAACCCTAGAGATTAGTGCAGCTGCCTTAAGTAGCAAGACTCAGGTTGATGGTATGTACCGGGCCCACAACAATGCCGTGTATGATTATATTCAGAGCCGCGGTCGTTTAAATCATGGCATAGAAGGCTGCACTGTGATTGAGCGCAGCGATGTACGTGGAGCCATTAAAGGGTTAAAAGCTGATCGTAAGCTGTGGTATCTGCCCGATCATGATTATGGGCTAAAACAGGGGCTATTTGCTCCCTTATTTGGTGTGCAGGCAGCAACGTTATATACCACGGCTAGACTGGCAGATAAAACAAATGCCCAAGTGTTGCCTGTTTCTTGTGTGCGCCTCAGTGGAACTAAAGGTTATGAGTTTACAGTCTACCCGCCACTGGAAAACTTTCCTGTCGGTGATGACTTAGCAGATGCGACAACAGTGAACAGAAAGATTGAAGAAATGATTACCCTTAAGCCAGAACAGTATTTATGGGCACATCGGCGATTTAAAAATCGCCCTGAGGGTGAAAAGGATGTATATAATTTCTCTAAGGCTAGTTAGATGGCATGCAGTGTTATACTTTTTGCGATAGGCAATCTTCTTGGGCAATTTACGATAGGCAATCCCCTGTACGTTGCTCACTGGTTCAATAGTACAGATACTAAAGATAGTACAGACTTATTTTATGTTTAGTTTTAATTTCAAGGATCCAAGATGATTACTGGGAGTATAGTTGCCCTGGTCACTCCAATGTTACGGGACACATTAGATGTAGACCGCGATGCGCTAAAGCGACTGATTGAATGGCACATCGAAAAGGGATCCAATGCGCTTGTAGCCGTTGGAACCACAGGTGAGTCCGCAACTCTCAGTGTCGATGAGCACAGTCGTGTAATTGCCACCGTTGTTGAGCTAACAGATGGCAGAATTCCTGTTATTGCTGGAACGGGCGCCAACTGCACTCGAGAGGCCATAGAGTTGACTCAGGCAGCAAAACAGCTAGGTGCTGACGCCTGCTTATTGGTAACGCCCTACTATAACAAGCCTACGCAAGAGGGCCTCTATCAGCATTTTGCAGCAGTTGCTGAAGCCGTTGCCATAGACCAAATTTTATACAATGTACCCGGTCGAACGGCTTGTGATATGTTGCCAGAGACAGTGTTGCGACTCAGCGCGCTTAATAACATTGTTGGTATAAAAGAAGCCACGGGTGACTTACAGCGCGCAGAGACCCTTTTAGGGCTAGTGTCTGACGACTTTTATGTGTATTCCGGCGATGACTTTACTGCACGCGAGCTTATGCTATTGGGCGGCAAAGGCAATATCTCTGTGACTGCTAATGTTGCGCCCCAAGAAATGGCCAGCATGTGCGCGGCGGCCCTCTCAGGCGATGGCGAAAAGGCCGCAAGCATAGATCAAACATTGCAAGCTTTGCATGAAGCAATGTTCTTAGAGTCAAACCCAATTCCTGTTAAGTGGGCTCTGAGTCAGATGGGATTAATAAATGACGCACTTAGATTGCCATTAACGCAACTATCTGCAGGCAATCAGGTCAAACTATTGAGTGCGCTAAAAACGTTAGCGCTGGTTTAAAATACAAGTTTTGAAATAAAAGTAATCGAAATTTTGGTTAGCAAGACTGATAGGAACAAGGTTAAGTAAGGGTATGAAAAAGATTATTTGTGGTTTGTGTATTTGTTTGATGGTAAGTGGTTGTGAAAGGTTAGGCATTAGAGACCGCAGCGGTGACTATCTCTTAGCCGAGGAGACTGCGCCCACGGTTATTCCAGCAGAAATGGATGCAATCAGTCTAGGTCAGGCTTATCCTATTCCCCAGATTAGTGCAGAACTAGATCCGCAAGCCTCCTATGAGGTACCAAGACCTCAGCCTATTTCAGTTAATACCTTCGAACAGCTGGTAAAAATTCAGAGTATAGATAACAAGCGATGGGTGCTAGTTAATAACTCACCCAGTGAGCTGTGGCCACGTGTTCGCAATGTGCTTAATAGAAATGGTATTCCAGCTGCTCGAGCCGAAGGCTCAGAGGGTATTATTGAGACAATTTGGCTGAGCTATACCTCAGACGAAGAAAACTCCCATAGATTTCGCCTCTCAATAGCGCCGGGTGTACAAACAAACAGCACTGAAATATCCGCTCTGCATCAAATGAAGGCGCGTGGTTCAGATGACCAGAGTGAATGGCCTGAGCTGTCAGATGACAATCAAAAAGAGAAAGATATGTTGTCCCTAATAGCCAATCAGCTTGCCTCAGAAACAAATTATGGCTCTGTGTCTCTTCTGGCTCAGGAGATTGGTGGTGAATCCAAAGTAAAAATTGTAAAACCCGATGTTGCTGATCCCTATATCCTTGTGAAATTACCCTTTGATCGAACATGGGCATCAATCAGCTACTCAGCCTCTCGAGGCGGTTATACAACTATTGATAAAGACCGCAGCGAAGGTATATTTTTAGTAAATTTCACCAGCCAACTCGAAGAAGAAGCAGGTTTCTTTCAGCGTTGGTTTGGCGAGGACACTGAGGATGCGGTGATTGAAGTCAATTATCATATCTTGGTACAGGAAGTTGGCGCTAATGTGGAGATTCGAGTTGTCAGCCCAAATGGTGACAGCCTCTCAGCCAGCGAAGCGCTGGAGTTACTGACAGTTCTTAGGGGTAATATGTCCTAAGGAAAGGCACTATGCGCTTTGCTTCTCTAGGCAGTGGCAGCAAGGGTAATGCTACCCTTGTTGAGACACAAACTACCTGCGTGATGGTCGACTGTGGGTTCTCTACCAAAGATGTTATTCGGCGGCTAGAAAACCTTGGTAAAACTCCCCAAGACCTCAATGCTATTTTGGTTACCCACGAACACAGCGATCATTGGAAAGGGGTTATTCCTCTTGCTCAGCGTTTCTCTATTGATGTTTTTGTTACCCCGGGATGTCTAAGAGCAGTGGGCCTTGATGCGTCCAGTTATGCGGGTATAAACCTTATCGAGAGCGATAGTTGTTTTGAGATAGGCGACTTAAAAGTACAGCCTGCAACAGTTCCCCATGATGCCCGAGAGCCGGTTCAATTTATTTTCTTTAATGCTAATCGCAAGCTTGGGATTTTAACTGACCTCGGTTCTGTGCCACCCTATATCAGTCAATTATATGGTGATTGCGATGGTCTTATTATCGAAGCTAATCATGATTTAAAAATGTTAGAAGAGGGTAGCTATCCACGTTTTCTAAAAGACCGTGTTGCTGGTGCTTGGGGACATTTAAATAATGAACAAACAGCATCATTGATAGCTGCTTTAGATCAGAAGCGCATACAGCATATAGTTGTTGCACACATCAGCCAGGCAAATAATGATCTTGATCAGGTTAAACAATCTATTGAATCGGTTTACAACGGCCCTGGTAAAATTTACTACGCAACTCAAGATCAGGGGTTTGACTGGTTAGAACTTAAAAATTAGAACATTTTTCATTGAATTGGTCGTTAAAGTTCTGATATATTTCTTGCAAGTTTTAGTAATTCATGGCTTGCAGGTAGTAGTAATTGGTCGAATTTTGCAAATCTTTCCACAGATAGCCTGATTATTTAAAATAAAATTCACAAAGCCCCCGTAAGTTATTGATATTTGCCTATCAAATTCTTAAGTTACTGTTTTTTAAGCTATTTTTATGCTGGTTAAAAAATGATCAATCTAACACAATCATAGCCTTTTTAGGGGCTTATTCCAGTTGCTCAGCCACTCATCCACAAAGTTATCCACAGGTTTTGTGGACAACAAATTTTATAGGTCTGAAATCTGTCTATTAACGTAGGCTGTTTTTTTACTTAAGGCAGTTATCTGGCGCCACTAATTGGCCTAGTGTAAATTTTTCAAGGGCGTCTAAGTCATTGCAATGTAGAGAATTATTTCCTTTTAGGTTTACTTTTTGCAGTTGCCCAAGAAACATAAGTGGTTTTATATCGCTTATCTTATTATCCGAGAGGTTAATAGTTTCTAACCATTTGAAATGCGTAAGCCCGTCTAAATTTTCAATGCCGGCATACGAGCAATTAAGCAAACGCAAGTTGCGAATGTCAGTAATTTGCCGATCAATGATTGTTTGAGTTAAACAATTTTGTAAGGCTTGATCTGCAACCTTAAAGTCGTTGTAAATAGTTGGGGGCGTGTAGACAGGTTGATTATTAAAGGTTAGCTGGTAACTGCCGTAACCACTGCATGAAGTTAGGATACAAAAACATAGCGT